>JBAVOL010000091.1:0-12871 GCA_049692035.1 Rhizomicrobium sp.
CGTCCACATGGGCACCTCCAAAACGAATCGGTGCCACATAAGGAATCACAATAGATTCCTGCCTTGCAAGCTTCTGCCATTGCCAACCGACTCTCGCGACTCGCAAAGTCGCCGGACGGACACTAAGGAAGCATGACGCAGAGTGAGTGGCAGGAGCAACGCCGATGATCCAACGTTTACATGGTGTCCTGCGGGGAAATGGCCTTTCAGCCAAGTGCATTGTCGGCGTTGATTCAGATCGCGCGGAATACATGTCAGACGATGACGTGAGTCCACATCTACCGGACGGCGAGTACGATTTAGAGGTTAACGGAGTCCACAAACGCGCAATTCGCTCAGACGGCCAGTGGACTTCATCCGACTACTAATTGCCTGAGCTAACTTGTTTGCCGATTGAGGAAAATTTGGACACCACTCATCGGTCCGTCATTAGAGGGCTATAGCGTAGTCATCGTCGGGTGTGGTCCGCCAACGCGCCATTTCCGCGCGCGTGATGCCCCAGTGATGCCCGGTGGGATTCCGACGGAAACGAGAAAGAGCTAAACCATTGATTTCACTGGCGACCCCGATTGGATTCGAACCAACGGCCTACAGATTAGGAATCTGCCGCTCTATCCTGCTGAGCTACGGGGTCGTCTTGCCAAGTCAAATACTTGTGCCTTGCTACGCCGTCAATGCTTTCTATGCCAGTTCCTCACCGTGAGGGGAATTGCTTGACCGCCCTGAGCGCAGGACCGTTCGCAACGCGATCCGCCGCCGCATGCCGGACATCATCGGCTACGTCGATATAACGCTGCGTCATCGCAAAGTCGCGATGGCGAACATGCTGCAGCAGATATGAAGGATCTCCATCACCGGACCCGGTCTAACTGGGATCAGGCTGCTGAAGCTCCGCAGCTAAAAAACGCGAAACTGCGATGCGCCGAGCCAGCCGATGCGGCGAATTCCATACCGCTAAAACTATATTGACTAAGTCGTGTTTATAGGATTGAGTTGATATAGGGGCTATTCCAAACGGATTGGTCCGCGCGCCGCCCCTGCACGCGCAGGCCGTTCCATGAGGTCAGGGGAATGTTTCAGAAGAAATCCGCAACTCGCGCGGCGCTGCTCGCCGGCGCCGCCGCGTTCGCGCTTTCGAGCGCCGCTTTTGCACAAACCGCCGCACCGACGGGATCGCCGCCCCCCAAGCACCGCCATCACCACGAAGCCCCAACCACCGGCAGCGACCGCCTCGACCTTCTCGAGAAGCGCGTCGAGCAACAGGCCGACGCAATCGAGCAACAAGCCGATGAAATCAAGGCCCTGAAAGCACAGATCAACCAGGCTCCGACGCCTTCCCAAGTGACTTCGGCCCAATTCGCGGCGCTGGAGAACAAGGTCGACGAACAGGATGCCGCAAAAAAGAAACAGGCGACCGTCGTCTTCAAACCGGCGACGCCTTTCCTTCGCGCCAAGACCGTTCCGACGATTTCCTCGCCAGACGGCAAATGGACCTTCGCGCCTTACGCCATGGTGCAGGGAGATTGGGCGAGCTACAGCAAGGGACAACCCTTATCGGCCGCCGGCACCGACAATCTCAAATCGTCCGGCGAGAACTTCCGCCGCGCCCGGATCGGCTTCACGGGCAGTTTCGACCGCGATTTCGGCTACAACTTTATCTACGATTTCGGCGGCTCGAACGGCGACGAGACCTATCAAGCCTATGCCAAGGCCGATAGCGGCAGTTCGAACTACACCGCCAGCACGGGCGCAGGCTCCGGCCCGCATATTTACAAGGCGCTGGTCAGCTACAAGGGCATTCTCGATCCCTTCATGCTGGAGGTCGGCTTGATGCCGACGCCGGCCAATCTGGGTGACGCGACCCAGTCGGACGATCTTTTGTTCAACGAACGCCCCTCCCCGTCGCAATTGTCGCGGGGACTCGACGGCGACGATGGCCGTGAGTCGGCGGGCTTCATCGGCAATGGCAGCTTCTGGAACGCATCGCTGTTCCTGACCGGCGACACCTACGGCAAAGCCGCGTTGATCGCGCCGGCGACGACCTATGGCGGTTCGCAGGAAGCCGTCGTCGGCCGCGTCGCCGTCTTGCCCTGGCACGATCCCGACACCAATCTCAACATCCATCTCGGCGCCAATTTCGGCTACGTCATCCATCCGCAGGAGGCGACCAGCACCGCCACCCCCGGCGTCACGACCTATGGAATCACGTTCTCCGATCGCCCCGAGCTTCGTGTCGACAACGTGACCTTCCTGAACACGGGGGCGATCAACGCAAAATCGGCCTATACCGCCGGCCTCGAAGCCGCCGCGAGCTACGGCCCGTTGCTGATCCAGGGCGAAAATTTCTGGTACGGCATCGAGCGGAACAATCCGCCGGCGGGCGCGACCGATCCGCGTTTCTCCGGCTGGTATGTCGAAGGCAGCTGGGTGCTGACCGGCGAGCCGCATCCCTACAACATCGCCAACGCGTCGTTCACGCGTCCGAGCCCCGTGGAACCTCTCGATCCCGCGAACGGCGCCTGGGGTGCGTGGGAATTGGCGGGCCGCTACAGCAGCTCCGATCTCGACTACGACATCACGTCCAAGACGGTTGCGGATCGCGTCTTCGGCGGCCGGCAGAATATTACGAGCGTCGGCTTGAACTTCTATCCGAACGATGTCCTGCGATTCATGCTCGACTGGCAGAGCGTCTCGCTTCGCAACATCGGTGCGCTCAGCGACAACGGCAACTACAACACGGTCGAAATCCGCACGCAGGTTTCGTTCTGACAATCCGAGCCGAATGTTTCTCTCACGCCGCCGGGGTCACGCTCCGGCGGCGCTTTTTGGGGCACCGAAAGGTCCGCAGTTGTGGAGTGCGCGCGGGCGCCATCGCTTCGTGCTGGGCCTCAGGCCGGTGCCAGGGCGCCGTAACGGCCGCGAAAAAAGACCAGCGGCGCGCCGGCTTCGCGCCGGGCAAAACGCAGTACCCGACCAATAAGGACAGCATGGTCGCCGGCCAGATGGATCGCCTCGCTGGCGCATTCGAAGATCGATAGCGCATCGGCCAGCGCCGGCGGCCCCAATTCGGTTTCGATCAGTTCAATGCCGTCGAGACTGTGAGCACCCTGCCTGGCGAGCCGCGACGAGACTTCTTCATGGGCCGTGCCGAGCACGCTGATCGTGTAGCCTGCAGCCTTGCTGAAGGCGTCGTAGCGATCCGACTTGTTGTCGAGACACCAAAGGACCATCGGCGGGTCGAGCGAAACCGATGTGAAGGAATTCACCGTTATGCCCATCGGGTGGCACTCCGGCGGTACGGCAGTGATCACCGCCACTCCGGTCGGATAGCTGCCCAACGCCTGGCGAAACGCACGCGTGTCGAAACTCATTGTATCGATTCTCCATCCGTAAACGCTCGCTTAACGCGATCGGCGCATTGTCCAACTGCAAGCTAGGCGAAGCGCACGCCCGGGAAAAGCCCGGCGGGCAGCATTCCGCGGCGGGTCGAGGGGTATGCGATATGGCGAATGACAACGCCATCGTCATCAAGCGCGTCAAAAAAGGCCGCCATGATGCGCATCATGGCGGCGCCTGGAAGGTCGCTTATGCCGACTTCGTGACGGCCATGATGGCCTTCTTTCTTCTGATGTGGCTCATCAACACCACAACCCCGGAACAGAAGCGGGGCATCGCCGACTACTTTGCGGCGCAGAGCATATCCCAGTCGTTCAGCGGCTCGGGCGGCGTGCTGGGCGGCACGGTGCTGGGCCAGGCCGCCTCCCGCGGCGGCGGAACGGCTTCCATCGTTGACAAAAGCCCCCCGCCCTCCTCGACCGCCCATACCAAGGATGATGCGACCCACAGCAGCAGCATCAGCAGCAGCACCACGACAAGCCAGGGCCAGACGACAAACCCGCAGCAGGACAAACTGGATCAGGATTTCACCAGCGCGGCCGAATCGATTCGCCAGGCGATGCAGCAAATGCCCGATATCGCCGTGCTGTCGCGTCAGGTGATCATGGACCAGACGCCGGAAGGCCTGCGCATCCAGCTCGTCGATCAGGACGGCAAACCGATGTTCGAGCCGGGTTCCGCCGTCCCGATGCCTTACACCAGGAGGCTTCTGGCAACGATCGCGGGCATCATCGACCGCCTCCCCAACCGCATCTCCATCAGCGGTCACACGGACGCCAGGGCCAGCGAGGGACCGGGCACGATGACCAATTGGGAGCTGTCGGCGGCTCGCGCCAATGCCGCGCGCGCCATCATTACCAGCGCGGGCATAAGCAACGATCGAATCTACGAAATTTCCGGAAAGGCGGGATCGGAACCCTTGCTGCCCGAAGACCCCGATGCCTCGTCCAACCGCAGGCTGAGCATCGTGTTGCTGAAGGAAGCCCCCCCCGTACCGGCCGATCATAAACTTTAGTCGCGGAAATTCAGCACGTCCCTCTGGCGCACGGCGGCAGCTTGGTAATAATTCTGCGGGGAGATGACGGGACTACACCGAATTGACGGAACAACGTACTTCGCGTCTGCCGCAGTTCTTTCTGACCCCTGGGGGACCATGTCCCTATCTGCCGGGCAAAACGGAGCGCAAGGTGTTCGCGCGCCTGTCCGGCTCTCTGGCCCAACCGCTCAACGAAGCGCTGACTCATTCCGGCTTTCGCCGCAGCCAGATGATTGCCTATCGTCCGGCCTGCGAGGGCTGCGCGGCATGCGTCTCGGTGCGTATCGCGGCCGAGGATTTCCGGCCGTCGCGCAGCCAAAGGCGGGTCGTTCGGCGCAATGCCGACCTGATCCGCTGCGAAACGCCCCCGGAAGCGACGCGCGAACAATTCGCGCTGCTGCGCGCCTATCTCGATTCGCGGCATGCGGGCGGCGGCATGTCCGATATGGGCCTGTTCGACTATGTGGCGATGGTTGAGGAAACGCCCGTCGAAACCCACCTCGTCGAATATCGCCAACCAGAGGCGGGATCGGAACGCGGGCGCATTTTGGCGTGTGCCCTCTCCGATGTTCTGCGCGACGGACTGTCCATGGTCTACAGCTTCTTCCATCCCGGCGAGGAGGCGCGCAGCCTGGGCACCCATATGATCCTCGACCATGTCGCCGCGGCCCTGGCGCGGAACCTTCCCTATGTCTATCTCGGCTACTGGATCGGCGGCAGCGACAAGATGGATTACAAATCCCGTTTTCGCCCCCTGGAAGCGCTCGGCCCGGATGGCTGGGCGCGGATCGAGATTTAGCCTCCTACGAACTCGCCGCCGAAGCGGGCCGTCCATGCCGCGATCTGCTCCTCTGCGATCTTGGCAAACAGGACATCGGGCACCGTGATCGGCTCGCCGACCGCCAGCGCGGATAGGTATTCCGCCATCGGTCCCTCCGGCCAGGGAAGGACAGCGGGCGCCGGCGTCAAGGCGTCGTGCATCTTGCGCGCGACCTCCGGCATGACCGGCCACGACAGATGGCTGAACAGATGCACCAGATTGAGCCCCATGCGAACACCGGCAGCGGCGCGCGCGGGGTCGCTTTTGATGGCGCTCCAGGGGGCCGCGCGGGTCAGGTATTCGTTGCCCGCAACCCAGATCGCGCGCAATTCGGTCAAGCCTTTGCGATACTCGGTCGCTGCGAGATGTTCGGTATATGCGCGAACACGAATGTCGAGCTCGGCCGCAAGCGCATCTTCTTCCGCCCCGTAGCTGCCGCCTTGCGGCACCTTCGCGTCGAAGCGCGCGGCGCAGAATTTCGTCACCCGATTGACGAAATTGCCGAGCACATCGGCAAGGTCCTTGTTGACGACCCCGGCGAAATGCTCCCAGGTGAAATTGGAATCCGAGCTTTCCGGCGCGTTGGCCATCAGATAATAGCGCCACACATCCGCCGGCAGGATTTCGAGCGCAGAATCCATGAACACGCCGCGCTTCTGGCTGGTCGAGAATTTGCCGCCGCAATAATTGATGTAGTTGAACCCCTTGATGCGGTCGACGAGCTTCCACGGTTCGCCCGAGCCCAGAATGGTGACGGGAAAACCCACCGTATGGAACGGAATATTGTCCTTGCCCATGAACTCGTAATAGGTGACGTCGGTTGCCGCATCGCCGTACCACCAGCTCCGCCACGCATCGCCCTTTGCGTGCACCTCGGCCCATTCCTGGGTCGCGCCGATATATTCGATCGGCGCATCGAACCACACATAAAACACTTTGCCCTTGAGCTTGCCCTCGCCGATATCGTCCGGCACCGGCACGCCCCATTCGAGATCGCGGGTAATGCCGCGATCATGCAGGCCTTCGTCGAGCCATTTGTACGCAATGGACGAGACGAGCACCGGCCAGTCGTGGCGATGGCTGTCGATCCAGGCACGCAGTTCGCCGACGAATTGCGACTGCTTGAGAAACAGATGGGCGCTGTTGCGGATCTCGATGTCGCCAGATCCCGAAAGCGCCGAGCGCGGCTCGATCAAATCCGCGGGGTCCAGCACGCGGGTACAATTCTCGCATTGATCGCCGCGGGCACGCTCATAACCGCAATACGGACAGGTACCGATCACATAACGATCCGGCAGGAATCGTTTGTCGGCGTTCGAATAGACCTGCTTCGTCTCGCGCACTTCGAGATGGCCGCGCGCCCACAGGGCACGCGCGAAATTTTGCGTCAGGACATGGTTGGGCCGGTTCGAGGAACGACCGAAATGATCCCAGGACAGGCCGAAACGCTCGCCGATGTCCTTCTGTATCTGGTGCTGTTCCGTGCAATAGGTGCGCACGTCCTGGCCCGCTTCGAGGGCTGCGAGTTCCGCCGGCGTGCCATGTTCGTCGGTGGCGCAGATGAAAAGCGTGTCGTTCCCCAGCGCCCGGTTGAAGCGTGCAAAAACATCCGCCGGCAGCATCGAGCCAACAAGATTGCCCAAATGCTTGACGCCGTTGATGTATGGCAGTGCGCTGGTGATCAATATCCGTGTCATGTCCTGCCGTTTGCATGGTCTTCGCCCAGCCGGGAGATTAGCGATGCGCGCGAATCCGTCCACCCTCGAACGGATCACCCGCACCGGCTCCGGCTCCGGCTCGGCAAGAGCCGGCCATGACAGAGAAACCGGCCCGGCGCAATCCGCTGATCCACGATATTCGCGGCAATCTGATTGCCGGCCGCCTCAGGCGGCGGGCGCGGCTGCGGCGTGCAGCGGTGTCTCCGGCACCAGCGCGCGATAGGCGAAAGCCCAGGGCGCGATGTACAGGCCATAAAGAACGGGCGACACGGCCAGGAGAACGACACCGCCGAGGGGCAGGTAGGGCTCCACGCTCTTGAAGACGAGGCTGACGGCGTCAGGTCCGTTGGCATGGGCGTGCGCCAGCGACGCGGCAAAAAACAAAGGAACCCCTATCACCGCAAAAGTTACCAGCTCCAAAACCACGAGCATCAGCCAGGTGACCACGAAGATGGCCAGCAGGTTCCAGAAATGGCCTTTGCTCAGCTGCCAGCTTCGAACCAGGCCAAAGCGCTGCTCGGCGACTGTGATGGGCACGAGCAAAGCCGTCAGACGGACGGCGAAATAGACGAATGCGCACAGAACGGCCAACGCGAAGGCGACGATGGCTGCGGCGGCCCATGGCTTGAGCAGTGTCCAATCGACAGATGCGATAGCGCCGCTTCCGACCACCAGCGCGCCAATGCCGAAGACCAGGAGAAAAACCAGAATAATCGCGATCTCGACACCGATGATCAGCGCAAAGAGCGCCAGATAGGCACCGATCAAAAGCAACTCGGCTTTTCCGACCCCCAGATAGACGAACCATGGGCCGGAGCGCAGCCCCAACGCCTCTTTTGTGACGCCAACGGAAATCCACGCCATGATCAGATATACTGCGACATCGAAGGCCGGTACGAACCGATCGGCGCGCAGCATCTCCTGCTCGAAATCGGCTTCGTCAGGATGCTGCGCGGCGTGCATCGCGATGGTCCCGAGCGCTTCAAAGAGCGGGCCGAGCGCGAAATAGGCGCACAACCCCATCAGAAGCAGCGGCAACCACACCACGCCAAGGATTGCCGGATACCGGTGGAAGGTGAAGGCCAAAGCCTCGCCAATCGTTCGCCACACCGGGACTTTGCCCATCGCCCTACCCCAACCCTGTCGCCTTTGCCAATCCTGACCAGGAACCGACACAACACTGTGACAGGGAGCGGCAGAAATGGAAATATCGCGGTGCGATGGCGACCGCCCCCCGCAAAGCCCCATTGCGCCGGCCGCCGCGGCAGCGTATTTCCGCGCATCGGGGCCGGCTTAGCTCAGTTGGTAGAGCAACTGATTTGTAATCAGTAGGCCGCGGGTTCGACTCCTGCAGCCGGCACCAATAAAATCAAATGCTTAGAGAAGAACGAAAAGATCATCGACATGACCGGGCCCTGCGGGGGCTCCAACAAAGAGACGAAAATATTTTTGCGGTGATCGGAATAGATTTCGCAGGTTTGGCGCCGGCAGCATATTCGCTGGTTGGAGTTCTCGTAGGCGCAGGAATGCAATACCTGTTCGGACGCGCTCTTGAATCCGAAAGACAGCTCGCAATGCAGAAAGGCCAAGCGTATGCGGACTTCTTCAAAGCTGTCGCGCAAGCAGCCCAACACGGACGGTCGCCCGAGGTGAGCAGCCTGGCCGCAGATGCAAAGGTGCGCGCGTGCATCTACGGATCGGAACCAGTCGTTAGCTGTCTTTCTGCTTTCGAAAGTGCCGGGGCAAAAACCGATACAGCTGACGGACGGGCAGCGATCATAGCATTGCTGAATGCGATGCGGGCAGACATCGGGCGCATGAACCGAGCATTATCGAGTAGCCAGATCGAGCCCATCCTGTTCGGATCGCTTAAGCAGGAGCGTTCCGGAGGTCGCTAGGCGCTAGATGCGACTCCTGTCCGCAAATCGGTCAGCCATTTCAGCGCGAGCGTAACCCGACATACTTTGGGATAGTTGCAGATCACACCGAGACGATTCCAGACGACGCACGATGCAGGTAATTGACGAGACGCAACACGACCTCACAAAGCTCATAGAGGCCGATTTTGGCCCCCTGAAACCGAAAGCTGATTTTGGGAGAGCGCTGCTCAATTGGCTTCACTATCAAGCCCGACGTGTCCCTCAATCTAGACGGTCAGTAGAATGATAGAGTGGCCGAGCCAACCGCCTCAGCGCCCGGGCGGGCGTCGCTTAGGGTCAAATCCGCGTTGCGGTCCGCAAACAGGGCCTGTAGCGTTCGACCCGGAATCTGGAGGGCGTCCGGTTGAATCGTTTGCGCGTATGCGTTGTGGCAGTCGCCAGCGGGCTCGCGGCGTGCACCTATCAGGTCGAGGCCAACACATCGGAACCGGCGCCGGTCGTCACCGCCTATACCGCCAAGGTCCCCGGCAAATGGGCGTTGCTCATCGGCACCGAACGCGCCACTGCGGCGTTGCAGGCTGCCGGTCTTCGCTGCAGCGATTCCGACTACCCGCTCGATCTTACCAAATCCTTTGCGCATACGGCCGCCGCGACCTTCAGGAGCGTGGCGGAAGACATCCGCGTCGTCGATCATCCGCTGTCGAAATCGGAATTTGCCTCGGAAGGCTATACGGGTGTGATCAAGGTGGAGGTTGAAGCCCTACGCGCAAAGTTGAATGTCGAGGGTATCCAGGATGCGACGGCCGATGCGAACACCGAAATCGACGGCACGATCCTTGTGACAAAAGCCGGCCGGCGCCTGGTCGACTCCAGCGAGACTGGAACGGGAACGGCGCAACGCGACGCGGGATTGACCTGCGATGGTGCCGCCGTTGCCGTCTCCGCCGCCTCCGACGAGGCCTTGCAGGACGTCATCCGAAAGCTTGCCGAGCAATTCGCCAATTCGCACGACATCCGTTATTCCGTGCCCAGCTTTACGCCGGCAATGTCCCAGTAGCTGTGGTGTCCTTGTGAGCGCCATTCGCCGATGACTTGAGCAACACGCGCCTGCGCGCAGGAGCAAAATTGACTGGGACACTGGAAACACCTTTGGCACGGCCGCGCACCCTCAAACGCAGCATGCGCGTCGTCGGTGCCTTGCTGTTGACGCTCTCCGCCATCACGCCGGCTTCATCAGTCTTTGTCATAGTGCCGGCCGTCTTTCAGCAGGCAGGCACGGGCGCCTTTCTCAGCATGGCCACGACGGCGTTTCTGTCGCTCGCGGTGGCCTATGTCTACGCCGAACTCTCCTCCGCCTATCCGATCGCCGGCGGCGAATATTCCATGATCGGACGAACATTGGGACCGACAGCCGCTTTTGCCGTTCTGGGATTGACCGCGATCGGCAACATGCTCGCCCCTGCCGTTCTCGCGCTTGGCGCCGCCACCTATATCGGCGCCCTCATTCCCGATCTCGATCCGGTTGCCGTCGGCATCGCAATCATTGCCGTGACGACCTTGTTCGGCATCCTCCACATTCGCACCAATGCATGGGTGACGGGCGTTTTTCTGTTGCTCGAATTGCTCGCACTTGCCGTCCTTGCGGTGCTGGGTTTTAGCCACATCCACCGTCCAGTTTCGGATCTCGTGATCCACCCACTATCTCTTGCCGGCACTTCGTTGCACGCAACTCCGCTCATGGCGATCGGCATGTCCTTCGCCGTGTCGGCCTTCGCCTATAACGGCTACGGAGCCGCCGTCTATTTCGCCGAAGAGATGCACGAAGCGCCACGGCTCGTCGCGCGCACGATTCTGTGGGCGCTCGTCATCACCGTCGCGACAGAACTCATTCCCGTAACGGCCGTCTTGATGGGCGCGCCGGATCTGAAACCGCTGCTCGCCTCCGACAGCCCGTTCAGTTACTTCGTCCTGGCATTGGGCGGACGCACGCTCAACGTCGCAGTCAGTCTCGGTATCGCATTCGCGATCATCAACGCGGTGCTCGCCACCGTTCTGCAGAACGGACGCTTTTTCTTCAGCACGGGACGCGACGGCACCTGGCATGCGCTGATCAACGACGCGTTTACCCGCACGCATCCCCGCTTCAATTCGCCTTGGGTGGCCACGTTGGCGAGCGGCGCGTCGGCCGCCGCGATGTGCTTTCTGGGAATGCAACTTCTCCTGGTTCTGACGGGAACCGGTATCGTGCTGATCTATGCCGGGGTCTGTCTTGGCGCTGTCGCGGGCCGCCGCACAGGAACCACAGCGCACGCACCCTATCGCATGCCTCTATTTCCCCTCGTCCCGGTGGCGGGCCTATCGGCTCTCGGCTTCATCATGTATGCCCTCTGGCGCGATCCGGACGTTGGCCGGCGAAGCTTGCTCGCGAATCTCGCGGTCATCGCGGCATCGATATTCTATTACCGGTTTGTTTTGCTGCGCCGCGGCGCGTGGGTCCTGCGCGGACCGGATGACCATGCGGCGAACATAGCCGAATCCGATACGTTGGCACCGGACTGAGGGAGTGTTCGAGGGTTCTTGATCGTTCGCAAAGACAATGCAGTTTATCGCTGCAATTTTGCGGCTGCGATCGCGAAGGCCGGGTGCAATGTATTTGAGATATTTTGCCCGTTCATCCACGGTTCAGCTTCGAGCGGTTCTACTGCAACCCGAACTTCGGGAGGTACATCGATGAAAACGACACGCCTTGTTCTGGCGGCTTTGCTGCTGGCTGGAAGCTCACTGGTGTTAACCACGCCGAGTTTTGCCGGGGATCCTCCCGGCCATCCCTCGGACCCGCCAGGCGGACACCCTGGCGGCCATCCCTGGGGCGGGCCTGGCCCCCACGGCGGCCCTGGCCCTCATGGCGGCCCTGGCCCGCATGGCTGGTCAAGCGGACACCCGGGTTTCCATTTCAGCCATCACGATTTCGCGCATTTCTCGTCCGCGGAACGTCAGGCTTGGAGGGGCGGACATGGCGGCCATATCTGGCACAATGGCGTTTATGGCTGGTGGTGGTTCGCGGGCGGCATCTGGTATTTCTATGACACGCCCTTCGATGAGTATCCTCCCTATGTGTCGTCGGATTATTATGACGAACAGCCCGACTATGGCCCGGAGCCAACCTGGTGGTATTGCAGCAATCCACCAGGCTATTATCCCTATGTTCAGAACTGCGGCACGCCGTGGCAGCCCGTACCGGTAACCCCTCCTCCGCCACCTCCCGGGCCGGGTTATGGCCCACCTCCGGGCCCTGCCCCTAACGGACCACCGAACGATCAGGCCCCGCCGGGCAATCAAGGTCCGGACAATGGATCCGGCCCAAATACCCCGCCACCAAACGGCAGCGGACCAAATTGAAGGAACGACTCATGAAGTTCAGAACCATCGTTTCGATTACAGCGGCGGCGACAGTCCTCAGCGGCTGCGTGACGACGCCCATGGGACCAACCATTCCGGCCAGTCCTGGACCCAATAAGCCTTGGGCGGCATACCAGCAGGATGAGCAGGTGTGCGAAGACTATGCACACCAACGTGTCGCCGGACAGGCGGAAGCCGCGAACAATCGCGCGGTCGGATCCGCGTTGATCGGCAGTGCGTTAGGTGCCGGCTTGGGTGCCGCCGTCGGCGGCGGCCGCGGTGCTGGCATCGGAGCCGCATCCGGTGCCGTCGTCGGCACTGCAGTCGGGGCCAACCAGAGCGGGCACGCCCAATATAGCCTGCAACAGCGCTACAACATTGCCTATGGCGAGTGCATGACCTCGCATGGCGATGTTGTCCAGTGGGCGCCGGGTTATCCCTATCCGCCGCCGCCTCCGCCGCCGGGCTATCCACCGCCGCCTCCGCCCCCGGGCTAGTCGCCCGTGAACTTTGCGGTTTTTACAGCGATTGAGTGATGAGCGGGTCATTGAAGACGGCGAGGATTGCGAACAACAAAAGCCTGAGCCATTTGAGCAGGAGGCTGAAGTTGTAGCCGGCGGCG
>JBAVOL010000092.1:0-3050 GCA_049692035.1 Rhizomicrobium sp.
CAGTATGGATCGAGCAGCCAACACGCGATTAGAAGTGTGTTTACGTGCTTGCCGCAAGATGCGCCCAGATTTGCGGAATCGAGGCGTCCACTAGGGTAGAAAGCGGAATTTGCAAAGCCGCTCGGCAGCCTTCCTAGGGGCGCTGAAAGGCATGTGAAAAAGGCAAAAACTTACACATCCTCTTACACATACACATAAATAATCTTAAAACATCGTGTAGAAACAAGTACTTATAACAGACTATTCCTGACTCAAAATCTGGTGGTGGTGTCAACGGCGGAGCAAAAACCGGCCAGCGTGGCGGAGTAAAAGCAGGCCAGTGGCGCGAGGATGCGGGGACATGCAAAGGGGCCCGATCGGGCCCCTTTGCATGTCGGCGTCGAGAATTGTCCTGAGGCTATCGGGTGGTAATTTCGCCCGTGTCTGGATCAACGACCTCGACGGCGGCCTCGATGGCGGACAGATCGTCCGCGTCCGTGGCGGCGAGCTTCCGGCGGCGCGCGGATTGCGTCAGTCGATAGCTCTCACCATTCATCGACAGAATGTGGACGTGGTGGGTCAACCGGTCGAGGAGCGCGCCGGTTAGCCGCTCCGCGCCAAACACCGATGTCCATTCCTCGAATGGAAGGTTCGATGTGACGATGGTCGAGCCACGTTCGTAACGCTGGCTGAAGACCTCGAATAGGAGCTCGGCGCCCGTCGTCGAGAGCGGCACATAGCCAAGTTCGTCGATGATCAGGAGCTTTACCGCGGCCAGGTCGCGCTGCAGCTTCAGAAGCCGCCTCTCGTCGCTGGCTTCCATGAGCTGATGCACCAGACCCGCCGCCGTCGTGAAGGCGACTGAGAAGCCCTTCTGACAGGCGGCCAATCCGAGGCTAAGCCCAATGTGCGTCTTGCCCGTGCCGGAGTTGCCGAGCGCGATGATGTTGTCGCGCCGCAGGATGTATTCGCAGCGAGCGAGTTCGAGAACCAGCATCTTGTTGAGGCTGGGGATCGCCGCGAAGTCGAACGTATCGAGGCTCTTCACCGCCGGAAAGCGCGCCTGACGGATGCGCCGTTCGACGACGCGCCGCTCACGATCGATGAGCTCCAGTTCGACCAATCGCAATAGATAGGCCGTGTGATCGAGCCCCTCGCGTGCCGCCTCCCTGGCCACCTTGTCATACTCGCGCAAAATCGTCGGCAGCCTGAGTTGCTTCAGGTGATGCGCGAGCAGGATCTGTGGCGTTCCGCTCGTCGTGCCCGATGGCATCGTATCCGCGGCGACAGGCTTGTCCGCCTTCCTTGCGGCGCTCATGCGAGGCTCCCGGACACAAGCACGGCGTAATCAGCGGCCGACGTCGTCCTGACGCTCGTTTGCGGCAGATACGGATAGGCGGCCAGATCAAGACGCGCCGGTCGCTTCTCTATGCGAGCCAGGACGATCTGCTTGACCGCATCAAAGCCGATTGCGCCAAGCAGGATCGCGTCGCTCACCGCGTTGGCCACGACCTCTTTCGGGGCCGCCTCCATCAAACGCAGAACCTGAATGAACTCGCGCTTTCCTCGATTGCCCATGCGGGCTTCCAGAAGATGGCGAAGATGCTGAAACCCTTCCGGCAGATCCCAGCCCTGCAACGCCGCCGCCTGGTCGAGCGCATTCGGCTTCGTCTCGATCAGCGCCAGATAATGCAGCGGGTCGTACACGAAGACGCCATGGCCGTAGGACCGCCCATGCCGGGCAATCTCCTCCCCGCGACACAAGATCACGACCTCCTCGACAAACCCCTTCACCAGGACGTCCTGGAACCCGTAGGCGGTCGGCGTCGAATAATCATTGCCGCGATAGCGTACCAACGCCGTCGACGACACCCGGGCCGCCCGCTTCTCGCACGGCTCCAATGGTGTCGCAGGAAGGGCTCGGATAATCGCCGTGTCGGCCGCCAGGCGCTCGCCGATCGTCTCGGCGCGCCGTCCAGCCCGTTCCGACTGGCGGGCCAGGCAGCGTTCGCGCAGCGTCGCGTTGAACGCTTCATAGCTCGGGGCGATCGGAATCGGCGTCATGAAGTTCGCCCGTGCATGCTTCACGAGCCCTTCGACCTTTCCCTTGTCATTGCCCTTGCCAGGTCGTCCGAACCGATCCTTGAACAGGTAGTGGCTGACCAGCTCGGTGAACGCTCGCGTGCGCTCACGCTTGCCATCGCCGCAAATCTTCGCAACCGCGATCTTGAGATTGTCGTAGAGGATCGACAACGGCACGCCACCGAAGAACTCGAATGCCGACACGTGCCCGTCGAGGAAGGCCTCCGTCGTTTCCGCGGGATAGGCCTTCACGAAGCAGGCGTCCGATTGCGGCAGGTCCATGCAGAAGAAATGAATCTTCTGGCGTACCCCGCCAATCACGCCCACCGCTTCGCCAAAATCCACCTGCGCATGGCCGGGTGGATGCGCCAGCGGCACGAAGGTCTCTCGACCGCGCGCCCGCTCGATCCGCACATGATCCTTGACGACGGTGTATCCGCCCGCGAAGCCATGCTCGTCGCGCAGGCGCTCGAAAATCCGCTTGGCTGTATGACGCTGCTTCACCGGAGCCGTACGGTCAGCCTCCAGGATCGCCTCAATCATCGGAATTAGCGGCCCCAGCTTCGGCTTCTCCGCCGGTCGTTGCCGCACATATCCCGGCGGCATCGAAAACCGGCACATCTTCGAAACCGTCTCTCGGCTCAACCCAAAAACGCGAGCCGCTTCCCGTCGGCTCTTGCCATCATTGAAAACAAATTGCCGAACCGCCGCATAAACCTCCACGACAAACATCCCTTCGGCTTCCCTTCGTCCAGAGGACAAAGGAACGCCTTACCACTGGCTGGATTTTACTCCGCCGCGGCCGCAAATCGAAGCCGCTCCCGTGGAAGACTTTGTCACCGCCGCGCACAAAAGGCGCAAAACAGTCTGTTGATAAGGAGATTCGCAGCAATCCTCGAACTTGCCCCTGGAGTTCGTGCCGGCATACAATTTATGCGTGCGCGTACCGGGAATGGCTGATCAATGGAACATACGGCTCTATGCAGGAT
>JBAVOL010000093.1:0-47658 GCA_049692035.1 Rhizomicrobium sp.
CGTTGGCGAAGTCTTCGCTCAATTCGAGATCCTTGAGGATCGTACGGGTCAGTTTGGCGAATGTCTTCTGGTCGCGCACGGAGCCGTCAAGCTTGATGAGGTCCTTGCCGGCCCGCTCTTCGATCCACGGCCGCCACAGATCGACAGCGTGGCGCGCACATTCGGGCGGAGCCTCTCCCGTCAGCCTTTCGCGGACAATAAGGCCTACGGCGTCGGCGATGGGCACTTCCGAGCGGTCCTGCGCCTTGGCGAGCCCGCGCGCCGAACAGCGCGCTTCCAGCTGCGCGGTGAGATTGTTCGCCACGCCTTTCATGGCCAGTGCGCCGATCGCTTCGACACGGGCCTGTTCGGCGGCTTCGAAAACCGCCGCTGCATCGGCGGATTGCGGTCGAAACTGCTCGTGAACCGCATCGTCGTGATAGGCGCGGCGCAGCGCATAGGCATCGCCCTGGCCGCGCACGATCGCCACTTCCGACGGCGAAAGATTGCGCGAAGGCAATGGCAATCGCGCTTTCAGGCCCTTGAGCGCCGGAGGTTCGGCGCTGAAATTGACTTCCAGTTCGGGTTCGCCGGCGAGAGAACGGACGGCAGAAGCTACAGCGCGCTTGAAGTTCTCGGCGGGATTTTCCGCTTTCACGCGACGAGAACCCGCGCCGCGCTTTCCGGCAATTCCTCGCCGAAGCAGCGCTGGTAAAACTCCGCAACGCTGGCGCGCTCCAGTTCGTCGCATTTGTTGAGGAAAGTCAGCCGGAACGCGAAGCCGATATCATTGAATATCTCGGCGTTTTCCGCCCAGGTGATCACGGTGCGCGGGCTCATGACTGTGGACAGGTCGCCGGCAACGAACGCATTGCGCGTCATATCGGCGACGCGCACCATCGCAGCGATCTTCTTCTTCCCCTCCGGCGTCGCATATTTCGGCACCTTGGCCAGCACGATCTCGGCTTCTGCGTCATGCGGCAGGTAATTGAGCGTCGTGACGATGTTCCAGCGGTCCATCTGTCCCTGATTGATCTGCTGCGTGCCGTGATAGAGCCCCGTCGTATCGCCGAGCCCGATCGTGTTCGTCGTCGCGAACAGGCGGAACGCGGGATGAGGATGGATTACGCGGTTCTGATCGAGCAAGGTCAGCTTGCCCTGTACTTCGAGCACGCGCTGAATCACGAACATCACGTCGGGCCGGCCGGCATCGTATTCGTCGAAGACGAGCGCCACGGGATGCTGCAGGGCCCAGGGGAGCAGGCCTTCGCGAAACTCGGTGACCTGCTGGCCATCGCGCAGCACGATCGCGTCCTTGCCGATCAGGTCGATGCGGCTGATATGGCTATCGAGATTGATGCGGATGCAGGGCCAGTTGAGGCGCGCCGCCACCTGCTCGATATGTGTCGACTTGCCGGTGCCGTGATAGCCCTGCACCATCACCCGGCGGTTGAAGGCAAAGCCCGCGAGAATGGCGAGCGTCGTGTCGCGATCGAACCGGTAGGCGTCGTCGCGCAGCGGAACATACTCGTTCGCCTTCGAAAAGGCGGGTATTTTCAACGTCGTCTCGATCCCGAAGGTGGTATGTGCGTCCACAATCGTGTCGGGCATGGAAGCAGGATCGAGGCCTTGAGGCACAGTGTCCATGGAAAGTTTGTCCGGGCTTTAAGGTGCGGGCGGAACGCCCTTGACCATGTGAGGGGCGTGGCGTTGTCGGAACCGCCCTACTAGGTAAGGCCGGCAGCTCGCAACACGCCGTAGGCCTTGATAACCTGCTTCAGACGCTCTTCGGCGCCCCGATCGCCACCATTGGCATCAGGATGAAACCGCTTCACCAGCTCCTTATACCGTGCTTTTATCTGGTGCAAGCTGGCGGAAACTTCAAGATTGAGCACGTCGAGGGCTTGCAATTGCGGGCGGGTGAGATGGCGCTCCGGCGGTCTCGGTCGCTCCTTTTCGGCCACGTCGTCGAATACGGTATACTGGTCCGCGAAATGGTAGGCTTCCGGCCCCGGGCGTGGTCGCGCGGACCGTTTGCCGAGCGGCCAGGTGGGACGATGGCCGGTCAGAGCCTCGGTGCGGAAGGATTCGATTTCCGCCTCGTTCATACCCGCGAAAAAATCCCAGGATTCGTTATGCGCGCGCGCATGTTCGAGGCAGAACCATAAATGTTCGTTCAGCTGGTTCCGGCTTTTGGGTACGCGATGGGTGCCCTCATTGGCGCAATCGGGGCGTGCGCAGCGGCGCAGATTGGCCGGGTGCGGGATTACATCCGGCTTGATGCGGATGTCCTTTCCGAACCTCGGTTTGTAGTGCGCGCCGGTCATTTTGGAATTATGGGTTCGAACGGTGAAAAAACAAGAAAACGATGTGCTTGACGATCGTGCGGAGCTATGCCTCAGAAAGGTTCGGAGAAATCCTATGACAGTCGCAGATACGATTCGCGAAAAATTGACGGTGGCACTCGCCCCGGCCGAGCTTCAGATCGAGGACGAGAGCGCGCGTCATGCCGGACATGCGGGCGCGGAGCCCGGCGGCGAAACGCATTTTCGGGTGCTGGTCGTCTCGTCGGCGTTCGACGGGCTGCCCCGCGTTGCGCGTCACCGCCAGGTCTATGCGCTCTTGGGCAAGGAATTGGCGGCCGGCGTTCACGCGCTGGCACTGACGACACTCACGCCGCAGGAAGCATTGCGCGGCTAATGCGCCGCGCCCGCGGTTCCGGTCGTGGCAGGCGGTGTCACGCGCAGTGCCGTGATCTGATTGCGGTGGCGGCGGAGAACTTCGAACGTATGCCCATGAAAAGCAAAACGCTGGCCGACATCGGGGATCGTGCGGGCTTCATGGATCACAAGTCCGGCAATGGTCGTTGCTTCCTCGTCGGGCAGGTTCCAGTCGAGGGCGCGGTTGAGATCGCGGATCGGCAGCGAGCCGTCGATCACATAGGAGCCATCGGGCTGCGGCCGGATACCTGAGGATTCGGCGGCTGCATATTCGTCGGGAACGTCGCCGAAAATCTCCTCGAGTATGTCCCCCAGCGTAATCAGACCTTGCAGAGCGCCATATTCGTCGACGACGAGGGCGAAATGCGAGCGCCGTTCGCGGAACGCGTTCAGCTGCTCTTCGAGCGTCATCGTGTCCGGCACATACCAGGGCTCCGCAAGGAGTGGCTGGATGTCGAAATCCTTGAGTGTGCCACGCCGGCGCACCAACTCGCGGACAATGTCTTTCGTATTGAGGACGCCGATGATGTTATCGGGCGTTTCGCGCCAGACGGGTACGCGCGTGTGATCGGCCGCAATGATTGCGTCGAGCAATTCGCCCACGGGCCTATCGGCTTCGATCATCGCCATGTTCTTGCGGTGGGTCATTGCGTCGCCCACTTTGCGTTCTCCCAGATCGAGAATGCCGCCGATCATGTCGCGATGTTCGCGTTCCACCGTGCCTTCGATGTGGTGGAGTTCGACGGTTCCCCTGATGTCCTCGTGTGGCGGCAGAATCGCTTCGGGTTCTGTCGTCTGGCGCACGCCAAAGAGGGCGAGCACGCGCCAGACGAAGAACTGTACCGCGCGGACAACCGGCGCGAGCACGCTGACGATGATGCGCAGCGAATAGGCGACAGCGAGCGCAAAGCGATCCGTCCGCACGATTGCCAACGTCTTGGGCAGGACTTCGGCGAAGACGAGGATAAGGACCGTCATCGCAATGGTCGTGATGACCACCGTTCGGGCGCCGAACGTCGATTGGAATAGCATCGTCGCCAGCGACGAAACGAGAATGTTGATGAATGTGTTGCCGAGCAGGATGGCGCCGATCATTCCCTCGCGATCGGCCAACAGTGCATTGACGTCGCGCGCGGCCCGCGAGCCTTCCTTTTCCAGCTGGTGCATGAGCCCGCGTGAGACTGCGGTCAGAGCCGTCTCCGAGCCGGACAGAAAGCCCGACACGACCAGAAGCAAGGCAATGATGCCGATCGCAAGTGTATAATAGCTGATCATTGCGTTATCCTTTGTTCCACCATCTCGATGCGGAAACGGACAAATGGCCAAGTCGGTTTCATGAATTTATAATGCATCGATTACTTTAAACGCGAGGAGTGCGGCCGCGATCATTGGTTTGCGCAGGAACGCGCCGCCCGGGAAGCGCGCCGCCGGTACGCGGGCGAAGGTATCGAAGCGCTGGGGCTTGCCGAGAACAGCGTCCGCCATCAACTGGCCGCCCAGGCATGCGAGCGCCACGCCTTGGCCCGAATAGCCATGCGCAAACAGAACGCGCTCGCCGAGCCGTCCGAAATGCGGCATGCGAGTGCGGGTGATGCCGACCGTGCCGCGCCACGCATAGTCGGTGGGGACGGAGGCGAGCGCGGGGTAGACATGGAGCATACGCGGCCGAACCAGCGCCGCGATATCGGCGGGCGGCCGAAAATAGCTTTCCCGTCCCGCGAAGATGAGCCGGCGATCGGCGCTCTTGCGGTAATAGTCGAGCACATGGCGCGTATCGGCGACCGCCGCATCGCAGGGCAGGATGGCCGCGGCGAGCGCAGGTGGCAACGGCGCTGTGGCTGTGACGAAGCTCTCGACATGGCCGATGAAAGGCGCGAGTTCGGGCGCCAGATGGCCGCTGAACGCGTCGGTAGCAAGAAGGACATGGTCAGCCGTTATTGTTCCTTCAGGCGTGCGCACGACAAGATTTGCAACAGTGGGCTCGATCGTCAGGGCGGGCGAATTCTCCCAGATCGCGACCCCGGCTTTTTCCGCTGCACCGGCCAGGCCGCGCGCAAACCGCAGGGGATGGAGATGGCCGCCGCCGGAATCGAAGCGTGCCGCCGTGTAGGTCGGCGTGCCCAGCGCCTCGCGCGTTTCATCGGCGCCGATCATCCGGGCGGCATAATAACCATAAACTTTGGCCAGGTGCGCCGTATCGCCGGCAAGGGCGCGCGCGGCGCGTGCGTTATGCGCGGCAATGACGAGGCCGGGCTTGAGATCACAGGCAATGGCATGACGGGCGACAAGATCGCGAATGAGCCGCTTGGCGTCCTCTGCCAGTGTCCACAGGTCGCGGGCATGAAGGGGCCCCAGCCAGCGCTCCAGTTCGGCCTGGTCTTTGCGCAGTCCCGTATGAATCTGGCCGCCATTGCGGCCCGAGGCGGCAAATCCAACCGTCTCGGCCTCGACCAGCGACACGACAGCGCCCTTTTCGGCCAAGTGAAGCGCGGCGGTAAGACCGGTGAAGCCGGCGCCGATGACACAGACATCAGCGCGGATCGCGTGATTGACGGCAGGCTTGGGCGGACGCGGCTCGGCGCTTGCCGCGTAATAGCCTTGGGGGAGGGAAGAGGCTGACATGGGCAAATTCTAGAGCATTCAAGGGGAGATTGCGCGGATCGCATCTTGAGTCAGAGGGCGCTTGTAGCCATCTTGACCGGGCGTGCCCAGCGTGCGAGGTCAAACCGGCGTGGCGAAACCGAAATTCGCCGCATCTCGGAGCGAAGGCGCAAGCGAATTTCGGATTCTAGGCCGCACCGGCAATTTGGTGATTCCGGCGTGGTTTTGGATCCGAAGTTCCTCGACGTGGATGCCGGCAAAGAACTTCAATTTCACCATACCAATCGCATAACGGAGACATATCCTTGACCCGCAGCGAAATCTGGCGCATCGAAAAATATCTGCGCAGCCTCTTCCGCCTCGACACCATTACTCTGCTGGAACGGCCCAAACAGGCAGATTCCGTCGAAGTTCACGTGGGCGGCGAATTCATCGGCGTGATCTTCAAGGACGAAGAGGACGGTGAGACTACCTACGCCTTCCAGATGGCGATTCTCGAGATGGACCTTCCGGAGGCGCCGCCGTCACGCGCCG
The DNA here is from genome assembly GCA_049692035.1 of Rhizomicrobium sp. Classification (GTDB taxonomy): domain Bacteria; phylum Pseudomonadota; class Alphaproteobacteria; order Micropepsales; family Micropepsaceae; genus Rhizomicrobium. Next base: position 5,835 of record JBAVOL010000093.1, read on the forward strand.
GCTAGGCGGAATGGACGCAGGCCCCGACAAAACTCCGCAACATCCTGACGCGGCGGCAACCCTGTTCCGCGCCGCTCGTATCTCCGTCGTCCTCGTGCTGGGATTGGTGGCGCTTGGCGGGTTCATCGTGGGACCGCTGATGGGCACAGGCCTGGGAACAGGCGTTACGGTCAAGTTTGGCGCCATGATCGCGCTTGCGCTGGCGATCGGGTTTGTGCAGTTCAAGCATCCTGGCCTGGCTCTCAGCGTGGCATTGGCGCCCATCCCTGCCGTCGCGCTGGCGCTCCTGATCTCCGCGCAGCAGGCGATGCCGTCGCGCGCGTTGCTGCCAGCCATTTTCGCGTACCTTCTGGGCTTTTCCACGTCGCTGTCGCTCGCCGATGGTTATGTTGCCGAGATCGTCGAAGGCGAGAGCGTTAGTGCGGCTGTTCGCGCGGACTGGCGTTCGCAATCGCCTGCGATCGGAGCCATCCTTGTGATGGGAATGATCGGCCCGGCGATCCTCGCTTTTGTTGGGAGCCCGGCCGGCCGGCCATCGGTACTCCTGGTTGTCTGGGCCAATGCCGCATCGATTCTCTGTGTGCTGTTGGCGGTTCCGCTTGCAATTTCGCTCTGGTCCTACGGCGAAGACTTCGTCGCGGAAACCAATCGCATTCGTGAGCAATGGGACCGGAGGCTCGATTTGATCGCCAATATCGTGCAACCACGGTGGAGCTGGAGCGCGACAGGCATTCTTGCCGTGTTCCTTGCTTTGGCTGTCATTGGTAGTGCAAACATGCGGTTGACGGCGATCACAAAACTGACACATGCAGGTGCCGCGGCGGTCGGGTTGTGCGTTCTGATTGCCGCCGCCACCATGGCCGCGCAGGCGTGGAGCCGCGCGCTGGCGCTTGCCGCCATTGCCGCTGGTGGCCTACTGCTCGGCTGCTGGGGCATCGCGCGCGCCGGGGCGGTTCTCGACACGCGGTTGTTCCTGGGCGCGCTGGATTTGTTGGCGCTGCTGTTCGCGCCGCTTGCGGTGTCGGCGGCCAATGCGGCACGAGCCGTGCGCGATGGCGATGACATTGCGACGGCGTCGGCACGGGCAATCGCGCGGAAAGGCCCGATAGCGGTTGTCATGGCAATCAGCGGGCTCGTTCTCCTGGTGCCTTGGTATCGCGAAGTGGAAAACGAGCGCATAGGATTGGCGCTGGCACTCACTTATTCCGCCGTGGCCGTGCTGGTCTTCCTGCCGGCCCTGACGGGCGTAATCGATGCGCTTGTGCCTCGCCGCCGCAGCATCGAGGATCGTTACCGGCTGAAATAGGCTATTTTGCGTGCGCCCGGAACGAATGGATCAGCGCATCGATCCCGCCGGCGATCGCTAGCCAGTCGGCGAGATGGGCGCGCTTGAACCGGTAGCTGAGCACCACGCCATGCTTGAGCTGTATTTCGCGCAGGCAGCTCGGACTTGGCACTTGCTGGCTGAAGCGGACACAGCGTAACACCACGGGGGCGCCCGGCGTTTCGCCGACAAAGAGGTCTTCGCCCCGATAGCCAGAATCATCGCGGAATGTGTATTGCGTCAAACCGAACGGGCCGGGCTTGCCGGCAGGATCGGTGACGAAGTTGAGATAGATGCGTTGCAGCCGTTCCGCTTCGGTGAGATTAAGAGGATCTTCGCGGATCAGCATGTAGATGACCGGCGAGTCGGCGGCGTTGCTTGCGAGCAACTGGCTTTGCCAGTCGCTGTAGCCGCGATAATCGGGAAAACTGGTGATGAGTGCTACGTCTTTTCGCGGACCGCCCTGGCGGGCGCTTTTATAGAGGATGTAATTGGCCGGAATCCTCAGCCTCATGCTGCCGACGGACAGCGCGACCACATCTGTACGCGATGTCGGCGCCGGATGCTCCTCGATGAAGGATGTGGGCGTCGGCGCCAGATAAAACAAAAGTACCATGGCCGACAGCACAGTCGTCAACGCAAACACACCGATCGGGATCAACCATCCCGATCGTTGCCGGATTGTGTCGTTAAGTTCGTTGCCGCGGCTCATCTGGGTCGACAGGGACAATGGTTGCTCCTCCTCCCCTATCTAGCATGGCCTTTGGCTTGTCCCGACGTGAGACCTCAAATCTATGCGAAAATCATTAAGATCGTGTCCCGGACACCTCACCAACACCTCATCGCGTCGATCGCTTCTTATCAGTCGGCTTGTCGCTCCAGAATGGCACATTCTCGGCGCCATCGGCGGGCATGCACGCTGCATTGGCCGCTCTGTGTGATTTCACGGGGGCGTTTATGCACGACGGGATGGTGGCTTTGTTCGTTACGACTGCCGGGCTCACCACGTCTGGGATTGTTGCCAATGTCTACCGCCTTCTCGCAAGCAAGCACCAAGCCTTGACCGGCAAGGCAGTTTATCTCGCCGTGATGGTCGTGGCCGGCCCCAGCGTCCTTTTCGACAACGCAGCCCGCTCCCGGCGCAAGAAGGCATGTTCCAACGCCGCCTTCGGGATCGCCGCCGCGGTCGCTTTCTATTGGAGCTTGGCCATCGGCCTGCTCGTCGTCGAACTCGCGTTGGCGCTCTGGCGGCGCTAAAGCACCGTCAGCATGCTGGCCACCAGCGGATGACGAACGATGTCGGCGTCGCCCAACCGGACGACTGCGATGTCGGACACCTGTTCGAGGCGCTGCGCGATATCGCCGAATCCCGACAACCCGCTCAGCAGATCCGTTTGATCTGGATCTCCGGTCAGGACCATCGTCGAGCGCCAGCCCAGCCGCGTCAGCAGCATTTTGAGCTGTCCATAGGTGCAGTTCTGCGCTTCATCGATCACCACGAAGCAATCGTTGAGCGTCCGTCCGCGCATATAGGCCACGGGCGCCACTTCGATCGCGCCGTCGGCGAGAAGTGCCTTGAGGCGTTTGGTGCCCAGCCGTTCTGTCAGTGCGTCATAGAGCGGGCGCAGATAGGGCGCGAGCTTGTCCTGCATATCGCCCGGCAGAAATCCAAGACTCTCGCCGGCCTCGACGGCGGGGCGCGACAGCACGATCCGTCCCACGCGATTCTGCTCGAGCGCTTCGACAGCCTTGGCAATGGCGAGATAGGTTTTGCCTGTTCCGGCGGGCCCTACCGCCGCCACAACCGAGCACTCGTCGATAGCATCCAGCAGACGCTGCTGGATCGTACTCATGGCCCGAATATTTTTGACGTATTTGCGGTCGCGGGAATCCGTGTCCCGCGGATCGTAATCCGAGGCACGTGGAAAAAGGGGATGAACGGTTGCCGGTTCGTGGTCGTGGAGGTCGCGAACTTTACGACGCGTGGAACGCTTCGCCATGGAAACTCCTTGGTCGACGACAGGATGCATCTTGGGAGGACAACAGATCGAGCGTTGCGTGGGATGAGGCGAAAGCGGAAGGCCGCGTATTGCGGCGGTCTCTCCAACAATCCCTCCAATGCGATGGTGCACCAGTTTTCCCCGGCCGCGACTCAATCAGCACAGAAAGCCTAACGTCTTTTTGCCGCTTCGTCGCTGCCGGCGTGCGGACGCCGCATGAATCTTTGTTGAATGCTGTTCCTTAACCGGTCGCCTTCACATGCAACCAGACGGCGGCGAGCACGACGAACATCTCGACGCGCCAAACCGGACAGGTTTCTCCCACCGCAAATCGAGTGTCGCGACCGGGAAAGCCGGCTTCCTGTGCGTTCGAGGAGGGAAGAGGTTCCGATGCAGCCCACTCGTATTTATCTTTCGAGCGGCTGTATGGTCTCCGCAACGATCCCCGGGAATTGCCTGTGAGGGGAATGCAGTCGGCTCGCCTCGGCTCGTATCCGCTGGCATGATGGCAACCGGATTTCGACAATCGAGGATTGCTCATGACGATCTACGCGCTCGGCGATGCAACGCCCGAGTTCCCAGCGAGCGGCGACTATTGGGTGGCACCCGATGCGGTTCTGATCGGCCGGGTTCGGCTTTTGAAGGACACCAGCATCTGGTTCGGCGCGGTGCTACGCGGCGACAATGACTGGATCGAAGTCGGCGAGGGCTCCAACATACAAGATCACGCGCTGATCCATACCGATCCCGGCCAGCCGACCATCATCGGCGCCAATGTCACGGTCGGCCACAAGGTGATCTTGCATTCGGCCATGGTGGGCGACAATTCGCTCGTCGGCATGGGAGCAATTTTGCTTAATCGCTGCAAGATCGGGCGAAACTGCCTGATCGGTGCCGGCGCGCTGATCACGGAAGACAAGGAAATCCCCGACAATTCGCTGGTAATGGGGACGCCCGGCCGCGTCGTCCGCCAGCTGACCGAGCCCCAACTCGCAGGGTTGAAAATGTCGTCTGCCGGCTATGTGCAGAATTATCGGCGCTTTCGCGAAACGCTGAAGACTACCGGCTGACTGTTACCCCGCCGCGCGCAGCGTGGACTGGGGGTCCGGCCCGCGCATCCAGATGCGACGGATGCGGGCGTCGGCCTCGGGGCCGAAATTGAACCACGCCGCCTTGTTATTGGTCGCGTCGACGACGAACAGAACGTCGAGCTTGCCCAATTGTTGCACGAGCTGGTTGCGCACGGTGTTGACGGACTGCTCCGTGCGCAGGAGCCACACCTGCGGGAAAAGCGGATAGGCCTGGCCGAGCTTGTAGATTTCTTCCTCGAGACCGCTGATCGAGCCCGATTTCATGTCGGCGATGATGACGACGTGCGCGCGTTCGCCGTTCTTTTGGGTTTCATCCTTGTTGCGGCCGAAAATCTGGCCGGGGTCGGAGCGCGGCGTTTGCACCTCCGGAGTCGGCGATGCCGGCGCAGCGGCAAACAGCATCGCCAGCGCCGGCTCCTGGCTGGCGCTACGAAACGCGTTCTCGCCAGCGCGAGCGATCAGCGATTGCGGTACCAGCCGCCCCTCCGCCACGAAGGCCGCCATCTGGGCGTCGCTGTATGGGCCGTAAGCGCGGCCGCCGACATTGACAATCCAGGAGGCTGACATGTGGCTTCGATTCCGAGACTGCGCCTATTGTCAACTTAGAATTAAATGGTTACCCGAGCCTTGCTGCGGCTGGACACTTGTGGCCCAATCCGGCGGGGAACGCAAAAAAGCGAGGGTTTTGGGGTTAATGAGTGATTACGGGTTTTGCCGGGTCGAGCGCGAAGGACGGCTTACCATCATCACGCTCAACCGGCCTGAGGTCATGAACGCGCTGCATCCACCGGCGCATTACGAGCTCGCGCAAGTCTTCGACGATTTTGCCGCCGATCCCGGCCAATGGGTGGGTATCGTGACGGGAGCCGGAGATCGCGCTTTCTGTGCCGGCAACGACCTCAAATACCATGCGTCGGGTGGCAAGATGTCGGCGCCGCCCACCGGCTTTGCCGGTCTCACCTCGCGTTTCGATCTCAACAAGCCCCTGATCGCAGCCGTCAACGGGTTTGCCATGGGCGGCGGCTTCGGAATCGCGCTGGCTTGCGACATCATCGTGGCCGCCGAGAGGGCGGTTTTCGCGCTGCCGGAGCCGCATGTCGGCTTTGCTGCTCTTGCGGGTGCTCTTCATCGCCTGCCGCGCGAGATCGGCACCAAGCGGGCGCTCGGCATGATTCTCACTGGCCGCCACGTGGGCGCGCGAGAGGGCGAGAACCTCGGCTTCGTCAACGAGGTCGTGGAGCCGGCGGCGTTAATGAGTGCTGCCAAGCGTTGGGCCGAACTGATTCTTGCACTCTCGCCGATGTCGGTGCGGGCTTCGAAGGAGGCTGTCTATCGCGGCCTTGCCGAAGCATCTGTCGCCGATGCGCTGGAGAATCAAGCGGACTATCCCGCAATTGCCGCTATGTTCAAAAGCGCGGATTTTGTCGAAGGTCCGCTTGCGTTCGTCGAGAAAAGACCGCCGCAATGGAAGGACGCGTGAGGAACCGCGATGCTTCTGCGCATAGCGCTGCCATATGTTTTTGAATAAAATATGACATTAACTCTTGCGCAGCGGCCGAAGTGGTCTATATCGCCGCATCAGGAATGGCGAGCGCTGAGTGTTTGGCGCCACGCGGTCCTGCTTCGGCGGATGCGCAATGCATTCACTGAGGCTGTATCCACCAAACCAAGGGATCACATGAGTCCGCGACCCAGTACGAAGGCCGTCGACAGCGACCGTGGACGATCCCCGTCTTCGCGCCCGCCGGCGGTCGGTTTTCCGGCCCGGGACGCACGCGCGACCATCCTGAGGATGAAGCCCGCAAGGCACTGAATCCGACGGCGGTCAAACCTCCCGGGCCTAGCGCAATGCTTGACCAAGAGGAGGCGCCAATGTCCGCCCTGTTCGATTTCCGTATCCTTCGCGATGTCATCGCTTACCCCGCCAAGCTGGTCTTCGGCGACCGTTCGTCCGCGTTCGATACGTGCGAATGTTCCAACCGGCCTTTGCTCGTCCTGCGCTGGTGGCGCGGCAAGGACGGTCGTCTCGAAAGCCGCTGGGAACGCGGCGAATAAACATCGTCCGCGTCAAACGAACCTTCGGAGAGGGAGAGGCTTCAGCCGCCCCTCTCCGAAGGTTTTACGTTGGAGAACAAGCCGATCTTCAGCGGAAGCGTCACAGGAATTTGGACCGCAGGCGGCGCGCGAAATTGCACTGCACGAAGTGGAGGCTCGTTGCCGCCGAAAAGCTCAGTATGTCCTCGCCTTGGGCGGGATATATTCCACGTCATTGGTCAGCGTGTAGGTGTGCACCGGACGATAATCGAGATGGGGTGCACCCGTCTTGGGATCGAGCCAGGCAAGCGTGTGCTTCATCCAGTTCTGATCGTCGCGATTGGGATAATCTTCGCGCGCATGGGCGCCGCGGCTTTCGGTGCGGGTGAGAGCGCCTTCGATGGCCACGACCGCTTGTTGGATCAAATTCTCGAATTCGAGTGTCTCGACGAGATCGCTGTTCCAGATCAGTGAGCGGTCCGCAACGGCGATGTCGCCGATGCCCTTGTAGATATCCGCGATTCGCTTCTTGCCCTTCGCGAGCGTCTCGCCGGTGCGGAAGACGGCTGCGTCATCCTGCATCGCCTTCTGCATCGCAAGGCGTATTTTCGAAGTCGGTGTACCGCCCTTGGCATTGCGGAAACGATCGAGGCGGGCGATGGCGTTGTCGCCGGCGCCCTTGGGCAGTTCGGGATGGCGTTCGCCGGGCGTGATCGACTTGGCGCATTGGAGGCCCGCCGCACGGCCGAACACGACGAGATCGATCAGCGAATTCGAGCCCAGGCGATTGGCACCGTGCACCGACACGCAGGCCGCTTCGCCAACCGCCATCAGTCCCGGAACGATCGTGTCCGGGTTGCCGTCCTTCAACGTAAACGCTTCGCCCATATAATTGGTCGGCACGCCGCCCATATTGTAATGCACCGTAGGCAGCACCGGGATCGGTTCCTTGGTCACGTCGACACCGGCGAAGATGCGCGCGGATTCGGTGATGCCGGGAAGCCTCTCGTGAATGATCTTGGGATCGAGATGCGAGAGATGGAGGTGAATGTGATCCCTCTCGCGGCCCACGCCACGACCTTCGCGAATCTCGATCGTCATGGCCCGCGAAACGACATCGCGCGAGGCAAGGTCTTTCGCGTTGGGTGCGTAGCGCTCCATGAAGCGTTCGCCCTGGGAATTGGTGAGATAGCCGCCTTCGCCACGCACGCCTTCGGTGATCAAAACGCCCGCGCCGTAGACGCCTGTCGGATGAAATTGAATGAATTCCATATCCTGCAGCGGGAGTCCGGCCCGCAACACCATGCCATTACCGTCGCCCGTTTGGGTGTGTGCGCCGGTGCAGGTGGCATAGATGCGGCCATATCCGCCGGTGGCGAGAATCACCTTGTGGGCGCGGAAACGGTGGATCGTGCCATCGTCGAGATTCCACGCCATCACGCCACGTACGGAGCCATTGTCCATGATGAGATCGAGTGCGAAATACTCGATGAAGAAATTCACTTCGTGCTTCACGCACTGGCCGTAAAGGGTGTGCAGCATGGCGTGGCCGGTGCGGTCGGCGGCGGCGCAGGTGCGCTGTGCGATGCCCTTGCCGAAATGCGAGGTCATTCCGCCGAAGGCGCGCTGATAGATTTTGCCTTCTTCCGTGCGGCTGAAGGGGACGCCGAAATGTTCGAGTTCATAGACCGCTTCGGGCGCGTTGCGGCAGAGATATTCGATCGCATCCTGGTCGCCCAGCCAGTCCGACCCCTTGACGGTATCGTACATGTGCCAACGCCAATCGTCTTCGCCCATATTGCCGAGCGCGGCGGCGATGCCGCCTTGCGCTGCGACGGTGTGGCTGCGCGTCGGGAAAACTTTCGTGAGGCATGCGGTCTTGAGACCGTTGGCCGCTGCTTCAAGCGTCGCCCTGAGGCCTGCGCCCCCAGCACCCACGACGACGACGTCGAATGTGTGATCGATGATTGGGTAGGCGGTCATGGGCGATGTCCGAATGCTAGAGCGGTGTCGACGAAGGAAGGTAGGTAGCGGCGATCACGCGATCGGTCGCAACAACGCGATCTTGAGAAGGGCAAAGAGCGAGGCGGCGCCGACCGCCCACGCGAAGAATTTGTTCAGCATCAGGAGGGCGATCTTGCCGATTTCACTCTCGACATAATCTTCGATGACGGTTTGCAGCCCCAGCGCCATGTGCATCGTTGCCGCGATGATGAACAGCGCCATCAGCACGGCATTGAGCGGCTCGGCGAGGAAGGCCGCGGCATCGCTGCGTTCGCTGCCGATCAGCGAAAAGGCCGAGAACCCAAACCAGATTGCAAGCGGCACGAGCGCAACCGCCGTCGCACGCTGACGGGCAAAATGCTCGGTGCCGCTATGGGCCGCCCCCAATCCCTCGACACGCCCCAGCGGGGTGCGAACGCTCATGGCATGACTCCCTTGACGGCATAGGCGTAACCGAAGATAGCGACCGCAATGATGAACGACAGCGCAAAAACGAAGACACCGGTGCGGCCGGCGGTTTTGATGTCGAAGCCGAAGCCGGCGTCCCAAACGAGGTGCCTTATGCCGTTTGACAGATGATAGGCGAGCGACCAGACGAAGCCGAACAGCACGAGGATGCCGAGCGGCGAGCGGGCCGCGGCCGAGAACGTGTCGTAGTAATCGGTGCCTGTGGCGGTTGCGATCAGCCACCAGACCACCAGCAGCGTGCCTGCTGCGAGCGCCACACCGCTGACGCGGTGGACGATCGAAGTTGCCATCGTCACTGGCCAGCGATAGATCTGAACGTGAGGCGAAAGCGGGCGCGGGCGCGCGCTCTTGGCCTGTTCCACCATGGAATATTCACCGAATTTCGTTTCTGAACCGGGCGGGAGTGTAGGGGCGAGCCACTTCAAGTCAATCATGGCTCAGTGCCCATTTGTCGCGGGCTTGGGCTCGAGCCCGATGGACGCCGCCGATCGAGGAAGGGCGCCTTCATAAGGATCGCCACGCCGGTCGCCCTACGGCTAGAGGAGTGCTATAATCCGCGCGCGTATGGAATATCTACGAATGCAGGAACATGTCGGCGTCGCCGCGTCCGAGCCGAGGTCCGGCAGGGATCGCGCTCTGCATGGCATTCCCGCCTTGGGCGATCTCGTCCTGACCGATCCGCTTGCGGAAGCGGTCGCCTGTGCGGTGCTGTGCCCCGTGCTTTTGGCCGCGGCGATATGGAACGGTTTCCCGATCATCTTCTACGACACCGGCGCCTATCTCCTGGAGGGTCTCGGCCGGGTGTTCCTGGCCGAACGCTCGCCGGTCTATTCGTTGTTCCTGCGCTATGCAGGGGCGGGGGCGAGCCTTTGGCTCGTTGCGCTGCTGCAGGCCGCGATGACGGCATTCGTAATGGTCCAGACGGCTCGGGCCGTCGCGCCGAAACTCGGCCTGTGGCCGCTGCTGGGGATTGCTGCCGGGCTCGTCCTCCTCACCGGGCTCCCTTGGTATGTCGGCGAGATCGAGCCGGATTGCTTCACTGCGCTCGTGATTCTTTCGCTCTTTCTGCTGGCGTTCCACGAGGAGACGCTCGTCGGGGTCCGCCGTGCGATCGTGATCGCGATCGCAGTCCTTGCGATAGGCGCCCATCCCTCCGATGTGCTGTTGGGCGGCGGACTCGTGCTGGCGCTGCTCGCCTATCGCGGGGCGGTGTTCCTCGCTCACGGCACGGGCTGGCCGCGGGCCGCGGCGTTACGCCCTTTCCTCTGCTGCGTGCTTGGCCTTTGCCTCGTCGTTGCCAGCAATTTCAACCTGACCGGCAAGCTGTTCGTGAGCCGCGCCGGCCCTGCCTTCGTCTTCGCCCGCATGCTCCAGGACGGCATCGTCATGCGGCTTCTCGACGATACCTGCCCGCAATCGCACTACCGCCTGTGCGGCTACAAGGACGTGCTGCCGCGGACGGCGGATCAATGGCTGTGGGGGAGGGACAGCCCATTCTTCAAGATGGACCGCTTCACCGGCACGAGCGCAGAATCCACGCGCATCATCTGGGACAGTCTGAAGCGTTATCCCGTTTTCCAGGCCGAAACGGCGCTCGCCGACGCGGCCCGGCAGTTCACGACTTTCAGGACGGGGGACCAGATCGAGCCTCAGGAATGGATTTTGTCGCGACCGCTCGCTCAGTTCATTCCCGGCCAGATGCGCGCCTATCTGGGCGCCCGCCAGCAGGAGGGCGAGATTGATTTCCGTCCGATCAACCGCGTGCATGTAAGCTTGGGCTGGTTCGCGCTTGCGGGCCTTGCGATCGCTATCGTCCTCGCGCTCGTCCGCCGCCGCCGAAGGGACGCCGTCCTTTTGGTTTTCGTTCTGGTGGCGCTGATCGGGAATGCCGTCATTTGCGGCGCACTTTCCAACCCCCATGACCGTTACCAGTCGCGCCTGCTGTGGCTCGTGCCTTTCGCTTTGGTGTTAATAGAAGCGAAACGGCCGCACTTCGCCTTGCGGGGGTAACGCGAATCCGGCACTAAAGGGACGCTCATGGTCCACCCCGTTCGCATCGCCCCTTCGATCCTGTCGGCCGATTTCGCACGTCTCGGCGCGGAGATCGAAGCTGTGGAAAAAGCGGGCGCCGATCTCATCCATATCGATGTCATGGACGGGCATTTCGTGCCCAACATCACTATCGGGCCGGCCGTGGTGCGTGCGCTGCGCCCGTATGCCAAAACGGCGTTCGACGTCCATTTGATGATTTCCCCGGTTGATCCTTATATCGAAGCCTTCGCCGAGGCCGGCGCAGACGGGATCACGGTCCATCCCGAAGCGGGACCGCATATCCACCGCACCCTTCAACTGATTCGCGCCTGCGGCAAACGCCCGGGCGTCGTGCTCAATCCCGGTACGCCGGTCGAGATGCTCGATAATGTGCTCGATCTCGTCGATCTGGTTCTCATCATGACCGTCAATCCAGGTTTCGGAGGTCAGTCGTTCATCGACACCCAGATCGTGAAGATCGAAGCAGTCGCACAGCGCATCGCCAGGACGGGCAGGGCCATCGCACTCGAAGTGGACGGTGGTATCACGCCGGACACAGCGAAACGTGCAGTGGCCGCGGGGGCCGATCTGCTGGTCGCTGGGACGGCCGTGTTCAAGGACGGGCCGGCCCATTACGCCGCCAACATCGCGCGATTGCGCGGCTGATTCGTGCCGGAAACGCGCCCAAAGCGGCATTGGCCGCCCCTTTCGCTCCTGCCGGAGTTCCTGGTGGCTTTGCTGCGCCACGCGCTGCGCCCGTTCCGCATCGGCTGGCGCAGATCCTGGTTCTACCGGCGTTTTCTCAAGGGCAAGATGCCGGATCGTGTCCTGTTCTATCCCTACGATGCGCTGCCGCGGCGGCTTGAAGATGCCGACGCGCTTTTGCGCGGACGCTTTCGCTTTGCCGGAGAGACGCTCGATGTGACGGAAGGCTCCGTCTTCGACAAACCCGCGCCCTCTCGCGCCTGGGAGGAAATGCTCCATGGCTTTGCATGGTTGCCGCCGCTCGGATCGGCGGGCGGGGACGCCGCTCGTCGCCTGGCCGCCAATCTGATGACCCAATGGGTCAAACGCTACACGCGTTACACGGAGCCGGCCTGGCTGCCTGAGCTTATCGCGCGGCGTCTGGTGTATCTATTTGCGCACGGTCGATTTGTGCTGACGAATTCGGACATGTTGTGGCGATCGAAGATGTTCGTTTCGCTGCGGGAGCAAAGCCGCCAGCTGGCCCGCACGGCCGACGAAGCACCCGACGGCTTGCCGCGTTTCGAAGCCGCTGCGGCGCACGCATTGTCAGGTGCATGTCTCGATGACAGCCCCAAGCGGCTTGCTTCGGGATTGGCGCGCCTCGAGGTACAGATCGCGCGACAGATTCTGCCGGATGGCGGGCATGTGAGCCGTTCGCCCGAGGCGCTGCTGCACGCTTATCGCCACATTGTGATGGTAATCGACGCATTGACGGCAATCGGTCATGCCGTGCCTGCGCCGATCCGCAGTGCGCATGACCGCATGGCGCCGATGGTGCGTTTCTTCCGCCATGGCGACGGCGGGTTGGCGCTGTTCAACGGTGGGCGCGAATGCGATCCGCGCATGATCGCGGGCCTCCTGGCGCGCGACGATGTGCGTGGCCAGCCCTTCGTCCACGCGCCGCATTCCGGCTATCAGCGTATCGTCGGGGGGCGGTCGCTTGCGCTGCTGGATTGCGGCCTCGTGCCCAAGGGGCCATTCGCCACCGAGGCGCACGCCGGCTGTCTTTCTTTTGAATTCAGCGCGGGTCTACAGCGACTCGTCGTCAATTGTGGTGCTGCATCCGCCGGTCAGGTCAAATGGGAGGACGCGTTGCGCGCCACTGCCGCACACTCGACGGTCGGTGTCGCGGATACCTCCATGGCCCACATCCTGGATGCGGGCCTCGCACGCGATCTTCTGGGTCCGCGTCTTCTGGGTGGACCGACGGCAGTGGAATCGTTCCGTCACGAAACGCCCGAAGGATGGAGCGTCGAAGCATCTCACGATGGCTATGTCCGGGCCTTTGGTATCGAACATGCGCGCAGGCTGACACTTGCACCCCATGGCAATCGGTTGACCGGAAGCGACACGCTATCGCCGAAGGGGCCCGCCAAACATGCCAAGCGGGTCTTCGCGGCGCGCTTTCACATTCATCCCGATGTCCGCTGTTCGCTCAGCCAGGGCGGCGACGTGCTGCTGAAGTTGCCCAGCGGCGAGGGCTGGCGGTTTGGTGCAACCGGCGGCGAAGTCGCGATCGAGGACAGCATCTATCTGGGTGGCGATGTCGTGCGCCGGACGGAACAACTCGTCTTGACTGGGGTGGTCAAGGACCAACCGGTCGAGCTTGCCTGGGCCTTCGAGCAGATCGGCTCTTAACGCCGACCGGCGGTTGCGACCGATTGGCGCGAGCCACGGTGGTGGCGAAGCCGGGATTTGCCCCCCGCGCACCCGCTTGCTATGCAGACTCCAACGCAAAAATCGAGGGAACGATGGTCCAGCTGACGTTACCCAAAAACAGCCAGGTCAAAAAGGGCAAGACATGGCCGGCGCCGGTCACCGCCAATGGCAAGAAACCCAAACGGACGAAGGACTTCAAGGTCTATCGTTACAATCCGGATGATGACGCAAACCCGCGTCTCGACACTTATCGGGTCGATCTGGACAATTGTGGGCCTATGGTTCTCGACGCACTCGTCAAGATCAAGAACGAGATCGATCCGACTCTGACTTTCCGCCGTTCTTGCCGCGAAGGCGTGTGCGGTTCCTGTGCGATGAATATTGCAGGCAGCAACACGCTCGCCTGCACGAAAGCGATATCCGACATATCGGGCTCGGTGAGCATCCACCCCTTGCCGCACATGCCCGTGGTCAAGGACCTCGTGCCCGACATGACGAATTTCTACGCGCAGTACGCGTCGATCGCCCCCTATCTGCAAACGAAATCGGCGACGCCCGAGGCGGAGTGGAGACAATCCCCCGAGGATCGCGCCAAGCTCGATGGGCTCTATGAGTGTATTCTGTGCGCCAGCTGCTCGACCGCATGTCCCAGCTATTGGTGGAATTCGGAGCGCTATCTGGGGCCGGCGGCACTTCTCCAATCCTATCGCTGGCTGGCGGACAGCCGCGACGAAGCCAAGGGCGAGCGTCTCGACAATCTCGAAGACCCGTTCCGGCTCTATCGCTGCCACACCATCATGAATTGCACCAACACCTGCCCGAAGGGACTCAACCCCGCCAAGGCGATCGGCGAGATCAAGCAGATGATGGTGAAACGCAGCCTGTGAGGCTTGGAAACGGGCGCTCCTATATGAAATTCGGCAAGAATGGCGCCGTCGCATGCGGACCTTCTTGGCCAAGGCGTGACCGAACAAGCCTGTCAGCGCCCCATGTCCATGGGCACGTCCGCGCTGACATCGTAAAGGCCGAATACTGCGACTGCGCTGCCAATCAGCGCGGTTGCGATGACAACCACAATAGCACCGAACGCCGCCGAGCGTGCGTCAATTGTCAGGGGCGAGATTCCTGAACACGGCTCATGCAATTGCCGTCGCGATGTGGGGTTTCGCACGTCCGGCGCGCATACGCAATACGCGCCAAATCAACGCGCTCGCCGCATTCGTCATGACGCTGTTTGGATCGGCGCCCACGGCCTTGGCCACCATCTGCACCAGCTTGTGGATGTGGTGTTGGCGGTAGAGCGTCATCGCTTTGGCGTTGTAAGCGCGGGCGAAATGTGCGCGGGCATAGGGAATGGTCGCTTCCTGCGCCACCGGCACGTTAGCGCAATAATAGGCGTAGGAAAGCTCGTCGTCGTCGGCCTCGTTCACGCGCGTGACCGCCACGAGAAGTTTACGCCAGAAGGGCAATTCGGGTTCATCCTGAGCCGTAAGAGTCTCGAAGAAGAGCTTGTAATGACGGAACTCGTCGGCTGCGATCCGGCCGACGACTTCCTTCAAGACGGGCTCGTCGGTCGCATCGCGGATAGCGCTGTAGTACGAGGATGTGCCGGATTCGACGACACAGCGCGCGACCATCTCGCCCCGGCGGCTGCCGCGAACCGAAGCGCTGCCACTGTCGGAAAAATGCGGCGGCTTATATCCGGCGCGGAAGCGCGCAAACGCGCCCTGGAAATCGAAAGTCGGATCGGCGATCTCGGCCCAACGGCCCAATGCCAAACCGTGCTGAGTCTCTTCCTCGCCCCACCGAGCGATGGCGGCAAGCGTTTCGGGATCGGCGTTTGCGAACACGCGGTTCAGGTAAACCACATAGTCCGGCGCGTTATATTCAACCAAGGCAGCCGCTTTGACGGCTGCCAACAGACTCAGATCAACCTTAGAGGCGTCAAATTTCGACCAATCGATGTCGTCGAGTGACCAGCCTGCGCTGAAGACCGTTCCGGCACTCATGGGAAACCCCATATCCGTTGATGCCATGGAAGCGTCTTATAGCAAAGGCTGTTGCTTGTGGGGAACCGGTGATTCAACCCCCTAAACTGTAGGGATTTAAAGTGCGGCGCGGAGGAGCTTGAGATGGTCTGCCGATTCCACGGCCTTGGCACGCTCAGCCTCCGTCTTGGCCTGGAGGATATCTTCCTCTGCGTTCCTAATCCGTTGATCGACTGCGGCGGCGTCGATTTCACCGATCGGCACGACGTCTTCGGCAAGCACGGTCAGCTTCTGTGGATTTACCTCAGCGAAGCCGCCGAAGACAAAAAAGCGCGCATCGGCCTGACTACCGCCTTTTACTTCGATTACCCCCGGACGCAGCGAGGAAATCACCGGCGCATGACCGGCGAGGACCCCGAAATCGCCTTCGCGCCCAGGCACGGTCACCATTTCGGCGCTTTCGGACAATAGCAACCGCTCGGAGGAGACGAGGTCGAATGCAATCATGTCAGCCATATTTGGTCTCTCGTCGGACCGCGCCCCCGATTAAATCGGGGGTTGCCCGTATTTCTTTCGACGCGGGCGGGACGCCCGCGGTCCCCGTTCGTTACGCCGCTTCGGCCGCGAGTTTCTGTGCCTTGGCAACCGCGTCTTCGATGGTGCCGACCATGTAGAATGCCGCTTCCGGCAGATGGTCATATTCGCCGCGCACGACTGCGGCAAAGCTCTTCACCGTATCCTGGAGGTCGACGAAGACGCCCGGGAATCCGGTGAATATTTCGGCCACATGGAAAGGCTGCGACAAGAACCGTTCGATCTTGCGCGCGCGCGCCACGATCAGCTTGTCCTCTTCCGACAACTCGTCCATGCCCAGAATGGCGATGATGTCTTGCAGCGATTTGTAGCGCTGCAGGATCTGCTGCACCTGGCGGGCGACGTTGTAGTGCTCTTCGCCGACGACGCGCGGGTCCAGAATGCGCGACGTGGAGTCGAGCGGGTCAACGGCCGGATAGATGCCCTTCTCCGAGATCGCGCGGTTGAGCACGGTTGTGGCGTCCAAATGGGCGAAGGAGGTTGCCGGCGCCGGGTCGGTCAAATCGTCGGCGGGCACGTAAATGGCCTGCACCGAAGTGATCGACCCCTTGTTGGTCGAGGTGATGCGCTCTTGCAGCGCGCCCATGTCGGTCGCGAGCGTCGGCTGATAACCGACCGCCGACGGAATGCGGCCCAGCAACGCCGACACTTCCGAGCCCGCCTGGGTGAAGCGGAAGATGTTGTCGACGAAGAACAGCACGTCCTGACCCTGGTCGCGGAAATATTCTGCTACCGTCAGACCCGAAAGGCCCACGCGCGCGCGCGCGCCGGGCGGCTCGTTCATCTGGCCATAGACGAGGGCGCATTTCGAGCCTTCCGTCGAACCTTTCTTCGGGTCCTTGTTCACGCCGGATTCGATCATCTCGTGATAGAGATCGTTGCCTTCGCGGGTTCGTTCGCCCACGCCCGCAAACACCGAATAACCGCCATGCTTCTTGGCAACGTTGTTGATGAGTTCCTGGATGAGCACGGTCTTGCCGACGCCGGCACCGCCGAACAGGCCGATCTTGCCGCCGCGCGCATAAGGCGCGAGGAGGTCGATGACCTTGATGCCGGTGACGAGCACCTGCGATTCCGTCGATTGTTCGACGAAGGAGGGCGCTTCTGCATGGATGGGACGGCGCTGATCGAACTTGATGGGGCCGGCTTCATCGACCGGCTCGCCGATGACGTTCATGATGCGGCCGAGGGTCCCGTCGCCGACTGGCACCGCGATGGCGCTTCCCAAATCCGTCACCTTCTGGCCGCGCACCAGACCTTCTGTCGCGTCCATGGCCACGGTACGCACGGTCGATTCACCCAGATGCTGGGCCACTTCCAGCACGAGCCTGTGTCCGTTGTTGTCCGTTTCCAGCGCGTTCATGATCTCGGGCAGTTCGCCTTCGAACTGCACGTCGACGACGGCGCCCATGACCTGGGTCACGCGGCCGATCTTGTTGCTCATCTCTTTGTCCATGGCGCGGTTCTCTTTCACTTCGCTTTCGATCGGGGCGGCCTCGATGGTGACGCCCCTTGGATGCCGTTCTTCATAAACCCACTCTGCCGGTCCAGCCTCGACGACCACGGGAGCGGGTAGGGCCACATACTGTGGCTTTCGCCGAACCAACAGCCGGACGAATTCGGCCAACCTGGCAATTCTCTCACGCCACCCCATTCACCGCCCCACACGGTCTCAGCCAATTTTTCAGCCTAGCATGAGCCGGTGACGCTTTCTCGATTGGTCGCGGCGATTGGTTACTCCCGTTACAGCGCCTCCGCGCCCGAAATGATCTCGATCAGTTCCTTGGTAATGAGTGCCTGGCGCGTGCGATTGTATTGCAGCGTCAGCTTGTCGATGACTTCGCCCGCATTGCGCGTGGCCGAATCCATGGCGCTCATCTTGGCGCCATATTCTCCGGCGACGTTTTCGAGGAGCGCGCGGAAAATCTGCACGGTCACGTTGCGGGGCAAGAGTTCGGCGAGAATTTCGGCTTCGTCGGGCTCGTAATCGTAGACGACATCGGCCTGAGAAACCGCGTCTTCGACCGGTGCCGGAATCAGCTGCTGCAGCACAGGCGTCTGGCTGATCACTGATTTGAAACGCGAATAGATAATGGTCGCTGTATCGAATTCGCCGGCGAAAAACATGTCGAGCACGCGCCGCCCGATCGGCAGGGCATTGGCATAACCGATGCGCTTGACGCCGACGAAATCGATCGTGTCGACGATCATTTTTCCGTAGAGGCGCCGCAATTGATCGCGGCCCTTGCGTCCGACGCAGAGGATTTTCACGTCCTTGCCGTCGCGCAGAATCGCCTCGATGTGTTGCTTGGCGAGGCGGACGATGTTGGTGTTGAAGCTGCCGCACAATCCGCGATCGGCGGTGGCGACGACCACAAGATGTGATTTGTCGCGGCCCGTGCCGACGAGCAGAGCCGGCGCGTCGGGATTGCCCTTCAGGCCGCCGGCAAGATTCGCAATCACGGCCTTCATTTTTTCCGCGTAGGGGCGCGCAGCCTCGGCGGCCTCATGGGCGCGGCGCAATTTCGATGCCGCCACCATTTGTTGCGCCTTGGTGATCTTGCGGATCGCCTTGACGCTCGCGATCCGGTTGCGGAAGGACTTTAAGCTCGCCATCAGGCAAAGCTCTTCGCGAATTCGTCGAGGATAGCTTTCAGCCTGGCCTCGGTTTCGGGTGCGAGTTGCTTGCTCGTGCGAATCGTTTCGAGCACGTCCTTGTGCTTGCCACGCATCAGCCGGAGGAACTCGCTTTCGAAGCGGCTGACATCGCCGATGGGAAGCTTGTCGAGATAGCCCTTCACGCCCGTATAGATCGCTACAACTTCTTCTTCGACGGGGTAAGGCGTGAATTGCGGCTGTTTCAGCAGTTCGGTCAGGCGCGCGCCGCGATTGAGCAGGCGTTGCGTTGCCGCGTCGAGGTCGGAGCCGAACTGCGCGAAGGCGGCCATTTCGCGATATTGCGCAAGTTCGAGCTTGATCGAGCCGGCTACCTGCTTCATCGCCTTGATCTGTGCGGAGGAGCCCACGCGCGACACCGAAATGCCCACGTTCACTGCCGGCCGGATGCCTTGGAAAAACAGATCCGTCTCGAGGAATATCTGTCCGTCGGTGATCGAGATCACGTTGGTCGGAATATAGGCCGAGACGTCGTTGGCCTGCGTTTCGATGACTGGCAGCGCCGTCAGCGAGCCGCCGCCATTGGCGTCGTTCAGCTTTGCCGCGCGTTCGAGCAGACGCGAATGCAGATAGAACACGTCGCCCGGATAGGCTTCGCGGCCCGGCGGGCGACGCAGCAACAGCGACACCTGACGGTAGGCGACGGCCTGCTTGGAAAGATCGTCATAGATGATCAGCGCATGCATGCCGTTGTCGCGGAACCATTCGCCGATGGCGCAACCCGAGAACGGGGAAAGGTATTGGAGCGGTGCGGGATCGCTGGCGGTAGCCGCGACGACCGTCGTGTATTCCATCGCGCCCGCATCCTCGAGCGTCTTGACGATCTGGGCGACGGTGGAACGCTTCTGGCCCACCGCGACATAGATGCAATAGAGCCTCAGCTTCTCGTCGTTGCCCTGATTGATGGCGCGCTGATTGATGATCGTGTCGATGGCGATCGCGGTCTTGCCCGTCTGGCGGTCGCCAATGATGAGTTCGCGCTGACCGCGGCCGACCGGGATCAGGCTGTCGATCGCCTTGATGCCCGTTTGCATCGGCTCGTTCACCGATTTACGCGGAATGATACCGGGGGCCTTCACATCGACGCGTCGACGCTCGGCGACATTGGCGAGGTCGCCCTTGCCGTCGATCGGGTTGCCGAGACCGTCGACCACGCGACCGAGCAGGCCCTTGCCGACCGGCACGTCCACGATGGCGCCCGTGCGCTTGACCGTGTCGCCCTCTTTGATGGTGGAATCCGTTCCGAAGATCACGACGCCGACATTGTCGGATTCAAGATTGAGCGCCATGCCCTTGATGCCGCCCGGAAATTCGACCATCTCGCCGGCTTGGACATTGTCGAGGCCATAGACGCGCGCGATGCCGTCGCCGACCGAGAGCACCTGGCCAACCTCGCTGACCTCCGCTTCGGTACCGAAATTCTGGATTTCGCGCTTCAGGATTGCCGAAATTTCGGCCGGCTGGATATTCATATCAGTGTCCTCTCATGGCGGTGCGGAGCCCATTGAGCTTCGTACGCAACGACGAATCGATCATGCGCGACCCGACCTTCACGACGAGACCGCCGAGCAGGGAAGGATCGACCTTGGCGTCAAGCCGCGCGTCGCGGCCAAGTCTGGATTTCAAAACGGCTTTGAGTTCCACGACTTCGGAATCGCTCAAAGGGCGTGCGGAGGTGACTTGGGCGCTGACTTCACCGCGCTGCCTGGCGGCCAGAAGCACGAAAGCGCGAATTACATCGCTTAGCCCGAAGAGCCGGCCCTTGGCGGCGAGGAGAAGCACGAAGCGCACGGTCAGGGGGACCGCTTCCATCCGGCGCAGGACGGCGTCCATGCCTTTTTTCTGTTCATCACGCGAATAAACGGGTGCCCGTACCAGGCGCGCCAAGTCTGCACTCGCCTGGACCAGTGCAGACAGAGCCAGAAAATCGCGTTCGACGGCCTCGACGGCTCGTTCTTCCTGCGCCAGTTCGAACACGGCCGTCGCATAGCGGCCGGCCAGCCCGGAAATAAGCGGTTCTTCAGTTGCCACGTTCGTTTCTATCTCTTGCGCGCCTACCCCGCGCAATGGTCATTATCATTTTGATTTCGTTGATAAAACACGCTCGCGAGCAAGTCCCGGAACCCGCGCGCGATGCAGTTAGCATGGGGATTGCGCGCGTGCAACAATTCCCGGCCAAGCCATTGTGTCGCTGGTGGACGACGCCTACACGCGATTGCGACGCGGAATTGTCGGCAATTGCGTATATGTAAGGGGGCGCAGCTCACGTGAAGGATGAGGCGATATGAAGCGGCTGGCGATTTGCGCGATATTGGTTGGAAGCGTCCTGACGGGGCCTGCCGTCGCTGCGCTCGCAGTCGGTGCCCTGGCGCCTGATTTCACCGCCCAGGCCTCCCTTGGCGGAAAGGAATTCACCTTCTCGCTGGCTGAAGCGCTCAAGAAGGGCCCCGTCGTGCTCTATTTTTACCCGGCCGCGTTCACGCCCGGCTGTACGGTCGAGGCCCATGAATTCGCCGAGGCAACGGACAAATTTGCGGCGCTGGGTGCCACGGTCATTGGTGTCTCTCATGACAACGTCGCGACACTCGACAAATTCTCGGTCACGGAATGTCGCAGCAAATTCCCCGTCGCGGCCGATCCGAACGAAACCGTGATCAGGGCGTATGACGCGGTTCTGGCAAAGGCGCCTCAATTTGCCGATCGCACCTCCTATGTGATCGCACCCGATCATAGGGTGTTGATGTCCTACACTGACCTCAATCCCGAAAAGCACGTCGAACTGACTTTGGCTGCCGTCCGGAAATGGCACGACACGCACAGATAGCGGGATTGGCGCATTCCCCGTTTGACGGCACGGGCTGGTCCTGCCAT
This sequence comes from Rhizomicrobium sp., assembly GCA_049692035.1. Taxonomy (GTDB): domain Bacteria; phylum Pseudomonadota; class Alphaproteobacteria; order Micropepsales; family Micropepsaceae; genus Rhizomicrobium. The sequence continues at coordinate 27,322 of JBAVOL010000093.1, forward strand.
ACGCCCGCGCCATGATTGGACATATGTGAGACATGACGATGGCCAGGCGCGCGCGACTGACACAACTGGGCCGTTTCGTCGCGCAGCCGCAATCGCCGGACGAGGCTCGCCTCGAAGCTGTGCCCAACCCGCATCCGGATTCGAATTATGTCGTGCGCTTCACCGCGCCCGAATTCACCTGCCTGTGCCCGGTGACAGGCCAGCCCGATTTCGCCCATTTCGTCATCGATTACTGTCCGGCCCAGCGAATCGTCGAATCCAAATCGCTGAAATTGTTTCTGGCCAGCTTTCGCAATCACGCAGCGTTTCACGAGGATTGCACGCTGCTCATCGGCAAGCGGATCGTCGCCGCAATCAAGCCGAAATTTCTGCGGATTGCCGGCTATTGGTATCCGCGCGGCGGCATGCCGATCGACGTGTTCTGGCAGGCCGGAAAGCTGCCAAGCGGGATATGGCTGCCCGACACCGGCGTCGCCAATTATCGCGGGCGGGGGTAAGAATACTCAGCGCAGAGGTTGCGCGGAGGACGCAGCCGATGTTGCGATCTCCGCGCATTCCTTGTGCCGGTAGCACGAAACGATGTGGTCGTTGACCATGCCGACGGCCTGTGCGAACGCGTAGACGATCACTGGACCGCAAAAATTGAAGCCCCGCTGCTTGAGCTCCTTGGCCAGGCCTTCGCTCATTGCTGTTTTGGCGGGAACCTCCTTGATCGATTTGTACCGGTTGATCCGGGGACGCCCATCGACATGTTTCCATATCAGCTGCGAGAAGCCACCCGGTTCCTTCTCCTGGATGTCGAGCCAGAGTTGTGCGCCGTGGATCGCCGCTTCGATCTTGGCACGGCTTCTGACGATGCCTTCGTTTTTCAGCAGCCGCCCGAGCTGGCGCTCGCCGTAACGGGCGATTTTGTGTGGATCGAAATCGTCGAATGCACGCCGGAAATTCTCCCGCTTGCGCAGGATGGTGATCCAGGATAGCCCCGCCTGAAACCCGTCGAGGACCAGCTTCTCATAGAGTGCGCGGTCGTCGAATTCCGGCACGCCCCATTCGTTATCGTGATAGGCGACGTAAAGCGTATCCCCGCCGGACCATGGACAGCGCCCTGCAGCTTCGCTCACCGACGCTTGGCCTTTCGGCGCACCGGCTTGGTGGCACGGCTGGCCTTGACAGCACGACGGGGCTTCGCCGGCTTGCGGACGGCTGGCTTTGCTTTGCGTTTCGCGGCGGCCTTCTTTGCACGCTTGGTTCTCGCCTTGGCCATCGAAGCGGCGCGCGTCTTCGCAGGCTTGGACTCGAGGTCCAGCGTTGCTTCGATCTTGTTGCCGTCCGGATCGAGTACGAACGCGCCGTAATAGTCGGGGCCGTAATCGGGACGCGGCCCCGGAGCGCCTTCGTCCGTGCCGCCGTTTTCGAGTGCGACCTGATGGAAATTGTCCACTGCGCGTGTGCTCCGGGCCGAAAAGGCAATATGGGAGCCGTTGCCGACGGTCGCAGGTTGGCGGTTGTGCGGCAGTTGCACCCAGAAAGTCGGGCTCGTGATGCCATAGGCGACGGCAGAAGGCATGTAATCGGCGACGCGCTTGTAACCCAGCGCACCGAGGACGGCGTCATAAAACTTCGCCGCGCGCTCGACGTCAGCGACGCCGACGGAAACGTGATGAAGCATGAGCGGAGTTCTCCTTGCGAGGAGTTGTGACTCTTACGCTTTTGCTTCTTCCGTCAAGAGAGAAAGCCAATCGGGCCTCGTCACGCGGATGGCGACATTGCTCGCTTGTAGCGGAAAATGCCCGACTTCTTCGAGACGGTCGAGGCGGACAAGCGCAAAGCCGTTTGCGCCATAGGTCGAGGAAATGGTTCCCACTTCGCGGTCGTTTGCGGTGATCGCCGTGGGCGGCGCGGGCAGGGCGCTGCCATCTGTCGTGGCGACGGCCAGGAACCTCTTGCGGGCGGTGCCGCGATGCTTCATCCGTGCCGTCATTTCCTGACCGACATAGCACCCCTTGTCGAATGCGACGCCACCCAGTTCATCGAGATCGGCGTCCAGGGCAAACATCTTATCCTGGCCGAAATCGCTGCCCTCCGGAACGCCACGTTCGAGCCGCAGCGCCGTGTAGGCGCCCTGATCCTGCATGATCGCACCGGTATCCCTGGGCACGATGGCGCGATAGCCCAAAGCGGGACGCCTGGGATCGCGGATGAAGGGCGCCGCGGCGAGCGGGTTCTCCTGCGTCCAGGCGACCGCCAGGTCGTCGCGCGGCGCAATCTCGATCGTGGCCCGCAGGCGATAGAACGAAAGCCGCGCGACAAGCGCATCGCGCAACACCGCCGCGGAGTCCACCAGCAGCGTGCCATCGGACTCAAAGATCAGGAAATCGAAGAGGATTTTTCCCTGCGGCGTAAGCAGCGCAGCGTAGAGCGGCGCGTCGGGGGCAATAAGGCGGGCGTCGTTGGTAATCAGCCCTTGCAGGAATTCGCGGGCAGCCGGGCCTGACACGGCAATGACGGCACGGTCGTTCAGCCAGAAATTCATGGTCGTCAAATATCCCTTCAGCGTGCGGTTGCCAAGCGGCGGTGGCGTTTCAGCCTTGTCGGAAATGCCCCTGCAAGCAAAATCGAGACCAAAGCTCATGACACATCGGTGTTTTCTCGTTCGTCATATCGTCAACTTGAAGAGAATTGCGAGGCGGCCGCGCGAACGGGGCGGGCTGGTCACCGGGGAACCTGCTCCCAAGGCCCGGCGAGCCAGCCTGCGACAACTGATCCGCTCTGGCCATGCGACAGGCGCGCCTGTCGTGCCGTCCCGGGTCAGAACCAGCGTGCAAATATGAGGTGGGCCAGAACGGCTACCCCGAAAACTGCGACGAGAATGCCCGAACCGTGATTGATGAACTTCATGATGCCGGCGTCAATGCGGGCGTGAAAGAAACCGACGATCGTCGTCAGCGTGAACCACCACAAGGTTGAACCGGCCACGACTCCGATAACGACGAACGTCGCGTCGGCGAAGCTTACAGCATTGCCCGATATCCCGCCCAGACCCGCGAAGAGCGCCGCGAAACCGAACAGCGTTGCCGGATTAGTGATCGTCAGCGCGAAGGTGGAGGCGAAGGCCCGCAGGAGCGATGGTGCGCCCAGCTGGCGCGAAGTCACCTGTTCGACGCCGCGGCCATGCAGCGGATCGGAGAAATAGGTGGTGGCGCCGAAGATGATCAGCAGCGTGCCCCCGGTCAGTTCCAACGTGCCGGAATATCCATTGATCAGCCGCGCGACCTCGGTAAAGCCGAACCCCGTGATGATGGCGAAGACGCCGTCGCCCAGGGCGGCGCCAAGTCCCGAGAAGAAACCATTCATCGGACCGAGCGCCAAGGTGCGCCGGATGCAGATGAGGTTCACCGGGCCGATCGGCAACGCCACGATCATCCCGATCAGCATGCCGGACAAGATGAGGAAAAAATAATTCATCTTGGGAGAATGGGGCCTGACCGTCTGGCGGTATTCACGAGCCGATTTCTACCACAAGTTGCCCGCGTATCTTTCCCGATGGGATATCCTCCGCTGCCCAGCGTATATCGGCAAGCTTAATGGTGTGCGTCATGGAGGCAAGCTTCTTCACATCGAGGTCCCGGGCCAAGCGCTCCCATGCCTGCAATCGCCGCAGCATGGGCATATAGACGGATTCGACTCCAAGAAGCGAGATGCCTCTGAGGATGAAGGGCGCGACGCAGTTGGGCAGATCGAGCCCTTGGGCCAGCCCGCAGGCGGCAATCGCACTCCGACGCCGCCAGCAGCGCCGTGACGACCGCCGGGCCTCTGCCAGGGGGGACGCCGGCATCCTCCAGAGCAAGAACGCAGAGCATCGCCGTATAGCCTGCCGTCCCGATTGGCGTCGCTTGCGCCGCCGCGAATGCTTTCCGCAACGGCACCAGCCGGTCGCCCTTGACCCGTGCCAGTTCCACGTAGCCGCCATGACGGGGCAGGCCGAGGCCGATACCGTTGAGCAGCACTTTATCGCCCAGCTTGAAGTTGGGATGCGCGGATGTCTCCACCGTGCCCGCCAGGTCGATGCTCGGGATCGTCGGGAATTTGCGCACCACCGTAGAGCGCCCGGTAGTTGCCAGACCGTCTTTGTAGCTCACGTCCGAATGCAAAACTGCGTTTTCATGTGGCACTTCCTGGTTGCAATTGCTGCCAACGAATAGGCGCTGTGTCCACGAGGAAACACAGGCACAGAATTCGAAGGCCTACGTCAAGCGGTGAGCATTGCACATCATGTTTCGGGTTCTACCAACTCGACAAACGCGGCTTCGAAGCTCAAGCTTTTTCTTAGCATTCGCGTTGCAGGATATAAGCGGGTGCTCTGGAACTGACAGGTCGAAAGGATCATGCGCACCATGTACACATTCGATTTGGCGATGCGCGGCTATCGCCTGACCACCGCCGAAATCCTTTATCACATGCCGGACCATCCCGGACTCTTGCAGACTTTCATTTGGCAGGAACTCGACCAGGCGCCGAAATTCCCCGTTCTCAACAAATTTCTCCATTACTGGCAGAGCAACCTCGACGGCAAACTGCATTCGGTTCGCGTCGCTGCGCGTGGCCTGTTTTCAGCCGCCGAGTTGAAACACACGGGCAGCGAATTCACGCTGCACTAGGCGTGAGCGTTTCGCCGAAGCGCAGGGCCGCGCCCAGTCCGCCATCCGCCAGGGCACGTTCGCGCATGACTATCCGACCACGGATAATCGTCGCCACCGCCCACCCCGTCGTCTCCATTCCGTCGAACGGCGTCCAGCCGCATTTGGACGCAATCCAACTGTTCTCGATCCGCCTTTTTGCCTTCAGATCGACGATCGTAAAGTCGGCGTCGTAGCCGGCGGCGATACGCCCCTTTCCGGCAATCGCGAAAATGCGCGCGGCGCCGGCACTCGTAAGGTCCACAAACCGTTCGAGGGTGAGACGCCCGGCGGCAACGTGATCCAGCAGGATCGTCACCAGCGTCTGCACGCCCGGCATGCCCGACGGTGTGTCGGGATAGGTCTTGTTCTTTTCCTCGCGCGTGTGCGGCGCGTGATCGGAGCCGATGACGTCGATCAATCCTTCACCGACCGCGCGCCACAGCGCGTCGCGATGTGATGCGTCGCGGATCGGGGGGTTCATCTGCGCGTAGGTACCGAGCCGCTCGTAACATTCGGGTGCGGCAAGCGTCAGATGCTGCGGCGTGGTCTCGACGGTAGCGATGTCGCGTGCATTCGCGAGCAGAGGAAGCTCGTCTGCGGTCGTCACATGCAGGACATGCAGCCGCCGCCCGGCGGCGCGCGCCAGCCTCAGCACGCGTTCGGTGGAGGCGCGGGCGGTTTCGGCGTCGCGCCAGACCGGATGGCTGCGCGGATCGCCATGAACGGTCAGCGATTTGCGCGCCTTGAGCCGCGCTTCGTCTTCGGAATGGACGGCCACGCGCCGGCGCCCGCCCTTGAGTGCGGCCAGGATCGCCTCTTCTTCGTCGAGCAGGAGCGTGCCGGTCGACGATCCGAGAAACGCCTTGACTCCAGCGATGCCGGGCAGCCTTTCGAGTTCCGCCAGCGCACCGACATTCTGCGGCGTGGCCCCCACATAGAACGCATAATCGCAATGCATGCGTCCTTTTGCGCGTGCGAGCTTGTCCTCGATGGCGAGCCTGGTTGTCGTCGGCGGTTGCGTGTTCGGCATGTCGAAAACGGCGGTCACCCCGCCCAGGACGGCCGCCCGGCTGCCGCTTTCCAGATCTTCCTTGTGTGTGTTGCCGGGCTCGCGAAAATGGACTTGGGTGTCGATGACGCCGGGGAGAACGTGCAGCCCCCTGGCGTCCAGCACTTCCGGAGCGCTTGCCCCGCCCAATGCGCCAATCGCGGCAATACGGCCCGCTCTCACGCCGACATCGGCGGCGGCAATGCCTGAGGGCGTCGCACAGACGCCGTTGCAGATCAGCAGGTCGAAGCGTTCGGCCATTGTCAGCCCTTCCGTATGCGCGGTCCTTTTACCGGTAGAAGTCACGCAAAAGATGGGTATATTCCGCCCCTCGCCCGGGGCAAACCCTTTTCAGGCCCAGGAATTCCGCGAACGGAGCCGGAGACCAGTAGTCCCCCATGAAGATTGTCCATGTCTCACATTTTTCAATACAAAATAACGGCTCGAATTATTATGCCGTTCCTTACAAATTGAGCGGCGGGCTGACCCGCCTCGGTCATTTCGTGTTCAACGTTTCGGATCGAGACGTGGCGAACGCCAATCCATTCCGTGTCCGCAAGCTCGGCGAAGGCCGCGCCAACCGCAAAGTGATCGACGTTTGCCGGCAAGTCCAGCCGGACCTTCTTCTGCTTGGCCACTGCACAATCATCAAGACAGATACGATTCGCGCGATCCGTGCGGCCCGCCCGGGCATTCGTATCGCTCATTGGAACTGCGATGGCCTCTTCGTGGCGCGCAATCTCGCGCGGTTGCGCGCAGTCGCGCCGCTGGTCGATGCAAGTTTTGTGACAACGGCGGGCAATGATTTGCGCCAAGTCGTCGAGGGCGGCGGCAGGGTGTGTTTCATGCCCAACCCGATCGACCGCTCGATCGAAACGTTACGGGTCTTCGAACAACCCGATGTCCCGCACGATCTCGTTTTCTTTACCGGGTTCAACCGCGACGACAAGGAAAAGCTGGAAAAATGTACGGCGATACGGGCGCGGCTGCCCGACCTTAAATTCGATGTACGAGGCCTATTCGGCAAGCCAGGCGTCTTTGGCGCGGACCTCTTCGAAGTACTGGCAAAAGCCAAGATGGGTCTCAACGTCAGCAAGCACAACGACATCTATCTCTATTCGTCGGATCGCATGGCTCATCTCATGGGCTGCGGCCTGCTCACTATCATTGACGGACGCACACGATTCGACGAAATCTTCAAGCCCGACGAACTCGTCACCTATGCCGGCGACGAAGAACTCGTCGACAAGATCGACTATTTCTGGAAACATGACGACGAGAGAAAGGCTGTCGCCCGGCGCGGCTGGCAACGGGCACACGAAATATTCAGCGCGCCGGCCGTGTCGCAATGGATTTTGGACGTCACTTTCGACCGGCCGCACTCGCAAACTTACGCTTGGCCTACGGAAATTTTCTGCGGTTAATTTCTTTGATGGAACGTTCTCCTTTCTCTTCGCCACGGCCGGTTCGGAAGCAGGCCATGTCGATCGGGCCGGGAAACCCTCCGGGCCTCGATACAGAGCACGGTTCCCCTCGGAGCCCGCGCAAACACATTACCTAGCACAGGCTCGGACATCTTCATGTGTGGTATTGCAGGATTTCAGGTTGCCGATAACGCAACGATATGCCCCGAGACTTTGGATCGCCTCCAATCCAGCCTTCTGCATCGTGGGCCCGATGCACAGAGTCATCTTGTCATCAATTCGACGGGACTTATCGCAACGCGGCTGGCCATTGTCGATCTGGTTCATGGCGACCAGCCTCTAATTTCCGAAAAGGGCGTGGTACTGGTAGCCAACGGCGAAATCTACAACGCGCCTGAATTGCGGAACGCCATCCCCGACTATCCTTTTCGCACCGGTTCCGACTGCGAACCGATTCTGCCGCTATACGAATCCTACGGGCTCGACTTCATCGACCATTTGCGCGGCATGTTCGCGATTGCGATCTTCGACCAGGGAACGGGCCAGCTCATACTCTCGCGCGACCAGTTCGGCATTAAGCCGCTCTATTTCGTCGAAGGTCCGGACTTTTTTGCATTCGCGTCCGAATTATCGTCGCTGTTGAATGCCGGCTTCGCAAAGCGCGAGATCGACGACATCGCACGCGCTGAACTTTTCCAGGTGAAGTATGTCTGTGGAACCAAAACGATAATTTCGCAGATACACCGTGTCGAGCCGGGTGAAACCATCGTTGTAGAAGGTGGGAAAATTTGTCGGAGACGAAGCGGCAAAAATTGGCCGCCATTCGTCGATAAGAATACAAGCAAGCCGGACCGTTCTTTCGGTTGGCGCTCGCCACCTGCGCTGCTGAAGAAATTCCAGGACGTCATTTTCGACTCGGTCGCCGTGCATCTGAGAGCGGAGGTACCGTGGAGGCTGTACTATTCCGGAGGTATCGATTCGACGATTTTGATGCTCGCGGCGCGCGAAGTCGCCGCCGCGCCGCCGCAGGTAATGACCATCGGCTACGAAGGAAAAAATGAGGGAGAAGAAAGCTGGAATGCACTTCGGCTGGCGCGCGGTGCAAACGTAAGCTGCCAGCGCATCGAAATGACGAGCGAAGATTTTTGGACTTTGGCTCCGCGAATTGCCGCCGCGGTGGATGATCCTATGGCAGATGCCGCGGTTCTGCCCCTTTACATTCTCGGCAGAGAAACATCTCGCCAAGGCGCCAAAGTTGCCGTTTGCGGCGAAGGTGGAGATGAACTTTTTGGCGGATACAGCCGATATCGCCGAGCGACCTTGCCGGCATTCCTGCGGCGTCGGCGTGGCCGGCGGGGCGTGTTTTCCGGTATCACGGTCCCTGCCGAAAGCTTCGCAGGATGGCATGGAACGCTGGATGCACTGGAGGCAGAACAGGAGAATTTGTGGTCTTCCCGACTGCAAGTCCTGCTGGCAATCGACACCTTGGAATGGTTGCCGAATTACATGTTGATCAAACTCGATCGCGCGCTCATGGCAAACGGCGTTGAGGGACGCACACCCTTCCTCGATCGCGAAGTGATCAAATTTGCCCGCGAAGTGCCGGACAGGCTCAAGGCGAGTCCCAGACGGGGAAAATATCTCCTGCGCGACTGGTTGGCCGGCGCGTACCCGCAATCGCAACCTTATGCGCGCAAACGTGGGTTCAGTGTTCCCGTGGCAAAGTGGATGCACGAGCGCCGCGACGAACTCGGAACGCTTGTGAGCGCCCAACCCGGCATCGCACAGATTATGGACGGCGCAGCCGTGAGGCAGGTTTTCGATCGTTGTCTGGCAGACGATCAACCTGCCTGGAGTCTGCTTTTCTATGCGTTATGGCACTCTCGCCACATTCTCCAATTGAACTGCGAGGACAATATTGCCGCGGTTCTCACGGATGCAGCCAGAGCCAATTGAATTTCAATGTGTCCTTGCGCGACATTATTTTACCACGAACAGAATCCGGTTTCACGAGTTCCAGATCGATGCGCTCAGTTGCGGACATTCTTTATAATTTTCACTGGATCGTGCCCGGGGAAGCGGCACGTTCGGCACAGGCTTATGCCGGATTTCTCGCGCCGTTCCTGCGGCGCCACCGAATTCGCGCGGTCCTCAATCTACGTGGCCAAAACCCGGGATTTTCCTGGTGGCGATACGAAAAAAGGGTATGTGGTCGGCTGAACGTCGAGCATTTTGACATCAGCGTGAATTCGCGCACCCTTCCCGCGCGCCAAACCCTGCTTGATTTGCTCGACGCATTCGATGCGTCGAACCGTCCGTTTCTGATCAAATGTTCCGGCGGACAGGATCGCACAAGCTTCGCGGCGGCGCTCTATATCGTACATCGTCATGGCTGGGACGCCTATGCGCAAGCGCTCAACCAGTTTGCCGGCTGGCCCTATCTGCATTGGCCGAAGCGCATGCAACGATGGGCGAAATTGTTCCTGGTATTTGCAAAGGGCCGGGCTCAGGGGCAATCGCTGCGCCGGTGGGTGCAGGACGAATACACGCCGGAGAGTTTCATGACCTGGCTCGACAGCGTGGGTGCGCCGGACTCATTTCGCAATCTCCCCGGCGAGCAACCGAGAATTCGTCTCCCAAAAACACCGAGCTAATGCGAAACAAGATCATTTCGCTGTATCAATCGAGCGGCTCATAAAGCGCGGCCTCGAACCGCGTGATCGCGGTATCCCAAACGAACTCCGACCAGAAGCGATTGTATCCCGCGTAGCCCATTTCGCGAGCAATTTCGGGGTTGTCCAGCAACGTCGTAAGCGCGTTTTGAACGGCCGCAGTGTCTGCGCCGTCGACGATAAGTCCAGTCTTGCCGTCGGTCACCGCATCGCCCGTTCCACCGTCGCGACCGGCGATGGCCGGCAACCCGAAGGCTGCCGCTTCCGCAAACACGATGCCAAAGCCTTCCACTTCTCCCGGCTCGTGTCGGTTCGGCAGCACGAACACATCGGCGCGCGACAGTAGATCGGCCTTTTGCCGATCGGAAATCTTGCCGTGGAAGCAAACCCGGTTTGTGACCCCCAAGCTGTGGGCCAACGAGATCAACCGGTTTCTGTCGCGGCCGTCGCCGACGACATCATAGACCATGTCGGGATACGACTCCTGTAATGCAGATAGTGACCGCAGAACCGTGTCGACGCCCTTATACGGCTCGAACCGCGCGATCGTGAGCAACCGCCGGCCAGGCGGGCGCGTGCGTGACGGCAGTTCGCGTGGCGCCCCAAGCGGTGTTTCCACTCCCGGCAAAACCACGCGAACCTTCGTTTTGCCCGAAATCAGCGGCCGCACGAGGTTTGCGGTAAATTGGGAATTTGCCGCCACCAGAGTCGCCTTTCCGAAGCTCTTGATGATTTTGGCCTCCTTAGAGCTTCCGCGAGCCGCGAGCAATTCCGCGCCGTGCGCAAGACAAATCACGCGCGTGCCCGTGAGCACATCCGGAGATAGCAGTTCCAGGCTCTTCCAACTATCAGCGATGACAATGCGAACCCCGCCCAGCCGTATTCGCCCTGTAATCATGCGCGCTTTACGCCGGCGCCGCCAAGGACGCGGTCCTCCGAAGCGGTTGATGGAGTAGCTGCGTGCGCCGTCAAATTCGTGGGCCGCTTTTGCGTTTGTAGCATCGCAATAAACGCAAATGCGGTGACCGCGCCGGGTGAGCGCGTCGGCGAGACCTGTTACGTAGGCTTCAATACCGCCTACGTCGGGTTGAAAGCATTGGGTTGTCACAACAATCATGAGCCACCTTATGCAAGCGAGCGAACAAGCGTGTCAATCTTGCCCATATCGGCCTTTAGGCCCGCAGCGAAACGAAATGCCATAGCAGCCGTCCGCAAGCCGGCGATGATCTGCGGCGCTGCCAGGGCCAAACGTGCGGGTGAGGCCACCACTAGCGCGAGAAACTGTGCCGTCGCCTCATGCCGCGCGCGCAGATTGCGTATTCGATACGATTCTGCATTTTCGGTTAAAGCACGGGAGCAAACAGCGTAACGAGCAGCCTTGCGCCATGTAAGCTCAGATGGTTGTCGTCGCAATAAAGCGGAATGCCGTGGTGCGCGACCATGCACGTGCCGGTGGCACAAAGAATCCGGTCTGGATAAACGATTTCCACGCCATATTTCGTTCGCAACGCGTCGAACAACGCAAACGCAAATTTCTGTCGCGCGCGAAATTCTGCGATAGTAGATCCCAGCCTGACCTGTTGGCCCGCTATTGCCGCGCGCGCGAGGGCTTGCGGCACTGACCATTTGGATTCCGGAACCGAAGCCACAATCACCACCTTCTTTCCTGCGGCGACAAGGGATCGCACAGTTCGCTCCAGGCCGCGTGCGAATATCTCAGACATTTCCGCAGCTGTTGTGTCTTTTGATAGCGTATCGGTCAGAATGACTTGCAGACCGTTAGGCCCGTACGGTGTGGGGTCGGTGTAAGTAGCCCACCGCGCATCGAGCAGCACTAACCTGATTTCTCGGCGGAGCGCGATTTTGAGAACTGCATCGTTGACAGCCTCACAATCACGAGCGTCGGGGCGTGGAACATGCAGTAGCGGTGCACAACTCGAGTCGACTGCAAACAGTCCGGCGCGGCCTTTTTCGATCGAGGCGGCGTCGATTGCGGGCAGCATCGTCCCGGCGTGCGAATCACCCCACACCAGGAAACTGGGCTGCACGTTTGCGCGCCCAATTGCGCACAGATGACCCGCCTCTGCGTTTTTCAGCGAAAGCTTTTCACATTCGTTCGAGCGGTGCTCACCGTCGTTAGTTTCCGCCAAAATTGTGCGAACGTTCGCATTGTACCGCTGTGGAAAGCCGTCTCCGATCCTGAGTAGTTCACCGATGGAGGCCGTCGCGATGATCGCGCCGCCGGCAATTGCAAACAGCGCGCGCCGCGAGAGGGCGCCGTGCCGTCCGCGAAACGGCAATTCCACGAACCGCCAGGACACAAATGCCAGCACAAAGGACAGTGCGATCAGCAAAACGGTCTCACGCGGGGCAAGCGCGCCGAAGGCATAGGCCTTCGCGATGACGTAGACCGGCCAATGCCACAGATAGAGCGAATAGGACATCAGGCCGATTGCGACGAGCATCGGGGTAGCGAGTGCGGAATTGACGGCGGTGCGCGCTCCCGAGCCGGCATAGATGACAAGTGCCGTGCCCAGACAGGGCAGCAGCGCGTTTTCGCCGGGATAGGGCGTCGCGGCGGTGAATACAAAAATACTGGTGGCGATGAGCACGACGCCGAATGCGGAAATTGCGTTGCGCGCGAGCGCGCTCGCCGGTGCCGGAAACCGGCCGACCGCAAGAATGCTGCCCATCAGCAATTCCCAGAACCGGAACGGCAGAAGAAAGAAGGTCGAGACCGGGTTATACCGCACGCCCCAGATATTTGCCGCCAGCGACATCACGAGAATGGCGCCGAGCACCGCCAGCAAGCGCTCGCGATTGGCGCCGCGCAGCAAATAGAGCAGCCCCGGAAAAAACAGATAGAATTGTTCTTCGACCGCGAGCGACCAGGTGTGCAGCAACGGCTTTTGGCTGGCCGCCACATCGAAATACCCGGCCTTGTGCACGAATTCGAAGTTGGAGGCGAATCCCGCAGTGGCGGGCAGAGTCTCGCTGAAGCGAACAAGCGCGTCCGGAAACAGCGCCACAAGCGCAGCCAGGGTTGTAACAGCGAGCATTGCGAACAGCGCCGGAAATATCCGGCGGATGCGCCGATCATAGAAGTCAATTACGGAAAAACGCCGTTCCTCCATTTCGGTGTGAATCAGCGACGTGATGAGATAGCCCGAGATCACAAAAAACACATCGACGCCGACATAGCCGCCCGAGAACGGCCAGACGCCATAGTGGTAGAACACCACAGGCAGCACCGCGATCGCGCGCAGGCCGTCGATGTCGGCGCGGTAGCGCGTTCCGGCGGCCGCTTGTGGTGTCGCCCGGGTAAGATAGGTGGAAGCTGTTGTCACATTGCATGCCTTCGGTGCGACGCTAATACCCGCTTGAGAAGGATTTTGGCAACATTCATGAGACGCTTACTGGCCCGGCCATTGGAGGGTCGATCTCTACTGTAGTGGTTGAAACAACCATCAGCCGTTCTCTCGGCAAATTTTCAGGTCGGCCTCGAAACCGTGCTGAGCGAAACCGCTTGGCGTGAAAATCACACGGATGCCCCCACAAAAAAGGAAAAAATCGAGCGATTGCCCTGTACGCGGGCGCGAACCGTTGGATTCTGAGCGCAGGGCAAGGTCTTACAGGGCAACTGGCATCAGTTTTGCTTTGCCAGCGGCGTCAGACAAAGTCGGCCAGCGCTGACCTGAAACGCCACGTTTTTCGAGGAGGGCTTGGTGTTGATGATCGGGTACCCGCATTGGGCGAGGCAAGCTTGTCCGGATAGAGAGATGGAATGACAGACGCGATCCTACGCCCGGTCATCGTGGCTAAAAGGACCGATGAGGCACATAATATCGTCTCGTTTGAATTGGTCGATCCCAACGGTGCGGAGCTTCCCGCATTTTCCGCAGGTTCTCATATCGACGTGACGATTCCCGGCGGGCTCATGCGCCAATATTCTTTGTGCAACAGTTCGTCGGAACGCCAACGCTATGTCATTGGCGTGTGGAAGGACCCCAACAGCCGGGGCGGGTCCAAAGCACTGCACGGAGAGGTGAATGCGGGCGATACCCTGGAAGTCGGCTTGCCCCGCAACCGTTTCCGTGTTCCCCGCAGTACGAAGCGGGCGATATTACTGGCCCGAGGCATAGGCGTGACTCCGATTTTGAGCATCGCCGACCATCTGAGTTCCCGCCATATTCCTTTCGAGCTTCACTATGTTTACGCCACGGCATCCCCGGAATCATTTCTCGGGCTGATCAAGGAATCGAACTTTGCAGATAATACAAAGTTTTATTATGAGGCGCGCGATCTCAATCGGTTGCTGAATCCAGCGGTTGTTCTCCCGGATCAGCCCGAAGACATTCAGCTTTTCATCTGCGGCGCCGATTGGTGGCAAGACCCGATCATCAATACGGCCAAGCAACAAGGCTGGGCCGAAGAGCGTATCCATGTGGAACGTTTCACGGCGAAGGTGCCCGCAGCCGTCCTCGATAAGGTCTTTGACGTGAAGATTGCCAGTACCGGAGCTGTGTTCAAAATCCCCGGCGATAAAACCGTTACGGCTTTCCTGGAAGAACAAGGTGTGAAGATTCCTACATCCTGTGAACAAGGCATGTGCGGAACCTGCAAGATAAAGGTTCTGGAAGGGGAAGTGGATCACCGCGATAAATGTCTGTCTCCCGAACAGAAAGCAGAAGGCCTTTTCCTCGCGTGCGTTTCTCGCGCCAAAGGCGATATGCTGGTGTTAGATTTGTAAAAGCCAAAAAAGCACAGCTTGAATAGTGCCGGGGAACATTACGATGCCGATGAATGAAAGCGATATCCTCGCGGGGAAATGCTACAGGACCAAAGGTCCGGAAAAGTACTCGGTGCTTGCTATAAATCGGGGCATCGTTACGTATCAAAGCTGGACCTCGGACGCGAAAAAATGGTCGTTGCGCATTAACACGGGGGTCAAAGCCTTCGCCGAGGCGGTGGTCAAGGAAATCTCCTGCCCGCTGAAGGAGTAGGAATTTCCTTGGGGATTGAGGGCTTGGAGTTTGGAACAGAGTAGGGGTATGGCTTCACCCCTCTCCCAATTTCGCGCGATGCCGGGTTTCGACATTGCGAGAGCGCGGGTGAGGGGCCGTCTCATCTGCAGAGCTGGTGCGAGAGCATTACGCGGCAAGCCATTTCCGGCCTTGATCACGCGACAATCGGGCAGTTCAAACCGTAACAGTGGACAAAATTCTCCCGTCGTTGACTCGTCCTCTTTGCCCTCTATGATGCATCGCAACGTGTCGGCCGCCCGTTGAGGATTCGCCGCCACGGCACACACATGATCCCTCGCGGGAGAGACCCGTCTTCGACGGGCGCCGAAGGAGCAACCGCCCCGGAAACTCTCAGGCAAAAGGACCGCACGGGCTATGAACTTCTGGAAAGCGGGACGGTCGCAAATGGCCGTCCTCACCGAAGGGGTAAGCCGAGGCTTCGGCGAAATCTCTCAGGTCCGATGACAGAGGGGCACGAGTTCCGGTTTTCCGGAGCGCGCCGCCGTAACCTCTTTGTCGGATTATCATGGCTACTCACGGACAGTTTCGCCAAACACCGCTCCACGCGCTCCATCTGGAGTTGGGCGGCAAGATGGTGCCCTTCGCGGGCTATGAGATGCCCGTGCAATATCCGGCGGGCATTCTCAAAGAGCATCTGCACACGCGCGCGCAGGCGGGGTTGTTCGACGTCTCGCATATGGGGCAGGCCTTTCTGTCCGGTGCCGATCCGGCGGCCGCACTCGAACGCCTGACGCCTGCCGATGTCGTGGGCCTGAGGGACGGCCAGCAGCGTTATGGATTGCTCTTGAGCGATGCAGGCACGATTCTGGACGATTTCATGGTGGCGCGGCTGGCGGGCGAGGCGGCGCATTTTCTCGTCGTCAATGCAGCCACGAAGGAAGCAGACTTCGCCTATATCGCGGCGAAGCTCCCGGGCCTCGCCACACTTGCACCTCAGCCCGAGCGAGCGCTGCTGGCGCTCCAGGGGCCGGCCGCCGAGGTTGTGCTCGCGCGTCACGCGCCGGGCACCGCACAATTGTCGTTCATGAAAATCGCCCGTTTCGACATTGCGGGCGCGCCGGTGATCGTCAGCCGCTCCGGCTATACCGGCGAAGACGGTTTCGAAATTTCGCTGGACACCAAGGACGCCGAGCGCATTGCGCGCCTTCTGCTTGGTGAGCCGGAAGTTTTGCCCATCGGCCTGGGGGCGCGCGACTCGCTTCGTCTCGAAGCGGGGCTGTGCCTCTACGGCCACGATATGGACGATACGACCGATCCCGTTACGGCCAGTCTCGCATGGTCGATCGGCAAGCGCCGCAAGATCGCCAAGGATTTTCCGGCCGCCGAAGCGATTATGCAAAAGCTGTTCGAAGGCACGAAATCCAAACGCGTCGGCATCCGGCCTGAAGGTCGCGCGCCCGCACGCGAGGGCACCGCGATTGCCGATAAGACGGGCCGCATCATCGGGCGCATCACCAGCGGTGGTTTCGCTCCGAGCCTGAACGCGCCCATCGCGATGGGCATGATCGAAAGCGCGTTCGCCGGCGACGGCACGGAGGTCGATCTGATGGTGCGGGGGAAAGCGATGCCGGCGCGCGTGGCGCCGATGCCGTTCGTGCCGCACCGCTACAAACGCAGCACGTAATTCAAGAACCGGGAGCACGGGATGAGTGAAACGTTTTTCACCGATCAGCATGAATGGGTCCGTCTGGATGGCGATGAGGCGACGGTCGGAATTACCAGCTTCGCCGCCCAGCAATTGGGCGACGTCGTCTATGTCGAGTTGCCCGAAACCGGCCGCAAGGTGAACAGCGGCGGCGAAGCGGCCGTGGTCGAAAGCGTCAAGGCTGCGAGCGAAGTCTATGCGCCGGTGTCGGGCGAGGTGACGGGATCGAACGGCGCGTTGGTGGACGATCCGGCAAAGGTCAATGCCGATCCGCAAGGCGAGGGCTGGTTCTTCAAGCTGCGCATCGCCGACAAGTCCGAATTCGCCAAGCTGATGAACGATACGCAATACGCGGAATTCGTGAAAGGGTTGTAGTTGGACCGCGACCCCCGATTAAATCGGGGGGCCGCATTCGTGAAGTTTGCAGCGGCCATGCGGGCGAGATGCCCGCGGTCCCAAAACCAGGTGAATGCATGCGTTATCTGCCTCTGACCTCTGACGACCGCATCGCGATGCTGGCGAAGACCGGCGCCCCGCATATCGACGCGTTGTTTCGTGACGTACCGAAAGAGGCCATCGTCGGCCGTGGCGCGTTCGACCTGCCGGACCACGAGGGCGAACTCGAAGTCGAACGCGCGCTGTCGCGGCTGGCGACGAAGAACGTGGCCGCGGGATCGGTTCCCTTTTTCTGCGGCGCGGGCGCCTATCGCCATCACGTGCCGGCCGCCGTGGACCATCTGATCCAGCGTTCGGAATTTCTGACCTCCTACACGCCGTACCAGCCGGAAATCGCGCAGGGCACGCTGCAATATCTCTACGAATTTCAGACGCAGGTGGCGCTGTTGGCGGGCATGGAGGTGGCGAACGCCTCGCTCTATGACGGCTCGACGGCAACCGCCGAGGCGGTCTTGATGGCGCAACGCATCACGCGCCGGCCTAACGCCATTCTCTCCGGGGGCTTGCATCCGCATTACGCCGAAACGACGCAGACGCTGGCGGCGATCTCGGGCCGCGTTATCCATGCGCCGTGCATACCCGGAACGCCCGAGGACATCGCGGGTTTGATCGACGATCAGACGGCGTGCGTCGTCGTCCAGAGTCCGGACGTGTTCGGGCTCGTGCGCGACCTGCGGCCCATTGCGGAAGCCGTGCATGCCAAAGGTGCGCTGCTGATCGCGGTCGTTACCGAAATTGTTTCGCTCGGGCTTGTCGAAGCACCGGGGGCGATGGACGCCGACATCGTCGCCGCCGAAGGTCAGTCGATCGGCAACGGGCTAAATTTCGGCGGACCCTATGTCGGGCTGTTCGCCACGCGCGAGAAATTCGTGCGGCAGATGCCGGGTCGCCTGGTGGGTGAAACGCATGACGCCGGGGGCAAGCGCGGCTATGTGCTGACGTTGTCGACGCGCGAACAGCACATCCGCCGCGAGAAGGCGACGAGCAACATCTGCACCAATTCGGGGCTGTGCAGCCTCGCCTTTACGATTCACCTTTCGCTTCTCGGCGAAGAGGGTTTCTCGCGGCTGGCGCGCGCCAACCACGCTCGCGCCGCAGCGCTCGCCGACCGGCTTGCCGGCATCAAGGGGGTCTCACTGGTGACGCAGGCATTCTTCAACGAGTTCACGCTGAAATTGCCGACGCATGCGGCGACCGTCGTCGATACGCTCGCGGCCAAGGGCATCATTGCCGGCGTGCCGGCTTCACGGCTGATGCCGCACAATGCGTGTGTGCGCGATCTTCTGATCGTGGCCGCAACAGAAACCGCAAGTGATGCAGATTGCGACGCCTTCGTGCAGGCGCTCGCGGAGGTGCTCGCATGATGAACCATCAAGGACGCCCGAGCGGGGCAGGCCGGACTATGCCACAGGAAATCGCGACGATTTCCGGTGATCGCGGCCTCGACCACGAAGAAAAGCTGATCTTCGAATTGGGGCGCGCCGGCATGACGGGCGTCGATATTCCGGAAGTGCAATTGTCCGATACCAGGCTCGGCGGCGTGCGGCGCCAAACGCCGATCGGCCTGCCGGGCCTGTCGGAGCCGGAAGTGGTACGCCATTACGTGCGGCTGTCACGCATGAATTATTCGATCGATGCGGGGCTTTATCCGCTCGGCTCCTGCACCATGAAGCACAATCCGCGGCTCAACGAGAAGATGGCGCGACTGCCGGGCTTTAGCGATGTCCATCCGTTGCAGCCGCAGCAGACGGTGCAAGGCGCGCTGGCGTTGATCGGCGAACTGATGCGCTGGCTGACGATACTGACCGGCATGCCGGCCGTGGCGATGAGCCCCAAGGCCGGCGCCCATGGCGAATTGTGCGGCCTTCTCACGATTCGGGCGGCGCTGGAGGCGCGCGGCGAGAAGCGTCCGCGCATTCTCGTGCCGTCGTCCGCCCACGGAACCAATCCGGCAACTGCGGCGCTGGCGGGTTTCACGGTCGACGAAGTGCCGGCGAAAAATGACGGGCATGTCGACGCCGATGTGCTGGAGGCCATGCTCGGAGCCGATGTCGCCGCGGTCATGCTGACCAATCCGAACACCTGCGGGCTGTTCGAGCGCCGCATCAAGGAGATTGCCGACGCGGCGCATGCGGCAGGCGCCTATTTCTACTGTGACGGCGCCAATTTCAACGCGATTGCGGGGCGCGTGCGTCCCGGCGATTTGGGTGTCGATGCGATGCACATCAACCTGCACAAGACATTCTCGACACCGCATGGCGGCGGCGGACCCGGCGCGGGTCCCGTCGTGCTCTCGGCGGCACTGGCGCCTTACGCGCCGCTTCCTCTTCTGGTGCATGACGCCAAGGGCTTGCGGCTGATCGAGCACGGCGACGAGGTGCCGGGCGGCGCCAGGCCGTTTGGCCGGCTGTGTGCATTTCATGGCCAGATGGGCATGTTCGTGCGCGCGCTCGCCTATATGTTGAGTCATGGTGCCGACGGCGTGCGGCAGGCATCGGAAGATGCGGTGTTGTCGGCCAATTATATCCTCGCCTCGCTCAGGGACGTGATGAGCGCGCCGTTCGAAGGACCGTGCATGCATGAGGCGTTGTTCGACGATTCGTTTCTGGACGGCACCGGCATCACCACGCTCGATTTTGCCAAGACGATGATCGACGAGGGCTACCATCCGATGACGATGTATTTCCCGCTCGTCGTGCACGGCGCCATGCTGATCGAGCCGACGGAATCGGAATCGAAGGAAAGCCTTGACCGTTTCATCCACGTACTGCGCGAAATGGCGCTGGAAGCGAAGGCGGGCAAGCGCGAGCGCTTCGAGGGCGCGCCGCATTTCGCGCCGCGCCGGCGGCTCGACGAGACCGCCGCGGCCCGCAAGCCGGTGTTGCGCTGGAAACCCAAGGACGTCGTCAAGCACGCGGCGGAGTGATCTGGGGCCGCGCGCGCATGCGCGAAATTTGTCGAGCCGACGCGGGGTAAACCCGGTTTCCGTCGCGATGATACAGATTTCGCTTCGCCCGAATCCGGATTGAACGTCGAACGAGCGTTCTCTGGTAACAGGGGTATTATCAGCGATCTTGAAACATTTGCGTGCGTGCGACGCGCACATAAGACAATGATCCGGGCAGGCTGAAAGGCGGGGCTCTCCTTTCAAACCGTATCGAGAGCGTTTGGGAAATTTCGTGTCGCGGCATTCTCGATCGTGGTAAGACCGCGGCTGCGCGGACAACGGACAAAAGGGAGAGTAGTAAATGGCTGGAGCACTGGACAAAAAGGTTGCGCTCGTCACCGGTGCATCGTCGGGTATCGGCGAAGCGACAGCGTTTGCATTGGCGCGGGCGGGGGCGACCGTCGCCGTTTCGGCGCGGCGA
>JBAVOL010000094.1:0-35289 GCA_049692035.1 Rhizomicrobium sp.
CTCGCGAAGAACAAGCCGTCGCGCAGCGAACTCATCAAGTTCATTCCTGGTCTCCACTGGAGCGATTTGATCAAGTGGGCCCCCGCCGAACATCCGCGCTGGCCTGCGGGCACGTCTGACAGTCAGGGTGGTCGATTTGCGCCGAAGGGTCAGGATGGAGCGCCATGCGACAGAACGATATCGAATCGAAGAAGGTGGATGAGAGCGAATGACAAAGATTGACCGATCGACAATAAAACGGGGCGCCCACAGGAAGTTGCGCATATTCGTGCACGAGCAGATGGTGGAAGCGACGATCCGGACAACATAAGACCGCTACCTCATGATGAACACGTGCGGGAGCACATGGAAAGGGGCGACTTCAGTCGATGGGCTCTGCGCAGAGGCACAAAGGGGGCGCCGGTGCCACAATCGGCCCCCAAACTTGCGCCGAAGGCAACGCCCACGCCAGCGCCGAAAACGTCACCAGAGCCGGCAACTCCTCCTGCTGCGGAAGACCCCATTGTTCCCGACGAATTACTTCCCGGAGAATTACCGATCATCATTCCCGAATAGAAATCCGCTCGCTCTGGCTAGCGTACTCCAGCAGCGCATCTGGCTAGCGTACTCCAGCAGCGCAAAGGAAATTCAATGCCAATACCAGTCGAAAACATCGTCGGCGACGGAGAAGAGGACACCAAGCTTCTCAAGGAAATGGTCGTCGCTGCACGAAACTACATCAGTTCGTTCGAATGGAGCCAGCCGATCACCGCGATGTATTTTGCCTATGGCATTGGCGGGATTCTTGCTCTTTTCCTCGTCGAATTCGCGGGCAAGATCGCCGGAACCGACAGCCGGCTTTGGGTGATCGTCGGCGATCTGCCGCCCGCTTATATGATCGTCGAACCGGACAGTTGTGCGCAAAATATATTGGAAAGTTATTGCTCGTACATGGACGAATGGGTCGAAGCGGTCAAAGGGAATGGCGACTTCAGCGGCGTCTATCCAGTTGCCGCGCCGCGGACGCTGGAAAATGCAGAAATGCTGCGCAGTCGTCTGGAATTCATCCGTAGAGAGATCATTCCCGATGCGCCGACGGATTTGGTGGGCGAACCAGCACGGTAGCTGCGCATCTATTTGTCGTCGCAGTTATCGCGCACACCGAACCCCAGACTACATTGTAAAAATTTACCGGCATTTCACAGGTCTATCGTCTAACCCATTGAAAACATTGGTGCACCGGAAGAGATTCGAACTCCTGACCCCCAGATTCGTAGTCTGGGACGTTTTATTCGTAATTCAATGGGTTAGAAAATTGCGAGTGTAACAATTTCGCGTACAGTATCCGTGGGAGGGGGACACGTTACACGGTCTCCTGGTGCTGGGCTGGACATTCACGCCACCGCTGGTGCGCATGTCCTCCCGGTTTTGCGCTCGATAACTTTTGCAGCCACATAGGGCGAAACTTTCAGAAACAAAAAGTTCTGCCCTATGTGCCGCGCGCCGCTCCCACGCTTGACGGCTCAAGAACGGGGGCGCTCGCTGTCGGCCAACTCTGTCGCGAAAGCCAGAAACGAGGGCCACCATGACCAAGACGCTCCTGATCCTCTCGCTTGCCCCTGACCTCGCTGCGAACGTGCCACAGACGAAAGCAAACATATTTTGGGACGGAGCGAGAAGCGCCGAGGAGACGATTGCAATGAGCCGTTTTAGTCCCGCGTTGTTACTGCGCCTGAAGAGCATCCTGACTGCCTGCATAATCGCGGTGGCAGCCATCGTTGCGCTGGGCACTTTCGCCGCGAAAGCCTCGACGCCCGCCGAAACCTACGTACAGGAAAATGTCCAGAACGGGTTGACGATCCTAAACAATCACAGCATCCCGGACGCCGAGCGGCGCGCCGAATTTCGCAACTTCCTGACGTCGCTCACCGATATTCGCCGTATTGCGCTTTACACGCTGGGACCGGCGGGCCGCACCGCCTCGCCAGCCGATATCGAGGCCTTCGTCAATGCGTTCCGCGACTATTCCGTCGCTGTCTACGAAACGCGCCTGAACCAATATTCCGGCCAATATTTGCGCGTCACGGGCTCAATGGAGGTCAAGCCCGGCGACGATGTCGTGACTACGGTTCTCGTCGACCCCAATAGCAAGAACTACGGCCAGGACTCGACCAAAGTCGATTTCCGGGTTGTCTCGGAGAACGGTCGGCTTGTCGTGATCGACGTGAGCATCGTCGGCGTGTGGCTGGCGCAAGAGGAGCTTGATGAGTTCTCGGCGTTCCTGGGGCATAACAACAACAATGTTTCGACGCTGGTCTCCCATCTCCAGGCGCTGACGACGCAACTGTCCAATGGTGGGGCATCCGGCGGAGGGCATTAGCGCAGTCCTAATCCTTGGCGAGCGGGAATGAGTTGTTTTACGAGGAACTCGCCGTGCCACCGACGCGCTTTTCCGTAACCTCTAGCCGCATCCCGAAAACTTAAGCAAAGGGGGTTCCGATCCCACGCCGATGCCAGTGGGACAATTCGTCGGAATTCTCTGTCAGAATCGAAGACTTAGAAAATGGATGGCGCTCCCAAGGGGGCTACGCGAAGCGAGGAATACCAAGGGGTTAGGAGGCAGTGGGACAATCAAACATGCCTATGCTTCCCAATGCTTTCTAACGGATTGTCCGACTGTTCCACCCGTTCGAAAGTGCCGTCGGCTGCCTTCCCAGTTTGCGCCCGATGTGCCTCAGACTTCGAACTGTAACAACACGCAATCGCCGCTTCCCTTTCGACCGAGACGATCAATCTGATCTCGCACTCGGACCGTGAGTGTATTTTGGCCACACTTGAATAGTTCTCTCCGAATGAGCACATGGGAGTTGAACGTGTTAGCACTCCCAATGCGCGAGTGCCATTCCGGCCACGATCACGCACGGCGCTTGAGCGCTTCACAAACTCGATAATTCTGGAGAGAGATTTCATGAAATTTCGCCCATTGGGCGACCGCGTGGTCGTTCGCCGCCTCGCCGAAGACCAGAAAACCCCAGGTGGAATCATTATCCCCGACACCGCGCAGGAAAAGCCGCAGGAAGGCGAAGTCATCGCCGTCGGTTCCGGCGCCCGTGACGAAAAGGGCAAGCGCATCGCACCCGAAGTGAAAGCCGGCGACTTCGTGCTGTTCGGCAAATGGTCCGGCAGCGAGGTGAAGGTCGAGGGTGAGGAACTCTTGATCATGAAAGAGTCCGACATCATGGGCGTGCTCGAAGGCCGTTCTACGAAGCCGATCAAGAAGGCGGCGTAGCCGCAGGTTCGTTGGAAGCCCATTCACACACAAAGTTTTCAGGAGACGATCGATATGTCAGCCAAGGACATCAAATTCGGTGCCGACGCGCGTGAAAGAATGCTTCGCGGCGTCGACATTCTCGCCGAAGCCGTGAAGGCGACGCTGGGTCCCAAGGGCCGCAACGTCGTGATCGAGAAAAGCTATGGAGCTCCTCGTTCGACCAAGGACGGCGTCACCGTCGCCAAGGAAATCGAGCTTCACGACAAATTCGAGAACATGGGCGCGCAAATGGTGCGCGAGGTGGCGTCGAAGACCAACGATGCGGCCGGCGACGGCACGACCACAGCCACGGTCCTGGCCCAGGCGATCATGCGCGAAGGCGCGAAGTCGGTTGCGGCAGGTATGAAT
This sequence comes from Rhizomicrobium sp., assembly GCA_049692035.1. Classification (GTDB taxonomy): domain Bacteria; phylum Pseudomonadota; class Alphaproteobacteria; order Micropepsales; family Micropepsaceae; genus Rhizomicrobium. Next base: position 3,659 of record JBAVOL010000094.1, read on the forward strand.
CCAATGGACCTGAAGCGCGGCGTCCAGAAGGCGGTCGAGGCCGTCGTCGCCGATCTCAAGAAGCGCTCCAAGAAGGTCAAATCGAATGACGAGATACGCCAGGTCGGCACGATTTCCGCGAATGGCGACATGCACATCGGTCAAATGATCGCGGAGGCGATGACGAAGGTCGGCAACGAGGGCGTGATCACGGTGGAAGAGGCCAAGAGCTTCGATACCGAGCTTGAAGTCGTCGAGGGCATGCAGTTCGATCGCGGGTACATCTCGCCCTACTTCGTCACCAACGCCGAAAAGATGATGGTGGAGCTTGAGGAGCCGTACATCCTCATCCATGAGAAAAAGCTCTCCTCGCTGCAACCCATTCTGCCGCTGCTCGAATCCGTGATGCAGGCCGGACGCCCCCTCGTGATCATTGCCGAAGAGGTCGAAGGTGAGGCATTGGCGACGCTGGTCGTCAACAAGCTGCGCGGTGGTCTGAAGGTTGCGGCCGTGAAGGCGCCGGGCTTCGGTGAGCGCCGCAAGGCCATGCTCGAAGACCTCGCCATCGTCACCGGCGGTCAGGTCATCAGCGAAGATCTCGGCATCAAGCTAGAGAACGTGAAGCTCGAAGCGCTGGGCACCGCGAAAAAGGTGCGCATCACGAAGGACGATACGACTGTCATCGATGGTTCTGGCAAGAAGGCCGATATTCAGGCGCGCGTCTCTCAGATCAAGGCGCAGATCGAAGAGACGACCTCCGACTACGACAAGGAGAAACTCCAGGAACGTCTGGCGAAGCTCGCTGGCGGTGTCGCGGTGATCCGCGTCGGCGGTGCGACCGAAGTCGAAGTGAAGGACAGGAAGGATCGCGTCGATGACGCGCTCAACGCCACGAAGGCGGCGGTCGAAGAAGGCATTCTTCCCGGCGGCGGTGCGGCGTTGCTCTACGCCACCAAAGCGCTCCGTGACCTGATCGGCGACAATGACGACCAGACCGCCGGCATCGCCATCGTGCGCAAAGCGATCCAGTCCCCGATCCGCCAGATCGTGGAGAACGCGGGCGTCGAAGCGTCGATCGTGGTGGGAAGGCTGCTTGAGCAGAAGTCGAATACGTTCGGCTTCGATGCGCAGACCGAAACCTATATCGACCTTGTCGAAATGGGCATCGTCGACCCGACCAAGGTCGTGCGCACTGCACTTCAAAATGCGGCGTCTGTTGCAGCCCTCCTGATCACGACCGAGGCGATGGTTGCGGAACACCCGAAGACGGACTCGTCTGCCGGCATGCAGGGCGGCGGAATGGGCGGCATGGACTACTAAAACCAAGGTAGTGATGCGCGGGACCGCAAGAAAAACAGAGCCCGCGCGTTTCACTTGGATAGAGCAACGCATTGAGCGGCGGCGAAAGCCGTCGCCGACACTTACTGCATGCGGATAATGGCATCGACCGACGTCGCGATTTCCCATTTTAGGGTAGCAGAAACCAGGAGTACGTTATGGCCGTCGAACGCGCTTCATTTCGGGCCGTGCATAAACCCTGGGGAAGCGCCGATCTGCGTCCCTGGAGTAAATTTTCGCCTGATGGCGACCCGGTCGGAGAACTCTGGTTTCAACGTGCCGGCACGGACGCGCCAGACCCGTCGCTCGTGTTGAAGTTGCTGTTCACGAAACAACCACTGTCGATCCAGGTTCATCCTGACGACGAGTTCGCCCGATCGGTCGGTTTGGCGCATGGCAAAACCGAGGCTTGGTACGTCCTTGCCGCGGAGCCCGGCGCCCAGATTGCGGTCGGGTTGCAGCGCCAGCTCACAACATCGCAATTGCGCAGCGCGATCGAAGACGGCTCGATTTCCGGCCTGATCCAGTGGCGAGGCGTCGTGACAGATGACGTCATCCTCGTCCCTTCCGGTACGATCCACGCCATCGGCGCAGGGCTTGTGATTGCCGAAATCCAGCAAAGAAGCGACGCCACGTTCCGCCTCTTCGACTATGGACGCCAGCGAGAAATTCAGCTGGACAACGCTGTCGCTGCCGCCAGCGCCGGACCGGCTGCCCCTCAAGCCGCTCCTAGCCCTTTCACAGACGGAAGAAGCCTTCTGGTGGTCGACTCTCACTTTGTGCTTGAGCGGTTCGATCTCCCACCTCGCTCAAGCTGGAGCTTTGATGCGGAGCGTGAGACCTGGCTATTCGTGGTGAGTGGAAGCGCACGGATCGGGTCGTTCGACATGGCGTTGGCAGGCGTCGCGTTCGTCGAGGATGAACAAGTCCGGATCGAAGTGGGGCAGAACGGCATGAAAGCACTCGTGGCCTATCCGGGTCCCGCCGTTGCAACGGACCTGCTGCGCAGCCTCTATTCGCCCACCGCGCATCCCGCTTTCGGACCGCCGCAGCGTCCGGCCATTCAACCTTCAACAACGCCCGCCTTGTAATGCCTGCGCACGGAAACGCATCCATGACGTCACTGCCCCGGATTGCCCTCATCGGAAATCACCTGCCGCGCCGGTGCGGCATCGCCACGTTCACCGCCGATCTGCATGCGGCGATCTCTGCGTCGCACCCGAATTTGAAAACCTGTGTCGTGGCGATGACGGACCATGGTCAGGTCTACGACTATCCCCCGGCTGTGCGCTTTCAAGTTCGTGACAAGGTGATCGAAGACTATGCGAAGGCCGCAGATTTCCTAAACGATTCACATTTCGACGTCGTCTCTCTCCAACATGAATTCGGAATCTTCGGCGGCGAAGCGGGTAGCCACATCATAGCGATGCTTTCGCGCCTGCGCATGCCGATCGTCACGACGCTTCATACGGTGCTCGCCGCGCCGACCCCGGCTCAGCGCGACGTGCTGAACCAAATCATCGGCGCGTCGGCGAAAGTGATCGTCATGGCAGAAAAGGGCCAGGAGCTTCTGCGTTCCGTCTGCGGAGTGTCGTCCGAAAAGATCGTGGTGATCCCGCACGGGATTCCCGACGTCCCGCTTCTCGAGACGCACCACGCCAAAGGACGTTTCGGATTCAGCAACAAGACCGTCATTCTGACCTTCGGACTATTATCTCCGAACAAGGGCATCGAGTTCATGATCGATGCCATGCCTTCCATTCTCGCATGTTGTCCGGAGACGGTTTATGTCGTTCTGGGCGCAACGCATCCCAATCTCGTTCTTCACGAGGGCGAAGCCTACCGCGAAAAGCTCGCCGCCCGCGCGCGCGAACTCGGGGTCGAATCGCAGGTCATGTTTTTCAACCAGTTCGTCGATCAGGCGACGCTGTTGGACTATATTTCGATGTGCGACGTCTACGTCACACCCTATCTGAACGAATCGCAAATGACGTCGGGCACACTGGCCTACAGCTTCGGTGCGGGGAAGGCTGTGGTTTCGACGCCATATTGGCATGCTACGGAATTGTTGGCGGATGGGCGCGGCATTCTGGTTCCATTCGCCGATTCGCACGCGCTCGGCGCCGAGATCGCCGGGCTGCTCACCAATGACGTGCGGCGGCACGCGATGCGCAAACGTGCCTACGCTTTCAGCCGCGAGATGACATGGAAGCAGACTGCGATCCGCTACCTCGCGGTTCTCGACGCGGCGTTCACGGACAGTCCTGGGTTCAATTCCGCGAATATCGATCGACTTCTAGACTGCCGTGAGCGAAGCGCAATCCCCGAGATGCAGATCGGCCATTTTCTGTCGATGTGCGACGGAACCGGTCTTTTGCAGCACGCCGTTCACTCTGTACCCGATCGTTCTCACGGCTATTGCGTCGACGACAACGCCCGCGCGCTGATCCTCGCCTGCATGCTGGGCGGTCCCGATGAGAAGAGTTTGCCCGAGGAGTTGACGGCACGGTTTGCAGCCTTCGTCCAGCATGCCTGGAATCCGGACACGCGCCGGTTCCGGAATTTCATGAGCTATGGACGAAACTGGCTTGAGGAAACGGGTTCGGAAGACAGCCATTGCCGCGCGCTGTGGGCGCTGGGAGAATGCGCACGAAGCGACATAAATCCATCGCGGCAGCGCTGGGCCCGCTCGCTTTTCGTGTCCGCGCTGCCGACTGTCGAGGAGTTTCGATCGCCGCGGGCCTGGGCGTTCGCGCTCCTGGGGCTCGATGCCTATTGCGCGGGTGGCAAGCGAGATCAAAGTGTCGACAAAATCCGCACCCGCCTTGCAGAAAAATTGATGGCGTGCCTGACTGCGGTGACGACAGTCGATTGGGCGTGGTTCGAAGATGAGCTCGCCTACGACAATGCGCGCCTTCCCCAAGCCTTGATCGTGACCGGCGTTGCGACTGCAACGCCTTCATACGTCGCCGCTGGCCTCAAGTCGCTGCGCTGGCTCATGACGCTCCAGATGGCTTCGGCCGGATTCTTCCGGCCCATTGGAACGGAAGGCTTCGGTCTTTCTCGGCAATTGCCGAAAACCTTCGACCAGCAGCCAGTCGAGGCCGCCGCGACGATCTCTGCCTGCATTGCGGCGTGGCGAGCGACACGCGATGCGGTGTGGACGGCCGACGCAGCGCGCGCGTTTCGATGGTTTCTGGGTGACAATGATCTCGGCATTGCTCTCGCCGATCCTGTTACCGGGGCCTGCTCGGATGGCCTTCATCGGGACCGCCGGAACGAGAACAACGGCGCAGAATCGGTTTTGTCATACCTTCTCGGCCTGGCGGAAATGCGAGAGCTTGCACGCGCCGATGCCGCGACACACGGCGCTGAGCGCGTATCCAGGCTCGCGCTTACCGCCTGATATTTCGCAGCGACAATTTGAGACGATTTCAGGGGGACCTATGTCTACCTCGATGTTTTTGAACCGGCAGGCTCTGCATCTGCGTCCGGACCCGGCCAGGGTCGTGGTGCGGCCTTTCAAGCCAGCGACCGAGCCAAGGGACCTGAACCCGACCGATCGAACTCGGGCAAATCACGTCGTCGACCGGGTTCTATCGCTGGATGCGAAGACGACCGAACAATTGCTGGCCGATGTGCTTGAGAATTTCGAAGGGCGTCACAGGAACTTGCTGGAGATATTCGAGACACGGGCGGACGAAATGCAGGAGGCATTTGCGCCTCATGTCGAATTCAGCAAGACACAGCGCCAGCTTATCGGCGCCTATTTCCTTCATGAATATTCGTTCGAAGCGGCCGCCCTGTTCAATCCAAGCATCGTGCGCAGCCCTGACCAGGACGGGGCGCCTGAAGGCGGGTGCAGGTTCATCTTGAGTCTTCGCGCGGTCGGCGAAGGACATATTTCGTCGTTGACCTTCCGATCCGGGACGATCGCTGTCGATGGCAGTGTCACCATCGAGCCGACGGCGCGCCTGGCATCCGTCCCAAAAATTCTGAACCGATCACCGACGCCCCTTGGCGATATCGTGGAAGTGATCTTCGAGAATGATGAATATGTGAGCGAGCGCGTGATCTTTCCCATCACCAATTCGCAGGCGAATGGGATCGAGGATGCCCGCTTCGTCGAATTCGAGGACGGTGCGCACAAGACATATTATGCGACCTACACCGCCTATAAGGGGAACGCCATTCGCTCCGAGCTTCTGGAGACGGCCGACTTCCGATCGTTTCGCATGACGCCGCTGCGCGGCGCGGCAGCGAACAATAAAGGCATGGCGCTGTTTCCGCACCGGATCGACGGCCGCTACGCCATGATCGGCAGGCAGGACAACGAGAACCTCTATCTGATGTATTCCGACGATCTGTACGCGTGGGAAGGCGGACAAATGATCATCCAACCCGAATTTCCCTGGGAATTCGTCCAGATGGGCAATTGCGGGTCGCCGATCGAGCTCGACGAGGGATGGCTGCTGCTGACCCATGGCGTAGGTCCGGTGCGCAAATACTCGATCGGGGCGGTTCTGCTCGACAAGAAAGAGCCCTCCAAAATTCTCGCCCGTGCGCGCGAGCCGTTGGTCCGCCCGGAAGCGACCCAGCGTGAAGGTTACGTTCCCAACGTCGTCTACACGTGCGGCGCCGTTCGCCATGGCGACCAGATCGTCCTGCCGTATGCGATATCAGACACGTTCTCCAATTTCGCGACGATCAAGATTGCGGCGCTTATGCAAGCGCTTTCGGGCTGACTGCCTTAACCTGGACGGTCCCCGTCTCAGTCACACGGAAGCCGCGCAGCCGGGCTCCTGACACGGATCGATGCGCGCGAGCATCGTTTGGGCCTGCTCACGGAATGCGCTTGAACCTTGGATCGGTCGCGAACTTGAATATCGCACTGGCGCTTCCCATATGATCTTGGCGCAATGTGTTGCGCGCGGCTTTTGCGGTCTGAAGAGCGCAAAGCCTGGTGATCTCGGGCGGAGGGGCGGAATGTTCGCCATCGCCCGGATTTTCCCCCCAATCCCAGCCAAAACGCCGCAAGGATCGATTGAATCCAGTGCGCGCAGTGGCGGGCCATCAACCCAAGAGAAAAATGACCGAAAAATTCGACAACCGAGCAACGAAGCAAAAAGCTTCGAGCGCTCCGCGTGGCAAAGTCAGGCCGAATCATTCCAATGCAGACCGCCAGCCGGATGGACAGAGCCAGTGGCAGCGTCACTACGACCATTATCGCAATCTCGCACAACAGGCCGGAAACGCCGACAGCGTAACCCGCGAACAATATTGGCAGCATGCCGAGCATTATTGCCGGCTTATGAACGGGTCGGCATTCCAACAGACGTAACATTGCTGGCGCTGGCCATGGTCGCGCGCATAAGGGCATCGAAGCGATGTCATCGGTGCGACCGGTCCACTTTCCTACCGTCGGCCGGCTTCAGCAGCCCAGGAACTCTATCTTTGCCGCGCCTTTCGCGCCGCATAGCGTGCGTCGCGGATGAGTTTTCTGTTAGCCTCAAGAGCGATTTCCTGTGCCGCTTTTTCCTTCAGCTCCGCGTCGCGCGCCGCCTTTTCCGCGTTCAGAGCCGATATTCTCCGCGCTTCATCGGCCTCCCGCATCTCGGCCTCGCGAGCCGCCACCGCCATTCTCGCGGCTTTGCTCTCGGCCGACCGCAGGCTTTGCTCGGCGCTGATGGCATCGCGCGCCGTCTGGCGCTCTGTGAAGCCTTGTTTGCTATGGAGGGCTTTCGCGCGCGCCTTTTCAAGTTGGACTCGTTTGGCCGTTGCGGCTGTACTCAATCGATCGCCAAAGCTTGTCTCCTTGAAACCGGGCATGCGACGTCCACTCCTCCGAATTTGCCGAACCCACGGAATTGCCCGAGGCTGCGAAGCCGCTTTATACAGGGCCGAAGCATTTTCTGCATCTGCTGCGGCGCTTAATTTTGCGGCGCTATCGGTGGCATATCGTGCCGCCTTCACGTCGCCCGTCAACTCAGGCTCGCTTTTGTCACTGGCAGGGCCGAGAAATGGTTGCCTACTGACGCCGAATTCCAATAGGGCCGCTCGCGGTGGCTTCGGGGCATTGAACGCCGGGACGGCAATTTTGAGTATGACAGTCGGTTTTCTTGTTGTTCTGTGGTGAGCCCAACCTTCGCCGCTCCGCTAACGGCTCGGGGTAACCCCCGAAGGTTGAGTCATTTTCTGTGGAACAAAGGTCGATTTCCACGAAACCGCTCAACTTGGAAAGAATGGCGCACCGGAGAAGATTCGAACTCCTGACCCCCAGATTCGTAGTCTGGGACGTTTTCGTTGTAATTCAATGCGTTAGCGAATTCTGAGTGTAAAAATTGCGCATACGGTACCTGTGGGCAGGGCCTAGGTTACAGAGCGAGGGGGTGCCTCAAAGTTCGCATTTTGGAGCCTAGCCGGGCACAACGGTTCATGATATGTTCTTTTCGCGCAGTGCGAAAGGCATGGCATGAATATCCCAACGATCCGCGAATTCCGGCTATCTCCGCCTGGAAGCAATCGCGGTATTTCCTGCGACGCGAACGGCGCTTTCATCGGTGCCGCTCCGCTTCTGAAACGATCATCTACGAGTGGCAGGGACGAATGGCAGCCGCGCGACCGCGATCAGCTGTCCAAGCAAGTCAGTGCAAGCTACGGCGTTCCCATCGACATGACATCGAAGATGGGCGGCTTGAATGCGATCTCGCGCGCACTCAACGACGGCGATATTGCGCGGGCGCAGATCGCGACCGTGCTTTTGGCCATTCCCGACCCGCCGACACTCGCGAAGAACAAGCCGTCGCGCAGCGAATTGATCAAGTTCATTCGCGACCTCCACTGGAGCGGAATGATCAAAGCCGACTGGGATTCTGACGAGCATCCTCGTTGGCCTGCGGGATCGCCAGATAGCCAAGGCGGACAATTTGCGCCGAAGGGAAATAGCGCGCCGACGCAGATCGTCTCCTCTGCGCCCGCCCCGTGGGATCAAAGAACGGACGATAAGAGCCTCTTGCTTCCTGCGGCAGCTAATGCGCGCGATGTTCCGGGGCGCCGATCGGAACAAGAATGCGATGAACAATACGCCGCCGATCACGCAATTTGCGATACATTGCCGACAAATAGGGATAAGGCCATTTGTCGAGCGAGCGCGGCTGAAAGATATGCCAACTGCCTGAGGGGGAAGCCGATGCCACCCTTGACGCTACCGGAAAATGATTACGCTGCACCACCGGAATCCCCAAGTCCTGCGCTTCCGCGCTTTCCGGTGCGCCCTCCATGGTGGCTGCCTCTGCTTCTGTTGCCGCTCCCGGCCGGAATTCCTGCATGAGCCTTAGCCCTGAGAAAATTGCTCGCCAATAAAACGAATTAGAGGTTGAAAGTGGTACATATGACGCTGGAAAATGTGGGGACGGTAATCGCTGCGAGAGAGTTGTCGCTCGACGATGCTCAAACCATTCGGGTGTTGATCGGAACGCCGAAACAGCGGACGGATAGCAACGAATGGTATTGCCCTTACCAAACCGTCGGGATCGGCTCTGGCCGCGTCGGAATATCGTTTGGCGTCGATTCCGTCCAGGCGCTGGTGCTTGCGCTATCAATGGTCGGTGCTGAACTCTACTGTTCTAAAGAGCATGAAGCCGGCCGACTGAGTTGGGAATGCGGTGCCGTCAAAGGCGACCTCGGGTTCCCAGTTCCGGAAAGTATTCGCGACGTGCTGCCCGGCAATCAAGGAACGAACGAAAGCCAACATGGCTAAGCGCTGAATAGGAGAACAACTACAGCTCAACGATGCGAAATGTTTCGCTCGGGCGCTGCGCAGAACCCCAGACTACATTGTAAAAATCCGTCCGCGTCTCACCCGAAAATCAGCTAACCCATTGAAAATATTGGCGCACCGGAGAAGATTCGAACTCCTGACCCCCAGATTCGTAGTCTGGTGCTCTATCCAGCTGAGCTACCGGTGCCTGCGCCGAAGGGCCGGGAAGTTAGGCAGGTGGCCCGCCGATGGCAAGCACGAATCCCCGATATGCACTTTTCGCAGCCATGGCGCGCCCGCGAGCGCGGGGGGCGAACGCGCGCTTCGCGCGACCGGGTGGGCAGAGCGAACACCCCAAGCTCCAGCGCTGCCGCCAAAATTTCCCCCAAGATACCGCGATGCTTGCCCTTGTCGCGGGCGTGTTGCGCCGTTAAGACTTGGCCCATCGCCTCGCGAATGCCGAATCGCGGGACCGGGGCGCGTTGGTTCGTCGGGCGCGTCTGGCGTCGGGTGGGCGGGCTTGGTTCCGCCGGTGCGGAGAATCGGAATAATGAGGCGAAATTCGACAGCGGTGTCCGCAGTGCGGCGGTCAACGGTCCTGTTGGGCTTGTCGATTGCGGTGTGCCTGGGGCTCGCGGGCTGCGACAGCCTCGACGACGCGCTGTTCGGCACCGAAACGCCCGAGCAAAGCCAGGCGCAAGCACCGGCACAAGCACCGGCGCCGGCAGCAGAGGGCCAGCTGGCCGCCGGAACCATGCCAGGCAGCCCCGAAGGCACGATGCCCGGCGGTGGCGCAGAAGCGGCGACGGCCCCCGTGGCCGGCATCACGCCGGTCGCGATCGAGCAGGGCAGCGATACGGGGACAGCCGTCAATCATACCATCCAGGTTCTGCGGTCGCAGGTTTCGGGCATCCAGGACGTGATCATCGCCGCCGCCCAGAAGCTTGCCGAGCTCAAGGGGGGCGCCGCTCAATCTTCGACCCAGTATCACGAGGCCAAGGCGCTGATCGCGGCGCGGCTGCAATTGGGCACGACGCGCGGCAATCCCGAGCTGGTCGCGCAGTGGAACAACGCGCAGGCGGGGCTCGACTCGCTGACCGCGAACATCAACGCGCTCAACGCGCTGGGAACCACGATTGCCAGCCAGTCTTCGGCGGCCCATTTCGCGCTCAACACGATCCAGGCCACCTTCAACGTGTCGGGCGCCGTCGACGAAGACCACCACCAGCTTTCGGTTTTGCGTGACGAAACCGAACAGGTCATCGTCCTGATCGACAGCCTGCTGTCGAATGTATCGGACACGGTGCAACGCCAGACGACCTATGTCGCCAACGAACGCGCCAGCCTGATGACGCTGGCCAGCGCCATCAAGGACGGCAGCTATTACGGCGATCTCGGGTCGCCACAAATTGGCGGCGCGACCGCTGCGAGCTATGCCGGACAGCCGATCAGCGGTCCCGCGCTGGTGACCATCCGCTTCGATCATCCCAATGTCGCCTATCAGCAAATTCTGTACACGGCGGTCGCGCAGGCGCTGCAGTCCCGCCCCGGTTCGAGCTTTGCCGTGATCGCGGTATCGCCGACCCGCGGCAGCGCCGCGGCGATCCAGCTCGCACAGACGGCAGCCGACCGCCATGCGCGCGACGTGCTGCGCTCGCTGACCGACATGGGCATTCCGGCAACGCGTCTCGATCTGTCGTCAATGACGGACCCAAACATCGCGACCAGCGAAGTGCGCGTCTATGTGCGCTGAGCGCGGCCGTTGAAGCGCAATCCGCCGAAGTGTGAAGCACTTCGGCGTTAGATTGCGCGACAATTCAAGAAATCTAGAGCGTGATCCGATTCAATTTGATCGGATTACGCTCTAGGGAAATAAATCCCGGTAGGCCCTCATGGTGTCGATGGTCTCGGCTTCGTAGACGCCGCGCGCGATGGCGCGGGCCATGCAGTCGGCGGCGAGCGTGCCCAGCCGCATGAGGTCGCGCAGGCGCGGCTCGCCAAGCGGGCGCTTGGCCGTAGCAATCGCGAATACCGTATCGCCATCGGTCGGCGCGTGGATCGGCCTGAGCGCGCGGGCAAAACCGTCTGCCGTCATGATGGCGAGCCGCTTGAGTTCGATGCGCGTCAAATCGGCATCGGTGGCGACAATGGCGATGGTCGTATTGGCGGAAGCGGCCGGGGCGCCCTTGATGTCGGCCGGCAGGTCGAGATCGATGCCGCGGAACCCGGCTCCCAGGCGTCGTCCGCCGAATTCGCCCTCCTGCTCAAAGGGAAAGGCCCAGAAAACGTCCGTACCAGGAATAATTGGCGAGCCCACGGCGTTGACGATCACCAGCGCGCCGATGGTGAATCCGTCGTCGGTCACCGCCGAGGCGCTGCCCGTGCCGCCTTTGTAAAGCCCGGCGCGCGCGCCCAATCCGGCGCCGCTGTTGCCCAACGCAAAATCCTCCTGCGCGCGGCTCACGGCGTCGAGCGCCAGCGCGCGGTAAGGCGGCGTCTCGCCCCAATCCTTTTTGCCGCCGTTGACAAGATCGAAAATGATGGCGCCGGGGACAATCGGTGCGGGCGGCGTGCCGGGCTGAAAACGAAAACCGCGTCCGCGCGCGCCGAGCCAGGCGACGACCCCGCCGGCCGCATCGAGGCCGTAGACGGAACCGCCCGCCAGCGCGATCGCGTCGACCGCGCCGCCGAGGCTGACGGGATCGAGCGCTTCGGTTTCGCGCGTACCGGGCGCGCCGCCGCGCACATCGACGGCCGCTGCCAGCGCAGCTTCCGCCAGCAACACCGTCACGCCGGTGCGCGCCGCGTGGTCTTCGGCGTGGCCGACCTTGAGGCCTTCCACGTCGGTAATGAGATTGCGGGGGCCGGGACGTGTCATGATGCGTTTCAGCGCCTTATCGCGCAGAACAGGCGCTGGAACGGATAGAGCGTGACGCCGCTCGAACGCTGCGGATAGGCGAGGCCCACGCGCCGGCGATATTCGGCCAGGAACGCGCTGCGCTGTTCGTCGTCGAGCGCGTCGGCGAAGGGGCGCAATCCCGTTCCGCACATCCAGCGATAGACGGCATCCTCGCCTTCGAGCACCTGCACATAACGCGTCTCCCAAATATCTATCGCAGCGGCATACGGTTCAAGAATTTCGAAATAGGCTTCCGGCGCCAGCACGTTCCACCAGTCGCGCACGGCGGCGAGCCTGGTGCGCCATGGCGCAAGCGCCGCCACTTCGCGGATCAGCACATGACACGGCTCGTCGAAATTGCGCGGTACCTGAAACGCGAAGACACCGCCTTCCGCGAGGTACGAAACGAGTCGCGGCAGGAGACGCGCATGATCGGGCAACCATTGCAGTGCGGCGTTGGAAAAAATCACATCGCAAGGCCAGCCCGGATTCCAGCTTGCGATATCGGTTCGCGTCCAACGCGCAGCAATTTTCGAATCGCGCGCCTGGGCCAGCATTTCGGCGGAATTGTCGACGCCTTCGAGTTGCGCGTCGGGCCAGCGCGCAGCCAACAGCGCTGTCGAATTTCCCGGTCCGCAACCCAGATCGACGATTCGTGTGGGGTGCAGGACGGCGATACGCGCCAGCAATTCGCGCGCAGGCCGTGTCCGTTCCTCGCCGAAGGCGAGATAGGTGTTGGGGTCCCAGGCCATCCGGTTACTCCCTGCGGTCGGGAATGATGATGCGAAAGAGCGTACCCGTAGCCGTCGTTGCAACGAGGGTTACAGTGCCGCCATGCGCCCGGGCAAGATCGCGGGCGATGGCGAGCCCGAGGCCGGAGCCACCAGGCCTGCCCGAAATGATAAAAGGCTGGAACAGGCATTCTCGCACCCCATCGGGAATGCCCGGCCCATTATCGGCGATATCGATGCGAACCTGCCGGGTTTCGCGCTGCGCCGTGATGGTGATCGCGGCGTCGAGCCGGCCGCTCAGGACCTGGGCGGCATTGCGCACAAGATTGAGCACGATGCGATAAAGCTGTTCGGGGTCGGCATCGATCTCGAGCGCGCGATCGACGCTGTTCGAGACAATGATCGTTCGCTCGCCCGCTTCCGTGGCGAGGCTCGCTTCGACCGCTTCGTCGATCAGCGGGGCAAGCGCGATGCGTCGCCTTTCGGGCACGTGCTCGTCGGCACGCCCGTAGCGCAGCGTATTCGTCGTCAGCGACACCGCATGATCCAGGGATGCGACCAAGCGCGGCGCCAGGCGCTGCACGACGGGATCGTCGATCTTGGCCAGCCGGTCGGAGGCGAGCTGGGCGCTCGCCAGAATATTCCTGAGATCGTGCTGGATTTTCGCGACCGCGGTGCCCAGCGCGGCCAGGCGCGCCTTTTGCCGCAGAAAACCGTAGAGGTCGCCCTGCATGGAAGCGAGTTCGCGCTCGGCGCGTCCGATCTCGTCGCGCCGGTTCGAGGCCATGACAATGCGCGACGGGTCTTCGGGATTGGCGCGAAATGCGATCATGGCGCGCATCAGACGCGCCATGGGCCGCACCACTACGAGATAGAGGCTGAGGAAGACGAGAAGCGCAGTGACGAGCGAGATCGCCAGCGCTTCGAGCACCAGACGGCGTGCAAAAGCGATAATCCGGGCGCGGATCGGCCCTTCGGCGACGATTACTTCGATGGTCTCGGCGTTGGCGATGCGCGTCGGCGCCAACACCAGGAGAGTGCGGTCATCGCCTTCGAACAGGCAATCGAGCGCCCTGGCCATCCCGTCGAACATCCCGCTGCGCCGCAAATCGATGGCGAGATCGACATGCTCCGGCATTTCGTCGACAAGATACAGTTCGTGCAGGTCGGCGCGCTTCAGCATGACGGCGCTCGCGCCGGCCCGTATCAGAAGCGCACGCCGGAGGCCGGCCGAGAGCTGCCCGCCGCGCAACTCCGTAAATGGGAGAATCGCGATCTCGGCAGTCTCGATCCGGTTGTCCAGAAGGCTGCGATAATAGTGGCCGATCGACGGCACGAAGATCAGCACTTCGCTGACCATCACGTAGAGAATGGTCAGCAGCAGCAAGCGGCCCGAAAGGCTGTGTGCGATCAGCTTCCAGGCATTGCCAAGCTGCCTGCGCAACCGGTTCGGCATCATGCTTCAAAACCTCACGGCTACGCAGGATAATGCGGTTGCGCACAGAGAAGCGACAGGCACCACGCTCAACCGCGAATTTTTGCCTATCGAGGCGGCGGCGACGCCCAACCCACGCCGCCCGTTGACACGCCGGGAGCGACTGCTTAGAAGCTCGGCTCCTTTTGAAAAGGCCGCTGGAATGCCTCCGCGCGGTCCGACTTGGAAGCTGGGCCATGAAACGCACCTATCAACCGAGCAAAATCGTGCGCAAACGCCGGCATGGCTTTCGTGCCCGCATGGAGACCAAGGGCGGACGCAAGGTATTGTCGCGGCGCCGGGCGCATGGCCGCAAGAGGCTGTCGGCCTGACCGAACGGTTTGGCCCGGTCGGGCCGAGCCCGGACACAGGGCTCGTCATGGAACGTCTGAGAACCCGACCCGATTTCCTGCGCGCTGCCAAAGGCATCCGCCGCGTATCGCCAGCCGTCACGGTCGAATTGTGCCCGACGCCCAAGGCCGTCGCGAAGCCCGGGGCGCTGAGGGTCGGTTTTACGGCCACGAAGAAGATCGGCGGGGCCGTCGAGCGCAACCGGGCCAAGCGCCGCCTGCGGGCCGCGGCTGCGGCTCTCCTTCCCCTTTATGGCAGGGGGGGCAACGACTATGTTCTGGTTGCGCGGCAGGAAACGTTGACGAAGCCCTTCGGCGGCCTTCTCGACGATCTGACCCAGGCGCTTCAAGCGGCCCATTCCAAACTTGGCCGGTTAACCACGGGAGAGCCCCGGTGACGGAGCGCCAGATGATCGACGTGCGCAGCCTGGCCGTGGCGGTCCTCAGCCTGCCGATCCGGTTCTACCGCCTGTTCCTGTCGCCGCTGCTGCCGCCGTCCTGCCGGTTTACGCCAACCTGTTCCGAATATGCGCTCGACGCGCTGCATACCCACGGGCCCGTCAAGGGGCTTTACCTCGCCGCACGGCGCCTGTTGCGCTGCCACCCCATCTCCTGGCTCGGCGGTTCGTCGGGCTTCGATCCCGTTCCGCCAGCCCGAACAAGACCATGAACGATAATCGCAACCTTCTGCTCGCCGTCCTGTTGTCCGCCGCCGTCCTGTTCGGATGGGAATATTTTGTTGCCAAGCCCCAGCTGGAAAAGCAGCGGGCGGCGCAAGCGGTGCTGGTCCACCCTGCCAAACAGGCCGCCGCCGCAGCAGCGCCGCAAACGCCGCAGGCGGGCGCCGGCAGCCTCAGCCGCGAGCAGGCCGTCAAACGC
Source organism: Rhizomicrobium sp. (assembly GCA_049692035.1). GTDB lineage: Bacteria > Pseudomonadota > Alphaproteobacteria > Micropepsales > Micropepsaceae > Rhizomicrobium. Next base: position 19,068 of record JBAVOL010000094.1, read on the forward strand.
ACTGGCGCGCGCATTGCCATCGACACGCCTACGGCCGACGGCTCGCTGCTCCTGAAAGGAGCCAGGTTCGACGATCTGCGCCTCAAGAATTACCGCGAGACCACCGACCCCAAGAGCCCTGAAATCGTGCTCCTGTCTCCCGAAGGCACCAAATTCCCCTATTACGCCGTGTTCGGGTGGGTGGCGCCGCCCGGTTCCGGAATCAAGGTGCCCGATGACAACACGATATGGACGCCGGTGGGCACGGCGCGGCTGACGCCGGGCACGCCCGTCACGCTGAAATGGGACAATGGCAGGGGGCTGGTTTTTACCCGCACCATCTCCGTCGACGATCACTACATGTTCCAGGTGCGCGACAGCGTCAGCAACAGCGGCGCGTCGCATGTCACGCTCTACCCTTACGCCTATGTCGTGCGCGACGGCGTGCCGGCGGCAACCAAATTCTGGGCGTTGCACGAAGGCTTCGTCGGCGTCGCCGACGGTTCGCTGCACGACCCCGGATATGACGCGTTCAAAAACAACAAGCCGCCCGAGACATTCCAATCGACCGGGGGATGGCTCGGCATAACCGACAAATACTGGATGGCGGCCGTCGTTCCGCCCCAGAACGTGGCGTTCGAAGGTGATTTTCGAGGCACGCCGCTCGGCGCTACCACGGCCTACCAGGCCGATTATCGGCTGGGGGCCGAGGATATCGGTCCCGGCGCCACCGTCAGCGTCGACCACCGATTGTTCGCCGGCGCAAAGATCGTCAAGCTTCTTCAAACCTATGAAAACCGCGACGGCATCGTGCGATTTCATATGGCGATCGACTGGGGCTGGTTCTGGTTTTTCACCCAGCCGATCTTCTACGCGCTCGACTTCTTTTCGCGCTACATGAATGTCGGTCTCGCCATCCTTTTGCTGACGGTAACGATCAAGCTGCTTTTCTTTCCGCTTGCCGATGCGTCGTACCGCTCCATGAGCCGCATGAAAAAGCTGCAACCCGAGATCGAGCGCCTCAAGACGCGTTTCGCGGACGACAAGGCTCAGCAGCAGCAAGAAATGATGGAGCTTTACAAGCGCGAGAAGATCAATCCGGTGTCGGGTTGTCTGCCCATGTTGATCCAGATTCCCGTCTTCTTCTCCCTCTACAAGGTGCTGCTCGGCTCCATCGAAATGCGCCAGGCGCCGTTTTTCGGCTGGATTCACGATCTGTCGGCGCCAGATCCGACGAATTTTCTCAATCTGTTCGGCCTGTTGCCCTACAATATTCCGGCTTCTCTCCATATCGGCGACTTTTCGATCGCGATTCCGGTGTTTCTGCATGTCGGCGTCTGGCCGATCCTGATGGGTCTGACCCAATGGTTCCAGACCAAGCTGAACCCGCCTGCCGCCGATCCGGTGCAACAGCGCATGTTTGCGTTCATGCCGCTGATTTTCACCTTCATGCTCGCCGGATTGCCCTCGGGCCTCGTGATCTACTGGACCTGGAACAACCTCCTCTCGGTCACGCAGCAATATGTGATGATGCGCCGCCAGGGCGTGAAGGTGAATCCGCTGGAAAACATCAAAATCCCCGCCTTTGTGCAGCGCCTGACGGGTGGGCCGCGTACGGATTCGCCTCCGGGTGAGTGAGAGCGACACGTTTCCATTGGCCGAAGCGAAGCGGCTGTTTGCCGGGCCTTGCGAATTCGTGGCGGGTGCCGCAACCGAGGATGCGATTCCACCGCCCGGTCTTGCCGAGATCGCCTTTGTCGGCCGCTCGAATGCGGGCAAATCGAGCCTGATCAACGCGCTCACGGGCAGAACCACGCTCGCCCGTGTGTCGCACACGCCGGGACGCACGCGGCAGATCAACTTCTTTCGCCTCGGCGAAGTCCTGATGCTCGTCGATCTGCCCGGCTATGGTTATGCCAAGGCCTCGAAGGCTCTTGCGGCGCAATGGCAACGCCTGATCTTCGATTATCTGAGAGGCCGGCCCAATCTGAAGCGCGTCGTTCTGCTCGTCGATTCGCGCCGCGGGATCATGGATGTCGATCGCGAAGCGATGACGCTCCTCGACAAATCGGCGGTGTCGTACCTTGTCGTGTTGACCAAGATCGACCAGCTTTCTGCCGCCGAACGCCATGAGGCGCGTCAACGCACCGGTTTCGGCCTGAAAGGTCATGCCGCCGCATATCCGGACGTTCTGGCCACCTCCTCTTTCACCGCCGAGGGCATCGATCCGCTGCGATGCCATATTGCCGCGCTGGCGGCGCCTGCGGGCTTTGGGCTATAAGCCTGCGGATTTTTGCAAAGGCGCGCCATATGACCCTGCAGGACGACGCGGCCCAAGACCGAAACCTGCGCGTGATGGCGCGCTGGCGCTCGACCGCGCGCGTGCTGGTCGAGGCGCTCCCCTACATCCTGCGGTATGACCGCCAGACGATCGTCGTGAAATATGGCGGTAGCGCCATGGAACCCGGCGGTTCGGAGAATTTCGCGCAAGACATCGTGCTGATGAAACAGACGGGCATCGATCCCGTGGTCGTCCATGGCGGCGGGCCGCAGATCGGCGCGATGCTGAAGCGGCTCGCTATTCCCTCGTCCTTCGTCGACGGATTGCGCGTCACCGATGCGGCAGCCATCGAAGTGGTCGAAATGGTTCTGACGGGATCGATCAACAAACAGATCGTGAGCGTCATCAATGCCGCCGGCGGCCGCGCCGTCGGTCTTTCCGGCAAGGACGGCAATCTCGTCGTGGCGCGCAAGCTCGAACGCTTCAAGCTCGATCCCGTTACGCTCGAACAGGAACCGGTCGATCTCGGATTTGTCGGCGAGCCCGAGACGATCAATCCCGAAGTGCTGCGCACGATCATCAATTCCGATCTGATTCCGGTGATTGCGCCGATCGGCGTAGGTACCAAGGGCGAGACCTACAACATCAATGCCGACACCGTGGCCGGCTCCATTGCCGGTGCGTTGGCGGCCGCGCGGATGCTCCTTTTGACCGATGTTGAGGGCGTGCTCGATCGCGACGGCAAGCTCATTCCGCGGCTCACGGTCGCCGAAGCGCGCGCGCTGATCGCGGACGGCACGATCTCCGGCGGCATGATCCCCAAGATCGAAACAGCTATCGACGCGGTCGAAGCGGGCGTGCGCGCTGCGGTCATTCTGGACGGACGCATTCCGCATGTTCTGTTGCTCGAATTGTTTACCGAGCACGGCGCAGGAACCATGATTTCGGCGGAATAAGCGCCAGGCGTAATCCGCCGAAGTATGAAGCATTTGGGCGTCGGATTGCGCGGCATCGGCGCTTCAGGCGCTGATGCCGAAATAATCGAGGTGCCAGCGCATCTCGTCCTCGCTCATCGGGAAGCAGATGCCGCCGCGAGCCGGCAGCAGATCACACGCCGGCAGGTGCAGAAGCGCCGTCTGGATCTTGAACGCCACGCGCATGCTGAGGCCGGCGCGCCAGACGAGCGCCGTGATCGGCTTGGCCGAACCCGTCTGAAAAATCCGCGCCGCGATTTCGGGAGCGATTTCGGCGAGCAGTGCGAGCGCGGCGATCACGGCCTCCCGCTGGCCCTGTTCCACCGCATTTTCCATGAAGGTGTCGTCGAGCTTGCCGGCTTCGCGCAACGCCGCAAGGTCGTGCGGTTTGGACGCTGTCCACACGGGAATCGTCGGATCGTCGTCCGCTTCGATCCGCTGGTGCAGCCGCTGCTTGAGGTGACGATGCGTTTTTTCGTCGAGGCCCTGGCGCGCTGCAAGTTTTTCGATGAGCGCCGCGGAAACGAATCCGGCGATGCGACGGATCGCGCGTTGGGAGAGGTCGTTGCGCAGAACGAGCGGCAAATGCCAATCGCGGATATTCTCGGCGTGCTGCACGATCTTGTCGAGCGTCTGGTTGCGAATCCTGGCGCCCGAATTCATCAGCAGAGCCGCAACAGCAGGCACATCGAGCGCCGTCGCAAGCGCATCGGCGACGCTCGGGCGCAGCGGCTTGCGCTTTGCGATGGCGAGCAACGCATAGCTTGCCTGGGCGGTCGAGATGATCTCGATCAGGTCGGCGTCCGAGAGCAGCGGCGAATATTCGAGGATGGGAGCGGAGACCGCCTCGATATCGCGCGCCAGCATCTTGATGACGTGCTTCGGCACGCAATCGAGAGTTTTGATTTCTTCGGCGAGGATCTGCCGCACGCGGGGCAGCTGATCACGGGCAAGCCGTTCGAGCGTTTCGAGCGTCAGCTCGCGTAGCCGCCGGCTCGCCTCCGCCGGCAAATTGGGCATGAGCTGGCCGATTTTGCGCGCCAGTTGCATGCGAACGTCGTCGTCGGCATCGTCGGCCAGCAGGCGATCGGCGTGCGCCGGCGTCGCCGGATTGGCGGCCACCGCGCGCCGCGTCGCCGGCGAGCCCTCGGTCGCGAGATAGAACAGGACTTCCGGAGCCGCATCGGGGCGTCCGGCCAGATATCGGCGCGCGGCCTCGTTCTGTTCCTGCAGGATATGGAGGATTTCGGTTTGTTCCAACAGGGGCAGAAGCCTCTGTCCCAAGCTTTTGCGGTTGCCCATGAACGTCTCGTCCCTCAGCGGAATCGGGCAATGCCCTGTTGGCGGCGATTGTCGTAAGGTGGGCTTAAGGTTCGCTAAAGTTCCTTGGTTAGCGAAATACAGGAATTTGTACGCAGCTTGCCTCGGCGCCCGCCTTCGCCCATCTTCGCCACCATGGACGCGACCTTTGCCGACAACGCATCGACTGCGAATCCCGGGCCGGATTTTCGGCATGTGGAGGCTTGGATTTTCGACCTCGACAACACCCTCTATCCGGCGTCGAGTGACCTCTTCGCCCAGATCGACGGGAAGATGACGGCGTTTGTGCAGGATTTGCTGGGATTGAGCCGGGACGACGCGAGGGCCTTGCAGAAATCCTATTACCGCGATCACGGCACGACTTTGAACGGCCTCATGCGCCTCCATGGTGTCGACCCGGAAGATTTTCTCGGCTTCGTCCACGACATCGATCTGACCGCGCTCGCGCCGGACCCGCGGTTGTCCGCAGCCATCGCGCGGCTTCCCGGCAAGCGTTACGTCTTCACCAACGGCTGCCGCAATCACGCGGCGCGGGTGCTGGCGAGGCTTGCACTCGACGCAATGTTTGACGAGGTGTGGGACATCCGCACCACCGTCTGGCGCCCAAAGCCCGATACCCAGGCCTATCGCGACGTTCTGGAGCGGATCGACGCCATGCCGGCGCGTGCCGCGATGTTCGAAGATGCGGCGCGCAATCTGGTACCGGCGCATCAATTGGGCCTGACCACTGTGTGGCTGCGCAACGGCTCGGTGTGGTCGAAACAGGGCCCCGAACATCCGATAGCGCAACCCGAACATATCGACTACGAAACCGAAGACCTTGCGGTCTTTCTCCATTCGATCAGGATCTGACATGACCAATACCGAACTCGCCCGTATCATCGACGATGCGTGGGATACGCGCGACGCCATCACCGCATCGACTGGGGGCGCCATACGCGAAGCGGTCGATACGACGCTGGGCCTGCTCGATGGCGGGCAATTGCGCGTCGCAGAGAAACTGCGCGACGAATGGCACGTCCACCAATGGCTGAAGAAGGCGGTACTGCTGTCGTTCCGCCTCAACGACATGGCGGCGATTTCCGGCGCTCCCGGCGGTGCTGCGTGGTGGGACAAGGTCGATTCGAAGTTTCTGGGATGGAGCGACGCGCACTTTCGCGACGCCGGCTTCCGCGCAGTACCGGGCGCGGTGGTGCGCCGCTCGGCATTTATCGCCAAGGGTGTCGTCCTGATGCCCAGTTTCGTCAATGTCGGTGCCTATGTCGGCGAGAATACCATGGTCGATACCTGGGCGACGGTGGGCTCCTGTGCGCAGATCGGCCGCAATTGCCACATCTCGGGTGGCGCCGGTATCGGCGGCGTGCTCGAGCCGCTGCAGGCTGCGCCGGTCATCATCGAAGACAATTGTTTCATCGGGGCGCGTTCGGAAGTTGCCGAAGGGGTGATCGTGGGCGAAGGCTCGGTGCTGTCGATGGGCGTCTATCTCGGGCAATCGACCAAGATCGTCGACCGCGCCACCGGCGAAATCCATTATGGCCGCGTGCCGCCCTATTCGGTGGTCGTTCCCGGCAATCTGCCGCAAGGCGATAGCCGTCCCTCGCTCTATTGCGCGGTGATCGTCAAGCGCGTCGACGAACGCACCCGCGCCAAGACCTCGATCAACGAGCTGTTGCGGGATTAAAACTCCTCATGGACGCGCCCGATCCCGTAGCCCTTGCGCAAGTCCTCATCCGCTGCCGCTCGGTTACGCCCGAGGATGGCGGAGCGCTCGGCGTGGTGGAAGCGGCTCTCGCACCGCTCGGTTTCGTCTGTCACCGGCTGCGCTTCGAGGGGCCAGGTACGGTCCCAATCGATAATCTCTATGCGCGGCTCGGCCACGCCGCCCCCAATTTCTGCTTCGCCGGGCACAGCGATGTCGTGCCGACCGGCGATCTCAAATCGTGGCGCTGCGATCCGTTCGCCGGCGAAATTCGTGACGGCGTTCTGTATGGCCGCGGCGCCGTCGATATGAAATCGGCCATCGCGGCGTTCATCGCCGCGGTCGCGCGCTATGTGGCCATCCACGGAGGGCCCGGCGGTTCGATTAGTCTGCTCATCACCGGCGACGAGGAAGGCCCCGGCGTCAACGGCACCAAAGCCGTGCTGGAATGGCTGAAGGCCAGGGGCGAGCGCCTCGATCATTGCCTGGTGGGCGAGCCGACATCGACGGCGCGCGCCGGCGACACGATCAAGATCGGCCGGCGCGGCAGCATGCAGATCAAGCTCGCTGTGCGCGGCGTGCAGGGACACACGGCCTATCCGCAGAATGCGCTAAATCCCATTCCCATCCTTGCCGAACTGGTGACGCGGCTCGCCGCCGAGCCGCTCGATTCCGGCACCGCGCATTTCGAACCCTCGACGCTGGTCTTCACCACCTTCGATGTCGGCAATCCGGCCACGAATGTATCGCCCGCCGAAGCGCGTGCCGCCTGCAACATCCGTTTCAACGATCTGCACACGCCGGCGTCGCTGCAGCGCCGCGTCGAGAAAATCGCCGGCGAGGTGGTGCAGGAATGCGGCGGCGAAATTGCGGTCGAGGCGAATGCGAGCGCGGTTGCGTTTCTCACGCCTCCCGGACCGTTCATCACGCTTCTCGCCGATGCGATCGCCCGCATCACGAACAGCCGTCCCGAATTGTCGACCAGCGGCGGCACCTCGGATGCCCGCTTCATCAAGGATCATTGCCCGGTCGCCGAACTGGGGCTTCCCGGCGGCGCGATGCACAAGGTGGACGAGGCGGTTCCGGTCGATGAAGTCCGCCGGCTGACCGACATTTATGCGGCCGTGCTCGATGCCTATTTCGCAGCGAGGCCGGCATGAGCGGTGACGTCGCCGCGAAGCCCGTCGGCATTTTCGATTCGGGAATGGGCGGTTTGACCGTGATGCGGGCGCTGATGCGGGCGCTACCGCACGAAAGTTTCGTCTATCTGGGCGACACCGCGCGCCTGCCTTACGGCACCAAGAGCGCCGACACCGTCACGCGCTATGCGGTGCAGGCGGCAGGTGCGCTGATGCGGAGGCGCGTCAAGCTCGTGGTCGTCGCCTGCAACACGGCGTCGGCCGTGGCGTTGCCCGCACTGGCCCGGGCGCTGGCGCCGACGCCGGTCATCGGCGTCGTCGAGCCCGGTGCGGAGGCCGCTGTGGCTCAGGCCGCCGGCGGCACGATTGCCGTCATCGCCACCGAGGGAACGGTCAGGGGCGGCGCCTATTTGCGCGCCATTCACGCCCGAGCGCCCGCCATTCGCGTCGTCCAACAAGCGTGCGCGCTGTTCGTGCCTCTGGCGGAGGAAGGTATGGTCCGCGGCGAGATCGCCGAACTGGTCGCGCGCCATTATCTCGCCCCGCTATTTGCCAACACGGCCGAGCGGCCGCGCGCGCTGGTGCTGGGCTGCACGCATTTTCCCGTGCTGGCGCCGATGCTGAGCGAAGTGATTGCCGCAATGGGGGCATCCGTCGTGCTGGTCGACAGCGCGGCGACAACGGCGGAAGCGGTGCAGCGCCTTCTGGCGGCGAAAGGTCTTGCGTGCACCACGCCATCGATGCCCTCGCACGCCTTTCTCGCCACCGACGCGCCGGAACGCTTCGCCCGCATCGGCGAAATCTTCCTCGGCCGCGCGATTGCGCCCGAGACGGTCGAGCTCGTCGATTTGCAGGAGGGCTAGTCGCATGCGCTTTGCCAGCTGAACGGCAAATGAACTCGCACTTCAACACCCATTCAGACCATGGGAGGCATAATTCGCCGTTCATTGCGCAGGAGGCTACCATGAACGCGCGAATGATGATGCCAACGACGTCGGGGCCGAACCATTATCTCGTTTTTATCACGGACAAGCAGCATTTCGTGCTTGACGCGGGCGAGTTTGATGCGGACGACGACGAAGGCGCTATCGATACGGCGACCGCAATGTATCGATCCTCGGTCGGGGCAGGATTTGAAATCTGGAAGGACGGCGACGTGCTTACGAGCTACCAGGGAGCATGGAAGCACCTCGACTCGTGAGTGAAATCCGGCGCTGGGTAGCCCTGCGCGCGCGATCGCCGCAACCCAATAGGGGTTCCTGGCGCGACCTGTCGACTGGCAGGATGCTCAATAATCCACCCGCATGAGATAAAGCCCTTCTGGCGGGGCGACAGGCCCACAGCGGGCGCGTTCGCGTGCCGCCAGCGCGTCGGCCACCTCGCGTGCGCTCCATTTGCCTTCGCCGACGAGCTTGAGCGTGCCCACCAGGCTGCGCACCTGATTGTGCAGGAAGGAACGCGCCGAGGCGTCGATGAAGATTTCTTCGCCGGTATGGCTGACGTCGAGACGGTCGAGCGTCTTGACCGGCGATCTGGCTTGGCATTCGGCGGCGCGGAAGGTGGTGAAATCGTGACAGCCGACCAGCGTCTGGGCTGCACCGTGCATGGCATCCCCATCGAGCGCGCGCATCACATGCCAGGCCCGGCCGGCATCGAGCGTCAGAGGCGCGCGGCGGCAGACGATGCGATAGCGATAGTGGCGCGCGATCGCCGAAAAGCGGGCGTGAAAATCCGGGACCGCAATGTCTGCATCCAATATCGCGACCGGCGAGGGGCGCAGGAAATGGTTGAGCGCGTCGCGGATCGTGTCGGGGGGGAATTCCCTAGGCAAATCGAAATGGGCGACCTGTCCGCGCGCATGTACGCCGGCGTCCGTCCGGCCGGCGCCCGTGACCGTCACGCTTTCGCCCGAAAGGCTTTGAATCGCGGCTTCCAGCGCCGCCTGCACCGAGGGGCCGTTGTCCTGCCGCTGCCAGCCGGCGAACGGCCCGCCGTCATATTCGACTGTCAGGCGGTAGCGCGGCATCACCCGTCGCGCCGCCACAGGGTTTCGTAATGCGCCTCGTGCGGCGCGGATTTGAGCATCACGTCCCAACCCGCACGGATTTGCGGCCAATGTTCGAACAATCCGTTCTCGAACTGGCGAAATCCGTCGTCCAGTTCTTCGATGTCGACTTTCGTGTCGCCGGCAAACAGCACGACATGAAGGATATCGAATGTCAGGCAATTGCGGATGCCGACGTCGATGCGGGTGATTTCCGCCCAGCGCATCGCGGTTTCGCGCCAGCGCAACTTGAATACGAACCCGTCCGGCGTCAGATCGATGGCGCAGCCGCGCCTGCGTCTGTCATGGTGCCATGTGTTGACGATCCGCCGCCACAGCGAGGGTTTCAATACTGTCATGTCAATCGTTCTCCCGGCTTCAACGAAAAGCCGCGCAGGAAAGCCGTCGGGCTTAACGCCGCGCGGCCCGCACGCTGCAAGCGCAGCAGCTTCAGCGCGCCTTCGCCGCACGCAATCGTCAACGAATCGTCTAATATTTCGCCGGGCGCACCTCTTCCGGGTACCGGCTCGGCGTAAAGAATTTTGAGACGCTCGCCGCGTGCTTCGCACCACGCGCCGGGCGCCGGTGAAAACCCGCGGATCAGGCAATCGATTTCCCGCGCCGGTTTCGTCCAATCGATGCGCGCCTCTTCTTTTGTGATTTTCTTGGCGTAGGTCGCGCCTTCCGCCGACTGGGCCCGTTCGGCAATGGTGCCGCGTTCGAGGGCTGCGAGCGCGCGCACCATCAATCCGGCGCCTGTCCTCGCCAGCTCGTCATGGAGTTCGCCATAAGTCTTGCGACCGATCGGCGTTCTTTCGGCCAGCAATACCGGCCCCGTATCGAGCCCCTCCTCCATCCGCATGACCATCACGCCGGTTTCCGCGTCTCCTGCCAGAATCGCGCGCTGGATGGGCGCGGCACCGCGCCAGCGCGGCAGCAGCGAGCCGTGCAGATTGAAGCAGCCGAGCCTGGGCGCGTCGAGGACGGGCTTGGGCAGGAGGAGGCCGTAGGCGACGACCACGGTGGCGTCTACGCCAAGCCTTGCGAATTCGGCCTGCGCGGCGGCGTCCTTGAGCGATAAGGGCGTGCGGATCGCGAGGCCATGCAACGCGGCCTGCCTGGCGACCGGCGACGGCTCTGCGGCCAGTCCGCGACCCTTCGGTCGGGCGGGCTGCGTATAGACGGCCACGATATCGTGGCCGTGGGCGATCAACTCGACGAGTGTCGGCACCGCGAAATCGGGCGTGCCCATGAAGGCGAGGCGCAACGTCATGGGCGCGGCCCAATCCTATCCCACTGCGTTGAGGCGTTTCGCCTTGGCGAGTTTGCGAAGCGCGATGGAGCGCTTGAGCTTCGAGAGATGATCGATGAACAGCACGCCTTCGAGATGATCCATTTCGTGCTGCAGGCAGGTGGCGAGAAGACCATCGGCATCGAGCGTCACCAGGCGACCTTGACGGTCCAGATGCTCGACTTTGACATGCATCGGGCGTTCGACATCATCCCAAATGTCGGGCACGGAAAGGCAGCCTTCCTCGAACACGATGGTTTCTTCCGTAGCCTGGACGATTCTGGGATTGATGTAGACGCGCGGATCGTTCCTGGCGTCCTTCTGCGCCAGATCCATCACGATGACGCGCACGGGCACGCCGATCTGGATCGCCGCAAGGCCGATGCCGTTCGCCTCGTACATGCTGTCGAACATGTCGTCGATCAGCAGGCGGATTTCGGCATCCACCTTGTCGACGTTCCGCGAGACGGCTTTGAGGCGTGGATCAGGCGCGGTAAGGATGGGGCGGATGGCCATGACCGGGAAATAGGCGACGGCTTGTCTTCGGTCAAGGCGCCAGCGGACGGCGGCAGCGCAGAGGCAATGGATTTGTCCTTGATATTATTGACTATTCTGGCCGTCGGCATGGCGGTGCTGGCGGCGCTCATTGCGCTCCTGTGGGGGCGGAACCGCGCGGCGGGTGATGCCCAAATCGCGCCGCGCCTCGATGCGCTGGCCGCAGCCCAAAGCGAAATCGCCGGACGCTTTGCCCAGGCCCTTGGCGGGCAGAGCGAACTCCAGAACATGCTCGCACAGCGGCTCGAAGCACTCGACAAGCGCCTGGGCGACAGCCTCAAGGAAACAGCGACGAAAACGGCCGAGACGTTGGGCGGCATCCAGACGCGGCTCACCGTCATCGACGACGCACAGAAAAACATTTTCGCGCTGTCGGGGCAGGTGGTGAGCCTGCAGGAAATTCTTTCCAACAAGCAGGCGCGGGGGCTTTTCGGTCAGGCGCAGATGGAGGCGATCGTCGCCGACGCGCTGCCGCCCGGGGCCTATGAATTCCAGGCGACGCTGTCGAACGGTAACCGGCCCGATTGCGTGATCCGCCTGCCGGGCACCCGGACGGCGATCGTTATCGATTCGAAATTTCCGCTTGAGGCATTCAGTGCGCTCAGGGCCGCCGGCGAGCCCGATCGCAAAGTGGCGTTCGCGAGCGTGCGCGCCGACATGCTCAAGCATGTGAAGGACATCGCCGAGAAATATCTCATACCAGGCGAAACCCAGACGCCGGCAATCATGTTCGTGCCGTCGGAATCGATCTACGCCGAGCTGCACGAGAATTTCGCCGACGTGATTCAAAAAGCGCAACGCGCGCAGGTAATTGTCGTCTCGCCCAATATTCTCATGCTCGCCATTACCACCGTGCAGACCGTGATGAAGGATGCACGCATGCGCGAACAGGCGAATGCGATTCAAAAGGAAGTGGGCGCGCTGCTGCAGGATGTGCGGCTATTGGGCGATCGCGTCGGCAAATTGCAGACGCATTTCGGCCAGGCCGACACCGATATCAAGAATATCCTGATTTCCACCGGCAAGATCGTCAGCCGCGGCGAAAAGATCGAGAAAGTCGAATTGGGCACGGCGGCGCAGCTGACCGACGGGGCTTGACCGCCCGGCCCGCGCCTCACATCGTCCGGCGCGCCTTGAAGGCGGCTGAGAGCGTGCCTTCGTCAAGATAGTCGAGTTCGCCGCCGACCGGCACGCCATGCGCCAGCCGCGTGACCTTGACGTGCGATGACGCGAGCACGTCCATCAGGTAATGCGCCGTCGTCTGACCTTCGACCGTCGCGTTCATCGCGAGAATTACTTCGTCGACGCCATCGCCGAGACGATTGGTGAGGGCGGCGATATTGAGCCGTTCGGGCGTGATGCCGTCGAGCGCCGACAGCGCGCCGCCCAACACGTGATAGCGCCCGTGAAAGACACCCGCGCGTTCGAGCGCCCACAGATCGGCCACGTCCTCGACGATGCACAGCACGTGCGAATCGCGGCGCGGGTCGCGGCACAGCGAGCACGGGCTCGTCGTATCGAGATTGCCGCAAACCGCGCAGACGCAGACGGCGTCGGCTGCCTCCTGCATCGCCGCCGACAGCGGCACGAGCAGCGTTTCGCGTTTCTTGAGCAGAACCAGCGCCGCGCGCCGCGCCGAGCGCGGCCCCAGTCCGGGCAGCTTGGCCAGCAATTGCACGAGCTTTTCGATTTCCGGACCGAGTGCTGACATCTCTTAGGGGTCGCCGTTTTCGTCCATGGCTGGCGCGATTTCTTCCGCGGCGCGGTCGTGCACGCCGACGATCTCGGCACCCGGAAAGCGATCGAGCACGGCGCGCACCAGCGGCTCCTGGGCCACCGCCTCGCGCTGCGCCGCCTGCTTGTCGCGTTTCTGCTCGGCGAGCGTCGCCGCGCCTCCTTCGCGCGCCAGCGTCACCACCCAGCGCGTGCCGGTCCAATCCTTGAGTTTCTGGGCAAGGTCGCCGGCGAGCGTGCGCGGCGCGCGCGGGCTGGGGCGGAATTCGATCTGGCCGGGTTCGAGGCGAACGAGATGGACGTCGCTTTCGAGATGCACCTTGAGCACGGCCGCACCCTTGGCGCCGGCAAGTGCCACGATATCTTCGAGCGTGCGCAAGGCAGGCCCTGCCTCTTGCGCCACCTGCGGGGTCGGTGCGCGTGCCGTGGTCGTGCCGCCCGGTGCCAGAGCGGCGCGCGGGGCGGATGGCGGCGGTGGCGTGGGCGCACGCGCCCCGCGCGGCTCTGCGCCATCGGCATCGAGCAGTTCGCGCACGAGTTTGTCCGTCGGCGGAAGATCGGCGGCGTAGGCGAGCCGGATCAGCGCCATCTCGGCCGCCGCTATCGGGCGCGTCGCCTCGCGCACTTCGAACAGGCCCTTGAGCAGGAGCTGCCAGCTGCGCGTCAGTGCCGGCACCGGCAGTTTCGCCGCCATCTCGGCCGCGCGCCTGGCCTCGCCCGAGCCGCCGTCGAAGAATCCTTCGGCGCCCGGCGCGACCTTCACCCGCGTCAGGAAATGGCTGATCTCGAGCAAATCCTGCATGACCGCGAGCGGATCGGCGCCGCGGTCGTAAAGTTCCGCAAGATCGGCGAGCGCCTCGGCAACGCGCCCGCCCATGACCTTCTCGAACAGGTCGAGCACGCGGCCGCGATCGACGAGGCCCAGCATGGCGCGCACGCTGTCGGCCTTTATCGCGCCCTCTTCGTCATGGGCGATCGCCTGGTCGAGCAGCGACAGCGCATCGCGCACCGATCCTTCCGCCGCGCGCGCGATCAGCGCCAGCGCCTCGGCTTCGATGTTCACCTTCTCGTTGTCGGCGATTGCCTGCAAATGCTTGACGAGCTCGCCTGTCTCGATGCGCCTGAGATCGAAGCGCTGGCAGCGCGACAGCACCGTCACCGGAACTTTGCGGATTTCCGTGGTGGCGAAGATGAATTTCACATGCGGCGGCGGTTCTTCCAGCGTCTTCAGCAGGCCGTTGAACGCCTGCTTCGACAGCATGTGCACTTCGTCGATGATGTAGACCTTGTAGCGCGCGCTGGCCGGTGCATAGCGTACGCCTTCGATGATTTCGCGGATGTCGTCGATGCCGGTGCGCGAGGCGGCGTCCATCTCCTGGACGTCGACATGGCGCGACTCGGCGATCGCCACGCAGGGATCGCAGACGCCGCACGGGTGGATGGTCGGTGTCGTCGCCTTGCCGTCGGGCCCGATACAGTTGAGGGCGCGGGCGATGATGCGCGCGGTGGTCGTCTTGCCGACGCCGCGCACGCCGGTGAGCATGAAGGCGTGCGCAATGCGCCTGGTGGCGAACGCATTCTTCAGCGTCTTGACCAGCGCTTCCTGCCCGATCAGGCCGGTGAAATCCTGCGGCCGGTATTTGCGCGCCAGCACGCGATAGGCTTCGGCCCGCGCGGGAGCCGGTGGCGCATCGAGGCCAAGGCCAGGGCCAAGATCGGGAGTTTCAGGGTCGTCCATGGGGGAACTATAGCAAGCGCACGCGCCAGGGCGCGGGGATTCTTGTGGACGAGAGGTGGGAGACGGCAGCGACCCGCAGCGGATTCGTTACGGCTGCTTCCTTCCGGACCTGACCGGGTTGGCGAGTGCTGCGTCCGCCACCGGCTCCCGGGGCCGATATAGGCGCTGCCGCGGAAAAAGGCGAGTCGCCCCAAAAACAACGCCCCAAAAACAACGAAGGGCCGCTTCGTGGGAAGCGACCCTTCCATTGTCGGCTGCGGCATGAACCGCAAACGCCCTGTTCAGGCGTATACCTCGTGAGAGGCTACGATCCAGCTCAGCAGTTGGTGACAATGAGACACTGGATCACCTCCTTTCGTAATTGTTGCGCATACGGAACTTAGGGGACGTCATGGAGTTTGAAAAGAGGGGGTGTTGCTACTCCCCATCCTTCTTCACCCGGTGCTTGCCCCTGGCGAGCGCCACGATCATGCCGCGCAAGGTCTGCACTTCCTGGTAGGTGAGCCTTGCGCGATGCACGGTGGCGCGGATGGCGCGCACCATGGCGCCGTGTTTTTCCGGCGGAAACAGAAAGCCGCTCGCCGCCAGCTCGCGTTCGAGATGCGCAAAGAGCTGGAACAATTCCTCGCGGGTGGGCTTGCGGTGGACGGGGCCGTGTTCGACGCGGGCGGGCGGCGTTTCGTCGCCGGCGCGGAACCATTCATAGGCATTGAGCAGCACCGCCTGGCCGAGATTGAGCGAGGCGAAATCGGCGGTGGGAATGGTGATCACCGCGTCGCATAGCGAGATTTCCTCATTGTCGAGGCCGGCGCGTTCGTTGCCGAACAGAATGCCGGTCCTGTCGCCGCCCGCCGCGGCCTTGTGCAAGCGCCTCGCCGCTTCCGCCGGCGTCAGCACTTCCTTGGTGATGCCGCGCTCGCGCGCCGTGGTGGCATAGACCAGCTGCAGTTCGGCCATCGCTTCGCGGGCCGAGGCGAACAGTCTCGCGTTATCGATGACGCCGCCGGCGCCCGCCGCCATTGCTTGCGCCTTCTTGTTGGGCCAACCGTCGCGCGGGGCGACCAGCCGCAAATCCGTCAGCCCGAAATTGGCCATGGCGCGCGCCGCGGCCCCGATATTCTCGCCGAGCTGGGGGTGGGAGAGGATGATGACGGGGGCGAATGGCATGCTGTAAGTCCTACTATTTTCCGACGCGGGTGCCGCGGCCGTTTGCAGCTTTGACGCTTTGCGCCCGCCCGGCTATGAGGGACGCGAACGCCACCCCCAGGACCGAATTCCATGGACAAGATCAAGGTTGCCAACCCGGTCGTCGAGCTCGACGGCGACGAGATGACCCGCATCATCTGGGCGCTTATCCGCAACAAGCTGATCCTGCCCTATCTCGACATCAAGCTGGAATATTACGACCTCGGCATCGAATACCGCGACCAGACCAACGATCAGGTGACGATCGATGCGGCCGAGGCAA
>JBAVOL010000095.1:0-11156 GCA_049692035.1 Rhizomicrobium sp.
CAAACTGCGCCCTACACTTCGAAAGGCAGAAATCGCGCGATGCCGCGGTATTTCGCGCAGTGGCCGTGCGTTGGGCGCCGCCAGAGCAGGCATTGAAGACGGTACGCTGTTCGCCTGTCGCTATGCCCAAATCAGAAACCTCCACAAAAGGCGAAACTGAAGGGTGGAGTTCGTGCGCGGCCAGAAAGTTTTGACGAACCTTGCTCTCACGAGACGCTGGCAGCCGGGGCGTCAAGCCATCGCTCTCAGTCCCGTAATCTACCGACACGATACTTATTCACCAAAGCCTTGCGCCGCCTCCTCCCGCGAATACTTCGACTATTTCGGCGATAGAGCGGTACATTCGAATCAACGCCTTGGCGCCGCAACGGATCGGCGACGGGATACCGGTTGCCCCATCGACGCAACGGAGCGCCAAAAATCTTGGTCAAATGGACTGCGTCGTCGAATTTCCGGATCAAGGGCATAGCTGTGCGTGCCTATGGAGCATCACCCATGAACGACCAAGACGTGTTGCCCGGCCCGTGCGGCGCGCCTGAAAAATACTTTCAGACGGTCGAAACATGGGATCAAAATGGTATCGATCACGAAAGGATATTCTTCCGTCCACAGAATACCCGCAACGTCGTGGGACTCCATGACCGCCGGGTCAAAGTGCTCGCGCAGGTCTGCTTCGGTGATCCGATCGAGGGAAGCGGATAGACCAACGACTTCACCTGGAACGAAAGTCCGACCGCCATATCCGATCCGATCGAGCCTGCTGTCTCTCGGTCCGCGGCCCTCGATCGCGATCAGCACTGGCTCGTCTGGCATCGATTCCGTATCCACCAGTTGGAAACCCAGCTTCGAAGCCTCCCGCACCTTGGCGGCGCGCCACGCATCGGGATCGGCGAGGTTCTCCCCGCCAGCCTCGCGACGCTTGAGGGCATGCAGCACTGCATCGTGCTTTTGCTCCTCTCGTGCCTTCGAAGACAATAGCCACGAAAGTGCCGACCAATCCTTGTCGATATATAGCTGTTCGGCACAAGCAGGGTCGGAGCCCTCAGGCAGCTCCCAGAAGAGCTCGGGATTCGTTTGCAGCGCTTCGAGCAGGTTCTGGTCGACGCGGGCGTGGTAGGAAACGATGCTCATGGACCAGCTTTCCAATGCGATTCCGAACTCGTCCCCAATTTCACGTATAGGCGCCGGTTCGAAACAGGCCGTTCAACGTCCGCCAGGACCAGGCCTGGGATTCCCGTGACGCGCAGGCACCGATCCCTCACTGGCTTCGCGCCGCTCGTTTGGCAACGCTCTCCAATATGTCTTCCATCTCGTGGATGAGCATCCGACCAGCATGGGTATCGCCGGTCTTGTCGTCGGGATCCGATTCGAACAGTGCACGCATTTTATCGGACAGAGCCCTAAGCGCCGTGTAGCGCTCTTCGCCGAGTTCCTTGTGAACGACCAGCAGGCCCTCGTTCAACGAAAAAAAGGCCGTGTCGATATTTCTTCCTGGGAGATACCCCGTCTTGTCTTTGAAGGTCGGCGATCCGAGCATCATGCCGGCGAGGTGGTCCAGAAGTTCGCCAATGTTCTGAGGGATGTAAGGTTTGTACGGCATAATCACCACTCCTTCGGGCGCCAGATGACATAGGAACTATTGTCGCCCAATTGATTCGGCCGGACAATCACCACGCCTACCGGCGTGAAATCGGCATTGAAGAAATCCCGAATTTGCGAGTCGGAGAGCGATTTCGCCTCCAAGGAAACGTCAAACGCAATGTTCCCGACGCGTGCGTCGGGAATCCGGTAGGTTACGTCCGCGCCTGAAGAATCGTACGCCCTTCTGTTGACGCGAATTGCCGACCCCGGCTCCGTTGATATTCTGAGATCGTTGAAGAAGTCGCGAAGGTATTCACGAACACGAGCATCTACGTAATTGCCGATAGCCACTTCCCGCGACAGCCGAACCTTCAGCTCTCCAGCATTATAGCGCTGCACGGCTTCGTCATATTCGGCGTTGGTCGTCCGCTGCAAGAAATCGAGGGTCACTTCCTGAAGCGGCCTGATATCTCCGCGTACTCGGTAGATTGCCGCCGCCAAATCTGCGCGCAAGCCATTTATGACGTTGAGGCGTCCCTGCCACGACATGCCTGCAAGACCGCCCGGCGGCTCGATGCTTTCATAGACGTAGTTCGGATCGATTTCGTGAATTCTTTGCAGCAGAGCCCGCTGTCGAAGCTCGGCCGCCTCGAGGTTTGCCTCGTCTCCCGGATGACTGATATCCATTAAGTTGTCGAAGAATTGCACGGCGGGACCAGCGGGCGATTGTTGCAGCCTTTGAGGAATGAGCTCTTCCGGCGGCGGATTGTTTCCGCCAATGCCGAAGCGCGGATCTTTTTCGTCCTCGCCATCTGCGGCCGCGAGAATTATATTCGACGTATCGCTTTCGGATGTCTGATGCTCGCCGGCAAGGCGCGCAGCCGCGGCAGCGCGCACTGTCGCTTCAGCTATTGGGTCGTCGGAAGCATCGCTCATGCCTACATCGGCGAGCTGAATGCGCGCGCCTGCACCGGCCATGTCTGATTTGGTGCGTCGCGATGTGAGCGAAGCGTATGTTTCGGCGCCTTCGCCTTTCGGCGCGAACTGTCCGCCCTGGCTGTCAGCACTCCCTGCCGGCCAGCGCGGATGCTCGTCCGGGTCCCATTTGATTATTCCGCTCCAATGCAGATCGCGGACGAGCTTGATCATCTGGTCGCGCGAGCAAACGCGTTTGGAGAGCCGCGGAGGATCAGGGATGCCGAGAAGCACGGTGGCGATCTGTGCGCGGGCCACATCGCCATCGTTGAGCGCGTTGGCGATCGCTCTCAGCCCGCCTGTCTTCGACGACATGTCGATGGGTAGGCCGTAATGCACACTGATTTGTTTGGAGAGCTGCGCGCAATCGCGCAAGTGCCACTCGTCTTTGCCGTCTCTCCGCAATCTGTTCAGAATTGGAATGGCACCAACGAAAGCACCGTCTGCATCGCACGAGACGCCGCCCTTTCCGGGCGGCGACAGGTGAAATTCGTGGATCAAATTCTTCGTTCCTTATGCCCACGAATAGGAACATAACAGGAACAAATATGAATGTCCAGAACGGTTTCATAGAAACCAGGATGGTTTCTAACCGCGTGTTTTCTACACCGAGCACGGCACTAAGCCATTGAAATATTTAGCTGGAACCACGGAGCCGGCCCACGCCTTTTTGGCGGCCAACTGACCTCTGGACGTTGGCGGCATCACGGTAGGTTTTGGAGGGGCCCCTTGCTCCGCGTTGCCGGACAAATTCGGAGCACGGTTCGTCTCAGGCTCCGCCCTGTACCACTGCACCTTGGCCCACTCGCGCAGCCTCACTTCATTCCCGAAACTCCGCGCATGTCCGCGGGAATGTGCGCATCCTGGTCTCTCCGTTTCATGTCCCCGAAGTCTCTCACGGCTTCGCACGGCTTCGGTGACAAGATCTCCTGTCCCCCGACCCAATCAGCTTTCCTTGCTCGGCGCTTGTCCCTCATAGCTCCCGGGATAACGGATGATGAAACTGCGACGCTTGATGCGCCAGCCCTCGTCCGTGCGCGCAACCACGTCGTGATAATCGCCGGAGACCACGCCGCCGGTCCGCCGATCGATGATGAGCCACTTGCTACGGACCCGTGTTTCGCCGTCCGCTTCGTAGACATGGGCGTTGGTCAGGTGGTGGGATGGTGGATGGGGCGGCTTGCCGAGCGCGAACCAGGCCGCAATCGCTTCACGGCCCTCAATGAGGCCCCAGCCTGTCGATCGCGCGTCGAACACGGCATCCTCGGTGAAAACCTGCGGAAACAGACTTTGGTCTTGCGCGTCGACGGCGTGCCCGTAGAGTGCCATGAGCTGCTGGATTTCAAGAATATCGCTTATTTCCATGTTGTTGACTCCCCGCATTTCTGCCAATGCATGCACATTGTTTCATTCCGCACCGCTTTGGGCAAAGCCGCCGCGAATATGGCTTCGCGCACGATAGACCAGTTCATTATAGTCGTGAGGCGCGCATCCGGCAGGCGCACGCGACGACATCAATTATCCACAACCTCCAGCTTCGCAGGTATCACGCGGCAAAGATCTGCTAGGATCGCACTAATTTGAAGGCACAAAATGATCTGCGCCAAACGCAACGAGTGGTGCGGGGCCGCGCGAAAGTCTGTGCGCAGTTGTCAGCACCATGGCCCCCAATCGCGCTTCCTCGTCCGCACCCGCACGGTCATTCGGGACCGAAATCAGAACCGCTCCGATCGGTCTTCCATCCGTTTCAAAAATTGGTGCTGCAATATTTGTCGAACCGGCGATAACATCGCCGCGGCTCACCGCGAAGCCTTGCGCCACCGCTTCCGAAAATTTTCCGAGCATTGTTGCGTCTGGGCTTTCGCCGAGGAATCGCAGCTGCTGCTCCGAACTCATATAGGGCAGCATAGCCCAGGCTGTCGCGCTTGCTTTGGCCGGTACGACCAGGCCGATTGGCGGCGCGGAGCGCACATAGCGCGGGCTTTCCAGCACATCTATGACGATGAACTTGTCGCCGTCGGGCACGTTCAGCAACACGGATTCGCCGGTCTGCTTCCATAACTCTTCGAGCGCGCCGCGCGCCCTGCGCCGAATATCGTGGCTCCCATAGGCGTGCTGCGTGACCGAATGGATATGGGCAGTCAACTCCCAACGGGTCGGCTTGCCCGGCGCCGTGCGGATCCAGCCCCCTTCCGCGAGCGTTGCGATCGAACGCTGGGCCGCGGCGATATTGGTGTCGAGCAGACGGGCAAGCTCGCTCACTCCGAGCCGCTCATTCTGAGCGATTTTCTCGAATGCCGCGAGGATGCGTGCCCCGCTTTGGCTGGCTTTGACGGACATCCGAAAGTCACCTATATTATCACATATTGAACTATATTATCGCATAGTGATAAAAACTTCGACTTTGGCAAGAGGGGAAACACCCTCCGGAGATGGAGAAACCCATGACAGCGATCCAGATGAACACGTTGCGCGAGGATCTCTCCTTCGGAGTTCGCATTACTGGGGTTTCGGAAACGGCGCTGCAGGACGAAGCTGTCCGCGAGCAGATCAGACAGGCTTTCGACGATCGCGGGCTGATCGTTTTCGAGGGAGTCGAACCCACCAACAGGCTGCAGGTGGAACTAAGCCTCGTATTCGGTCCGCTGAAGGACCACCCGGTGGACGCTGTGGACCTTGTCGATCCCGACTATATGCGGGGCGCGATCCAGATCAGCAGCAATCCCGAAACCTCCGATATCGTCGAGATAGACGGCAAGCCGTATTCCAGCTGGCTGCCCTGGCACTTCGACCACTGCTACAACAATGAACTCAATCGCGCCGGCGTGCTGCGCGCCGTGCAGATCACGCCCAACGGCGGCCAGACCTGCTTCATGGACGGCGTCGAACTGTATAAACTGATTTCGCCTCGCCTGCGCGAGCGGATCGAAGGGCATTCAGTGATCTATTCGATGGACATGCAGCCGGCGCATCTGCGCTTCGGCCGGCCCAAGAACTTCCGGGTGCTGCAAGTCGATCCTGCACAGCTGGCGATCCTGGAGCAGGCCAAGACCTTTCCGCGTGCGATCCACCCGGCGGTCTGGACCCGCACGACCGGCGAAAAGGTGCTGCATGTTTCTCCCTGGATGGCCGAGGGAATCGAAGGGCTCGAGAATCCCGAAGGCGATGCCCTGCTTGAATCAGTAGCCAGTGAAATCAACCGCATTGCCGATGCAGGCGCCTATATCCACGACTGGAAGCCCACCGACATGCTCATCTGGGACAACTGGCGCATGCTGCACCGGGTGACGGGCTGCACGCCGCCGCATCCCCGCTCGATCTACCGGACCACGATCGAGGGCGATTATGGCCTCGGGCGCTTCGAAAACAACGAGCAGGGGCGCTACAAGGATCTCGAACGAACGGTCTAGGCGGCATGACGGCGAGCAATGGACCAACGCTCTTCGATAGCTGATCGGGTACACAATTGAAATTCGACGGGAGAGAAACCGTGACCAGTCATGAGCGGGCCCTGCATGAACTTCGCCTCGGCATGGCGCGCAAGATCGTTGCCTATGCGAAGAACGACAAAACCGACGAAGCTCCGGACATCGCCAATTACGATGTTTCCAATTTTCTCGACCCAGAGCTCTTTGCGCGCGAGCATGAGAAGCTCTTCCTCGAAACGCCGCAGATGACCTGTTTGTCTTCCGACCTGCCCGAACCGGGCAGCTACCTGATTTTCGAGGATCTCGGCATTCCGATGTTCGTGGTGCGCGGCAAGGACGGCGAGGTGCGCGCCTTCCTCAATACCTGTCCGCATCGCGGCGCGCGCATTGTCCGCGATGATTGCGGAACCGCCAGCCGTTTCACCTGCCGCTTCCATGGCTGGACCTTCGATACCACCGGCAGGGCGGTCGGCATTCCGCGCGAGCAACAATTCTGCGGCCAAATCAATGACCGGAAGCATCTTGTCGCGTGCCCAGCCGAGGAGCGCCACGGCATCGTTTTCGTTCAGGCGACGCCGAATTCGACGATGGACCTTGACGCCCATCTCGGCGACTTCGGCGCAGAGCTCGACGTTCTCGGGCTCGAAGAGGCCAGGCTCGTCAAATCCGACACGGTCCACTGCAAGTCGAACTGGAAATACACGCTCGATACATATTTCGAGAACTACCATCTCCCCTCGCTTCATCGCGAAAGTTTTGCAAACGTCTTCGCGTCCAACCTGTGCATCTTCGAGACCTGGGGGCCGCATCACCGCTTCGTTTTCCCGCAGCGGACCATCTACGACTGGATGCACAAGCGCGAAGAGGAGTGGGAGATCGACGCGCTGCCGTTCACGAGTTTCCTGTTCCCGAATACGGTGATTTCGGTGGGGTCTGTCACGTCCAGCGGCTCGCTCGTCTCGATTCACCGGCTCTTTCCCCACACGGTGGGCGAACTAACCACGCAGCTGACGATGTATGCTGCACATGGCGTGAAGTCGGAGGCACATCGGGCGGAGATCGAAGCGAGCTACCATTCGATCATGCAGGCTGTCAGGGAAGAGGATTACTCGGTCACCAGCGAAGGCTACATTTCGCTCGCTTCGCTTCCCAAGGGCACGAAATTCCCCGTCGGACGGCAGGAGATCGGCGTCCAGAATTTCCACCGCAATGTGGAACTGGCGCTCGGCGCATAGACAGGTCGAGCAGGAGGCGGGAGGAGGCGAGGCATGATCGAACAGAATGAGGCCCTGCAAGAGCTTCGGCCGAGACAGGAGCCCAGTGCCGGCGACCACGAGCCCCCGCTGCGAACGCTTCGTCGGCAGCTTGCCCGTGCGGCTGTGGATTTCGTACGGAAGGGAGAGACCGCTGTTGCCCCGGGCGTGCTCCACGAAGACGTTTCGTTCTATCTGGACAAAGAGATGTTCGCCCGGGAACATCAGAGGTTCTTCCGCGAGATGCCTCTCGTCGTCTGCCTATCCTCGCAGCTTCCCGCGCCGGGAACCTATCTGACCTTCGACGACACCGGCGTTCCGATGTTGGTGACGCGCGGCAATGACGGCCGGATTCGCGCCTTCCTCAATATCTGTCCGCATCGCGCTTCGCGCATTGTCCGCGACTCTTCCGGGAAGGCCAGCCGCTTCACCTGCCGCTTCCACGGCTGGACGTTCGATTCCACGGGCAAGGCCATCGGCATTCCCGAAGAGGACCAGTTCTGCGGCGAGATCGATGCGCAAAAACACCTCCTCCCCTGCCCGGCAGAGGAGCGGCATGGGCTTGTCTTCGTCCAGGCGACACCCGGATCGACGATGGACCTTGACACTCACCTGGGCGAACTCACGCGGGACTTCGCCGTTATCGGGCTGGAAACCGCCGAGATCGTACATTCGGATGACCTGCAAGTTCCGGCGAACTGGAAATATGGCCTCGACACCTTCTTCGAGACCTATCACCTCAACTCGCTGCACCGCCAGACCTTCAAGGGGCTGTTCTCTCCCGTCTGCGTCTTCGATACTTTTGGACCCCATCATCGTTACACGTTCGCGCCGCTGGTTATCGGCGATTGGGTCAACATGCCGGAAAGCGAATGGCAGGTGGACTTGATCCCGCTGCAGTATTTCATTTTCCCCAACACAATCATCTCGGTCGGCTCCACCAGCGCAACGGGATCGACGGTGAACATCCATCGGATATTCCCGCAGTCGGCGGACCATTTCGTTTCCAAGCTTTCCTATTGCGCCATGGGCGGCGTCAGGTCGGCCGAACATTGGGCCGAGGTCGACCGCGCCTATGCAACGTCGAAAGCTGCACTCGTCAACGAAGACTATTCGGTAGCGAGCGAGGGCCATCCGGGCTTGCCTGCGCTGCCGCCTGGCACCAAATTGCCGGTGGGGCGGCAGGAGATCGGCGTGCAGAATTTTCACCGCAATGTCGTGCGGTTGGCGCGAACATAGGCGCGCAATTCGATCGGCGCGCTTCCCGCGCCGCGTTGCCGGTTCGACCGCCTGGATCACGGAAGACGATTCGCGATGACAATGAATGACGAGCTGCCTGAGAATGTTCTCGAATTGATGCGTTCCGGCTCGATCGCGGGATTTGCAACGGTCAGCGCCGCCGGCGTGCCGATCGACACGCCGGTCCTCTATTTCCCGAGCGATGGCTTGCGCAGCTTCGATCTCGCCACAGGTTTGTCCTATCCGGCAAAGGCGGAACGGGCGCGCCGGAACCCGAGAGTCGGCCTGCTTCTGGAAGGTGGCCCGCACGAACCGGTCATTTCGATTGCCGGCATGGCGGCGGTGCGCGATGCCGACCTGCAGGCGAATGTGCTGCGCTATCTGTCCGAGGCCGCCTACACGCTGCCGCACGCTCCGGACTGGTCGCTGGCACGCCAGGCGGTCTGGTACTGGACGCGAATACTCGTCGAGATCGCGCCCAAGCGGGTGGTGTGGTGGGACACTCCGGGCGCGATGGACGGTCCTCCGCATCGCTGGGAGGCGCCCGTCGCCACGATCTTTCCGCGATCGGATCCCGCCCCGCCGGGTGCTGCGAGCAAAGCGGCAAAGTGGGAAGAGAAGCCCTGGCAGGAACTTGCGCAACTGGTGTTGGGCAGGAACAGCCGCGGCCATCTTTCGGTAATCGATGACGACGGATTTCCCCTGCCGATTCGCGCCCGCTCGATCGCTGCGACGGATACCGGTTTTGTGCTGGACATGCCGCTCGGCGTTCCCTGGCGGATGACGGGCAAGGCCTGCCTCACCTTCGGTGGGATCGAAACGTTTATCGGTGAAGTGACCGCAGATAGCGGCCAGGTCTCGATGCGGGTGGAGCGCACGCTGCCCATCTTTCCGATGACAAAGGACATGAGTCAGTTGTGGCAGCCTACGCCCGACACCCGCGAGCAACTGATGCGCCGCCTGCGCCAGGAAACCGAGCGACGCGGCCAGCCGATTCCTACGATCCCGGTCGACCGGCCGCCGCCATCCGAAGGCTACAAGCGACGCATGGAACGGATGAAGGCAGCTGGAAGGGCAAAAGGCTGACCGCAAGGCCAAGAATTCAAGGAGAAGGGCTCATGCAGGATTTGCGATTCGACGGCCGTGTAGCCGTGATCACCGGCGCAGGCCGCGGACTCGGGCGGGGCTATGCGATGCTGCTTGCCTCGCGCGGCGCGAAAGTCGTCGTCAACGATCCCGGAGTGAGTCTGAAGGGCGACGGCTTCGATGCCGCGCCCGCGGGCGAGGTGGTCGACAAAATCCGGGGCGCCGGTGGCGAAGCCATCATCTCGACCGAGACCGTCGCGACGCAGCAAGGCTGCCAGGCGATCGTCCGGCACGCGCTCGACCATTACGGGCGGATCGACATCCTCATCCACAATGCCGGGAACATTCGCCACGCTTCGTTGAAGGATATGACGGTCCAGGATTTCGACGCGGTCGTCGATGTCCATTTCCGTGCCGCATTCCACCTGGTCCGCGCTGTCTTTCCGCTGATGTGCGAGGCGAAATATGGCCGGATCGTCCTCACTTCTTCGATCGGCGGGCTTTACGGCAACCACAACGTTGTCAATTACGCGATGTCCAAGGCAGGCATGATCGGCCTCAACAATGTCGCCGCGCTTGAAGGCGAAGCAGACGGCGTCAAATGCAACATCATCGTGCCCGGCTCGATCACGCGCATCGCCGCTGGGGCGGACGACCGCGGCTTTCCTGCCAAGTTCGAACATTTTCCGCCCACCATGGCGCCCGAGATGATCGCCCCGGCGGTGTGCTGGCTCGCGCATGAAACCTGCTCGATCACCGGGGAGATGCTGGTTTCGATCGCCGGCCGCGTGGCGCGCGCGTTCATCGGCGAAACCCGGGGACGGTTCCAGGCCGAATGGACCGTCGAAGATATCGGCGAGCATATCGATGCCATCCGCAACACCGACGATCCCTGGATACTCCCGGTGGTCCCGCACGGCCATGCCGAGCACATCGCCCGCAGCTTCGAAATGGGTAGCCGCGAGCAGCCCACATCACGTTGAAAGCCTGAACCGACGACAATTGTTTCATCGGCACGGCTTGTAAAGGGGCAACACTGGCTTCGAAAATCAAATTGCAGCCAACAGCTATGCGGGCGGCTGGGGTAAATTGATGGAACCAGCTGGAGGCGGGTTGGTCGTGTCCCCGAGAGTGGTGTAAGAGCTGTGGGGAAGTAGCCCGCCGCAACGACCGGTAACGAGTCTGGCGTAGGCGGGCTACCTATCCACAGCGTTGGCCATCGCGAATCTTCGGTAGGGTTTGGTCGCCAAACCGAGCAACCGAACCGAGGATTTAACGATGACCGACCACATGATGACCCTTCGTACGCTTCTGGAAAGGAGTTCTGATACCGATCTGTTGCGGGAGATGATCGGCTTTACGGCGCAGCGTCTGAGGGCACTGGCGTGGAAAGCCTGACGGGCGCCGCGCCCGGAGAACGCAACCCCGATCGGATCAACCAGCGCAACAGCTTCAATGGATCAGCATGCTAGCATTACAGTTGCTTTTTTCTTTTGAAGTGGGCGCGACGTGCTTCCGCCTGGTGTGCGCGTCGCCACAGTGACCACGCGATGACGTTGGCGGGTTGGATGCGGCGTTGTGCGAGTTTCAAGGC
>JBAVOL010000096.1:0-55486 GCA_049692035.1 Rhizomicrobium sp.
CCAACCCCATCGACAATGCCGATTGTGACCGGATGGGACGTCTGATCATGGACGTGATCGTAAACATTTTCTGCGCCGATTGTATAGTTGACGCAAGCGCGCCTTCCCGGTCGGCACGCACCGCCGCGTGAAGGAGATTCGCGGGACCGATCCTTCCTATGTGGACGTCGATTTGCTTGATGAGAGTGTTGTCAAAGCAAATACCGACGCAGTCGGAATGCTGTGGATTGGTGTACCAACCTCTTGGAGACGCGGCAACTCACGCCAGCAGCAACCGCGGACGCTCCAACAGCAGGGCTCTCGCGGCTACGGGGGCAATTCGGCTCGTTCTTCCCGTGCGGTCATTTCTTTGGCAATTCGATTTCCGCTTTCGCGGTGGCCATGGTCGTGCCGAGCTGATTGGCCATCTTGCAGCTGACCTGAACGATATTGCGGCCTTCGTCATCGACCGTCCTGCCGGCGATCTCGCCCGTCATGATCGTGATGTCGCCAGTGAAAGCGGGACCGCGATACTGGGAATTACAGTGCACGACGTGGCCCCATTCCCCGGCCCAGCCGGCCAGGTAATCGAGGACCCACGCTCCCATCGAAGCACCATAGCCGTAGGCGCGCGGCATGCCTATGAAACGCGCCCAGCGCGGGAAGAGGTGGCCGCGCGACGGGCCGATATAGGCGCCGTCAGTGATCTCGGGATTCACCTTTTCCATGACCGGGTCCATTTCCCAACCGGCCATTTCGCCGACGAAGCCCAGCTTCACGGGGTCGCAATCCTGGTTGCGATGCGCGCTTCCCCAGATATTCATCATGTAGGCGCGCCATTCGGTCGTGAAGCTGGCGACGCTGTGCGGGCCGAAGACGCGCACCGGGAGCTTGTCGCCGGCATTCGCGCCGTCCCACCAGCGCCTGCCGTGACCCAGCGCGTGCATCATGTTGATGTATTCGAGCTTGCGTTCCTCGATTTCGGCGAGTTGCGCGTCGGTCCATTGCGGGTCCTCGGTCTCGTCCATCGCGCCCATTTCGAGCGCAAGGTCGCGGCGGTAGCGGATGCTGGTGGAACGCTGCTTGGCGAACAGCGTACCGTCCTCTTTGTAGTAATTGTTGTCGCCGCGTTGGAAGCAGGTCGGACCGGCGAATTTGGTTTCCTTCACGACATAGTCGAAGGGAATCTTTTCATGGATCACCCGGTCGCCGGCGAACAGGCGCGGCCCATAGAACCACCATTCGTCGCCGCCGAAGATCAGATGCGATTCGGGAATGTGGCCAATTCCTGCGGGACAGGCGCCATGGCCTTCCGCGGCGGCAATGGTGAAGGATTGCGGCGCGACCAGCCGGCCGTACCGGCCCACCGCGGCGTAATCGTTGTCGTAATGGAGCAGATTGGGATAGTGCATCGCCTGCGCCCAGCGCCGGAAGTCATTGTTGTGCAAGGGTTCCTTCAGGCTCCAGGGCGTCATCGGCTTGCCCATGTAATTGTCGAGATCGGAGCAATCGAGAGTTTTGTCGGTCATGGGTTATTTCCTTCCTATAAGCCCTGCTTCGGGCAGTTTTCCGTGGCTTGCATCGCCTGTCCCCGCCTGCCAACGCCTAGGCTGGAACCTTCAGCCGTTCGGCCGCCAGCTTGCGCATTTGCGCTGTCTTGACCTTGGCGCTTCCGGTCGTGCTGAATTGCTTTTCGGCGAAGAACAGTACGCGCCGCGGGACCTTATAGCTGGCGATTTTTTCTTTCGCGAAATTCCGGACCGCTTCTTCATCCAAGCTGGCGCCGTCTTGCAGGACGATGCAGGCAACCACCAGTTCGCCGAGCAAGTCATCGGGCACGCCCACCGTCTGCACCAGCCTGACGCCCGGACACTGGATCAGGATGGCGTCGATCTCGACCGGAGACACATTCGCACCACCCGTCTTGATGATGTCGTTCAACCGGCCTTCCCAATAGATCCGGCCTTGTTCATCGGCATAGCCGCCATCGCCGGTCCGGAAGAAGCCTTCATCGTCAAGGGTCTCATCCAGAGGAACACCGATATAGCCCAGCATCAGCGTTGCCCCCTTGACCGCGATCTCGCCCCTCTCTCCCATCGGCATGACCTTTCCAGTGAAGGGATCGACGATCTTGAATGTCATTCCGGGCAGCGGGAAGCCCCAAGCATCGCCGATAATCTCCTTCGGCGTGCCGGATGGATAGGCCGAACTGAGTGTGAATGTTTCCGTATTGCCGTAGATCCGCGTCGGTTCCTGCCAGTCGGTCTTGACGGTCGGGTGTTTGCTGAGCGGATTTTCCGCGGCGACACAGTGCAGCGCCGACAGATCGACATCGTTCCAGTTCGGCGCGCCCTCGAGCTGCGCCCATTGATGCGGCCAGCCGAAGGGAATCGTGACTTTCTCGGACGCCATGAGCGACAGCGCTTCCTCGGCATCGAATGTCGATTGCATCACGAGCGTGCCGCCACGCGAGAGCGCGGTGCCGAGCGCCATGCCGAAGGGGCCGGACCAGAAGAAGCCATTGACCGACCAGCAGCGCTCGGGACCCGGCACGCCGAAAATGCGCGGCCATCGCCAGAGTTGGATGGACACAGCCCTGTGCGCACTGAGAATGCCTTTCGGCCTGCCGGTGGTTCCGGAGGAAAAGAACAGCACACCCGGATCGGCAGGCATGACAGTCGCAGCGCGCGCTTCGACCTGCTCTTCGCTTACCCCGGCACCATGCGCCAAAAAGCCGGCCCAGGGCTCGATACCGCCGGCGGGCGCATCGCGGTCGAGCGACACCACGTGGCGCAGGAAGGGGTATTTCAGCGACACGATCCGGCCGGGGCCTGCGCTGGCGATCTCGGGCGCGAGTTCACCGATGATGGCAACGAAGTCCTTCTTGCGCACTCGCGGCTCAACGAGCAACACCGAACAGGCCGAAGCTGCGATCAAGTGGTCAAGCTCGGCCGGCGTCGAGAAGGTGCTGAGCGGCGTAGCGATCCCGCCGGCCAGCGCAGTGCCGAACACAGCGGAAACAAATTCCGCCCTGTTCGTCATCAAAATACCGACTCGCGTCGCCTTGCCTGTTCCGCACGCGACAAGCGCCCGGGCGACGTCCATCGAGCGGGTCCAAAGATCGTCATAGGTCCAACGCTCGACCAAGCCTTCAGGACGAGGTTGGGCGATGGCTTCCCTAGAGCCATACATCCGGGTGACTTCGCGAATGAAACCGGACAATGTCAAACTGCCAAGGCCCGGCTCTTCTTCGAGAGGAATGCCGCGCACGATCGAGACAGCTTTGTCGGGTACAGTCGAATAGCCGATCATCGCCTCCTCCGATCCCGACATGCTTGGTGCTTTTGATTCAATGCCATCAGCCCATTGTTCGTCACAATGTTAGCGTGCACTTGGCCTGTCAAGCATCTACCGAGCCATCCGGGTGCCTCGAAACTCCTGTCCTGCTTATCGCGATGGCCTCTCGATGACGATTTCGCTCTGCGTTTCCGGGAAAAGCCGTCTGTTATCCGGCTGACGTAGACCATTGGTCGACCACGGTGAACAAGTAGAACAAACCCCAGCCGATGACCTTGAGTACCTGAAGTCGGTCTGCCAAAGCTGGTTTGGTGCTGTGGTCTTGTCCTTGAATTCGTCGTCGGCCTTCATGACGATAAGCGCCGGACTGGTGATCGGATCATGGGCTTTGGGAAGCCGATAAACCGAAGCCTCGGAGACAAAATACTTCTCCGTATCGCTAAATTGCACAGCCACCTCGCGCGGCGACAGATCTGGCGTGTCGATATCCAGTCGGATGATCCCCTCTCTCACCTGGGCTGGGGGTAGGCGTGTGCTGTTCTTCGAGGAAGGCGACTTCAACACGACCGGCAGCGCCAAGGTCAATACCGCGGAGCTTCGCAAGCTAGTGGCAGAAAGGTGCAAGGTGAGCAGACTGTTTAGGGAGTTGGCGCCATTCGGCTCAAAGCAAGGGGTTTATGAGATATTTCTGGCCCGTTGCCTGGCGGCAATAGCCGAGCATCACGTCACGCTGCAGTGCCTGGGCGAGTGAGATTTCGTGGCCGTAGTGGCCGGCGAAGGTCGTCGTCAAATTGTCAACGATCCTTTGCGTCAGATCCTTTGCGCGCGCCGGACCGGCCCGTTCGAGGATCGGCGGCATGGCCCAGCCATCTATGCCCCACACCATCCCGTAATTTCGCTTCGGAACCAACGTGGGCGAGGGATCGAGACGGCCGTATATGTAAACCCGTTTCGGTTCCGACGAGCCGTAGGGGCTGTATTCGGCTGACCGCTTGGTCGCGGCGGCTTCCATCGCGGACAGCAGGTCGCATGCCATAATGCCGCCGCCGATGGCGTCGAAAGCGACCATGGCGCCAGTTGATCGCAGCGCGCTGAGAAGGTCCTCGCGAAAGGATGGTGCACTGGAATTGCAGACATGCTCGGCGCCCATGGAACGCAACAGGTCGACTTGCTCCTGACGGCGGACGATGTTGACAAGAGGAATGGCGTCTTCCTTGCAGATACGTACCAGCATCTGCCCGAGGTTGGAGGTGGCCGCTGTATGCACCAGCGCCTTCTGTCCGGTCTGGCGAAGCGTCTCGACAATGGCGAGAGCGGTAAGAGGGTTGCAGAACAGGCCTGCACCGTTCCTAGCCGTCACGCCTTCCGGCAGAGGCATGCATTCCGCCGCCGGTACCGTGCAATACTGGCCGAACAGCCCAGCAGACAAGGACAGCACCGCAACGCGCTGGCCGAGCAGCGCCTGTGCATTCTTTCCTACCGCGACGACGCATCCGGCACCTTCAAGTCCAACGGCAAGCGATCGCCCGACACGACCGGCAAAGGCTTTCACTGCTTCGGGAGAGAGCTGCGCAATGACTCTCGGCCGCTCCGGCGTGCCCTCGAATTGCGCACTGGCCGGATCGGCTCCCGCAAGCAACGGAATGAGATCGGCTGGGTTGATCGGCGCCGCCTCTATCCGGACGACGGCCTGATCGTCGTCCGGCCGAGCAATGGTGACGTCTGCCAATTCGATCACCAGCGTTTCGTCTTCTCCAACCGTGGAGCGGATCTGCAAGCCCGTGCCGGGCAAGGCGCTGAGCATGACTTCTGGCATTACTGTCAATCCCAGCGGATCGGCAGGGAATCGAGCGCAATGATGTTACCGGCGTGAAACTTCACGGGCCGATTGGGATCGAGGCGGAACCTGGGCAGCCGCGAGAGCACGTGAGTGTAAAGCACCTGTAGCTCAACCCGCGCCAAATGCGATCCCAGGCAGCGGTGCACGCCCGCGCCGAAGGCGACGTGAACCTTGTTTTCGCGTTTCATGTCGAAGCGCTCGGGCGCAGCGAACTCGCGCGGATCGAGATCCGCGCCCGGCAGGTAGAGGGCGAGCCAGTCCCCGGCCTTCAACGTCCAGCCTCCCAATTCGACATTCTTCGCCACCCGCCGTACGGGTATGGTGAAAGTATAGCGCCGCAGCAGTTCTTCCGTCGCGTCCGGGATCTGGCCCGGATCGGCGCGGAGCTCGTCCTGCAGTTCAGGGTTCATGGCCAGGTGACGGATCCCGAAGCCCATGCCGTTGATCACCGTATCGAGTCCGGCGACGAAAAGAAGGACGGCATAGTCCTCCATCAACTCCAGAGTCATCGGCTTGCCATCGATCTCAGTCTGCCACAGAACGCTGATGAGGTCGTCCTTCGGATCGTCCTTGCGCGCCGTAATCTCGCCGAGCATGGCGTCGGCGACCTTGCGCGACATGGACGCGCCTTCCATTGGGTCGACGAGCGTCTTGGAGAGGTATTCGTGGACAAGCTCGCGGAATTCTCCCAGCCGCGCTTCCGGCAGCCCCATCATCCTGAGGAAGACCCTGACCGGCAGTGGCTCGGCAATCGCCGGGATGAAATCGCAATGGCCCTGGTCAATGACGGCATCGATTAATTCGTCCGCCAATTCGCCGATGGCTTCCTTGCGCGCCAGTACGGCCTTGGGCGAAAATGAATGCTGCAGTGGGGCGCGATATTTGGCGTGTTCGGGAGGATCGAGCGTGATCGGCACGGCCTGCGGAATGCGCGGCATGCCCTTCGGCATCATTGCCAGCATTGCCTCCATCTGCTCGCGCGGCATGTATGTACTAGAGAAATGTTCCGGATCGCGCGAGGCCTGGAACACTTCCTCGTGGCCAATGGCGATCCAGCGGCCGCCGTTGCGCGGAGTCCAGAACACTGGTGGGGCATCGCGCAGCAACTCGCGGACGCGCTCATGCGGGTTCGCGAGCAGCGCAGGATCGAAGCGCATGTCGAAATCGTAGACCGCCCCCGGCGGGACGTGGTCCGGGATCGCGGTGGTTTCGGTCAGGCCTGCCATGGAATCTCTTCCATCGTTCGGGTTTTCCAATCCGCTTTTAATTCAAAACGGGATCGAAGACGATGGGCAAGTTCTTCGGCCCCCATACGCCGGGGAACAGGCGCCAGACGATTTCGCCATCGCGGCGCGGGTTCTTCAGGCGTTGCGCCATAAGGTGCAGCCCTTCCGCAATCTGCAATCTGGCCAGGAACTGGCCGAGACAGATATGCATTCCCCGCCCGAAGACCGTGAAACGCTTGCCGTTGGCGCGTCCCGGAATGAACTCCATCGGGTTCTCGAACGGCCCCGAATAGCGGCAGACGATGCCAACCGGGAAGATCAGCATGGTCCCCGCCGGAAATGTTATGCCGCGGTATTCCGTTTCGTTCGCGACATTGCGGTAACTCGTTGATACGCCGGAATGACGAAAAGCTTCGTTCATCACATCGTCGCAATAATCCCGGTCCGTGGCGCAACGCTCCCATTGCTCCGGCAGTTCGAGCATGAAGTTCATGATATGCCCGAGTTGGTTCTTCGAGGTGTCGTAACCTCCGGCGAACAGGAACAGGATCATGTCAAGCACCTCGGTACGGTTGATGGTGCCTGCCTGCTCCGCCTCGATCAGTGCGTCGAGCACGTCCGGCTCGCCGGGGTTGCCCTTGGCCTGACGTGCCTTGACCAGTCCATCGGCAAAATCCCAGAGCCGCTCGAAAGACTCATTAATCTGGGGGAATATCGAACGGTCGAGGCTGTAACTCTGTCCGAGCATCTCCAGCCACTGTTTGACATCTCCGATGCGCTCGCGCGGTATGCCGAGCAGGCCGAACATGACGGCGACAGGAAAGCGCGAGGCGAAATCCTCGAAGTCGAAACGCCCCTTGGGCGCCCATTCGTCAAGCAGTTCCGAGATGACCTTCTGGATGCGCTCCCGGTATGTGTTTACGGCCCTCGGCAGGAAGGCTTTGTTGGCTGCGGAGCGGATGCGTTCGTGGTCGGCGGCGTCCCTGGCGATCAGGCATTCACGTTCGAAGCGTGCCCAGTTGGTGCCTTCGGCGCCCATGATCTCGACGATGTGCTCGCTCGGCGTCTTGAGCTTGTCGTCCATCAGCATGATTTCGGAGACCGCGTCATACTCAGTGATGACGATGCCGAATTCGCTTTTCGCCAACCAAGGGTGCTTCTCACGGGCGGCGATCATGTGCGGATTGGGGTCATCGGCGAAGAACTGCTTCCCGATCGGCAGATCGTAAAGATCAAGGTCAGCTACATTCTGCATGGGCAGTCTCCTCCAATATGCCGACTAATTGAATTAGACGGCCGCGCCGCCGTTCACGCCCAAGAGCTGAGCCGTAATGTAGCCAGCCTCCTCCGACGCGAAAAAGGCGCAGGCCGCGGCGATGTCTTCAGGCTTTCCTAGCCGCGGGATCGGATAGCCGGCCAGGATTTGCTCATAAGGAATTGGGAACTTGTTGTCGTCGATCGCGCGCCGCGCCATGGGCGTGTCGATGAAGCCGGGCGAGATTGAATTGACCGTGATGCCCTTGGATCCCAGCTCTGCCGCCAGACCACGGGTCAGAGAAATCACCCCACCTTTGCTGGCGTAGTAATGGCCCATGTTTGGCGCGCTGATTTGTGCTCCCAGGGCGGAAATATTGATGATGCGTCCCCAACCTGCCGCCAGCATGTCGGGCAAGACAGCCTGTGTGACATAGAACATGCCCTTCAGATTGACGTTCATCTGGATGTCCCACATCTCATCCGTGATCTCTTCGAAGGGGCACCAACTGTCGACCGCAGCATTGTTCACGACGACCGTGACCGGGCCGGACTGCTCGCGCAATTTCGCGACGGCCGCGTTGACTGACTGCCTGTTGGAGAC
Organism: Rhizomicrobium sp.; assembly: GCA_049692035.1. Taxonomy (GTDB): domain Bacteria; phylum Pseudomonadota; class Alphaproteobacteria; order Micropepsales; family Micropepsaceae; genus Rhizomicrobium. The sequence goes on from JBAVOL010000096.1 coordinate 8,201, forward strand.
GTCCGCCTGCAGCGCGACTGCACGACCGCCTGCCTCGCTAATTTCGCTGGCGACGCTGGCCGCTCCGTCCCCATTAATGTCCAGTACGCCGACAGCCATGCCGTCACGGGCAAACCTCTGGCTGGTGGCCCTGCCCATTCCCGAACCGCCGCCCGTGACAAGTGCAATCCTATTCACTTGGGTCATCACAATTACAATTGTATCCTTTCTTCATCGCCGCTCCTGGCGGCACGCATTTTGTGCAATTCACCGACGCAGAACGCGACATGCCCTCAAAGCATCGTGCTGCCGCCGTCGGCGCCAATCGTTTGACCGGTGATGTAGTTCGATTCATCACTGGCGAGGAACAGGGCGAGCGGCGCGATATCGTTCGGAGTGCCGAAATAGCCCAGCGCGACCTTGGCCAATTCGAAGTCATAAGACTTGCTCTCCTGAAGATACCAGAGCGCCTTGGGCGACATCGCGGACGGCAGGATCGTGTTGACGCGGATCTTGTACTTGCCCCATTCGCGCGCCGCCGTCCTGGTTAGCGTACGGATGGCTTCCTTGCTGGCAGCATAGGCCAGGAAGCCGGGTTCGCAGCGGAGGCCGTAACTTGAACCGAAATTGATGATCGAACCGCCGCCGGCGTCGCGCATGTGCGGAAAAGCGCATTGCATCAGCTGCAGCGAACCGATGAAGGCCGAATCCATGTCGATGCGGATGTTATCCTCAAGCCTGGGGTCTTCAATCGCCATGTAATCGGTGAAGGTGTGGGCATTGTTCACCAGAATATCGACGCGGCCCCAATTGGAAATCGCTGCGGCCATACACTTCTCGGCATGCTGGCGATTGCCGGCGAGCGCTTCGAGGGGGAGCGCCTCGCCGCCGTCGGCCTTGATCTTGCCCGCCACATCTTCGAGCTTGCTCATGGTGCGGCCGGTGATGATCACCTTCGCGCCTTCTTTTGCATACGCAATGGCGATGGCTTCGCCGATGCCCTGTCCGGCCCCGGTGATGATTGCGACGCGGCCTTCGAGCCGCCGACTTGATGCACTCACAGCTTCCTCCAATATTTTCTGCTCGTCGCCTTGTTAGCGCGTCACGGCCTCTTGGTCAACGCGTTCTCTCTGCTTCAACCTCGCCAGTGCCGTGAACCTGCTTGGTTTGCGGCCGCGCAGGCCCTCGGTGAGTTTGAGCCGAATAGGCAGGCCGCCATCATCGGCGAGTGCATGGATATTGGTGGTCAGCCCGACGCACGAGCGCCCCACATAACGGGATCGCATCTCTTTTTTTGCATTGCCGGCGCTTTGTCCGTGTGCGGTCTTGTCTCAGGCGCGCGCCGAGTATTCGACCGGCGCTAATGCTTTGCGAGCGCCTTGCGGGCGCCGGCTCGGATGAAGGCGTATATATCGCCAACCTGCGTACGGGTCAGATATTCGAAGTGCGGCATGCCATGTTCCATCAGTGGGCCGTCGTGCACGATGGTCCAGAGTGCGTCGCGATCGAGGGCAATCGTGGATTCGCGAAGATCAGGCGCGGTCCCGCCCGCAGGCGCCAGCTCCCTTCCGTGACACAGAACGCATTGCGTATTGTAGATTTCTTTGCCGGCGTTCACATCAGCAGGATCAAGCTTGAGGTCCGTAACGTCGAGGGCATGCACGGTCCTGTCGGGTGGCGATGACAGCGGCAGCGTTTCCTTGCCGTCGATGCCAAATGTCAGCAACCGCCGCGGGGCACCCCACTTCCACCCAACGTCCATGACATCGCTGCCGACCGCCGCAGAACCGCCGTAGCCGACAAGTATGGAGACATATTGCCTGCCGTTGACGGCGTAGCTGATCGGCGGGGCAATGATACCGAGGTCCGCGTTGAAGCGCCAAAGCCGCTTGCCGCTGGCCGCGTCATAGGCCGAGAAATAACCGTCGGCCGTCCCCTGGAAAACCAGATCGCCGGCCGTCGACAACGTGCCGCCGTTCCATATCGTGTCGTGCTGGACCTTCCATCGCAGCTTTTGCCCGACGGGATCCCATGCGAGCAACGCGCCTTTGCCGTCCTGCGGGTCGGCGAGAACGGAGCCCACGGAGATTCCGGCGTCGGAAAAGTCGCCCGGCCGAGCCGGCCCTTTGTAATAGCGCACGCCGTTCTGCATGTACGGGATGTAGACCAACCCGGTCTTCGGGCTGTACGACATCGCCTGCCAACTGTGGGCTCCGGTCGGATTGGGCCAGAGCACGCTTTCGCCGTTCTCGTAGCGGACATTCGGCGCCTCCACCGGCCGGCCGGTGGCCAGATCGATGCGTTTCGCCCAGGTGGCCTTGCCGAATTTTTCCGCCGAAATGAGTTTCCCGTCAGTGCGGTCGAGCACGTAGAAAAAGCCGTTCTTCGGCGCTTGCATCAATACGTCGCGCGGCTTGCCGTTTATATTGATGGTCGCCAGCGTCATCTGCTGCGTGCAGTCATAGTTCCAGGCGTCGCGCGGATTGATCTGGTAATGCCAGACATAGCGCCCGGTATCGGCGTCCAATGCCACGATCGCATTGGCATAGAGATTGTCGCCGCCGCCCGGACTGCGGACCCTTGGATCGGAAGGGCCCGCATTGCCCGTGCCGACATAGATCCGATCCAGTTTGGTATCGAAGGTGATGGCGTCCCATGGCCCTCCGCCCGTTCCGGTTTTCCACCACTCGCCGGTCCAGGTCTTCGCCGCCGCTTCCATGGCGGGATCGCCTCGGTTCTCTTCAGGTGTTCCGGGCGTAACATAAAAGCGCCAGACCTGCTTTCCCGTCGCCTGGTCGTAAGCGGTCACATAGCCACGGATCCCGAAATCCGCACCAGCGTTACCAATAATGACTTTTCCGTTGAAGGTGAGGGGCGCGCCTGTGATGAAATAAAGAGAATCGCGCGGCGTGGTCTCGACCGTCCACAAATGCTTGCCGGTCTTCGCATCAAGCGCGAACAGCCGACCATCCAGGGCTGCGGAAAATATCCGCCCATCAGCGAAAGCAACGCCACGATTGACCGAAAAGTTGAGATGCATCTTCGCGGGATTGTGTTTCCAGACTTGCGGATCATAGGTCCACAGCAGGTTCCCGTTCACTCCGTCGACGGCATAGACTTTCCCATAACTACCCGTGAAATAGAGTATCCCGTTGACGGCGAGCGGCGTCGCTTCCAGCGATGCTTCCCCGGGGAGGTCCAGGAACCAGGCCAGACCGAGGTGCTGGATGTTGTCGACGTTGATCTGATCAAGGCGGCTGTAGTCAGTCTCGTCGGCATCGCCGCTGTGACCTGCCCAGTTGGTAGTCGCGCCCACGGAAGGTGCCGGCCCCTGGCCGGCCGCAAGCATGAGAACGCTCAAAGCGAGAATGCATGTGGCACACTTCCGCATCTCTTTAGTCTCCCCATTTAAATTATATGTGCGCACCGCCAATAGGCATGTTCGACGTGAACGCGCGGCATCATTTCAGCACAAGGCCATGCGCTGCGACTGATTACGAGGGTTCAATCTGGTGTTCGGTCCCATGGCGGGTTGCTGCGGATTGGCGACCGACTTCGTGTTGATCTCATCGTGGCCAGCAAATCCCATCAGCCAACTTGACCATTTGTATTGCCTGACGGACCGTCTCTGTCGTCGTGGCGCTGCCGTGAGGAATCACCCTCATAGCTCGTCCCTCCAAAGCTCGTGATGCAATGCACCGCAATTCCCTGGGACCAGACGCTTAGTCTCTCAACTATCCGGTCGCTTGACTTTCACGCAGCACGCTAACATGGTGACGAAAAATTGCAAATTCTTTTTGGAAAGCGCGTGCCGTGGGAGAATTTCTCAATTATGTCGATAATCTGCAACGCGGTGAGGTACGATTGCAGGATTTATTGCTCTGTTCGTAATCTGCGCGGTAGCGGTCACGCGATGGAAATGGCTGAGGATCACGATGTCGGTTTCGAACGCGCAGTTGATCGTCCTGATGTCGAGCGGCGCGTCCCGTGGCTCTGTACCTGGCCGGTCTCATAGTTTGCCTGGAAGAGTTCAAGCGATTGTTGTGGTCATTCTTGCGTACCACCAAGCTAGCGGCACAGCGGAAGCCGGCACCGTTGATCATCTCGTTATTGCAAATCGCCGCGGGATAGGGAGGACGTTATGTCGATAACGCTATTGTATGGGTGCGCGCAAATTGAGATGAGCGTAAGCAATCTTCCAACAGCAAGCGCTTTCATGCAGAATGTGCTCGGGGCCGGCAAGATCGAGCAGCAGCTGGCGAAGGAGATCGGTGATCTTTTCCCCAACGGTGAGTTGAAGATCGACCATCTGGGCTGTGGCGAAGCGGTCTTTCAGTTCAACGAACCTTCGCCTGCGGCTGACTATCGGGGCCAAAAGTCAGTGCATCAGACCTATTTGGACCGTATCGGTTCCTGCGTGACGAATTTGAACTACTTCGTCGATGATGCCGTTCACGCGCACGAATTGCTGACCGGGATGGGGGCGCAGACATATCTGGAAGGACCCAGCTCCGCCGCCCGGTGCTTGGCAGACTACGGTCGTGAGAATACGCGGCCCGGCGGTGATACGCGGCCTTTCTATTTTATAGGTTCGCGCGACCTGATCGGGCTCGACCTCGAACTGATGGAACCGAATTTCCAGCGCTTCACCAAACAGACAATTCAATATCCTTGCTTTGTCCAGCCCCGACCGGCGACGGGCGAAGGGAGCCTCCGGCTCCTCCGCCTTAAACTGGTTGTTCGCGATCTTGAGGAAACCTACAGAAATCTTGTCAAAATTCTCTCACCCGGCAGCCGCAGCAAACCCTACGACATTCGCGAGGGTTCCTTGGCGAGGGCCTTCCGTATCGGCATAGGGGGAATCGAACTCGAGTACTGCCAACCGCTCTCTCAAAAAGGGGACCTCGCTGGCAAATTGGACCGATACGGCCCCGGTGTAATAGCAGTGGAGTTCGGCGCTCGAGCCCCGGATCTCATCCTTGGTAGAGCGTATGGATCGGCGTTGCCAAATTTTGTGGAAGAGACCGATCTCCTTGGCGTCGAAGGCCTCGCCGGTCGCAACAGCGGACGCTACCAGTGCGCAAGTCGTGACCTGATCGGCTTTGATGTCGTTCTGGAACCACTGGATGAGGGTCTTTTCGTTGGACACGCGTGACCTCTCCTCGGCGTGTTGTCGACAATCAAACTTTTTGTACTCAATGCACTGGAGACAGGCCGCACTTTCCTTGATGTCCGGCTGAACGAATCCGCCATGCGCGAGAACGATCTGCTGGCGGTCCGGATCGGTATCGAGATCGGCCTGCCGGCGGCGATGTCCGCCTGCAACACCGTCATGGGCGCGTGCGCTCGAGAAGCGGCGCATGCCTGAATCTGACCTGCATACGGCATCCGGGCAGTCAAAAAACTATGGCTCATCGAAGATACCTTATGCTACGCCGCGCGTGAATAAGGGCACTGGCAATCGACGCCAGAAACAGGAGAGAGGGATTCCGAATGCTCGACGAAATTGCCATTCAGCAGACGCTTAACAGGTACACCGAAGGCGCCGGCCGGGCAGATTGGGATCAGGTCATGTCGACCTTCATGCCGGACGGTATCTGGGAAATCCCGGCAGCGGGAGCACGTTATCAAGGTCACGCGGCAATTCAGCCAGCGATGGCGGCCTTTGTGGCACAGATGGCCTATTTCGTTCAGATCAATTCGCCCGGGTTCATCACCGTCGAAGGCGACAAGGCTGCAGCGCGTTCGGTCGTCCGCGAGTGCGGAAAGTTTGCAGATCGTGACGAAGCTCTCGAAATCCTCGGCTTCTATAATGACGAACTGGTTCGCACCCCGGAAGGATGGAAGTTCGCACGTCGCACCTTCAAAGCGGCTGGAATGCACACCTTCCCGCTGCTGCCCGCACGGTCATCCGCCTGACAGCCGGCGAAGGATTGGCCGCTGTCAGCGCGTCTGCCGCTCATATAACAAATTTTATCGTCGCGTTCCGGTCATCGTCGTCTTCTGTCAATCGGCATTGCGCCGCAATATATGGGGTCCCGTCGTCGGCATGATATACGCAATCCGTTGGAGCGTTCCCAAGCACCGAGCGGCAAGATCCGGCACGTCGTTGTGCGGAATCCGGAGATGGCCGAATTCTGCGCGGCGTACTGCGATCAATAGGCGCAAGGAGACGGAGAGGCGTGTCGATCCACCCTAATCGCCGAGCCTAACAGACTTGCCGGCGCGGATCTGGTCCATCACTTCCTCAGTGTAAAAACTGTCCATGAAGTCAGGCCCCTTGCCTTGGTCCATACCTCCGTCGGCCGAGAAGGTCTGACCAGTGACCCAGCCGGACTCGGGACCCGCAAGGAAGCGCACGACGCGGCCGATGTCGTCCGGGTCGCCGATCCGGCCCAGCGGCGTCTCGGCGACGAACGCTTTCGCCATGCCGGCCAATTCGGGACTCTCGGCACGGGCCTGCGGAAGTGTCGCTCCTGGCCGCACGGCATTGACGCGAATGCCTGCGCCGCCCAGCTCGAAGGCGGCCGCCCGGACAAAGCGTTCCAGCGCCGCTTTGGCCGCCGAATAGATGCTGAGCCCCCAGTTGGTTTGGGTAACGGCTGCCGTGGAGACACAGACGATCGCACCGCCGCGCTGCATCAGCGGCACGCCATGGCGCACGATCAGGAAGGCAGTCGTGAAATTCAGGTCGATTTCCTTTCGGACGCCGTCAAGCTCCCGCATGAGCAACGGCATGAAAGTCGGACCGCCGACTGTCGACACCAGAATGTCCAGCCGGCGGGCCAGGCCATGGGCAAAAGAAAGGGCGGCCTTGACCTGGTCTTCTTCGCAGGCATCTCCGACGAACATCTCAATCCGCGCCGCGGGGGCCAGCGCGGCAAGTTCCGCGCGCGCCTTCGTGAGGGCTTTCTGGCCCCGGCCCATGATGACGACCGTCGCGCCATCCTGAGCGAGGGCGTGGGCGCAGGCCATGCCAATCCCCCGGCTTGCTCCGGTGACGAGCGCTGTCTTTCCGTTCAGTAGTTGTGTTTTCACCCACCTTCTCCCTGTTGTGTTTGCTGTCCAGTCATGGCCTGTCCCGTGCAAACCTTCAGCGCGCCGCTATGAGGTTCGCGTCACGCTGTGCCCGCCTAGAGAAAGTTTTCTGTCATCCGCCGCAAGACGGGGCGGCAGCGCAGGGCGTTGGCAATTGTCCTCAGACAGCAGACTGAATGGTCGTACCATGTTCGTCAACTCGTTAGCATCGCCTGAATAACAAACTTCTGCATGGCGGCGTACTGCACGGTGCTCGAGCTATGTACCCCGTGGTTGGTTCATGCGCCGAAAGAAAATCGCGAGAGGAAACCATGATCGTGGGCGTCCACCACTTTGCCGTCAACGTCCGGAACTTTGACCGGATGTTCCGCTTCTACAATGAAGCCTTCGGTTTCGTGCCATGCCGTGGTGAATTTAACTGAAGGACGAACCACGAAACGACCACATCATCGATGTGCCCAATTCGGCCGCGCGGTCCATCATGCTGAAAGCCGGAACCTGCTATATTGAACTTTTCGAGTATAGCGCGCCGCCGCCCGAATCGACAGGGCCACTGCGCCCTTACGACAAGGGCTACACCCATCTTTGCGTCGAAACGAATGATATGGAAAACGACATTGAGCGCCTGAAGAAGTGCGGCATGACTTTCACCGACCGCGATTTCATCGAGATGAACGACGTCAAGACGATTTATGGCCACGATCCCGAAGGCAACATCATCGATATCCAGCAGTGCTCATCCGACAGCCCGCAGCGGCTGGGATTGCTCCGGGATTAACAGCGCGAACGCATGACGGGAAAAGGCTCATGCCGCGGAGCGTGGTTGCACTCGCGAGCGAGCGTGCCTGAGGACGTTAAGACATCCTCTCCCTAAGCGCATCGATCCAGGGCTTGCTTCCTGATGCTCGGTACGCACCCATGGCGCCGCCATCGATCCTGAGGTCGCTGCCCGTAATGAAACGGGCAGCAGGGCTGAGCAGAAAACTCGCCGCTACTGCAATTTCCGCTGCCGTGCCCCAACGTCCCACCGGCGCGGATTTTACCTGCGCTTCGGCTGCCTCATCGAGGCTCGCTTCGTGTCGCCCCATCGGCGTGTAGATCATGCCGGGGGAAACGGAGATAATGCGTCCCCCTTTCGCACCCCAGGGCGCCGCACGGGATTCACAAAGATCAATGACCTTCTTCTTGGAAATGGCATAGCTCAGTGTGCCAAGCGTTCGCTCTGACGCCGCTCCAAGCGTTTGCCTGAGTGCCGGTTCGAGATCATCCAGCAGGGTGGGCGAGAACGGATCGGCGAGGATGGCTTCGACTTCGGCGATCACAGGGGAGAGGTGTCCGGCAACAGACGCGATCAGCACGGCGGCCGTATCTTCGCGGACAAATGGCGTCAGCGCATCAATCAGTCTTACCGTTGCCACATAATTCACGTTGAAGATTAGCCGCCAATCTGCGGAAGGCGGTAAGCCGCATGTGTGAACGAGGGCAGAAAATCCTTCGCTCGCCTGCAAAGTCAGGGCGTCGATGACCTCGGCAGAACAGAAATCTCCGACGATGGCCGCGCGCACCGTGTAACCTTCCAGTTCTAGTTCGCGCGCATAAGCTTCCAGCGACGCCGAGGCATCTGTCAGAACGAGATCCGTCGTCACACCCAACTGCCGGGCGCAGGCGCGTCCCATGCCGCCATTGGCCCCAGTGATGATGGCTGGGCCACGCGCTCGAATTGCCGGCACTGCGGTCGTCCCCATTAAAAACCCTTTCCAGGGTCGGCAAGCGCAGCGGAGCGGCCAGCTGTTCGCCACACCATCCTCGTTTCGCACATGCCAATTTCCGGACGAGGGTTCATGGCTTCCTTCTTTAACCGGCCACCGGGCTCGTGCTAGGCGCCGCAAGGCTTGCGGAAATTACCGAAGGAAGGCCGCTGAAAGGCCCGACCGACTTGCCGGCACGGACCTGATCTATCACTTCCTTGCCGAAAAGCTCGTCCATGAGGTTTGGCGCCTTGCCCTGGTCTTGGCCGCCGTCGGCCGAGAAGGTCTGACCCGTTACCCAGCCGGACTCCGGTCCCGCGAGGAAACGCACCGCGCGGGCAATGTCCTCGGGCTGGCCGATCCGGCCCAACGGGGTTTCGGCCGCGAAGTGCTCGACCAAGCCCGCCATATCGCGCATCTCGGCAGTCGCCTGGGATGCGGTCATTCCGGGCCGCACGGCGTTAATGCGAATGCCGGCACCGCCCAACTCAAAGGCAGCTGCTCGGACAAAGCGCTCTAACGCCGCCTTGGCAGCCGCATAGAGACTCAGTCCCCAGAAGGCCCGTTTGACGGCCGCAGTCGAGATGCAGACGATGGTGCCGCCGCGTTGCATGAGCGGCACCCCGTGGCGCGCGATCAGGAAGACATTCGTGAAGTTCATGTCGATATTCCGATGAACTCCAGCGAGGTCCTCCAAGAGCAGCGGCTTGAATTCGCTCCCTCCGACGGTGGGCACCAGAATGTCCAGCCGAGTGGCGAGACCGTGGGCAAAGGCGAGGGCGGCTTGGACTTGGTCTTCCTGGCAGGCGTCTCCCACGAATATTTCTATCCGTGCCTCTGGTAAGTTTGTGGCCAGTTCTGCGCGGGCCCGCACGAGTGCCTGTTCGCCTCGACCCATGATGACAACTCTCGCGCCATCCTGCGCGAGGATGCGGGCGCAGGCCAAGCCGATCCCGCTGCTTGCGCCGGTGACCAATGCAGTCTTGCCGTTCAGTGATTGCATTTCCATCTGACCTCCCAGCCTCGTGATCTTCAATGTCTCACGGCCAATCCCGTGCCACGCCGCACTGCCGCTGCCATGACGTGCCTGCGCGCGCGCGCGGCGACACGCAACCCACGGGATGAACGATAAACGCCAGCACCAGAAACAATTCGTCGTAGTTCGACAGGTGCTGCACGACGACCCAGAACCCTATTCCAGCGGTACCGGTGCACCGGTGCCCATGTATTTGGCCAGCGTGCGGTGGAAATGGATGATCGGGAGTTCCTGCTGAGGACTGGGTATCGCGCCCTGATATCCGCGCGATTTCATACCCTTCTGGATTTCCCCGATGTTCTGGAAGTCCTGGCTAAGGATCAGCCGCCACTTCTCTTCTGTCGGGTCGGGCTCAAAGACCCATTCGGTCTTCGGTTCCTGCCCGGCCGGGAAGCGTTCGAGGATGTAGACCTCAAAGATGCAGCTGTTGGGATCGTAAGCATTCGGCCGCGCGCGATAGCACAAGGAATAGGTGATCCCGGGCAGGATCGCCGAATTGGGGAAGATATGCCAGTCGAGCCCGCAGGCGGCGTAGTGTTCCGGGCTCATCTGTGGCCAGATCACGCCGCGTTGGGCATCCGCTATGGCCGCGGATCGCATGAGATGCGCGGCGACCTGATCGGGCGGCGTGCCCTCGGGCAACTCGTCCTTCAGCCGATTGGCCGCATCGACCAACGTCTGTGTGCTGGTTCCCACTGTCTCCCATAGCTCGTTGAACAATTCGGCCATGGTAACACGCGGATCCTGGTCGTCTTGCGCGCCGACGGTGATTGATCCCGCGCCCGCCTTCTGCGCGCCGCCGCGCCCTGGTCCCACGCCATGCCATGCATGCTTGCCTTCCGTGCGGCACCACCAGCGATTGCTGCCCCACTGGATAAGTTGGGGATGCGTGCCATCGACATGGAAACTCTCGATGAAGGATTCGAGCGCCGTCTTCCAATTGCAGGGGAAATAGAGCCATTGCCGCCAACGGTAGCGCATCTTCTCGAATTCGAAGGCATCGAGCATGGGGGAGGCGGGTCTCAGATAATCGCGCAGCGGCTCGCAGTCCGGGTCCATGTTGATCCAGACCCAGCCGCCCCAGGTGTCGACTCTGATCTGCTTCAGCCGCAGCCGCTCAGGCGTGAGCTTGTCGCCCCAGTCTTCCGGGTCCAGCACGTAGGTGTTTTCGCCGTCAACGCTCCAACCCCAGCCGTGGAACCGGCAATGGAAGCGCTGAGCGTGGCCGCAGCCCTTGGTCAGCCGCCGGCCGCGATGCGGGCACACATTGTAGAACGCCGAAATTTTGTCGGGAGCGCTGCGCACGACGATGATCGATTCATCGAGGATGTCGTAGGTGACGTAGTCGCCGATCTTCGTTAGCTCTTCTTCGCGGCAGGCGATCTGCCAAACCTTCGGCCAGAGCTTTTCATTCTCGGCCCGGATGTAGTCCTGCGACGTATACGCCTCGATGGGAATGAGGACCGGGTTTTCGCCGGCGGCAGCGGGCGTGCTCATGTCGTTCATGGTGTTTCTCTGCAGATTGGTTCGAATCAGCCGAGCCTGAAGCGCGCTGGCTGGCACGGCATCCCCGGCACGTGCGAACGCCCGCGGTACAGGTAGGACGCCCCTGACAATGGCTTGCCGTCCTTCAGGCTGTCGCCGCCATCGGCGGGGACTACGTTGATGAAGTAATCGCGCATGTCGGCGCCGCCGAACCGGACCTGCGTGATCGAGCCTTCCGGCGTTGCTACCGGGGGCAGGGGCGTGCCGTCGGGCTTGAGCCGCGTAATGTATCCGGGGGAACGGAAGCCGGTAATCCAGACATTACCTTCGGCATCCAGCGCCAGGCCGTCGCAGTCTGCTTTGTCGAGCAGCACGCGCTTGTTGGTCAGCGACAGATCGTCCGCGACATCCCAGGCCCAGGCAACATTGAAGGTATCGCTGCAATAGAACTTCCTGCGCACGGGATCGAACGCGATGCCGTTGGAGAAGTTGACCGCGTCGTCGAGCTTGATCACTTCGCGATCGACTGTCAGCCGGTAGATCGCCGTCGGCCGCGTCGTCTTCGCTTCGATGATCATCTCGATGTCGTTGGTGCCAAAATAAATGCCGCCGGTGCCGTCCGGCCACATTTCGTTGATTCCGTTGACGGGCTTGCCCTCAAGCGTGTCGAGCAGCCAGCCCGACTTTCCGGTATCGGGGTTGTTCCACATGATGCCGCCCTGTCCGGTCGACAGCACCGAGCCATCCTCGTTCATCATCACGCCTCCGGTCCACATCCGGCCGTCGTTGAACGAGGAGACACGGGCGCCGTCCGGCGTCACGCCATGAATACCACCGGCAATGACGTCGCTGTACCAGACGACGTTGCGTTTGTAGTCAACGGCGAGTCCTTCAAGATAAATACCAGACGCGACCGTCTCGAATTCCCCGACTGCCAATTGTTTCATGCGTCCTCCCGGTTCTTGTGCGCTCGCGGTCTCCCGCGATGGGTTGAAAATCAGGAATCCCTTTTTGTTTGCGAAGCCGATTGCGCGAGCGCTCGTCACAATGTTAGCGTCTGACCGGTCTGTCAAGCGGCCGCCGCAGGAATCCTATGATGCCTCAGGCGAAGCCAAGCGCAAATGTGGGATGAGTGCGGCGCTCGCAAAAGGAATAGTTCAAGGAGGGATGATTATGGCGATGAATGCGGAGCTTGCCGCGAAATTCGCTCTCAATGACCGAGTGGCCGTCATCACGGGCGCAGGTTCGGGCATGGGGCAGGAAGCGGCCCGCCTATTCGCGCTGGCCGGAGCACGCGTGGTTTTGTCCGACATTGACGAAGCTGGACTGGCGGCGACGGCGAACATCGTGCGCGACGCGGATGGCACTGTGTCCTGTCACCGGGTTGACGTGGCGCAACGCGTGGAGGTTGAGTCGCTTGCCGACGCCGCGGTCGCGGAAATGGGGCGGCTCGACGTCTGGGTCAGTTCCGCGGGCATCTCGCACCTCCACTCGATTCTCGAGACCAAGCCAGAGGAGGCGGAGCGGACAATCGCCGTCAACATGATGGGCCCCTATTGGGGCTGCATGGCCGCCGGACGGATCATGCGCGAAAAAGGCGGCGGCTCGATTATCAACGTCTCGTCGGCTGGCGGCGCCAAACCGGTCCCGGGGCTAGCCGTATATGGCATGACGAAAGCGGCAGTGAATTCGCTGACCTGGACGAGCGCCATGGAGTTCGGTCGCTTTGGCGTGCGCGTGAATGCTGTTGCTCCCGGTTGGATCGATACGCCGATGACAAACAAGCTCTATCGTGACGCAGAGGGCCGCATCGACCCGGTGCTGCGCGAGAAAGTGCTCGCCGAAATGGCGAGCCATTCGCCGCTGGGCCTGGTCGGCCTGGATTCCGATATCGCCTATGCCTTGCTTTATCTGGCTTCGGACGCCAGCCGCTTCGTCACCGGGCAGGTCCTGCGGGTCAATGGCGGCGAATCGATGTAGCTTCCGCCGGGCACGCGTGTCGAAATCACCAAGCCGTTTTACGTATCATATCCATCAGTGTATCCCCGACAGGACATTCGGCAATACCTTCGTCGATTGCAGTCACGAGTTCATTCTGCAGTGGATATTACCGGTCCGACGCGCTTGGCGTATCGGCGATCCGGCGGCTCATGAAACGAACTGGAAAAGCCAGCAAACTTTACGGCGTCAGCCCTTGGTGATAGGCAGCACCACACATTGAACGGAACGGGAATGAAAAGAGCGGAAGGCGCTGCGACCCGGCGCATGGGGCCAGCCGGCTCCGTCACTTGGAGCGCGATGCTCGATGGCGCGGAGGATATCCTGCGCGAGGAAGGCTACGCCGCGCTCACCTCGCGCCGCATTGCCGAGCGGATCGGCGTCAAGCAGCGGCTTGTCTATTACTATTTTCGTACGATGGACGACCTCATCATCGAGACCTTCCGTCGGCTTGCCGTGCGCGAGTTGGAGCGCTTGGCAGGGGCGCTGGCATCCGAACGGCCTTTGCGGGAAATCTGGGATGTTTGCATTCATACGAGCGATGCCCGGTTGGTTTCGGAATTCATGGCGCTTGCCAATCGGATCGATGGATTGCGGACAGAGGTCATCAGCTTCATCAAGAAATCCCGCCGCATGCAGGTGGCGGCTCTATCGGCTGCACTGAAAGGCAAATCCAGAAAGGGCCGGATCCCACCCGTCGGCCTTGCCATACTCGCCAACAGCGTCGCCCTTACACTCAATAGGGAAGGGGAGATTGGCGTGAAGACGGGACATGCGGAGATCATGACTGTGATCAGCGATTTCCTGGCCGAATTGGAACCGGATTGAGCGGCGGAGCAACAATCGGCGGTATAACGAAGCCATGGCGCGTTTCGTCGATAAACAGCCGATAGTCGCGCCGCGAGAACAACCAGACGCCGTTCTCGCGAAGCAGCGCATCGTCATACGCCCCCGGTCAATTTGCGAATTTGGTTATTCGTGAGCAACAGAATCTCGCGGCAATAGCTGCGCGCGCTGGCTTGACGCGTTGTTGGGGGTGAAGCTATGCACCTGACTAGCGTGATGCGGGACGCTATCGCCGGATGCGAGGCGTGCGTGAGATATGCCGGCCTAGACGCAATCGTTGAACGGCCACAGCGTGTGCCGACGGAAAGCGGCGATAATTGCCTCATCCTCAACCGAAAGCACCGTTGACTTCGGCTCTTTCGGCACGGTCCGCAAGCCGGCGGCGAAGGAGCGCTTCTTCCACGTCGCGAGGGTCTGTGACGATGTTTCAAGCGCCGGGGCCTAGCTCCGGCCCCGTTGCATTGAGGAACATTGCCCAGAACGACCAAAAGGCCACGACAGCGGTGAATTCGATCGCTCCTTTCTCGCCAAACGTGCCGACAACTCGGGAAAAGAGTTCGCCGGGCACATCGCCTGTAACGACCGCATTCGTGTACTCCATAATCAGCCGCTGTTCGTCATTGAACAGCTTGCTTGTCTTCCAGACGGGCAGCGCGCTTTGAAGGTCGACGCCAATGCCGGCCGCCTCGGCCACGGGCATGCGGGCCTGGAACGAATAATTGCACCTGAAATGAACATTTACAGTCTGGATCGCCAGTTCGCGCAGATCGCGGCGCTGGCACCAGGGCAGTTCGCCCGCAATGAGAGCGCTGAGCTTGGCAAGATTTAGCGCCAGCTTGGGATTTTGGGCTGCGATGGCAATGCCGGCATGGGATTTATCAATCTCAGGATTTTCGACATGAGGGAACAGGTAGCCAAAAAGTTCTGCAACTTCCTTGGCCGTCACTCCATCTGGATTAACTGGATAATCACTTGGCTTATATACAGCTTTTACGCGTGCCATGTCCCCCCCATTCTTACGAACCGAAATTTCCCAGATGACCACTGCGCAAGCAACTCTGGCCGGCACGGTGCTCGCATATCGGTCCACTGGAAAGCCTCTGCATGGAATTTAGTCGCGAATTTCGCGTGACTAACACCGTTCTGCGCTTTCAGGTGTCCGTTCGGGATGACCGTTGAGACAATGCGGCGAACACATTTTTCCTAATCTCTGTCATCCAAGCTGAGTCGGCGGTCGTCAGCTTGACGCTGGATCTGACGCGCGGGAGGCGCCGATCATCTTGATCACGCGCACGAAGAGTTCGCGTGGCACCGCGACTTCGGCCATCTGGAACACCAAGAAACGGGAACGGGTGATCGCCTTGGCGCCAATCGTGGCCCGCCTCTCTCAGATCGAGGTGCGTCACCATGCGACGATTTTCACGCGCCGCACGGGCATGCGCATGAAGTTGGCCAGATTGTAAGCGAGCGCGTGAAGCTGGAATCCGAGAGAATTCGCGGTCATCGACGCTGGATGGGCATCACCCCCACTTAGCCTCCCTCCAACGGGGAGTGGTGGCGATGATCTTCGAGCCGAGCAATATTTCGAAACTTACTCTGCCGCCTGCGTCTCGCGGGCAGGGATCGGCGAGGCGATCGGCCGGGTCTGCGTGAGCGACGAGCCGAAGCTGTGCAGCGCTGTGGCATGCAGCCCGCCGAGCCCGCCGCAAACGAACAGGATCAAGTCCTTGGGTTCGGGCGTCAGGTAGATCCTGCCGTCCTCCCGCACACGGCCTTGCGCTTCCAACTGCTCGCGATGCAGCGACTGTAGCCAATCCGCGGGAATGCTGGCGAAGCGCCACAGGCATTCCTGCACATCCTCGATCTTCGGCATTTCGCGGGCGATGATTTCGGCGCAAATCGGGTTCAGCGCCACCATGGTCTCGCCATACGGCATCGCTGGAGAGAAACAGTTGTTACCGGGATAGACCAGCGACTTTCCGATCATCTCCAGGAAATGCCTTGCGGCGTGGGAGGTGGTGTCCAGGATGTTCATCGTCCCCATCGCACCGAACGACGTCACAGCGTTGCCCTTGACGCCGCGGCGCTCCGCCAGCGGGACCCAAGGTGAGCGCTCCTCCCACTCGCCCGCAAGCAGGCCTGAGATCCGTCCCGGCGACCCGAAAGTGCTTTGCGAAGTGACCCCCGCAACTTGTCCGGCGACGTTGCGCATGATCAGCCGGATCGCTCTCCCGATCGCCACGGCCTTGGTCGCCACGCCGCCGAAACAGGCATAGCTGTAGGGAATGTCCAGCGCGTCTCGGATGGGTCCGTTCACGATGAAGGCGGGGTAAACCGGGGCGGTGGTGGCGTTGACCCCGTAAAGCTCGAAATCCGGGTCGGCGACAGCCGTCAACGCCGCGATTATTAGCTCAAGTGATTCGGATGGCGCGCCCGCCATCACTGCATTGATCACGATCTTCTCAACCGTGCATTCGACCTGCGTCGGCGGCAGGAGGGCAATCACTTCGTCCGGATAGCGGTCATTCTCCGCGAGGAAGCCGCGCACTCGGGCATCGGTCGGCGGTACCAGCGGCAGCCCATCGCCCCAGCCCTTCTGCATGGCGAAATCGGTGAAGGACTCAACGTCGAGATCGGCCTCGTGGCGACGGCTGGCCAGCCAGTCGACTTCACAGCCCTCGGGACCGCAATCGCGGCTGACCAAGGGCTTCGGAACCGGCGCGGCGCGGTTGGCGGCGGGCTTTATGGTGATGATCGTCATGCGGCGTGGTCCCTGGCGGCAAGGCGCGCGCCCATCGTGTCGAGCACCGGGTAGAAATGGGCCTCGCCGATTGCCATCACCTCGTCGCGCGCCAGTTCGTTGAGCGGGTACGGCAAGACATGGACGCGCAGCCCCGAACGGCCGCCGCGGGCGGCGATCGTGTGGGCGAAGGTCTCGAAATTTGCCGTCGCGATTGCCGTGGTCGGCAGGCCGGTATTGGCTGCCGTGATAGCGTCCCGAATGGTCCAGCCGGTGCAGGAGCCGCAATTGGCCAGCCCGACGATGGCGACGTCGATCGTCGACAGGAACTCCTTGAGCTCGCGGCTCATGCGCTCGCCCTCGTCGCCCGAGCGGCCGCAGGACCGCCAGAAGCTCACGCTCGCTCCCTCGGCGCGAAGCTTGTCGGCCCACAATTCGCTGATCCAGTCCCAGGCCCGCCATATCTGGTCGAGCCGAAAGCCGATCCGCTTGCCCGCCAACACACCCGCATTCGGGCCGGGGCTGGCGATATCGTCTTCCCGCGTTGCAGTGGGATCGAGAACCATTCCCAAAGCCATCGTTACCTCCCTAGTGTTCAGTAGTACGCTAGCTTACGGAGAAGGATAGAGACAAGAAAAACATTGGAAAAGGGGGAAGGCATCTGGTTCACCCCAGCGCCGCGGAGGTAGGCATTTAGCCGAAATCCCCCTGATGAGCGCCAACTGAGCGGTTCCGGACTACATGTTTGCCGCCTTTTGGCGTGGCGGGAACCCTCTGCGCAGCGTTTCGGCCGTGCATCTCGCGCGGACGAGGCTATTTTATGCCGCCGTCGTGCTCCGGCTGAACAGCGAGCCTGTTCGCGGGCACATTTCGCCTGTCGCCGTCACAAGAGCGGTGGCACCTATCGCCAGCACGTCGCGGGGGTGGGCGGTCGAGAGCAGCAGGATGCCCGCTTCCGAGGTCTGCGGTACCGCGCGGGTCGCTCACGGCGTGCCCGCCATGTGTGATCGTGTCGCGCACGGCCATCTTGGCATAGATGCGGTCGGTGATGTCGCTGGCCCTTCTTTGCCTTTCGCCCTACTTGGTGACGTAGTCGTGCGTGACTGTGTCAAGGCCAATTTTGCTCGGCTGTGATGTTGGAACGACGTCGCGCATCGCAAGCTTTGTTGACATCGCGCCCACGATCCATCCTGTTTCACTTCTCCATCAGAAAATGGCTCATTTGGACGATACACATTCGCGCAGCCGCGGCACAGAAGTCCGATCGGCTGTAAGCAATACGAGCCGCCATAATTCGAAAGAAACACCACAATGCTTCGAAAATACACCCAACAGTTTCGGTGTCGACTGGAATGCGTATCCGCCCGTTGTCCTTGTGACTGTGCCGACCGGGACATTTCGCGCGCTTGTGATCGAAGAAATGTTCGGTATTTCTTTTTGCAACGGCCAGACGGAAGTGCTGGGCCAACCGTCGTTGCGACAGTTGACGTATGCAGACGAACAAAATCTCGTGATTCCGCGAGTAATCGTTAACGGGGTGAGAAATTCGGTTCGGTCTCGTCGATGTCGATCGCCCAGCATAGAAGCAGGACGCGATGGGAGCGGGATCGAATTGCGGTCCATTCATTTTCGGTTCGCCGTCCTTGACGTCCAACCGGCGTTAAAGCTATGCACTTGTTCAGTATAGAGGGCGAGGCTGAAGATCGTGCGCAGGCCTTTTTCGTTTTTCGGATTTGTGGGGTTGTTGATCTTGGCCGGGGCTGGCGCCTCGCTAGGCAGCGATATTCGAAATGTTGGTGCCGGAAACAATTGGTCATTCCACAACGGGGGTAGCGACGAAAGCGCCTTTAGCGATCTGAGCAAGATCAACAAATCCGACATCAGCAGGCTGGGGCTGGCTTGGTCGCTTGATCTTCCCGGCGAAGTGACACTCGAAGCGACCCCGCTTGCGGTCAATGGTGTGCTATACTTTACGGGCAGTTATGCGACTGTCTATGCAGTCGATGCGGCAAGCGGCAAGCTTCTGTGGAAATTCGATCCCGAGACCTGGAAGTATTATCCGGCCAAGATGCATTACGGCTTTGCGGCCAATCGGGGCGTGGCCTATGCGAATGGCCGCATCTTTAGCGCCGCGCTGGACGGGAGGCTCTTCGCCCTTGACGCCAAGACCGGCAAGCCATTATGGACCGCGGAGACGACGTCTCCGCAGTCCATGCAGACGATCACCGGCGCGCCGCGGGCCTTCGATCGCAATGTGATCATTGGCAATGCCGGCGCCGACTTCGGCGCACGCGGTTATGTAACCGCCTATGACGCAACCACCGGCCGTCAAGTCTGGCGCTTCTATACCGCACCAGGCTCTCCTGCGCAGAATAAGGGCGATTCGGCGATGGAGCGCGCCGCGAAAACCTGGACCGGCGAGTATTGGAAGACCGGCACCGGTGGCGCGGTGTGGGACAGCATCACCTTTGATCATGAGTTAAACCGCATTTATCTTGGAACAGGCAATGGTGGTCCCTATGATCCCCAGGTGCGCAGCCCGGGCGGCGGTGACAATCTGTATACTGCCTCGATCGTCGCGCTCGATGCCAATTCCGGAAAGTATGTTTGGCACTACCAAGTCAATCCGCGCGATGCCTGGGACTACGACTCAACCCAGCAAATGATCGTCGCCGACCTCGTGATCGACGGCAAGCAGCGTAAGGTGCTGATGCAGGCGCCGAAGAACGGCTTCTTCTACGTGCTCGACCGCGAGACCGGAAAGCTGATCTCGGCTGCGAAGATCGGCAAGGCGACCTGGGCAGACCACATCGACCTCAAGACCGGCCGGCCCGTCGAGGAGAAAGATATTCGATACGAAACCGGCGAGACCACCATCTGGCCGTCCCCGGCTGGCGCGCATAGTTGGCAATCCATGTCGTATGATCCCGGGACGGGGTTGGTCTACATCCCTTATATGCAGTTGGGCGTACACTACCTGAAAGGCAAAACCGAGCCCGGTGCCGTCAACGTTGGCGGTCTGAGCATCAAGGGTTACGAGAGCGGTCCTCTGGACGGCAAAGGCGCGCTTCTCGCCTGGGATCCCGTGCACCAGAAGCAGGCCTGGAAAATGCAGTACGATACGATGTGGAATGGTGGCGTGCTTTCCACGGCCGGCGGTCTCGTCTTCCAGGGTGATGCGGCGGGCGATTTCTCGGCCTATGACGCGACCACCGGCAAGCGCCTCTGGCGGTTCAATGCCGGGCTCGGCATCATCGCTGCGCCGATCTCTTATTCGGTGAACGGCAAGCAATATGTGTCGCTGCTGGTCGGCTATGGTGGGTCCGCTGCGATCTGGAGCAGCGTTATGAATGTCGGTTGGAAGTTCTCTGCGCCCCGCCGGCTTCTGACTTTTGCGCTCGACGGAAAGGCTGCCCTGCCGGTATCATCAGCCCGCGACATGACGGTGCACGCTGTGGATAATCCCTCTCTTAAACTTGATCCCGCAGATGTTGCGGCCGGCCACGCCCTATACATGGCCTGTGCCGCGTGCCATGGCCGCGATGTTGTCGCGGCCGGAGGGCCAGCGCCGGATCTGCGAGAATCGCAAATTGCGCTGGACACGGATAGCTTTTGGTCTGTCGTACACGATGGTGCCCTAATCCAGAATGGAATGCCCCGCTTCGATAAACTAACCCGCAAGCAGGTCATGCAGATCTACGCCTATGTCCGTGCCGGCGCGCGCGAAGCGATCGAAGCGCAGAAGAACGCGGCCCCGAAAGCACATTAGCGATTCATAGGAAGACAGGGCGAGAAACTTATCGGAGTTCAGTCCAACGGATATTTTCGAGGCTTCGAGAGATGTTCAATCCTCAAAGCTTCGGGACTATTGTCTTTCACTGTATTGTAGGTTGTGCAATGGAGCAGATTTTGCGATGCCCGCATCGTCGCGCGGATGACCGCATGGCCGTCGCCATCTCGAAAGGCAAGAAGTATCGCAGAAAGCAGACGCGCTCTATCTATGAGTTGGAGCCGACGGCCAAATGAGCGTCGATTATGGCCGGCAGCTGGCGGGGTGACGCCGTCTCGGCGATGTCAGCCCTAGAGAGCCGACGCGCGAAAGCGACAGCAAAGAGCGTTTCTGATCTTCAATTGCAATCAGGATTTGGCATCGTCATCTCGTGCGAGGCTCGGGGTGATGACCAGCCGATCCAGAATCTCCGCCATTCGTTTCACTGAGGGCGGTTCGTTTTGCTTCAGCCACCATGCCAAGATCTCGATCGTCGCCGCTACGGAGTAGACCACGCTGAGATCGCCCGGAAGCCAGGATTTTTGGTTGGTCCGATCGGCAGCGTTCCGCTGAGCCTGGCGAACGAACTCTTCCTTCAATATGGCAGCGGCGCCGCCCGTCAGCAGCGCGGCCCAAAGCTTCCGATGCTCCCAAAGATAGGCGCAGAGTGCTTGAGCCGAAGCGCGGCTATCGACCGTGTAAAGGATAGGCTCCGCCATCGCGAGCAGCTTGCCGATCTCGCGCGCCGCCAGATCCTGCAACAAGGCTTCCTTGTCCGGGTAGTGCCGGAAGAAAGTGGCGTAGCCGATACCGGCCCGTGCGGTGATCTCCCGGACGGTGACCTGTTCGAAAGGCTGTTCTTCAAGCAGAGACAGCAATGCGCTGCACAGCGCTGGCCGCGAGCGTGTCGTCCGTGTCTCCCGAGCCGCAGGTGGTTTTGCGGCGGAGGTTTTATACTCCATCGTGAACTATCTCCCGGTCAGTTCTCCGAGCGCAGTTTTTGGCGCCTATTTCGAGGGAAACGCAATCTGCGTGTGATGCCGCCCGCCTGACCTGCAGGGTTGGGGCGCAAATAGTGAGCGCTCGATACAGCTCCATTGCTCACTTAAAGATTCATCCCGTATCATTAACGTCCGCAATTGGATCGCGCGAGCCGCGCAGCACAGGGCGCGACCGCCGTGCTGAAACGCTCCGCTGCGTCCTCCCAGGTCAGGGTGCCATGCCCGCCGCCGGTGAAGATTTGGATCGATCGAGCGCCCAGCGTTTTCGCATCGGCAATGAGTCGATTGAGTTTTTCTTGGGACGCCTCCCAAGAGACGTCATTTGCGTCAAGCTGCTGGCCGTAAGGCGGGAAGTTATGAGTGATCGTCTCCAATTGGTAATCGCCGGTTCGAAGCGCTGCTTGGGCCGCCGCCAGACCTTCGTTCTCGATCAAGCCATTGTATAGGCTGACGCGACGAACATCGAGATCGCTCCAATGATTTGGCAGCTCGCGAAGGCCGGCGTCACGAAAGCAAACGCAATGAACAGATAGCCTGTCGTGCATGATTCACAACTTCGCGATGATACGCTCTCGTGGCTGGACGATCTACTTCCGGTGCTCAATCTCGAGGCCGAAGCGCTCGCAATAGGGCCAGGACCTACCTATGGCTTCGGCCCCAGCGCGCTGCCCCGCCTCATCCATATTGCAGCTTTTGAGGAAGTTGACCGCGAGGCGGAATCTTTCGGGCAGCGTAGAATCCCCCCAATCGCTCAAGCCCGTCCGCTCCTGTGCCTGTGGTAGCAGCGTGTCCGCATTCAATATTTCGGTGCCAGCGTTCATTCTTCAACAATTCGCATCAGTTCATCCTCCGCTTCGCGCACTTTCTGGGCCGAGCGCGCGGAAAATTTCAATCCGGCCATGCCGCCATAATCCATTATCTTGACGACCCGCATCCCCGCATCGCCGAAACCTTTCAGTCTGCGCGCCACTTCTTTTGGTGTGCCGCAGGGAATGATCTTCCGGATCGCCTCGACATTCGTCTTCTCCAGCATGTCGAGAATACGCTCACGCGTCATCGCCGCCGGATTGATGTCCTGATATCCGCGCCAGTTTTCGCCGAGCGGATGCTCGAAGCCGAACTTGCGGAGGGCTTCGGCGGAAGGTTGCATCACCCACGCTTTGACCAATGGTGCCTTGAGGATTTCGGCCAGCTCCGCGTCGTCATCGCTGATGAGACAAGTCTGGATGCTCGCAGGCACGATGGCCATCGGATCGCGCCCCGCGCGCTCCGCAGAGTTGCGGACGATCTTCAGCTTGTTCGCATATTCCTCCGGCGTCCACGCGCCGGCTGGCCACCAGCCGTCCGCATAGCGGCCGGTGATCTCAAGCATTCGCGGGCCGTTGCAGCCAACCCAAATCCTCGGGAAGCGCCCCTCATATGGCTCTGTGTCCATGCGTGCATGATGGAGGTGGTAGAACTGGCCCTCAAAATCCACGGGGCCGTCGCTCTCCCACAGCAGCTTGATAACCTTGAGCGACTCCTCGAACCGGCTCACCGACTTGGAGAAGTCGAACCCATAGGGCACGGTGTTTTCGGTTTCGCCGCTGCCCACACCCAAGATGAAACGGCCCTTCGCCAAGTGGTCGAGCGTAAGGGCGGTCTGTGCGAGCATCGCCGGATGCCGCCGTACCGTATCCACGACGCTGGTTGCGATCGGCACGTTTTTCGTCTGAACGGCGACGGCTCCCGCCACCGCCAGTGCATCGAGATGTCGGTGTGGCGAGGGCGAGGCGGTTGCGAGGTCGGTAAATTCCGGCGTCCAGATGGAATCCGGCCAGAAGCTCACCATGTGGTCCGGCAACCACACTGAATGATACCGGCCGCTATCCAGTGCCGGCAAGCTCGACAAGTCCAGTGGAAGTGTTGTCCGCAGAAATGCCGCAGGTTGAATCTTCATACATTCCTCCTCGTGAGCAGCGCCAATGGGCAATGCTGCGTTTTTCCTCACCGAGCAAATCGACGCGAGGGCCTCACTTCATCAATTCTCTGCTTTTTCGCAAGTCGATATCTCAACATGTCCATCGCCAAGAATATTATCTGTTCAGTAGAAGCTGTGCGCATGGCTCGGCGGCGGCATTTTCACGGCTCTGCGCGGTGCCGACCATATTTCGCAAATCTCGGCCTTTCACCCGATCGAAAAATCCGTGCCGCCGTCGACGGTGAAGTTTGCACCGACGATGTAGCTGTTCGCGCGCGAGCCTAACAGCAGCAGCAAAGGTGAAAGCTCTTCCGGGAGTGCGACCCGGCCGATGGCACCGGCTGGGCGGTACCCATTTACGTTGCGTATCCAAGCCCAGACCTCCTCGAGGTTATCCGGGCTGTAGGTTGCAGTCGCGCCGGTCATTTCCATGAAGTGACGCAACGCCTCGGTTTGAAACACACCCGGCGTCACCGTGTTGACCAAGATGCCTTCTTTCGCGAGCGCCCACGCCATGTTCTTTGAAAGCGCGTTCAGTCCTGATTTCGCTGTCATGTAGGGCGCTTCGAACGACTGACCGACGCGTGCAGAAATGGACGAGATATTGATGACTCGTCCCCAACCGGCTTTGCGCATAAGCGGGACGGCGGCACGTGTGCAGCGGACCACGCTCATGATCCCGACATCGAAATAAAATTGCCACTGCTCGTCCGGCACTTCCGTGAAATCTCGGCCGGTACTTGGCTCGGTGGGCCCCACCATGTTGATAAGTGTGTTGAGCACGCCCCATTTCGATTCGATCTGCGCAAACAGGGCCTTGATACTGGCGAGGCTGCCCACATCCGTTTCGACCCCGAAGGCGTCCGGCGCGCCCGCTTCGCGCAAAGCCGAGATGGTCTGGTTCAATCCCTCGGCGCCACGCGCAGTGACGACCAGCCGCGCGCCTTCCCGCGCGAAGGCGAGCGCGGCCTCGCGCCCGAGGCCTTTGGTTCCGCCGCTGACACAGACCGCCGCGCCTCTCAGTCCCAAATCCATGAATATCTCTCCACCCTATCATGGCGATCGACGCGGCACTTCATGAGCTCGATCACAATTCTCGAGCGGCGGGGGCTCGTGCGACGGCCCTTGCATACCTCCGGCGTCTCATTGATGGCCGGGGCCCGCCCGGGACTCGCTTTTCCCAACGCCCGGGGCTTCGTGCTCGGGCCGGCGCAGGCCCGGCTCAAAGACGATTGGCAGTGTGCGGATGCCCCATACTCCTGGGAACGGTCTCCAAGTCACCTCTCCCGCAAGGCGCGGCTTGGTGATCCGCTGGGCGATCAGGTGAAGGCCCTCTTGGATTTGCGCGCGCGCGAGATGTTGGCCGAGGCACATATGAACGCCACGGCCAAAGGCCATGTGTCGGCCCGCGTCGGGCCGTTCGGGGCGGAATTCCATTGGATCCGGGAACGCTGTGGGATCGCGGCCGGAAATATTAAGCGGCATGAACAGAAGTGTGTTCAGCGGAAATAGAATGTCACGATAGATCACATCCTGTGTGGTCATTCGGTAGAGACTGGACACGCTGGTATGGCGCAACATCTCCTCGACGACCCGATCGCAAAAAGACCGATCCTCGGCGCACCGGGCCCAGTGTTCCGGGTGCTTCAGCATCATGTGCATGATGAGGGTGAGCATGTTCTTTGACGTATCATAGCCCGCCGCGAACAGGAAGATCAGGAGATTGTGCAACTCGGCATCATCGAGCTGGCCGGCGGCATGGGCGGCGATCAAAGTGTTGAGCACATCTTCTTCATCGCCGCCGCCGTCCCGCTGCCGCTCGACGATGAGCTTGTGCACAAAGTTCCAAAGCACCTGATAGGCTGCCTCCAGATCCGGCAACATCGAGCGGACCAGATTGGCGCTGAGACCTTGCGTCTCCAGCGATTTGCGGATGCCGGGGAGGGCCTCAGGAGAGGCACCGATCAGGCCAAACATCACCGTGATCGGAAAGTAGGCTGCGAACTCGGCGAAATCGAAAGCACGTTTCGGCGCCCATTCATCCAGCAACCGCGACACCCGGTCTCGCATCAGTGGCCGATACCGGTTTATGTTCTTCGGTGTAAAGGACGCCACAACGCTGCTGCGGATGCGCGCGTGCTCCGCCCCTGTTTTCGCCAGCATCAAATTGTCCATGAACTCGCCCCAGGGCGTGCCTTTGGCGCCCATGATTTCCGTGATCGTGTCCATCGACGGACGAAACTTGTCGTCCATATACGAGAGATCTCTTATGGCTTGGTATTCATGGACGACGTAGCCAAAATCGCATTTAGCCAGCCACGGATGCTCGCGACGCGCGGCCTCGATATACGGCATGGGATCGACGGCGAAGGCGGGATCCTCGAGCGGCAAATGGGGTAGGGCTAATTCGGTGACTGTTTCCATGTTGAGCCTCCTCGACAATCGCTCTTGTCCGGTCAGACCGGGCTTCTCCTCACACCAAAGGAATTAGATGTCTGCCAGTCCAATCGGAATATCTGCACGTTGAGATCACGGATGAGTTGGGTGCCAGCCATATCACCGGCATGTCTCGCTCTTGATTGAAACTGACTGACTTCATCAACCAATTCTTCCTTCATTGATCCGGCGCGGTTGCAACGTCAGTTCTTCGAAGGCGTTTTTAGTTTTTGCGACGGCGCTTTCTATGTCGCAAGGCACGTGCTTTGACGAATTGCACCGGTAACGTGTGGAGAATTTCGCGTAGCGGATCGCCGCCCGTCCGGCGCGGTTCGTCTCCTGTTTACGCGAGGATGCCGGGCATTGACCTCTTGAGCGCCCTTCCATAATGATCCATATTATATCAGCGATCCCTTGCGGTGGAAACACCTGTGTGCGCAGCACTTACGCCGTCCTGGTCCCGTCGGAGCAGTATCCTGACGGAAATGTCAAGATGACGGGCGGACGAAGCGGCGCCGGCGGGGTGAGTTGCCGTATGAGCCACGCCGAGGACACGGTGCGCAAATTCCTCAGGCAGCGGTTGGCGAGCTACAAGGTGCCGCGTCGCGTTGTGTTCGTGCGCGAGGAGGAGCTCTCGCTGACAGGCAGTGCCAAGGTCAAAGCGGGCGATTTACGAAAGCTTGTCGGTACTCGACTGAACGGCGTCCCGAAGTAGACAGGAACCGCGGCTGCTCGCAGGCGCGTCGACCATGTCTACCGAACCGCAGGAACTTTAGCGGCAGAGAGCGTGATCCATTGTGAATCATCCTGTGATCAACTCTTCTTTCCAAAGCGTGAGCACTTGGTACTTGCTTGGAGGAGCGAAAAGCTCACATACGATGTGTTCGTCTGCCATGCAGGGACGCAAATCGTTAGCGCTTGACACAGCCCTATTGTCATTCATACTAACGATCGATTGTATATCATTTGTGCCGGAAATGCATCAAGTGAGCCGCATGAAGTATGTCGGAGGTGGCGATGAGCAATTATGACGAGATCGACGTTTTTACGGACGCGGAGCTCTCTCAGGCGCCTCACGGATATTTCGAGCACCTTCGCGCCAAGGGCCCCGCGGCCCGGCTACCGCGTCATGGGGTCGTTGCCGTGACCAGTTATGATGCAGGGTTGGCCATTTTCCGAGACGACGAGCGCTTCTCCGCCATCAACACCGCGACCGGTCCGTTCTTGCCGCTCCCCTTCACGCCGGAGGGCGACGATATCACCGTCCAGCTCGAGCAGTGCCGCAGCGAGTTACCTTACGCGGGCCAGATCGTCGCTCTGGACCCGCCAGCGCACACGAAACAGAAATCGCTGCTGATGGGAATGATCACGCCGAAGCGTCTCAAGGAGAACGAGACGTTCATGGCGAAGTTATCGGATCGAATTATTGGCGAGTTTATTGAGCGCGGCTCGGTGGAAGTTATCTCCGAATACGCCCAGCCCTTCGCCACCCTGGTCATCGCGGACCTGCTCGGCGTGCCGGAGGAGGATCACCAAGGTTTCCGGAAGTTGATTGGCGCTCTGCCGGGGCAGATCGGCGTCGAAATGAACATGGCCAACAATCCGCTCGTCCAGATCGGCATGAATTTCTATGGCTACATCGAGGATCGCCGCCGGGAGCCGCGCCAGGACGTGCTGACTGAGCTCGCTCAGCAGAGATACGCCGACGGAAGCCTGCCGGAGTTGCTGGACGTCGTTTCCGTCGCCACGTTCCTGTTCGGAGCGGGCCAGGACACGACGGTGCGCCTGTTCGCCGCCATGCTGCGCTTCCTGGCCGAGGAACCCGAGCTGCAGCGAAAACTCCGCAGCGAGCGTCACCTCATTCCCGAATTCGTCGAAGAGGTGCTGCGGCTTGAAGGCACCGTGAAGAGCACCTTCCGAATGGCCAAGGTCCCCGTGAAGGTCGGCGATATCGAGGTCTCGCCGGGCACGTGCGTAATGCTGCTGATCAGCGCCATGAACCGCGATCCGATGCGGTTCGAGAACCCTGCGGAGCTTCGCCTGGACCGGAAGAATGTTCGCGAGCACCTGGCGTTCGGGCGCGGCATCCATAGCTGCGCCGGCGCACCCCTCGCTCGGGCCGAAGCCAAGGTGACGCTCGAGCGGCTGTTCGATCGGACCTCGGACATCCGTATCGACGAAACGGAGCACGGACCTGCAGGCGTGCGCCGGTTTGAGTACGAACCGAACTACCTCATCCGCGCGATGAAAGCGCTTCACCTCGAGTTCGATAAGGCCTGAGCCTGTCCATGGTAAAGATCACTTACATTGAGTGGAATGGCGAGCCGCACATGATCCAGGCTAAGCTCGGTCAGTCGGTCATGGAGGCTGCCGTCAAGAACGCCGTGCCGGGCATCGCCGCCGATTGCGGCGGCACCTGCGCCTGCGGGACTTGCCGGGTTTATGTGGACGAGGCCTGGCGTAGCCAGACGGGCGAGGCGAGCGAGATGGAGAAGGCGATGATCGAGTTCGCCGACGATCAGAACCCGAACGTGCGCCTGTCCTGCCAAATGAAGATCACCGAAAACCTTGACGGCCTGGTGGTGCGCATGCCGGAAAGCCAACACTAGCTAGCTGGCACATCAAAGAAGTGGGTCCCACCCCGCGCCGCCTCCCGGCTTAGTAGATGGCATCCGGTAAGCGTGCCGGCCATGAAGGGTAAGATGAACGTGGGAGGAGCGTATGTCGGTACACAGGATCGATCACATCACACTGAATTCCAGCGATCTGGCGAAGACCTGCGCCTTTTACGCTGACGGGCTCGGCTTTGACGTCCAGAAAATGGAGGGCCGAGGCTATACGGGCGCCTGGCTGTTGCTCGACGGCCATCCGTACGTGCATCTGGTCTCGCGCTCCCCCGAACAATCGCCCGAGACTGCCGGCTTGCTCGATCACTTCGCGCTCGAGGCGACCGGCCTTTCCGAAACACGCGAGCGTCTGAAGCGCGCCGGCGTGAATTTCCGGGAGAATCCTGTCCCGGAATTCGATATCCACCAGATTGTCGTCCGGGATCCGGACGGGGTGAAGGTGGAGCTGAACTTCCGCGGGGCCGCCGCCCGCGAAGTCTAGATGCGCTCACCGCTCAGCTTGGCGGCGCCGAACATGCCCATCTTCACCTTGCCGGCCAACCTGTCACCCTCAATCCGCACCTCGTACTTGAGGGTGAGCGAGGCGGGTTTCGTAACTTTCATTTCCCACGTCAGGGTGTCGCCGCCCACGGCGCCAACGAAGTCCTGGTCGCCCATGTCGCTGTAGAGCGTGCCGGTGAGGACCTCGCCGTTCGTGGCGAAGCGCCCCTTCATCGCCTGCGAGCCCATGGGCGTGGCGAGGACCATCTTCCACATGCCGTCGACGATGACCGCCGCCACCTCGGCGGCGGCCTCGTTAGAGGCGGCGGGCGACGCGCCCGGCAGGCCGTCGTCGCCTGGATGTGCCGCATCGAAGTCGCTCTGCGGCTCGGCCGCCGCATCATTTTGCGGGTTGGCGTGCCATTTCGACGTCTTCCGGGCCGGCGTGCGCCCCTCGATCAGTTCGAGGATCCGCGACGGGGTGAGCGGTAGGTCGAAGCAGCGCACATCGAACGGAGACAGGGCGTCCGCGATTGCGTTGACGAGCGTCGGCGGGCCGATGATGCAGCCGCCTTCGCCGACGCCTCGGAACCCGCCCTCGGATTGCGACGGCGTGTTGGCGTGGACGTATTCGAACTCCGGCACGTCCGAGATCGCCGGCAGCAGGTAGTCCTTGAAGGTGACCGCGGTCGGGTTGCCCCGCGCGTCGTAGTCGACCTTTTCCAGCAGTACAGTCCCGATCGCCTGGGCCAGACCACCGGCGATCTGCCCCTCCACGACGGCGGGATTGATCATCACGCCACAGTCTTCGCAGGAAATCCAACGCTTGATCGTGACAAAACCAGTCTCGACGTCGACCTCGACGATGCAGGCATGCGCGGCGCTGGTGAAGGTGACAGGCGGGGGGGTATAGCGATATTGTGCCTCCAGCCCCGCCTCCATGCCCGGCGGCAGACGGTGCGGCTCGCCATAGGCCACCGCGGCGATCTCGCGCAGGCTGCGCGTCATCTCCTCGGCCCCGGCCACGCGGATCATGCCATCCTCGATGCGCACGTCATCGACATTGGCGTTCAGCATGTGGGCCGCGATGCGCTTGACCTTTTCGGCGAGCAGTCCGGCCGCTTTCAGTGAGGCGCCGCCGCCGATCACGCCCTGGCGGCTGCCCGCCGCGCCTGGACCGAAGCCGCCACGCGAACTGTCGCCTTCAAACACCGAGACGTCCTCGTACGGAACGCCGAGCCGGTCGGCGATCACCTGCGCCATGGTAGTTTCAGTACCGTGCCCCTGCGAATGGGTGCTGAGCATCGCCGTGACCTTGCCGGTCGGCTCGATCCGGACCTGCGCCAGTTCGCCGGTCATGACAGGCATGCTGCCGGCCGAGCCGGTCGGCTCGATGTAGGTCGCGACGCCCAGGCCGAGGTAGCGCCCCTGCTTGCGTGCCGCCTCCTGTTCCGCGCGGAACGCGGGCACGTCGAGCGTTTCCAGCAGCTTCTCCAGGCACTCCGCCGGGGTGATGTCCTCCAGTTGTATCCCGAGTGGCGTGGTGCAGGGCTGATCGGCCTTGGTGATGAGGTTGCGGCGGCGGATCTCGATCGGATCGATCCCGATCTGCCGTGCGGCGACGTCTAGCAGGGTCTCGCGCGCCAGCGATTCGATCGCCCAAGGCCCCCTGTAGGCGCAGAGGCCGACCGTGTTCGTGTACCAGCCCTTGGTATGGAAGCCGAAGGCCGGCATCTTATAGGCCGACCACATAAACATCTGTACGGCGATGTTGGCGTCCGCCCCTTGCGGATAGGCGCCGTTGTTGAGGTCGTAGTTCGAGTGCGAGGCCAAAAGCCGGCCCTCCGCGTCGAAGGCGATACGGAGCGTGATCTCCTGTTCGCGCGCCTGATTGGCGGCGGTCAGGTTTTCCAGCCGGTCCTCGATCCATTTGATCGGACGCCCCAGGATAATGCCGGCGGCGATCACCGCCATCTCTTCCTTCCACGGATGGTTCTTCAGGCCGAACGAGCCGCCGACGTCCTTGGCGATGACGCGGATGCTGGTTGGGGGCAGGCCGAGCGCCAGGGACACGTAGCGCGCAACGAGGTGCGGGCTCTGGCAGGTAATGTAGAGGGTCAGCTCTCCCTCACCCTGTTTGGAGACGACGACGCCGCGCGTCTCCATCGGCGATTGTGAGATGCGCTGGTGCGTGAGCGTGCCGGTCACCAAATGCGGGGCGCTCGCCAGCAGCGCCTCGAGGGGCTCGTCTTCCTCGACGCCCATGGCGGCGGCGAGGTTCGACTCGGTCCCGGGATGCACAGGAGGGCCATGCTTGGCGTCTTCGATGGTAACGACCGCCTCCTCCTCTTCGTAGTCGACCACCACCAGGCTTGCGGCGTCTTCCGCGATGTAGCGGTCCTGAGCGACGATCATGACGACAGGGTCGCCGACA
Organism: Rhizomicrobium sp.; assembly: GCA_049692035.1. GTDB lineage: Bacteria > Pseudomonadota > Alphaproteobacteria > Micropepsales > Micropepsaceae > Rhizomicrobium. The sequence continues at coordinate 39,778 of JBAVOL010000096.1, forward strand.
TAGGCCACTCGGTCCGTAGCCAACATCGGGGTCTCGACCTCGACCGGCATCATGAAGAAGCTGAACATTTGGACCTTCAGCCGGGCGAGGTCCGCCGCGGTGAGGATGGCGCGGACCCCCGGCATGCCGAGCGCCGCCGAGGTGTCGATCAAGCGGATACGGCCGCGCGCGATCGGGCTGCGCACGAACGCGACATGCAGCATGCCGGGCAGCACGACATCGTCGACAAAGGTGCCGCGGCCCGTCAGCAGCCGGGCGTCCTCCTTGCGCGGCATGCGCTGGCCGATGAAGCGTGCGGCGCCGATACGCGGAGCATTCATGCCTGTTCTCCCTGCGGTTTGCCGGCCAGCTTGCGGGCGGCGCGACGGATGCCCTGATAGCCGGTGCAGCGGCAAATGTGGCCGGATAGGGCTGCGAGCAGCGTTTCCGCGGATGGCCGCTCCTCGCCCTGGGTCAGGGCCGCCAGGGTCATGATGACGCCGGGCGTGCAGAAGCCGCATTGCAGGCCGTGCTCGTCGCGCAATGCCTGCTGGACCGGATGCAGCGCGCCGTCGGGCGCCGCCAGGCCCTCGACTGTGGTGACTTTGCAGCCATCGGCCTGCACCGCCAGCATCAGGCAGGCGCGCACCGCCCCGCCGTCGACGATGACCGTGCAGGCGCCGCAGACGCCATGCTCGCAGCCGAGATGCACGCCCGTGTAGCCGGCGTTGATGCGCAGGAAGTCACCCAGCGTCAGCCGTCCTTCCACGGTGGCCTGATGGGCCCGGCCGTTGACGGTGATTTCGATCCGATGCTCACTCATGCGGGCTGCCTCATGTCCAGCGCCTCGCCAAGGGTGCGCGCAAAGATGCGCCGCCCCACCGTCCGCCGATAGTCGGCCGTGGCGTGGTGATCGTCGAAGGGGGCGGCGTCGGCGATGGCAAGCTCGGCTATGCCGCGCGTGTCGAGCTTGGCGATGGATTGGCCGGTCAGTGCCTGCTCCGCCTGCCGGGCCTTGATGGGCGTCGGCCCCATGCCGAACCAGGCGATGCCCACGCGAGATATCCGGTTCTGCTCGACCGCGAGCGCGCCGATCACGCCGACCAGCGCGAAGTCGCCCGGCCGCCTCGCCACCTCCCGGAATACCGTGATCGCCCCCGGCGGCCAGTCGGGATAGTGGATCGCCGTGATGAGCTCGTCGGGATCGAGTGCGGTCGCGTACGGGCCGATATAGAGCTCCTCGGCCGCGATTCGGCGTGTGCCGCGCGTAGAGCGCACCTCCACCGAAGCGCCCAACGCGACCGCAGTCGCCGGGAGCTCGGCCGCCGGCTCCCCGAGCGCGATCGAGCCGCCGATGGTACCGCGGTTGCGGGTCTGGTGATGCCCCACATGACGCGTCGCCGTGACGAGCATGGGCAGGGCGCGGCCGAGCGTCGGATCGGCGATCACCTCGTTCTGGCGCATGATCGGCCCGACGCGCGTCCCGCCGTCGGCGCGGGAGACGCCCTTCAGGGCTGCAATCCGATTGATGTCGACAAGGATGAAGGGCTGGCTCATGCGCAGAGCGATCAGCGGCATGAGCGTCTGACCGCCCGCCAGCACGGTGGCACCGCCGTCGGCCTCTGCGAGGCGCTCGCATGCCTCTTCGATCGTCTCAGGGGCGACATAGTCGAATGGGGCCGGCTTCACTGCTTCGCGTCCACGCCAAGCCGCGTCAGGAGCGCGGGGTCGAGCACCACCACGGGGGCCGCGGCCCGCCGACCGAATTCGAAGCCCGCGGCCGCGACAATCACGATGAGCAGGCCGATTGCGAGGCCCATCCAGTCCGAACCGGCGGCGCCGCGCTGGGCGTGCCCGATCAGGTATCCGATGAGAGCTGCGGCGAGAAGCGCCAGCAGCCAAGCCGCGGGGACGCCGCGTGGGGGCGGGGCGTAGGCCGGGGAGGGGGGGGCCGCGAGACGGGGTCCGGATGGAGCCGCGCTGGCCATTGCGCCGGCGGGCGGAGCCGGCGCGGCCGCTTCGGCCGGAGGCGCGACAACCTTGCCGAACTGCTGGAAGAACTTGGCCGCGAGCTGTTTGGCGGTGGCGTCGATGATCGGCCCGCCGAGCTGCGCCAGCCTGCCGCCGACTTGGGCTTCGACCTCGTAGGAGAGGAGCGTGCCGCCGTTATCGTCTGCGAGGCGCACCCGGGCGCCGCCCTTGGCGAAGCCGACCGTGCCGCCTTGGCCCTCGCCGGTGATCGTGTAGCCGTTCGGCGGATCGAGGTCCGAGAGCGTCACCGCGCCGTTGAAGCGCGCGCCGATAGGCCCAATTTTGACCTCCACCGTCGCGCGCAGGCGTGTGTCGGACTCCTGCTCCAGCGACTGGCAGCCCGGGATGCATCGCCTGAGGGTGTCTGGGTCGTTCAGCGCCTGCCATACCCGTTGGCGCCGGGCGGCGATCCGTTGCTGTCCGGTCATCTGCATGACGTGAATATCTCTCCCTGGTCCGAAGTCCTGGCGGGCCTGGCGAGGGCCCGTCGATGACGTCCATCTAATCTGATATAACATGTATCGAAACCATGCCTAGAGCGCTCCCCAACCCGAAGGGGAAGTAGCCCGCCGCCCCGACACCGAACCGGGTTTCAAGGTTCTGCCAAGGCGATGGGGCGTCGAACGAACCTTCGGATGGATGACAAGATGGCGCCGCCTCATGCGCGACTACGAAACCCGCGTCGATGTCTCCGAGGCCATGATCCATATCGCCCTCGGCTCCCTCTTCCTCAGGCGCATCGCTCATTGAACGAATTTTCAAAAAGATGCTTAAGCCGTGGGCGCCCCTTGCTCCGCCGCCATGCCGGAAAAGCCGATCGAATAGCCGCCGTCCACGGGCAATGCTGCGCCGGTGATGAAAGAGGCTTCATCGCTTGCCAGGAACAGCACGGCGGCGGCAATCTCGCTGGCTAGACCCCAGCGGTTCATCGGCACGCCGGGAAGGACGAAGATGCCGGGTGGGGGCGTGGGATACTCTTCGGATTGCTTGACGAGCCCCGTCCAGGTGGTGCCGGGGCAGACGGTGTTCACGCGGATGTTGCATTCCGCATAGTCGAGCGCCGCCACTTTCGTCAGCTGGATGACGCCGGCCTTGGCTGCGCCATAGACGCTGTGGCCCTTCCAGCCGATGATGCCCGCGGCGGACGCGACGTTGACGATCGAGCCGCCGCCCGTCTTCAGCATCGAAATGATGCCGTATTTCATGCACAGGAACACCGCCTTGATGTTCACCGAATGAACCAAGTCCCAGTGCTGCGATGTCTGTTCGTGCAGCGGCTTCAACCCGCCGCCGAAGCCGGCGTTGTTGACGAGGATGTCGAGCCTGCCGAACTTTTCCTCGGCCGCAGCGATCATGGCCTGGACATCGGTCTCTTTGGCGACATCGGCATGGACGCCAACTGCCACGTCGCCGATCGCCGCGGCGACGGTGTCCTGCTTGCCGCTGATATCGGCGCAGACGACTTTCGCGCCTTCGGCGGCGAATTGTTCCGCCGTGGCCTTGCCCATGCCCGAGCCCGCACCTGTGATTACGGCAACCTTGTTTGCTAGACGCATTTTGCCCTCACTGCTGTTGTGCCAATAGTTTTAGAAATTGTTCACTGCCATTCATTGCGATTCCACTCAACAGGCACGCCGCGGCGGTCTCAGGAGACCACTCGGCCGCCATTGACGCCGATAGTCTGGCCAGTGACGTAGCTTGTCGCTTCCGACACGAGCCAGGCGCACGCATTGGCGATGTCTTCAGGCTCCCCCGTGCGACGCACCGGCAGGGTCTTGACCAAGGTCTCCACCGAGATCGGGAAACGGTCCCGGTTGGCCTCGGACATCAGCGTATTCATCACGCTGCCTGGTGGAATGTTGTTGACGGTGATGCCGAGTGGGCCGAGCTCCTGTGCCAGCGTACGGGTGAGCGTGATGATGGCACCTTTCGACGCCGAGTAATGGGCCATGCCCACAGCCCCCGTCTGGGCGCTGGAGGAAGAGATATTCACGACGCGGCCCCACTTGGCCGCTTCCATGTCCGGCAGGACGATCTGCGTGACGATGAAGGTTCCTTTCAGGTTGATTTCCATCATCTGGTCCCACTGCGCGTCGGTCAGCTCCTTGAACGGGACCATGCCGGTGATGCCTGCGTTGTTCACCAGCACAGTCACCGGGCCGAACATCTTGCGCAGCGTCGTCACCGCCGCCGTCACCTGGGCCCGATCGGCGATACTCGCCTGAAGCGCGATGGCCTTGCCGCCCGCTGCCTCGATCTCCGAGACGACACGTTGGCAACCTTCCAAGTTGATGTCGAGCACGCCAACCGCCATCCCCTCGCACGCCAGCCTCAGGGCACAAGCCCTGCCAATCCCGGCCGCAGCGCCGGTCACCAATGCCGTCTTTGTCATGATCGTTCCCTTCCTGTCCTTCTCTTGGCTCATGTCCTCGTTCTTTCAACAATCTGCGCAGCAGATTCAATTCGAAATGTTCGTTGCGCCGGTCTTTGACCAAACCAGCCGCGCTCAGCGCTGGCCACATTGGCTTGACAGTCACGACCGGGATTTTCAGGCGACCGGCACGTAGGGCTTGATGTGCCACACCCTCGGATCGCTGTCGTTGTGCCGGAAAATGCCTTCGGCAGTACCAGCCATTGCCTCTTGCCAACGTTCGGCGATGGTCTCAATGGTCATCCTGGGGGCGGTGAAGCCTGGGGTGCGGGCGAGATACATGCGGCTGACATGGCCGCCCATCGATTCGATGCATTCGCCCGTGAAAGGACAACTCTCATGCCGGTCCCGGCAATTCCTTCGACGATATCCCTGACGAAGTGATCGACCATCGGCTCGGGCGCATCGCACAGGTGTCCTGGTCCATAATAGGCGAAGGGCCCAGGCACCTCGTCGAAGGTATAGACGCCGGTCGAAACGATGATGTTGACGTCGGTTTGCGCCGCAACCTTCGCCAGACTGGGGATATGGCGACCGAGGCCCAGCACGGTGAGATCGATGATCGTATCGATGCCGGCAGCCTTGAGGGCATTCAACTTTGCTGCAGCCCTGGCGACCGTCTCTTCCTCGAAAAGGTCCGGGCGGTAGTTCTGGGCATATTCCATGTTCATGAGGAAAACATGTTCATGCACAAGAATTCGGCCAAGTGCGCTCGTATCGACCGGACCGCGTATCGCCTCAACTTGGGTCATGCTTCGCTCCATGAACTGTTGAGCCAGCGGCCTCAGCACTGTTTGCAAGCTGATTGAAACGGGCGGCGATCACACATCGATGCAAACCTTGCCGAAGTGCTGCCCCGCCTGCTGGTAACGCAACGCGTCACCAAGCTCCTCAAGCTGGAACGTGCGATCAATCACCGGCCTGATGCCGTTCGCCTCGATGGCACGGATCATATCAATCTGGTTCCGGCGGCTACCGACGGTTACCCCTTGCAGGCGAAGGCGCTTAGCCTGGACGATGGCGAAGGGCATGGTGTCGATGTTGAAGCCACCGACAGCCCCTATGATCGCGAGATGCCCGCCCGTGCGCGCGGCGACAAGCGACTGGGGCAACGTGTGTGGGCCACCGATCTCGATGACATGATCGACGCCGAGGCCGCCGGTGATGGCAAGCACGGCCTCACCCCATTTCTCGGTTTCGCGATAGTTGATGACATGGTCGGCGCCCAGCGCCTTGAGCCGCGCAAGCTTTTCGCCGCTCGACGAGGTAGCGATGACTGTGGCGCCGGCGGCCTTGGCGAATTGCAGGGCGAAGAGAGAGACGCCGCCCGTGCCCTGGACGAGCACACATGCGCCGGGCTTCACCTGGCCGTCAGCGACCAGTGCGCGCCAGGCCGTGACGCCTGCGCAGGTGAGCGTCGCGCTTTCGGCGTGCGACAGGCCCTTCGGCGCATGGGTGAAATGCGTTGCGGGCCGGGTGACGTACTCGCAGGCGAAACCGTCGGCGGGGCCGCCCGGGCTGGTGACGAGCTGCGAGCGTTCCATGTGGCCGTCCAGCCAAGTGGGATGGAAAGTGCTGACCACGCCGTCGCCGGGCTTGAATTCCGTCACGCCCTCGCCCGCCTCGACGACTTCGCCTGCGCCGTCCGACAGGGGGATGAGCCCCTCAGGGGCCGGGAAGAAGCCGTTCGCCACGAGGTTATCGCGGAAATTCAAGGAGGCCGCGCGAATCCGCACCCTTATCTCACCAAATCTCGGAGCCGGTGCCTCGGCGGTGCCGAGATGGATATTGTCGAGGCTCGCGGGTTTCCTGATCCGCATCGCTCTCATTGGCTGGATATTCTTTCTTCGAGTTGATCAAGCTGGGCAGGGGCTGAACGCACCTGTCGGATCGACGTCAACGGCGCCGCCTTTTTTTTCGGACCAGTGCTCCGCCGCATTCTAACCTCCGCTTTTGTTCGTGATCGTCCGCACCAGCGGCACCATCTTTTCCTGCACGATCAGCGCGTTGAAGTGCTCGGCGACCGAGGCGATGCGGCCATCGCGGATGCGGAACACGAAAACGTAAGTGTTCTGGTATTCCTCGCCGTTGATCAGCGTGCCCTTGGATCGGACCTCGGCCACGGCCCGGTCTTCTTCCGCGGTGATGGAATCGATCGTGAAAGCAAGCGGGCGAGCAGAAATTTTCGCGAGCAGCCTGATCACGCGCTGGTAGTCTGCCTTTTCCATGGTCCCCTGTGTCGTGGTCCAGCCCTTCATGTCGGGGGTCAGCAGGGAATCGGGCAGGTCGCCGGCAGTGACGGCCGCGAAGAAGTCGTGCACCAGCTGGTAGCTCGTTTGCATCGTCAGTTTTCCCCTCCCAATGCCAAGCCGAAAATCCCTGACCAACGCGGAACCGTCCGGCGGCAGCCCAAGTCGAACTGGTCCATCAGGCTGCTGCCTCAGCGGCCAGCCTCCTGGCCGCGAAATTGCGTAAGTCGCCGGTCTTCACCTTGGCGCTACCGGTCAGTTGAAGATCGCCCTCGGCGAAGAACAATACGCGACGTGGCACCTTGTAACTCGCCAGCTTTTCCCTGGCGAAGTTGCGCACTGTATCTTCGTCGAGCGTCGCGCCGTCGTGGGGCACAATGCAAGTGACAACCAGCTCACCCAGCGTTTCGTGCGGCACTCCCACGGTCTGGGTGACTTTCACGCCGGGGCAGTCCTTGATAATGGTATCGATCTCGATCGGTGAAACATTGGCGCCGCCCGTCTTGATGATGTCGTTGAGACGGCCCTCCCAAAAGAGACGCCCCGCCTCGTCCACATACCCGCCATCGCCGGTGCGGAAATAGCCTTCCTCGTCCAGCGTTTCGTCGAGCGGCACGCCGAGATAGCCGAGCATCAGCGTAGGCCCTTTTATGGCGATCTCGCCGCGCTCCCCGACCGGCGTCACGATCCCTGTCAGCGGATCGACGATCTTCAGGCTGTTGCCCGGGAGAGGCAGCCCATGGCTGCCGCCCGCGGCGTCTCGCGAGGTGTTCGCCGGATAGCCGGTGCTCAAGGTAAACGTTTCCGTGTTGCCATAGCAGTGGCGCGGCTCAATGTGGGTCGTCTTGATGGTCGGGTGCCGCGCAATGGGGGAGTCGACATCGATATATTTCAGCGCCGAAAGATCGACTCTATCCCAATTCGCAGCGGCTACGAGTTGGGCCCATTGGTGCGGCCAGGCAAACAGGAAGCTCACCTTTTCGGCTTCCATCAGAGCAAGGGCTTCGTCAGGCTGAAACGTCCGCTGGAGCACGAGCGTCCCACCGGCCGAAAGCGTTCCACCGATTACCATGGCGAAGTTGCCGGACCAGAAGAATCCATTCGCCGTCCAGCTGCGAACGCCTTCTCCTAGCCCTTGCTGACGCCGCAGGCGCCATAGTTGGACAGTCACGCCGCGATGCGCGCTCAATATGCCCTTGGGCTTGCCGGTCGATCCCGAAGAGAAGAACAGAACGCCCGGATCGGCGGGTGTCACGGTGGCCGTCCGTGCATTGACATGCGCCTCAGTCACTTTGGTGCCGCGCGCGAGAAAATCGCTCCAGGTTTCGATCGCTCCCAGCGGCTCTACGCTGTCGATCGCCGCCAGGTGGCGCAGAAACGGGAATTTCAGCGACGCCAGCTCGCCCGGCGCCGCCACACCGATGGCTGGGTCAAGATCGCACAGCATCTGGGCGAAGTTCTTCTTGAGGACATGTCTTTCCAACAGCAGGACGGAGCAGGCCGACATGGCGACCAGATGTTCGAGTTCATCGGACGTGGAAAAGGTGCTGAGCGTCGTCGCCACGCCGCCCGCCAGAGCCGTACCAAAGACTGCCGACAGAAACTCTGCCCGGTTGGTCATCAGCACGCCGACCCGCGTGCCTTTGCCTACGCCGCAACCAATGAGGGCCTTCGCGACCTTCGCCGATCTGTCCCACAACTCGCGGTACGACCAGCGTTCTATCGTTCCATCCGGACGCCTTTGAACCAACGCTTCGCGATCGGAAAATCGCTCGGTCACCTCGCGAATGTAGCCGGAGAGGGTCAGCGATCCCAGGCCCGCCTCATCCGAAAGCGGTATGCCGCGAATGATCGAAACCGACCTGTCGTGAACGATCGGATGGTTGCTCATCGCCTTCTCGACCTTGGCTGCGAGGTCCGCCGCCAGACATCTCATGCCATCCATGTCGTGCCTGAGCTTATGTGCGGCAGAGCATCATGCTTCGACTTGACGGATTTCGACAAAATGCAGCGCGTGAGCCGGTGCAGGCGAAACCGCGCCCTTCTGATCTCACTTTGGCCGGAGACGCAGATAACCAGCAATTGGCCTGCTCCCGTCGCAGGCCTTAACCGCGCCAGCCTCTGAGCCTGTTTCCGGCGTCGCAGCTGACGATCTCGCAGTTGATGAAGCGTGCATCGTCCGATGCGAGAAACACCGCCAGGGCAGCGATATCATCGGCAGTGCCGTGAAGCTTGAGCATTTGCATGCCCTGGACGCGTGAATAGGTCTCTGAATCCAGTCCGGTCTTGTTTGCGGGTGTTTCCATTATACCGGGTGCGATCGCATTGACCCTGATGCCGTCTGCGCCAAACGCGTTTGCCATGCCGTAGGTGATGGCGTTCAACGTTGCCTTTGTCACCCCGTAAGGCACACCCGGGACGTAGCTCGCCATCGACGACTGGTTTATCACCACGCCTTTCGCTTTCGCGAGAGCAGGGCGGAGAGCCTGCGCCAGAAACAGAGGCGCAAGGCTGTTAATCGAGAGGTATCGAAGCCACTTTTCCTGGCTCAAAGTCTCCATCGGGCCGTTGATCTCGCCATAAGCGATTCCGGCGTTATTGAACAGAACATCGAGCTTGGAGTGCTGACTGCAGATATTGGCGCCAAACGCCTTTATGTCGCTTTCTACAGCGAGATCGAGCCGGTGGGTGGAGCAGGTTGCGCCCTCTTTGCGGATCTCGGCGGCTGTCTCTTCGAGACCCGCTTCGTTTACATCCACGAGGATGAGCTGAGCGCCTTCCCGTGCAAAGCGAAGTGCGCTAACCCGTCCGAGCCCTCCTGCAGAGCCGGTGATCAAGACAACCCGTCCACTGAAACGCTTGCTCATTTGGATTCTCCTTGCTTCGTACTTCGCTTGGTACTTAGCAGCATTTTGCTGCCTATGGGCGCACGACCCGGGCGCAGCGCTCCTGTTATCCGGAGGGACGGGTCGGACGTTCATCGCTCAGCATCTCATGCCCAGCCGGGTCTTGTGTGCGGCAGAGTATTACGCTTCCGCTTGACCAATTCGGACAAAAAGCACTGACTGGGCTAGCGCTTTTTGTCCGAATTGGTCAAGCGGCGTCCCCGAGATGGCGAGTAAGGAAATCCCTTGGGACGGACCGCGCATCAAAGATCACCGGACTCAGACAAACACGGGACAGAGGGCGGAAATGGACGCGATCAATGAGGAACTGAAGACCTTTCTCGAACGCGAGAATATCCGCGACTGCATCTCCCGCCTCGCCCGCGGCGAGGATCGCCGCGACGCCGAGCTCATCCGTGCATCCTACTGGCCGGACTCGACGAGCGACTATGGCGTGTTCAGCGGCAATTTCGACGAATATCTCGCTTGGGTCGTGCCGGGCTCGCCCGCGATTCCGGTGACGCAGCATGTTCTGGGGCAGAGTTTGATTGAGCTAAAGGGCGATACGGCGCTCGTCGAGACGCACGTCACGTCCTACCACCGGGTCAGCATGGGTGAGGAAGAACACGATACTATTATCGGCGGTCGTTACCTCGACCGGATGGAGAAGCGCGGCGGCGAATGGCGCATCGCGCAACGCACGATGCTCTATGATTGGTACCAAGATTTTGGCCTATCGGTAGACTGGTCGAAGGGCGTGATGGGCTTGCCGTTCAGCGCCGGGCATTACTCCGGCCGGGCCGTCGGTGATTACAGCGAGGCCTTCTTCGGCAAACGACCGTCCGGGCAGTAAGGCGGGTTGGCCTTCCTATGGTAAAAGTGAATATCATTTCCGACCACCTGAAGGTATGACCACGCAGGAAGAACTTCACCTCCGTCAACTGGAGCAAATATGAACTGCCAACCAACACAAACACCTCCAGCCGGGGAAATCGATATCCCGGCGCTCAGGGAAAAATACCGCCTGGAGCGCGACAAGCGCATCCGTCCCGAGGGCCAGAAGCAATATTTCAGGCCAATGGGGGAGGTGGCCGAGAATTACGCCGCCGACCCGCACAAGGCGGTCGAACCGCGCGCTCCGATCTCGGAGGATATCGACGTCATCATCCTTGGCGCCGGCTGGGGCGGGATCATGGCCGCCTATTACCTGACGAAGGCGGGCGTCTCGAACTTCCGCAATGTCGACACTGCGGGCGATTTCGGCGGCGTCTGGTATTGGAACCGCTATCCCGGCATTCAGTGCGACAACGAATCCTACTGTTATTTGCCGCTGTTGGAAGAGATGGGCTTTCTGCCGTCAAAGAAGTTCGCCGACGGCTCGGAAATCTACGAATATTGCAAGTCGATCGCCGAGAAATACGGCTTTGCCGATAAGGCGCTGTTCCACACGCTGATCAATACCCTGCGGTGGGACGAGAAGATCAAGCGCTGGCGTGTCGGCACCAACCGGGGCGACGAAATTCGCGCGCGCTTCGTGATCATGGCCTGCGGCGTCCTCAACATGCCGAAACTGCCCGGCATTCCGGGGATCGACAAATTCCAGGGCAAGATGTTCCACACTGCCCGCTGGGACTATGGCTATACTGGCGGCAGCTACGGCAATCCCGTCCTCGACAAGCTGGCCGGCAAGCGTGTGGCGATCGTCGGCACGGGTGCAACCGCGATCCAGGCGGTTCCCTATCTCGGCCGCTATGCCAGGCAGCTCTATGTTCTTCAGCGCACGCCCTCGAGCGTAGACGAGCGGCCCAATCCGCCGACCGATCCCGAATGGGTGAAGACGCTGAAGCCCGGCTGGCAGACGGAGCGCCAGGCCAATTTCCACCGTGCAGCCATGGAGTTCTTTCGACCGGGCGAGCCGGACCTGATCTGCGACATCTGGACCGAAATCAGCCGCAATCTTGCCGCCGAACTCGAGGCCGAGGGCTGGCCCGAGCTCAGCCCCGAGCAATTTGCGGCGCGGCGGGAAGTCGTCGATTACCGGGTGATGGAGAGGCTACGCCGTCTTGTCGATACCATCGTCAAGGACAAGAAAACAGCCGAGGCGTTGAAGCCCTATTACCGCTTCCTGTGCAAGCGGCCGCTGTCGAGCGACGAATTTTACCCGACCTTCAATCGCCCCAATGTGAAGCTGATCGACGTTTCGGAAACCAAAGGCGCCGAGCGCATGACCGAAAAAGGCTTCGTCGCCAATGGCAAGGAATATGAAATCGACTGCATGATCTTCGCCAGTGGTTTCGAAGTGACGAGCGATCTCGAGCGCCGGTGGGGCATCGACGCGGTCGAAGGCAGGGACGGCAGATCAATCTACAAACACTGGGCCGACGGCCCGAAGACGCTCCACGGCACCATGACGCATGGTTTCCCGAACCAATTCTACATCGGATATATTCAGGGCGGCCTGAACGCGTCGGTGACCGAGCAATTCGGCCAGCAGGGCAATCACATCGCCTACATTATCGGCGAGGCGCTCAAACGCGGCGCTGCAGTCGTCGAGCCCAGCAAGGAAGCGCAGGACGAATATGTCCGGCGCTTCAAAGAATTGGAGATCGATTTTTCCGAGTTCCAGCGGCAGTGTCCGCCGGGCTATTTCAACAATGAGGGCGAAGAAAACCCGAAATGGGCCCTGTTCCGGGGCTATGGGCCGGGCTGGGATGCGTTCCAGAAGCTTATGCAGGACTGGCGCGCGAAGGGTGACATGGAGGGCCTCATCCTGTCCGGGCCTGCGATCGCTTCAAAAAGTGCTGAAACGGTCTCCGTCTGATGACAATGCGAGAATAACGAGGGCGATAAAGTGGGTTCGCTGAGTGGCAGGGTTGCGGTGGTGACGGGCGCCAGCCGCGGCATCGGCAAGGGGATCGCGCTGGCCCTCGGACAAGAGGGTGCGACGGTCTACGTCACGGGGCGGACGGTTACACCCGGCTCACACCCGCTTCCGGGCACTGTTGGCGAGACCGCCGCGGAGATCGACAGGCGCAGCGGCAAGGGCATCGCGGTGCAGGTCGACCACGCGAATGACATGCAGGTCGCCGCGCTCTTCGAGCAGGTGAGGCAGGAGCAGGGCCGGCTCGACATCCTGGTCAACAACGCCTTCTCGCTGCCCGAGGATCTGACGGAGCCCCAGCCGTTCTGGGAAAAGCCGCTCTCGAACTGGGAGATGGTCGATGTCGGCGTGCGCTCGAACTTCGTGGCGGCGTGGCATGCGGCCCACATCATGGTCCCGCAGAAGTCCGGCCTGATCGTCGCCATCTCCGGCTATGTCGGAGTGACTTACACCTATGGCGTCATCTTCGGCCTGTGCAAGGCGGCGGTCGACCGCATGGCGCGCGACATGGCGATCGAGCTCCAGCCGCACAACGTCGCCTCGCTCTCGCTCTGGCAGGGCCTCACCTTCACCGAACGGGCCCGTCGCAACCTGGAGCGCAGCCCCGAGATGAAGAAGCTGACCGTCACCAATCCGATGGTCGGCTGTTCTCCCGAATTTCCCGGTCGGGTGATCGCGGCGCTCGCCACGGACCCGGAGATCACCAAACGCTCGGGCGGTACGTTCATAACCGCCGAAGTCGCGCAGGACTATGGCATTACTGACATCGACGGAAAGGTGATCCCCTCGCTGCGCGCGGAGCGCGGCTCGCCGATCTGGCGGCCTATCGCGGAGGCCGGCCATGGACGCTGACCGCCTCGCCCGGGTGGAACAGCTGCTAGACCGCCAGGACATCCTCGACTGCCTGACGCGCTTCAGCCGGGGCATGGACCGCTTCGACCGCGAGCTGTTCCTCTCGGCCTTCCACGCCGATGCCACGATCGCGGCGGGCGCTTTCGTTGGCGGCCCGGTGGACCTCTATAATTGGGCCTCGGCGATGCACGAGGCGGGGCAGATAGCGACGCATCATAACCTGCTGAACCACACCGTCGAGATCGACGGCGATACCGCCCACACTGAGACCTATTATCTCTTCGTCGGCCGCAACCGCGACGAGACGAATTGGATCGCGGGCGGGCGCTACATCGACCGGCTCCAGCGCCGCAACGGGGCCTGGCGGATCGCCTTCAGGACAAACGCAATCGAATGGTCGGGCATGGTTCCGACTTTACCGCTTCCTTTTGCCGATGTTCCGGACATCTACGGCAACGGTGCGCCCACGCGCAGCAAGGACGATCCCTCTTACCGGCGTCCCCTGGACAACCTGCGAGAGAAGCACATTCCGCCGCGCTTTGGGGACTGATGCTGCCGGAATTCTTGGAAACGCGGAGTAGGCTGCTGCCTGCGCCGGGCGATAGATTTCAGGAGAGTTGAATGAATGTGGATGACGTCATTGCCAAGGCGCGCGCGGCCACGGGGCTCACCGACCTCGGTGATCCCCGCGTGCTTGAAGGGCTGTCGCTGCTCGTCAAGGCCTCGAATGAGGAGGCCAATCTCTCTGAGGCCGGCGCGCAGCGGTGGGAGGCGAACATCGTCAGCACCCTATCCAACCGCTTGCGCATCGTCGACTATCTGAAGCAGCATCCTGAGTTGCTCGAACGCCCGATCGACCGGCCGATGTTCGTCTTCGGCCTGCCGCGCACTGGCACGACGCTCACCATCAATCTATTGAGCGCCGATCCTACGCGGCGCTGCTTCCTGCGTTGGGAGGCGCTCAATTCCGCGCCGCCCGCGAAGGCTGGCGAATTGCACACAGATCCACGCTGCGCGGCTGAGCGGCAGAGGCTGGCGATGTCGATCAAACATGCCCCGCAGATTGCAGCGATTCACTATGAGGACGCCGACAGCCCGACCGAATGCCAATATGCGATGGCGTTGTCTTTCTGCGCCCAGATCTTCGATTCCAACGTGCACATCCCGAGCTATCGGGACTGGTTCTTCCGCACGAGCTACTTGCCCGCCTTCCGGTTTCAGAAGCAGCTCCTGCAATTGCTGCAGGCGGAAAACGGCGGGCGCTGGACGCTGAAAAATCCATGGCACCCGCTGTTCCTCGATGATCTGGTCACGGTCTATCCCGACGCGCAACTGGTGATGACGCATCGCGATCCGGCGGAGGTGGTGGGTTCGGCATGCAGCTTGATTCGGCACGTGCGCCGGATGTTCAGCGACGTCGTCGACTTGCGTCAGATCGCCGACCAGATGATCGATACGTTCGATCGCATGATTGCCCGCCAAAACGCTTTCCGCGACAAGCACGGCGAGAACTCCATCTTCGACATCCAATATGCCGAGCAGCTGCGCGATCCGATCGGTCAAATGCGCAAGCTTTATGCCCATTTCGACGAACCGTTCACACCCGGAGTGATGGCCGCGATGCTCAAGCTGCTGGCGGACAACCCACAAGGCAAGCACGGCCAACACATTTACTCTCTGGAGGAGTTCGGTCTAACCGCGGCCGTGGTGCGCAGGCATTTCCAAGACTATTGCGAGCGATTCAACATTCCGCTCAAGGACACCGACTCCTAATGATTGATTCCGGCGAGTTCTTTGCGAATGCCATTTTGAGTGCTCAATGTCAGCATTCGGATTCGATTGCGCAGCTCCCGTAAATGTCGCTTTTGGAATCGATCTGACCATGGCGTCATCCTCCGTGTTGAAGTTTCGAGTAGCGCAATTGGGTCAAACGTCGGCTCGGGCAATATGTAATGCGGTCCAGAGCGGACTCTTTCATGCCGGTTTTAATCGTGCCGAAAAACGAGCTCTCAAAACGGGCCAAACCTTCGGGAAGGGAGCTTGCCAACGCAAACGCCACGGAGTGTGGGGGAAATGAGCACCAATTTCGTTTTCATGCATGGTGGCGGTCAAGGCAGTTGGGTCTGGGAGCCAACCATTGCCGCCATGGGACAGCAATCTGTCGGGAAATTTGGCCGCAGTCTCGCACTCGATGCGCCGGGGTGCGGCGCCAAACGCGAGCGAGATACGAGCAAGACCAGCTTTGAAGACATTGTTAATGAGTTGATCTCGGATATTGAAGCGGACCCCGAATCTGGGACCGGGGGCTTAGTTGGAAAATAGGCCGTTCTGTTGCTAAACGGAGCGGACGATGACGAAGAAGACGAGACGCAAGATTGATGCGGCGTTGAAGGCGAAGATC
>JBAVOL010000097.1:0-9165 GCA_049692035.1 Rhizomicrobium sp.
CCGCCGGCTACAACTTCAGCCTCCTGCTCAAATGGCTCAGGCTTTTGTTGTTCGCAATCCTCGCCGTCTTCAATGACCCGCTCATCACTCAATCGCTGTAAAAACCGCAAAGTTCACGGGCGACCAATCATTGCCGGCGAGAAAGCCTGTCGCCATGACATGTCCCAGCTCCATGAGCCGATAGAGCTTGAACCAGGTCTCCACTTCCAACATGAAGCCGCCGAGACGCTGCTTCTTCCAGGGTTGATCGAGCGCGCGGATATCCGACAGCTTGCCGACGCCTTTCAAGAATCCGAGGCGGATGGCCATCATCAGATCCTGAGTCAATTCATATTCCTGGTGAATTTTCAATTTCGCGTCGGCGAGGGCCTTCCGATGCGCATCCAGGTCGAGCAATCGCGTGGCGCCCGGCATCGCAAGGCCCGATGCCGTTTGCGCCGCAGCGTCGAAGGATTTTGCGGCCACAATATCTGCTGCGAAAAGCTCTCCGGTAGCGCGCAGGCCAACTCTGCATTCCTGGTAAAATGCACCCAGCGACTTGGTCACCTGGCTTGGCTGAGCGACGTACAGCGCAGAGAATTTTCCTTTGGGGAGCATGTTATTGCCATCAATCCAGGGCGTGTGCCTGATCTTGGCAGCCTTGCGCCTGTCGAGCGAAAAGCGCACCGGCCGGGTTTCGTAAACGTCGATCCAAATGGCCGCTTCATCGGACATACGGGACAACCGGCCCGACAGATACGGCGCCACCACTGCAAAGGCCGAACCGGCATTGACCATCAGTGCCGCGATAGCCGACGAACCAAACAAATTATCATACGGAGCAAGGTTAGCTTCGCCCCAAAGAATTTGGGCAACCACCATTCGGGATTCGGCCGGCCCCTCGTTGGAACTGAGCTCGATCGCGAGATCGTAGCTGCTCAGCATCTTCTTGGCAGCAGGCGGTGCTCGTTTGAGAAGTTTCACCATGAGAACTCACTCGCCCGAAGCGGGTTTTCCTCGGAATATCGCCAATCCATCGGACATATTGAGGCATCCTTCCTGAAAAATGAATGAAAGACCGACCGGAGGCGTCGTTCCATGGATCGTGTTCGACTATGGCAGGCTTGGCTTTGCGCCAGCGACCGTCCCGATAAACCCGGAACCGGCATCCGGGACTGGCCGCCCCGCATGAATTACTGCAATCCTGCGCGGGCGCGACCCCACTGCGAACGATCGCATTATTTTTTGAACCCTCTGGTCGTATCCTGACCGTGGCCTCTCATCGAGAGCGCGGTACATCGGATACCGCCACTCCCACGACGAATACCCATCCGATTTTTTTTGACGCCTGAAACACGGCGATCTTCTGCTTGCCGCGGAAGCTGTAACGGACGACGCCTTCCGGTTTGGAGAGCATCGTCGTCACCGCTGAGCGTAGGGAAGGACTGCCCATCCCGGACGGAAACGCGAACATCAGTTCCGTTTCGCGATGAAGGGCGGTTTGTCCCTTGGCATCGAGCCCGTAGAAGACAACGTCTTTCGGAAAGCGCATCTTATCGTCGACGAAGCGCGCAAGCTGCTCGGCGCTGACCGAAACACCGAGCGCACCGATAATCTGCCCGTTCGTCTTCACCGGCACGGCAACGATGACAGATTTCTTGCCGGTGGATTTGCTCACCACCAGATCACCAGCCACGTCGTTATCTCCCATGAGACCAGGGAAATAGGCGCGGTCCTTAATGTTCTGGCCGGTGGCTCCCTTCTCTACGGTGAAATACGAGCCGTCCGGCCTTGCAAACCAGATCGCAGCGTAGGTCGGATTGCCTTCGCCGAGCTTTGCAAGCAGCCCTTTCATGCGCTCCCAATCTCCGGAGGACACTTCGTCCGTGGCAGCAAGCGTTCGGAGGCAGATGAGGGACCATTCCAACTCCTGCTCGACCACGGTTTGATAGCCGTTCAGCGCAATTCGCGCGTCGATCTTGAAGCCGTCCTCTGCACCTTCGGCGCGAGAGGCCAGCGGGGAAACAAAGAGAAAGACGACTGCGCAAAACAAAAGAGAAACTTTTTTCATCATGAGCCGCTCCATCACAATGCCTGGTGGCAATCTGCCATCATGGACATTAATCCCTGCTCAATGCGAGTGTCGAAGCGAGTTCTCGGCAAATATTCCCCCACAAAAGTCCCAACAGGATTGTGGAGGAATTCCCGAATTCAGCGTTGTCGGCGCCCGGCTCTTCCGGTGTGCCTTGGCGATGCGCGTATCTTTGCGTCGACCGATGTCTCGCTGAAGCGGTTTAGCACCGAGCGAAATTTTCGCGTGGCTTCCGAACCTCGGATTTTTTGGCGACGTGGTCCACGCGCTAAGTGAGCCATAGTGTGCTTCCGGCCCGAAGAGCTATTTCACCAGGTGCTCGAACCGCGATCGCGAAGGGATCATCGGCGCGCAACGGTACCCGCCCTTGTTCGAAAGATTTGGGCCAACCCGCGCGCAGCCGGGCCTCAGCCGATCGGATCGACCGCGTGCAACGCGGCTTCCTTCTCCTCCGGCGTGGCGTGCCCGTGGTGGCGCTCGCGCAGCTGGAGCACGAGCACGACGCTCATCAACGCGAGGATCGCCATGCCCAGCAGCACCGGACTGTAACTGCCCGTGACTTCCTGCACATGTGCGACCAGGGACGGCATGACCGACGGCACGATGAGCAGGGTCATCAGCACACCGAAGGCCCGGCCCATTTCGGCGGCGCCAAACTCCACGCCGACTGCGGCCGCCAGCACCGGAAACATGCCGCCGCAGAAGCCCACCAGGGCCGCGCCCCCGGCGAACGCGGCCAGGCCGGAGCCGAAGCCCATCAGCAACGCGCCGCCGGCAGCCGCGAGCGACAGGATCACCAGCGGCACGCGGTTCCCGATCTTGTCCGACATGGCGCCCATCAAGAGAGTGGAGATCACGTGCGAGATGTTAGCGACCGAAAGCAGCATCCCCGCCGTCTTCTGGGCAAAGCCGTGGCTGAGCGCGATCGGCGCGATGTTCTGTATGCATCCGATGAACGGGAATCCGATCGCGAGGAAGGCCGCCGCGATCAGCAGGAAGTTCTTCCGCTTCACGATGTCGATCCAACGCAACTGGCCGCCGCCGCCGTGGCCATGATGGTGGAGCTGCGCTCCGCCCTCACCCGCCACGTAGTGCAGCCCCTCACGTTCCGTCGGCCGGTCGCGCATCACCAGGAGCACGATCGGCAGGATGACGAGCCCGGTCGTGAGACCCGTGAACATCCAGATGTTGCGCCAACCGATCACCGGCATCATTTCGGCGATGACCGGCGGCAGCACGATTCCGGCGATGCCAATGCCGAACGCGCATATGCCCAGCGCGAGGCCGGCACGCTTGACGAACCAGCGGGAGACGACGGGATTGCAAACGACAGCCGTCGAGAAGCTGATCGGGATCGGCAGCGCCAGCGCATAGAGCGCCTGGACCTGCCAGACCTTCGTGACGGCGCTCATCGCGAGGCACGTGAGCGCCACTCCCGCCAGGCCGATCCCCATGAGCAACCGCGCCGGCCTCCTGTCCGCCAGGGCGCCGGCGAGCGGCGACATCAGGCACATGAAGATCATCATCGGCAGGTACGCCAACAGGATATCGCTGATCGGGGCGTGCAGCTCCTGCGACCACGGCCGCAGAAACAGCGACATCGAATTGAACGGTACTCCGTTGGCGGCGGCCTGCGAAAGCACGCAAACCGCCACGATATTCCAGCCGTAGTACCAGCCGCCGCGGCGGCGCGCCGTGGTGGAAGCCATGGTCATTGTGTCCTCCCGTCCGCGCTTTGCGGCCGCGCAGTTTTTCCTTCTATAGACACCATGGGCGAGAATGGCGGGCGAGGAAAGCCCGGGCACATTAGAGTCCGAAGCCGGGCGTTCTCAGTCTCCAGCGCTTTCAGTCGTTTGACCCAATCGCCCTTCAGCCCCCGTACTCGTTACGCCAATGAAAGTGTGTAACTTCCGTCACCCCTATTCCTCGCACCGCGTCCGCGACCGGCCTGCCCTGTGCCGTTAGCACATCGACCTGCCGAAGCTTCGCGACAATCTCTTCCGCCGTGTGTCTTTTCCTTGCCATTGATCCAATCCTCGTTGCTCAAAACCATACTTCAGGGAGGACTACTTCAAAGGGGGCAGATCATTCGCGAGTGCGGAAAATATGCCGATCGTGACGCGGTTCTATCTCTCCCTTCCGGTCGGCCCTTTTTTTCATCACCACCGTTCGTCCGCGGGGTTCAACTTAATCGGACGTTGGTAGGACGGGTCGTCTTTGGAGCGTAGGCCTTTGAGAAACCCGGCAATCGCAGGTGACCGAAGCCACGAGGCGTCGCCCTCAGCGACCATATCGATGACACAACGCCTCAATTTGATTCGCCATTCCCCATTTCGCCGTTCCAATCGGTCGACGTACCGGCCCAGGGCGATCTTGCAGGTTTTTTGATCAAGCGAGAGCAGCCCTCCAACAACGTAGGTCTCGCAATTTGCGACGTCGCCGTCGATCTCGCAGGTATGATTTGTCAGATTGTGGCTGTTGGCACTGAAGGCGGCACGATGTCCGGCATTTGCCTTCTCTCCGTATTCCGGACCAGGAGTGACGACTGGACCATGTTCATCGGCGCCGTCCTCCCAGTAGCAACTTCTCGTCATCTCGGAATCGTGGCGGTCTCGTCCGCGCGATTCCCTTATAAGGCAATCGAGGATGTCGTGACGATCCTTTAGGTACTGAACACTCTTCTGAATCTGCTCGATCTCCGCTTTAATATCCATTGTACGTCTCCACTCTCATGGTAATTGCTCAGGCCCTTTGTAGCAGGGATACGCCGTTGAGAGTTGATCGGATTGCGGTGAGCGGGTCGATGGCTCGGCGTCTGGCAGAAGCGATTGACCGGCTTGGAGAATGCCTCGTATTCGGGTTCAAGCTGGACGCCCATGGCCCCAAACGCCCAGGCATTCATGGCGAAGAAACCAACCGAATAGGGCGGGCGCACCGACCGACAATTGCGTGTCGCCCAAGCATCCGGTCGCGCGTCATGCCGATCGACGTCGGTGAAGGACGGGAAATCCAGCATTATTACCCCCTGGAGTACGGCCCGTAGCCGCCCGGGGATGTCGCCATCAAAGGCAATAGCCTGGGAGCTCAGTGTCCCCGCAGCGCTAGGGAGCAATTTCGCGATAGACTTCGCCGATTTTTTTGCCGTCCTCGAAATAACCCAGGCCATAATCGCCCTTGATCGTGGTGCGCTGGGTGCGGCGTTCGTACTTTGCATCGCAACCTTCGACTGCGTGCAGCATCCGCCAATTATCCCAGATGACCATGTCGGTCTCTTTCCAATCATGCCAATAGGCCCGTGGGCCCGTCGCCAGGCGATTGATCGTATGGCACACTTCGTCAAACAGGGCATCGCCTTCCGTATCCTCGTGCCCTTCGATACCGACCGCCATCCAGGGGCCGACATGCAGCACCTTTTCCCCGGTGCTGCGCGTCCACACCGCCGGGTGCATGGCCCGTGGGAAGATCGCGACCTCCTTGAGCAGCGCCGCCGTCTGCGGCGGTTCGCCGAGCGGCTTGAAGTTCACGCCGAAGCGCATCTTCGACAGGCGCGTATCAAGGGTATAGATCACGTTGAGCTTCTCGATCTTCGCGAGCAGCCCGGCCGGAAAGGCCTTGTAGAGTTCTATCCCGTCGGCAAAGCCTGTCCGCCCGCCCACCGGCGCATTGATCGGCGCGCGCAGCACACCGGCGTAATTCAGTTCGTCATTGTAGCAATGGTCGAAATGCCAGGGCGAGAAGCGCGCCAGACGCCGGCCGTCGATCTCGACCAGACCATCGACATTGTCCGGGTCATCGCTCGGCTTGTAGTGCATGTCGATCACGCCTTCGGCCAAGTCCTCGGCCGTGCGTGTGGTGGTCTTGGTCGGGTGATCCTTGAGCGGCCCGAAGACCTTGCTGATCGCCACCTGCATCTTGCCCGTGGGCTCGACTCCTTCAAAGACGATCATGCCGCGATCTTCGAAAATCGCGTTGAGTTCGGCGCGCACGGCTTCGTCGGCCAGAGTCTCCCAGTTCACGCCCTCGACGATCGACCCAAAGCACAAATCGTCCCGCAGATTCCGAACCTTTATGCCTGCCATATCACCTACTCCTCTGCTGCCGCCGCGGTGCGACGGCGCGCTTCCACTCTGTGCCCGCTGCCGTGCGGAGCAGCACGGCTGACGCACTCAACCCTTGACGAAATCCAGAATAATCGGGGCGAGCTTCGGCCAACTGGTAAACAGGCCCTTCTCCGGGGTCGCGGAGCGCTCGTTCCATTCCGTATCGCCCCAAGGCGGATCGACCAAAAGGGAGTGCGGAATCAGGCGATGCACCCATTCGCTCGTCGTGCGGGTGTGACTGAGGTCGCTCTTGCCGCTGCGGAAGACGAGCACCGGCATGGTCAGCCGCGCAAAGTCCACGGGCTTCATCCCCGGTACCGGCGAGATGTCGGACGGGACATAGGCCGCGGCCCAGCGCTGCATGACGGCGATGAACTTGTCCGCATCCACCTTCAGGAGCGCGTCCTTCGCCGCCGGGTTGACGCTGAGCTGCCCTGCCCAGGACGTGGCCTTGAGTACCGCCTCCATACCGCCCCGGCTGGCCAGCGTCGCCGCCTCGCCGCAATAGTAAGTTGCCAGCTGCATCAGTCCGATCGGATCGCCGCTGATCCACCAGATAGCGAGGTGCGAACAGATTTCCCGGTCGCGCGCGGCGGCGAGCATCGATACGCGCGATCCGCCGGACCCGCCGGCAATCACCGTCGGCCCAAGATCAAGCGCACGGATGAGGCCGGTCAGCGCCTCGGCTTGCGTTTCGGATTCGCTCGCCCCTGAAAGGCAGACATCCGACAGGCCACAATTTGGTCTGTCCCAAATGAGTACACGCCGCCCGCCGGCGACAAGCGCCTCTGCGAACGCGCGCAGGCCCGGGGTTTCCATGGTGAAGCGACCGCCCGGCGTGAGCGCCACCGGCGGATCGCCCTCCCGCCCTAGCAGCTCATAAGCGATGCCGATGCCGGCAACAGAGATGCGCGCCATACCTGCATTCTCCCCCTGTGTTATTGCGCCCGCCGGACTTTGCCGGACTTTCCAAAGCCATCGTGTCACCGGCAAGCCTTGCGCCGCAACCTCTTTTTTGCCCATGGCGGAGCCACCGGGATCAGCCGGCCCCGCGCGCATTTTGGTTGGCGCTTGCTGCGCCATGCCAATCGGCCGGCTTTCCTCAAACTTCCAAAGCGGCGAAATCTTCCGGCGCCAGTTCCAGATCTGCCGATTTGACGATATCCGAAAGCTGTTCAACGCTGGTAGCGCTGGCGATCGGCGCTGTCACGGACGGGCGCGCCATCAGCCAGGCGAGCGCGATTTGGGCGGGCGTGGCGCCATGGCGGGTGGCCACGATATCGAGCGCATTCAGGAGCGTGAGCCCGCGCGGATTGAGATATTCCGAGACCGTGCGAATCCGCGCGCTGCCTGCAAGATCTTCCTTGCGGCGATACTTTCCCGTCAGAAATCCGGCCGCCAATGCGTAATACGCGATAACGCCGAGGCCATGGTCCACGCAGATTTTTTCCAGTGCACCTTCATACCCGCTTCGCTCGATCAGGTTGTAGTGAGGCTCGACCACTTCATAGCGCGCAAGACCGCCCACCGCAGCGGCGAGCGCGGCGTTGAGTTCATCTGACGTGTAGTTGGAGCACCCCGCGTAACGGACCTTGCCAGCGTCAATGAGGTCCTGGTTCGCCTCCAGTGTCTCCTCGATTGGAACGCTTGGATCGGCGCGGTGGGCCATGTAGACGTCGATGTAGTCCGTCTGCAGGCGTTTGAGCGAGGCCTCGCACGCTTTCGACAGATAGTCCCGCCCAAGGCCCTCCATGCCTTCGCCCATCTTGAGACCGCCCTTGGTGATGAGCACGATGCGATCGCGAACGCCGCGGTCCTTCATCCATTCACCGATGATGGTTTCGGATTCCCCGCCTTCGAGGCCCGGTACGAAGCGATTATAGACGTCCGCTGTATCGATGGCATTGAAACCGGCCCCGAGGAACGCGTCCATGATCGCAAAGCTCGTTTCCCTGTCGGCCGTCCAGCCAAACACGTTGCCGCCCAGAACGAGCGGCGCGATTTCCAGATCCGTTGCCCCCAGTTTCCGCAGCCGCATAGCCATCTCCCTGCTTGAGCGCCAGCTTAGTAAGCCCGATGAAGAAATTCAAACACGCGCGTTGCAAGGGCTTGCGCGTTTGATGACGACGGTGCGGATAGGCTAAAAACAGTTCTCGCCGGGAGCGTGCAGGCAAGCGAGGCGGAGATGGCCGAATTTCCCATTCTAACGAAAGACGAATTGGACGCCGGACAGAGGTCCCTTTGGGATGAACTGACGCTGGGCCCGCGCGGCTTTTATACCGGAGGACCCGACGCCGGGCGGCTCCCCGATCTCTACAATGCATGGCTCCAGTTTCCCGAATTCGGGAAACTCATGCTTCGTCTGGGTGACGTAATTCGCGCGCACTCCGAATTGCCGGGAAAGCTGCGCGAACTGGTGGTCCTTACAACGTCGTCCCTTTTGAATGCCCGTGTGGAGTACGAGTTCCATATTCCTTTCGCGCGGAACGAAGGATTGTCCGACGCTGTCATTGCGGCCATCGGCGAAGGCGCTGCTCCGCAATTTTCAAACGAGGCCGAGCGGATCATTTACGAGGCGAATGTCCAATTGCTGCGGACGGCGACGCTGACAGAGCGCACCCGCGAAGAGGTTGTGAAGATCATCGGATTTCGCGGGTTGGTTCAGCTGATTGCGGCTGTCAGTCTTTATGTCGTCACGGCCCACACTACCAATGTGGCGAAGGTCAAACTGGCCGAGGATTTTTCGGCCGATCCCGAGAAGTTGAAGGATTTTTTTGCCGGCAAGCACGTCCATGACGATCGCCGCTGATCGGGCAAGCCCGACTGGCGATCCGTGTTTTGGCCACGACGCGGAAATGGTTCGTCATGCGGCGGTGCGTGCCGACCGGGAAGGCGCGCTTGCGTCAACTATACAATCGGCGCAGAAAATGTTTACGATCACGTCCATGATCAGACGTCCCATCCGGTCACAATCGGCATTGTCGATGGGGTTGG
>JBAVOL010000098.1:0-3730 GCA_049692035.1 Rhizomicrobium sp.
AGGCCTTCGCTGAGCCGCAAATTCATCAGCAAATGCTCGTGCGCAGCATCGCCGGCTTCGATCGGGCTGATCTCGATATAGCCATGGCCGTCGCGTGAGACTTTTTGCTGCCAGCGTTCCGGCAGGCGTTCGCCGGACGTGGCGATGCGGCGGCGGCCAAGCGTGAGCCGGCCATGCGCGCCGGGCCCCACGCCCGCATAATCGCCGTAACGCCAATAGATCAGATTGTGCCGGCATTCCCTTCCCGGCGTTGCATGATTGGAAATCTCGTAAGCCGGACGGCCCGCCGCCGCGGTCAATTCCTGCGTCAATTCGAACAGCGAAGCGGCGCTGTCCTCGTCGGGAATGCGCAATCTTCCGTCCTGCGCGTGAACCGCGAAGGGCGTACCCGGCTCGATCGTCAACTGATAAAGCGAAAGATGCTCAGTCCCGAATGCCAGCGCTTCTTCAAGCTCCGCCCGCCAGGCGCGCGCAGTTTGGTCGGGTCGTGCATAGATGAGATCGAGCGACACGCGTTCGAAATTCGCCAGCGCCATCGTGAGCGCGCGCCTGGCTTCGGCCACATCGTGCAAGCGGCCGAGAAATTTCAAATCCGCATCGTTCAGCGCCTGCACGCCGAGCGACACACGATTCACGCCTGCGATTCTGTAATCGCGCAAACGCGCCGCATCTGCGCTGGCGGGATTGGCTTCCAGAGTGATTTCCACATCGCCGGCAATCGGCCAGAGCCTCGCAATCGCGTCGATGATCGCAGCGACCGCATGGCCGTTCATCAGCGACGGCGTGCCGCCGCCGAAGAAAATGGTTTCGACTTGCGGTGCTGCATCCTGTTGCGCCCTCACCCATTCGAGCTCGCGGACAATGGCCTCGGTCCATCGGTCTTCGTCGATCGCGCTGCGCACATGCGAATTGAAGTCGCAATAAGGACATTTGGCGGCGCAGAACGGCCAATGGACGTAGATGCCGAAGTCGCTCATGGCGCCACTATCAATACGAAGGGTCTATAAAACAAGAATATCACCAATGAGGCACAGAGACAGCGAGAGACCGAGTATCTCATTGCTTCACCGCCTCAGTGTGAACATTTTGCGCGCAGTCGCGCGCATTCTTCTTCCAGCGCGATTGAGAAATCAGGACTCAAACAGTCCGCTTTCGACGAGCTTTTTGAAGGCCTGTGCGCGATGGCTGATGGCGTGCTTCGCGGCGGGTGCGATTTCGCCGAACGTTTGCGTCATGCCGTCGGCCACAAAAATCGGATCGTAGCCGAAACCGTTGACACCGCGCGGGGGAAAGACGAGATGGCCATGCACTTCGCCCTCGAACAATCCGGTTTCGCCATCGGGACGGGCAAGCGCGAGCATGCAGACGAATTTGGCGGAGAAATCACGCGCCCCTTTGGTTTTCAATTCCCGTTCGACCCGCGCCATGGCGAGCGCGAAATCCTTGCCCGGTCCCGCCCAGCGCGCCGAATAAACGCCGGGCGCACCATCGAGTGCGGCAACCGCGAGACCCGAATCGTCGGCAAGCGCCACATGACCGCTCAGTTCTGCGGCCGCTTTTGCTTTCAGGAGCGCGTTGTCGACGAAGGTTGCGCCCGTTTCTTCCGGTTCCGGCAAGCCCAGCTCGTCTGCGCCCTTGATGGCAAGCGCGAACGGCGCAAGCAGCTCGCGAATTTCGCGGACCTTGCCCTGATTATGGCTCGCGATAATGAGGGTTTCGCCGCGCGCAATTCTCACGCGAGAACCTGCCTTTGCAACGCGACGAGCTCCGCGATGCCCTTGCGGGCGAGTTTCAAAAGCGCCGCCAATTGCTCGTCGTTGAACGGAGCGCCTTCCGCCGTGCCCTGAATTTCGACCAGTCCGCCCGATCCGGTGAGCACGAAATTGGCATCGGTCTCGGCCGTGGAATCCTCGGCATAATCGAGATCGAGTACCGGCTCGCCCTTCCAGATGCCGCACGAGATAGCCGCGACGTGATCCTTGATGACGGGTTTGGTCACCATGCCGACCTTGCGCATGAAAGCGATGCATTGGTGCAGGGCAACGAAGCCGCCCGTCACCGACGCCGTGCGGGTGCCGCCATCGGCCTGGAGGACGTCGCAATCGAGCACGATCTGGCGCTCGCCGAGCGCGGCCAAATCCACTACGGCCCGCAGCGATCGACCGATCAGGCGCTGGATTTCGAGGGTGCGGCCGGACTGTTTGCCTTGGGCGGCCTCTCGTCGCGTCCGTTCGTGGGTCGCCCTCGGCAGCATGCCATATTCGGCCGTGACCCAGCCTTTTCCCGAGCCTTTGAGGAAAGGGGGAGGCTGTTCCTGCAGGCTAGCGGTGACCAGCACGTGGGTATCGCCGAATTTGACAAGGCAGGAACCTTCCGCATGCTTGGCGACGCCGGGTTCGAGACTTACGAAACGCAGTGCGTCGGGCGCGCGTTGGCTGGGGCGCATGAGGCTATCCCTTGAAGTTAGCAATGACTGCGGCTACCTAGCCTTGGCGGGGCGGGTCCGCAATGCCCCCGCCGCAGCGCTACAGGAATGCCCGACTATTCAAGGATTTAGACGTGGGCGCGACACCGATCGATACGGCACAAGCGAAACTTCTGGTCGCGGAACTCGGCGAGCGGCCACGCGAGGTCTTTCGTCATCTGGTCGATGCGTTCCTCACCTCCGGTGAGCCCGTCGGTTCGCGCACGCTGTCCCAACGCCTGCCGCTGTCGCTTTCTCCCGCGTCGATCCGCAACGTGATGGCCGATCTGGAGGCGATGGGTCTGCTCTATTCGCCGCATACGAGCGCAGGGCGCGTGCCCACGGAGCGTGGCCTGCGCCTGTTCGTGGATGGGCTTTTGGAAATCGGCGAACTGGCGCCCGAGGAGCGCGCGACCATCGAGGCGCGGGTCACGGCAACGGGGCGCGGCGTCGAGGATGTCCTCACCCAGGCGACGATGATGCTGTCGGGCCTGTCGCGCTGCGCCGGCCTGATTGTCGCGCCGAAGCAGGATTCGACGCTGAAGCACATCGAATTCGTCGGCGTGGCGCCGGGCAAGGCGCTGGTGATAATCGTCGGCGAGGATGGCCAGGTCGAAAACCGCCTGATCGACACGCCGCTCGGCCTGCCCGTATCGGCGCTGAGCGAAGCGTCGAATTATGTGAATTCGCGGTTGCGCGGCCGCACCATCGGTGCGGCGCGCAGCGAAATCATGGCCGAACTGGAGAACGAACGCGTCCTGCTCGACACGTTGACGGCAAAGATCGTGGCCGAAGGACTGGCGACGCTGGCGGCTCCCGCCGACGGCCCACGCGGCAGCGACGAGAAAGTGTTGATCGTGCGCGGCACCTCCCATCTTCTCGATACGGTCGAAGCGCAGGCCGACATCGAACGCGTGCGCACGCTGTTTGACGACATCGAGCGCAAGAACGACCTGATCCGGCTGCTCGAACTCGCGGCCGAGGGCGACGGCGTGCGCATCTTCATCGGCTCGGAGAACAGGCTGTTCAGCCTTTCGGGCTCTTCGATCGTCGCTGCGCCCTATGCCGACGCGAAGGGAAAGATCATCGGCGTTGTCGGCATATTGGGTCCGACGCGTCTGAATTACGGCCGTATCATTCCGATCGTGGATCACACGGCCAAAGTGGTCGGCAGATTGCTGGCCTGATTTCAGCTAAGGTGGAGCGATGAACGGCGAAGAAGAAGACTACGTGCCCGAAGGGCAGGATGGCGGACAGAACGGCGAT
>JBAVOL010000099.1:0-72677 GCA_049692035.1 Rhizomicrobium sp.
GCGTTGTCCACATGCCCACAGCCGTAACAGCAGAAATTGCAGCTTGATGATGGTAAAAGAAAGGAACGGCCGCGTTTCCAACTAACAGCCCGGCTATTGTGGTCCTGCCAACAGGGTCCACTTTAGTTAGCCAACCCGAATGTAAGCCTATGAAAGCTCTCTGCCCATCTGTTCGACCTGCGCGGGGGCGCGGGAAGCCCATTGCCCCAATCCCACGGGGACAACTTCGACCCCACCATTTCAGAAGCCAAGCCGGCGAGAAGGTAGGTCGCGGTCGAGCACGATTTTACGAAGAAGCTACACCATTTTAACCAGGAGGCGCGTTCGACGGCGCATTGGCAGGTGCATTTGGCGGCACGGCAGGAACGGGTTGCCAGCCGCTCTTGCAGGACTGCACATACGGGTAATAGCCCTTCGGGTCGTTGCAGAAATACCAACTTTGCGCCTGGCCGGGCGCCGCTTGGTCAGATGGCGGTGGCGCGGGCGGCACATAGTCGGGTGGATAATCGGAATAGTCGTAGGGATACGGGGGATAGAAATAGGGATCGTAGTAGTACGGGTAATAGTAGGGCCAGAACGGCCCACCGATATACACGCCGCCATACCAACCGCCGCGATAGCCGCCGCGAAAGCCGCCGCGAAAGCCGCCGCGATAGCCGCCGCGATAACCTCCGCTGTAAGAGCCTCTGCTATGGAAACCGCTGTGGGACCCTCCGCTGGGCCTGGCCTGCGCGATATCGACAGACAGAGGAAGCGCGAGCACCAGAGCCAGAACACTCGCTAACGTTTTCATGGCAAGACCTCCGTGAACACAGCCCCCAAATACGTGCAGAGACAATCGCATCTTTCCAACCGCGCAACTATGACGCGGATCAATCAACTGGCCAGTCCCTGGTTCGGACGACACCTGCTTAGGCGGTAACCCGCCGCCTGTACTCGATCCGAGAGACGCAGATAAAATTATAGGTGATTACCAACCGCGCAGCGTTTTCCTCGCTCTGGCTAAAAAGGAGACGAGCCAAATGCCCTCGTCAACTTCACAGCCTCAACGGACAACTATCCGGTTTGCATAGGCGCGAATCATCTTGCCTACTCGCCAGCTGGTCCGAGAGAAAAGGGAAACCACGAGACCGGGGACAGCATCATCAACTGGTTGAAGCAGCGTTTCCCCACGGCATCCTGAGAAAGGGATTCAAATGATCGATGAGTTCTCCATCCAACAGACTCTCAATTGCTACAGCGAAGGCGCCAGCCGGGCGGACTGGGACCAGGTTGTGTCAACCTTCATGCCCGATAGCGTCTGGGAAATCCCGTCCCTCAGCGCGAAGTTTGAGGGGCACAAGGCGATCCGGGATGGCTTAGTCGCCTTCACTGCGCCGATGGATTATATCGTGCAACTCAACACGCCTGCCATAATGAAGGTCGATGGCGACACGGCTACGGCCAGATCCGTCATACGCGAGTGCGGGAAATATTCGGGCCGCGACGAAGCCCTCGAAGTGCTCGGCTTCTATGCCGACAGGCTGGTTCGTACTCCGGACGGATGGAAATTCACCCGTCGCACCTTTGAGGTACGGGGGATGCACAGTTTCCCGCTGCAACCCCCTGCCCGGCAATGATTGTGACAACCGGCGCCGGATTTTGTCCCGGGACTGGAGTGCGCTCCTGAGGTTGGACAATTTCCGGCGGCGGATTTGACGGTACGCCGGACGCGTCGATCCTCCTGTTGCGTGGGGCAGAGATAGCCAGGCGCAGAGTGAAGCCTGCTTGTGTTGTTCGATCTGTTCACATTTACCCAAAGCGTCCGCGAAACTCCCTCACCGGGCTGCGGATCCGAATATCGTACCCCACAGTTTGCTCAGCCATTTGCCAATGCTGGCAAACGGCGCCGGCGCGTCGGTCGCGGCGGCGGCTCGCGGACCGGACGCGCCAACGGTCCTTTCGATCTCGGCCTTGAGCTGTCCTCCGAAGCCCTTCGCCAGTTGCGGCAGCAGCGGTCGGCCCATCGCCTCCCACATCGGCGCCATGGGCCCGCTGCCTTCAACCCGCACCACCAGTTTTACCTCGGTCTCGTGGGGCCCTTGCCGCGAGGCGGTGTAGGTGCCCCCGCCTTGGACAGGGTCACCCTCCAGCTTGTAGGAAAATGTCGCCCGCTCCGGCCCGTCCCATTGATCGACGTGCACCAGCACATTGACAGTCCGCACCAGGCCGCCAACTCCGACCTTGAGCATCCATCGCGAATTGTCTGCATCGATAACCGTGCATTCGCGCATTCCGGGCATGAGATTCGCCCATCTGCGGATATCCTGGACGTAATTCCAGACGCCCTCGATGGCGACATCGATCGCGACGGTCTGTTCTGTTTCGATCATCGACGTGCCTTACCAACCCAGCCGTTGGATTTCATTCTGCAGCAGATTGCTGGGTTTGCCGGCGGCATGACGGCCGGCGAGATAGCCGTGGGTCATGCCGCGTGCATTCGAGATGCCGCTCTGCATGACTGCGCCGGTGTCCATGCGGGCCACTGAATTCCCGGCGAGGTAAAGCCCCTCGATCGGTTCGCCGTTCCAGCCGATGGCACGGCAGTGCTGATCGACAACCACGCCTGTCGAAGCAATGCCCGAGGAAGCCAGCCGGGACAGTTCGACCGCATAGAATGGCCCCTTGTCCAGGGGGCCGAGGTTGGGGTTCGGTTTGTGAAACCGGTCGCCGCACATCCAGGCGCCCCACCGAGACGCGCCGCGGTGGAACTCCGGATCCTCGCCCTTTTCGGCATGGGCATTGAAGCTGGCGATGGTGGCCTGAAGTCCCTGCGCGTCGATCCCGGTCTTGCCCGCAAGTTCGGCGATCGTGTCCGCCTTCACGCCCACGCCTTCAGGCAGGTCCCGGCCGGGCATGATCGAACCGAACGGATATTTCTCCCGCGCCTGGCTGTCGATTATCGCCCAACAGGGGAAGTTGGGATGCGTCTGGGTTTCGCCGTCGATGTTGTCGACGGCGAAATAGATCGAGCGATAGAAGGCCTCGTTGGCGAAGCGCTTGCCTGCGCGATTGACGACAATCGTATGGGGCAGGCCCATATAGGACATCATGTTGCGCCACAAGGGTAGTTCGCCCTCCAGCTCCTCGCCGGGGATATGGAAGCCCAGCATGGTGACATCCGGCACTCGCGCAATGCGCGCGCCCACCTGGCCCGCCAGCCGCAGATGGGCGCCGTCAATTCCCGGCATCAGCGCCGATTGCACGTTTAGCTGCTGCCCCAGCGTGCGGGTGAAATTGGCATTGCGTTCATAGCTGCTGACGGCAATCATCACCCCGCGGTTGGCCTTCACGAACAGTTCCTTGCCGTCTTTCGTCGCGCGCACGCCGATAACGCGCTCCCCGTCGCCGATCAGCTCCTCCGCCGTGACGCCGGTATGCATCGGAATGCCGCGATCAAGCGCACCCTTGACGAAATAGGCCACCAGTCCCGGTCCGAGACAGCGTTCATCTTTGGCGAGGCGTTCGGACATCACGCTGAAATCCCAGCGTATGATGTTGCACGAGCCGCCGTTGTTGAAGATGTCCTCATGCGTCATGCCATAGAGTACGTGCGGCGACACCCGCGTCTTGAACTGCCACTCGCCCAGCGTCTCCGCCGGAAAGGGCTCAACCTCAAGCAGCCGGCCTTCAGCGACGCTGTCATTAGTAGAGCCGTAGTAATAATCGGGGCAATTGCGGATCACACACATCTTCAGGCCGATGCTGTCCTCGAAATATTTGAGGACGACTGGCGCGTGGACTGCTTGATTGAGGATCGACAAATCGTCGCCATAGCCTAGCGAAAGGTGTTTGACGTAGCGAATTCCGCTCTCGGGCGAGTCTTCGATTCCCAAGGCGGCGGCATGATGATTGCCGGGAACCCATACCTCGCCCATCGAATAGGCGGTGACACCGCCGACCTGATCGGAGCGTTCCAGCACGAGCGCACTTGCCCCATGATCGTGAGCGGTGATCGCGGCCGACAGGCCGCCGCCGCCGGAGCCGATCGAAACGACATCCGCCTCGATATCCCACCGGTCCGGAAGATTCCGAATCATGCCATTTTTCCTCTCCGAGACTTTTCCGGGTGCATTGACCGCCTCCTGTATCCTCTAACGACTTTTTCGGCCGATACGTTTTCAATTTCCTGGCTGCAACAGGCCGGCGAGAAGCTAACGAACAGCGCATGGGGGAAGCGAGTCGCGCCCACATTGATACCGCATCGTCCAATTAATGCAATATGCGGCAACCCGGCAAACAGTTCTGACAGAGCAGGAAACCCCATGCATTCCTGCTGGAAGAAGGAAGGTCTCGCTGCTAGTCGTGCCCATGAATTCGGCTGTGCATCTCTCCTCGAAGCGAGCACACCAGAAGCGTTTGTCACAATTTCCAAGAGGCGCAACGCGCAGACATGCCAACCAGCCAACAGCGCAAATCCCTACCACGGCGCTCACGGGGGCGTCCAAAGCTGGAGGATGTCGCCGCCATCGAGCAGGAGTTGCTTGCCGTTGCGCTCAAGCAATTCGTCAGACACGGCTACGGCGCCGCATCCATGACCAGCATTGCCAAGGCCGCCCATGTTTCCAAAACGACGCTCTATTCGCGGTTTGCTTCGAAGGAGAACCTGTTCCGTGCCATCATACGGACACAGATCGAGAGCGTCGCCGACATGGCTGGGCTCGATCCGCAAGCGGACCACCCGGACCTCGCGGCAGGATTGAAACGCTTTGCCAACCGGATGCTTGCCGTGAGCCTGCGCGATGACCTGCTGGAGATTGACTGGCTTATTCTCAGCGAGTCTCACCGCTTCCCCGAATTGGGCGCTGCGGCAGCCGAGCGGACCTTGTTCGGCATCAAGCAGATCGCGGACTTCATCAAGGAATGTTCTGCGGCGGACGGCATTCCCTGCAAGGATCCGGAAGGCGTGGCCGAAGCCTTTATTCTGATGATCAGGGGCTGGTTCGTGAACGCAATGCTGACCAACCGCAAGCTGCCTCCGGCTCAGCAGGAGCAATGGGTCGAGAGAGTTGTTCGCGTGCTTCTTTCCGACCGAAACAATTGGTAGTCGGCGATGGGATTACCTTAGGGTCGCCTGAGAGGCAAACGCCAGTTTGCGGGTAACGATCCAGGTTCCATGCTCTCTTATGTAGCTTAATGAAACGATGAAGGTAATATTAGGGGCGGGAAAACCGGAAATTTTTCGTGACACGCGGCCGAATTGCCATTATTGAAACGAATAAGGTGACTAACTGAAAGTTGCCTGAGCGACTAGGATACAGGATGAGGAGGCCTAGGAATGGCTGTGACGGCAATCGACTTGAAGCCGCGGGTCGGGTCGGAACTGAAGATCGATTTGGATTCGCTGCTCAGCGGAACCTGTCGTGACGAAATACGCGCGCTACTTGTCGAACGCGGCGTGCTTATCATCCGCGGCATCGAGTTGACAGATGAGCAGCAGCGCGCCTTCGCCCGCACGCTGGGTGACCTGCGCCTCGGCACGGTCTCGAAGGAGGGCGACGAGGGGTTGATGAAGATCACCCTGGATAAGCAAAAGAACCCCGAATACGCCGATTTCTTCCCCGGCAGCCTGCTGTGGCACATGGACGGCACCTATGACGAATATCCGCCCTTCGCCACGATCCTGCGACCGATAGTGCTGGCCGGTGAGGGTGGCCAGACCGAATTCGCCAACAATTATGCAGCCTACAAAGACCTGCCGGAGGACGAAAAGAAATTCCTCGATACGCTCAAGGTCGTTCACACGATGCAGGCCGCGATGTTCCACGCGTGCCCAGAAGCGGGTCTGGCGCAGATCAAGATCTGGCTGGCTTATCCCGAGCGCGTCCACCCGCTGGTGTGGCAGCACAGGTCGGGCCGCAAGTCGCTGGCGCTGAGCACTTCGTGCTCGCACATTGTCGGCATGCATCCGGCCGACAGCCATGACCTGCTGCAGCGGCTGATGGCTTACGCGACGCAGGACAAGTACGTCTATCGCCACGAATGGCGGCCCAACGACCTGCTGATGTGGGACAACACGGGCACGATGCACCGCGCGCGTCCTTACGATCCGAACTGCGGGCGCCTGCTGCACCGTTTCACGCTCAACGGCGAAGAGCCGATCACGGCGGTGGCGGCCTAGAACCCCGTCACCCACAACCAGCAACAATCATCCGAAATCCAGGAAAGGATCGATCATGCGAGTAGGGATGCATCTGGGATACCAGAACCTCAATGGCGTGCCAGACGCCGAAAAATTCATGGCTGAAACGAAACTCGCCATCGAAGCCGAAGCCATGGGCTTCGACTATGTCGGGCCGGTGGAGCATCACTTCACCGACTATGCCGCCTGTCCGGACCCGTTCCAGATGCTGGCCTATGTCGCGGCGAAGACGAAGAACATCAAGCTCATCACGGCCGCGGTCATCCTGCCCTGGAATAATCCGCTGCGCGTGGCGGAACAGGCGCTCGTGCTCGACATCCTCAGCGAAGGCCGGCTGATTCTCGGCATGGGCCGCGGCGCGGCGCGCCGGGAATTCCGCTCCTTCAACGTCGAACTCGCCGATTCGCGCGAGATGTTCGACGAGGCTGCGCTGATCATCATGCAGGGCGTCGAAACCGGCTTCGTCGAGGCCGACACCAAATGGTACAAGATCCCGCGCACCGAAATCCGGCCTCGGCCGTTCAAGTCCTTCAAGGACCGTACCGTCATGGTCTCCATGTCGCCTTCCTCGGTGCAAGTAGCGGCGCGCTACGGCCTCCAGACGCTGCGCTTCTCGCAGGGCGACTGGCGCAATGCGATCCCCGAAATCAACGATTACCGGGCAACCTTCAAGGATCTCCACGGCAAGGCAGCGCCGCCTTTCATCATCTCCGATTTCGTCGTCTGCTTCGCAGACCAGAAGCGGGTCGCCGAATATACCGACAACTACTTCGCCCGCATGTTCAAGACGGTGGCGAACCATTACGAGTTCGGCGGGGAGCACTTCAAGGAGCTGCCCTCCTACGGGACTTATGTCAAAATGGGAGAGGCGGCGATTGCCGCCGGCGGCGCCGACAAGGCCTACAAGGATTACATCGGCGGCAATATGATCGGCACGCCCGAGCAACTGGTGGAATACCACCTGAACCGCGCGAAAATGGTCGGCGATTACGAGATCCTCGCGAACTTCAGTTTCGGCGGCCTGCCTTATGAGCTTGTTTACGAGCAGGCCAGGCTCTTTGCCGACAAGGTCATGCCGCACCTGAAGTCATGACTGTTTCCCGTCAGCACCCACGGGACAGGACTGATGTTGTGAGTTAGGCAGGATATTGGTCTCGTCGCGAGCGACGTACTGGGCGGACTTTACCGTCGCTATTGCCGGTTTTTTCTCGGAAGGGACAACGTAATCCCAGACGCGATCAATGGCGATGTCGACCAAAACGGTCTACTCTGTTTCAGTCATTGTGCTTGTCTTAAAGACCCAGCCGTTCGATTTCTTTCTGCAGCAGATTGCTGGGTTTGCCGGCGGCGTGACGGGCGGCGAGCCATCCGTAAGTCATACCGCGCGCATTCGAAATGCCGCTCTGCATGACGGCGCCGGTTTCCATGCGGGCCATGGAATTCCCCGCGACGTAAAGGCCCTCGATCGGTTTTTCATTCCAGCCGATCGCACGGCAGTGATGATCGGCAAGCAGGCCCGCGGAGGGGATGGCAGTGCCGCCCATCCGCTGCAACTCGACGGCATAGAATGGTGGCTTTACCAGCGGGCCGAGATTGGGATGCGGCTTGTGGAACGGATCGCCGCACATCCAGGTGCTCCACGGATGGGTGCCGCGACCGAATTCCGGATCCTCGCCTTTCTCGGCATGGGCGTTGAAACTCGCGATGGTGGCCTCAAGGCCTTGCGCGTCCACGCCGATCTTGCCGGCGAGTTCGGCGATGGAATCCGCCTTGGCGCCCAGGCCTTCGGGCCAATCCTGGTCGGGCATGATCGGGCCAAAGGGATATTTCTCCCGCACTTGGCTGTCGATGATCACCCAGCACGGGAAGTTGGGATGGGTCTGGTTCCCGCCGTCGATGATATCGATCGTGTAATAGAACGAACGGTAGAAGGCCTCGTTGCCGAAGCGCTTGCCCTTGCGATTGACGACAATGGTGTGGGGCTGGCCGATTACCGGCAAGGCGCTGCGCCACAAGGGAGTTCCTTCTTCGTCCTCCTCGCCGGGAACGACAAAGCCCAGCGAGGTGATATCGGGAACGCGCGCAATGCGCGCACCGACCGGGCCCGCAAGCCGGAAGTTGGCGCCATCGATCGTCGAGAACACCATCGATCCCAGTTCGAGCTGCTGCCCCAGGGTTTTGTTATAGTTCTGGTTCCTTTCGTAGCTGCTGACGGCGATGACGATGCCGCGATTGGCCTTCACGAACAGGTCCCGCCCGTCCTTCGTCACGCGCACGCCGACAATGCGCTCGCCGTCGCCAATCAGCTCTTCCGCATTGGTGCCGGTATGCATGGCAATGCCACGATCGAGCACACCCTTGACGAAATAGGCCGCCAGGCCCGGGCCGAGACAGCGCTCATCCTTGGTGAGACGCTCGGCCATGAGGCCAAAGTCCCATTTCGCAATGTTCGCCGTCCCGCCCGCCTGGAACATGTCGTGATGGGTCATGCCATAGGGCATCTGTGGCGACAGACGTGTCTTCGATTGCCATTCGCCCAGGGTTTCTGCCGGGAACGGCACAACCTCCAGCATCCGTCCTTCCGCGACACTGTCGTTGGTGTGACCGTAATAGTAATCGGGGCAATCGCGGATGGCCTCCATCTTCAGGCCGATTTTCTCCTCGAAATATTTGAGCGCGATCGGTGCGTGAACCACCTTGTTGAGGATTGCCACGTCATTACCGTAATCCATGGAGAGGCGCTTGAGGTAGCGGAAGCCGCTTTCGGGTGAGTCCTGTATGCCCAGTTCAAGGGCGTGATGATTGCCCGCGACCCAGACTTCACCCATCGACAAGGCCGTGACACCGCCGACCTTATCTGAACGCTCCAATACCAGTGCGCTCATCCCATGATCATGGGCGGTAATCGCGGCCGACAAGCCGCCGATGCCCGAGCCGATCGAGACGAAGTCCGCCTCAATATCCCATTTTTCTGGAAGATTCCGAATCATGTCGCGTTCCTTCTCCAGGAATATTTCGAGGCGCATCGGCGCCTGGTTTGTTATATCTCAGATATAACGACCGCCGTTGACCCCGATGACCTGGCCGGTGACATAGCCGGCTTCCTCCGAAGCAAGCCAAGCCGCAGCACCCGCGATGTCCTCCGGGCGACCTTCACGGCATATCGGGCCGGCTTTTGCCAACGCGTCACGCCCGATTGGCTGCTGCTGATTGGCAAAGGAACGCTCCGACATGATCGTGCCGGTGATGAAGCGCGGCGGAATGACGTTGGCGGTTATGCCACTGGGACCGAATTCCACGGCCAGCGCGCGGGTCAGCGATATAATTCCGCCCTTGGACGAGATGTAGGGGGCCATGTTTTTCGCGCCTGTTTGCGCACCCGACGAGGAGATATTGATGATGCGGCCCCAGCCGGCCGCAACCATGTCCGGGAGCACGACCTGCGTAACGATGAACGTGCCTGTAAGGTTCACCTTCAGCACCGACTCCCACTGTTCGTCGGACAGCTCAAGGAACGGCACATAGTTGGTAATTGCGGCATTGTTGACGAGGATGGTGATCGGCCCGAACGCCTTGCGCAACTCGGCGATGGCCGCGTTGACCTGTGCGCGGTTCGAGATGTCGGCGCCGAGCGCGACGGCATTGCCGCCTGCGGCCTCGATATCCCCGACCGTGCCCGCACACCGCTCCGCGTCGAGGTCGAGGACACCGATCGCGATGTCTTCACGCGCCAGGCGTTCCGCACAGGCGGCGCCAATGCCGGCGGCAGCGCCGGTCACGAGAGCCACTTTTTTTGTCATGATTTGATATCCTCCGTGAAATCAGGTGTTGCCAGCGCCATTACGACATTGGGAATCGTACGCGCGCCTGATAATCAACTTTAGCGGTGCGCATCGACGGCGATCGCAGTACAGGCGTCCGCTCTCTGTCCATCGGCGTAGGAAATACGGCTCATCTCGGCGGAGCGGCGCTCCCCATTGCCTCGACGACGGGCCAAAGTGCCTCATTCGCAAGGATATTGCAGAAATATTCGTTGACCTGCCTGATCTTGCCGTCGGCGAACGTGAAGACGAAGCAATATTGGTTGCAATAAGGCTTGCCTTCTTTGGTCACGGCATTGCCCTCGCATTCGGCCACCACGCGGTCGCCTTCCGCGGTGACGGTGTGGACGGTGAACCGCAGTCCGGTCGGCACCAGCTTCTTGAATGCCTCGATCATGCCGACCATCGTGTCGCGATATCGCGTGCCGGCGAACTTGCCAAAGCCTTTGGCCACGGCAAAGGCGTCCGGTGCCAGGCAAGCGTCCGCCAATTCCGGGTTGCTCGTGCCCATGGCTTCGATGAACTTCAACGCGACCTGCTTGTTTTGTTCGCTCATGATGTTTTCTCCCGTTGATGCTGTCGGTTTCGTCTTTGGCCTTCATCAAATCCTCGCGCGCGCCGCGAGGCTGGCCGAGCATTTCAAGCAGTCAGGCGAATGCCTCCTCGCCCAACAGTGTAGTACGATGCATGATCCGTCCGCTATCGAGCGGGTAAGGCTCAGCGCGGTGCAGCACGCCGGTGTTGTCCCAGATCAGCAGGTCTCCGACCGTCCATTCGTGACGGTACATGAATTTCGGCTGTGTCACCCATTCCAGCAATTCCTGCAGCAGCTTCTGCCCTTCCTCCTTTTCCATTCCTGCGACATGCGAGGCATGGCAGCCAATGACGAGGGATTTGCGACCCGACTTGTGAGTCCAGACCAGGCTGTGGTTCTTGTCGGGCAGACTGCGCCAATAGGCGAGATTTTCCTCGGTCGGCTCGACACCCGCCCGGCGCATCGAAGTTTCGACGCTGTGGACCACTTTGAGCCCGTCAATGCGCTCCTTGGTTGCCTGCGGCAGTTCCTCATAGGCCACATAGGAGTTGGCAAATTCGGTTTGGCCGCCAGTTGGTGAAAGCGTACGGCCACTGAGCAGCGAGGCGAAGACCGGCACGTCGTCGTGCGTGCCGTCGATATGCCAATTGAACGAACCCTTGAGGTAATCCGCTCGCGCATTGGCCTTCTTGTCGAGCGTGATCTTGAAAATGCCCTTTTCACCTTCTTCGCGGAGCGAACCCATCGTCCGCGCAAGCGTGACCTGCTGCTCGTCGGTCAGGTTGAGTTCCTTGAACACCAGCACGCCGCGCTCGACCAGCAGGCGGCGAAGCTCGGCCCCCGCATCGGGGGTCAAGAGGGTCTCCACATCGGCACGGATTTCGCTTCCGATCCGATTCTTCAGGTTGATAGGCTTGAACGACATCCCGCACTCCCCAGCGACCACCCCGAAGCCGATTTCGTCAAGGCAGTGAAAAACCTGTTCGCGAACTGCCACCAACCGCGACTGGTCCTTGAGGCAAGCGGGCAAGGTCCTCCACGCGCCTCGCATGACGCGAGTATATTGATACCGCTTAGGCCTTTTATTGGTTACGTCTGCGATCCGCCCCGTGTCAAGGCGATTCTCGCCATCGCCGAACATGCTTCGGATTTCCGCAATCCGGTCGGGTTTCCGCGACGGGCCGCTGATAACTATGTCCGGAATCAATTCCACATTCAGTCTGGCCGCGATCAAAGGCCTCATCGGCGAAACGCGCGGGCGTGCGCTTGGCGATCGGCGTAATGCTCCCTATAGAGAAAATTGTCACCGCGGAGGGGACAATTCCGGGATACGGTCGTCCGCTTCATAATAAAAACTTTGGCGAGAGGAACATCATGACGGAAACAAGAGGAAAGACCGCGCTCGTGACGGGCGGCGGTAGCGGCATCGGCAAAGGCCTGGCGATCGAGCTGGCGAAGCAGGCCGCGTCGGTCGCGGTCGCGGACATCATCCTCGACAATGCCCGTATGGTTGCCGATGAGATCAATGCGGCCGGCGGCAAGGCCGTCGCCCTCCATTGCGATGTGTGCGAGCGCGAATCGATCAAGAAGATGAAGGCCGAGGCGAACGCGGCGCTCGGCCCGATTACATTGCTCTTCGCCAATGCCGGCGCGACCTCGTTCGACCCGCTGATGAAGATGTCGGACAATGACGTCGACTGGATCATTCAGGTCAACCTGATGGGCGTCATGAACACGACGCGCGCGTTCCTGCCGGACATGATGGCCGCCCGCGAGGGGCATATCCTGGCGACTGCATCGATGGCTGGCCTGCTGCCCGGCTGGATTCCGATGCACGTGCCCTATTCGGCGGCAAAAGCGGGCATCATCGGCTTTATGATGAATCTCGCACTGGAGTTGAAGGAATATAATATCCACACAACCTCCTATTGTCCCGGCGGCGTGGCGTCAGGCATGAAGGCCAATAATGCCCGCTACCGTCCGGCACGCTTTGGCGGCCCCGGCGAGAGCGAGGTGGATATATCGGAAGCCTCCTTCAAAAAGATCGACATTAATTTCTATACGCCGGAACACATTGCCCCGATGGTGCTACGCGCCGTCCGCAACAATCGCCCGTTCGTGTTCGACCACGCCGAGCAGCGGCGCTTGTTCCGGGAGACCTATTCCGACATTGTCGAGGCCTGCTACGACGACATTGAAGCCTATGAGCGGGAACATGGTGTGCCCCAGGGCAATCCAACGGGCGCGAAGCTCTAAGCATCGAATGAAGGAAACGCAGAGGTGTGTTGTATCACGCCTCTGCGCATGCCTAACGGCAGGGCTGGGCGAGCCGAGAACGTCAATGTGCTTTCGGACGACGACGCTGGGGCCTACAATATTTTGTTTAGTCCCCTTGTTGGCAGAAGGATGAGGCTGTGCTGAGAGTGGTATGGCTGTAAAAAATACTCTTCCGGCGCCGCCCCGGCGCTCCGCGGGATCCGCGCCGCTGCGGCTTCCCGGCTCTGTACGCCGAACCTCCAGCATCGACGTCTCCTGGCCGGAGGGGCAGGCGGGGAACACGCGCCTTGTCGGTCGAGCGAGGGACCTCGTGACGCCCAGGTCCGGTGGCCATGCGATAATCTGTGCGGAGGACGGGTTCGAGGCCTGGCTCAAGCCGGACCGCACCATAGTTGCGATTGCGGCCGACCCGCCTCGCCCGGCCTTGTCGCGTCTTATCGGCGAGCGCGGCGGCGGAGGCCTGCGTAAGGCGCTGGCGGAGATCGTCCCGGAGGAGTTGCGGCGCGCCACCCCGCTTTACCTGATTCTCGACGACATCTCCGGCACGAGCCTGGTTTCAGCCTGGGCCTGGTCGCAGTGGAACCCGGATTGGCTCACCGCCGGTCGCGCCACCATGAGAGGCTCCGATCTGGCGAAAACCTTTCTGACCCTGGAGGGGGTTTGCATTGGCTTTGCTCCGGGCTCGAGCGCTTTCAATCCCGATACGGACCGATCCGGCACGCCTGCGCCGGATTTGCGCAACCCTGATGACCCCGAAGGTTGGCATGCCTTCACCGCCCAAGAGGGCGTCGGCATGCGGCGGGCACGTCGGATCGACGTGCGGCTCGACGATGTCATCGTCATCGACACCGCGTTCCAGGACAGCGCCACCACGCCGGCGGGCGGACGCGCGGCGGTGCACGAGTACTCCCTGACCGTCACGGCTGATCCAGGGTCGCTGAGGGTGCTTTCGATCGAGGCCGAGCCTCGCATCCTGCCCCACGCCGAATGTCCGTCGGCCACGGCAAACCTCGCACGGCTGCTCGATACGCCCCTGCCGGAGCTTCGCGAAAAAGTGTTCGCCGAACTGCGAGGAATGGCCGGCTGCACCCACTTGAACGACGCGCTACGCGCGTTGGCCGATGTGCCGGTGCTCGTGGCCTATTTGCGTGAGGCCGCGGGGCCAAGCGCTTAATTGCAACGAGGCGGGTAGTTTCGGACGTCGCGTACGGCGCTGAGCGCTGATGCTAAGGCGTGTCGCTTGGCGATGGGAAGGCACCGCGCCATTATCGCAAGCGGGTCAGGGAGCCTATCTGAGCGGGAGGTCCTGGACGGTGCATTTGGCCGTTCGGAACGCAAGTTTGGCCGTAAAATGCGCGACACCGAGGGGGGCGTCCAAAGGTCATTTGAAAGCAGGTCTTGGCACCGAGGGTGACATATCCGAACCAAGACGGTGGCCAGACGTTACCGCCGCGACATTGAGTGCGCGCCGAGCCTACAATGTGGAGTGATCAAGATGGCAAGGAGCATTTGCAAATTCACCCATCGAGCTGCTGAAGCCCAAGACGCTCCCGGTTTCGGATTGACGCCCGCCGCGCGCAGTCGCACGCTCCACGCGAAGAAGGAAGACCAATGAAGGACATCGTTTTTCTGCATGGCGCCGGCCACGGCTCCTGGTGTTGGAGCCCCCTGCTGGCTGAACTTAGGAAGACGCCGGCGCTGTTCGGCCGTCTCATCACGCTCGATGAGCCCGGGGCGGGAAACAAGCGTGGCCAGGATTCGAGCAAGGAGACGATTTCGTCCATTGCCCGGGCGCTCAACGACGAGCTGCGGGCGGCCCATATCCGGAATGCCGTTCTCGTCGGCCATTCCCTTGCGGGTGTTTTGTTGCCGATGATGGCAGCCGAGGACCCGTTTCTTTTCTCCGATCTCATCTTCCTACAGACGATCGCACCCAAGGAAGGTCAGACTATGCATGATCAAATGGGCCGGGGACTTCACGGCGAGGATCCCGAGCGTGTCGGCTATCCTTTCGATCCGTCGAATATGCCCGCACCCGAACTCTACACGGCCCTTTTCGGCGTCGATTTCAACGAGGAGCAGTTGCACTGGCTTCTCGCTGAAATGGCGCAAGACGCCACGCCCATGGCCCTGTTGGAGGAGACCGTCACTCGCAAGGGCTACGATCCCGCCCTCTTCCGTACGGTCTATGTCTTGGCGAAACGGGACCCCATCCTGCCGCCAGTCTGGCAACGCCGCTTCGCCGAGCGCCTCGGTTGCAGGCAGATCGTCGAAATCGACACGCCGCACGAGGCTTTCA
The DNA here is from genome assembly GCA_049692035.1 of Rhizomicrobium sp. Classification (GTDB taxonomy): domain Bacteria; phylum Pseudomonadota; class Alphaproteobacteria; order Micropepsales; family Micropepsaceae; genus Rhizomicrobium. Next base: position 15,114 of record JBAVOL010000099.1, read on the forward strand.
TCTCCCATCCGAAGCTGCTTGCCGACACGCTCTGCGCGCTTGTTTCCCGTCAGTGTCAGGCGGCCGGTACAGAGGGGGCAAGTAACTAACTTGGACGACGATCACCCTGAATGCCGTTGCGCAAGTTGCAGCACCGCTTCTCTCATCCCCGTACCTCCACTTCGATGAGCGCGTCGGTGGAACTCATGAGTGTTGATGCGGAGCGCGACATTTGGATCGCAAAGACTTAAATCGCCGCTATCATCTGAAAGGGCTGACCGATCACACGCTGTGACCGGCTCATTGCCTGCAGATCATTGCCTGCAGATAACGTAAACTATTTTCGGAATCGAGCCTCGGCAGACCGCGCGTGGCCCGCTCACGGAAGAGAGGACAAGCGTTCCTCCCCTTTCGGTGAACAATGGCTCGCAACCAAGCAAACCGGACGTCTCCCTTTGAGGGTTGCAGCCCACGCCCACCCGCAATAAGATAGCATTCACTATCTCATAGTCGTTCGCTTGGGCGGCAGCATCCCTTGCGCCCGTCGATAGCGTTTTCGATCAGCAAAGGCATCTGACATGAGCACCACGATCGGTCCCACGATCCTCGAATATCTGACAGGTCTTGAGGATGCCGTTCGGGAGCTGGCGAACACCTGGCGTCCCGATGATCTGCAGTATCGCGCCGATGTCTATCGGCAGATCATGATGAACCTGTCATACGCGTACTTCGCCTATTTTCATGCCGATCCCGAACATCCCGACTGGGCTCCATTGTGGAACCCGGTTTATACGCTTCAGCCAAACCCCGACGACATCTATCTCTATTGTCCGATCCGCGGCGACCTCACTTACCGCGTCGCAGGAAATCGCGGCACGGTGAAGCTTTTGACGATCAATACGCAACGCGGCGTGTCAGGCATGATCGATGACGTCGCCGAGGTCGGTCATTACAACGATCTGGACGACCGGGATCTCAAAATTGGTCCGGATGGCGAGTTTGAAGTCTTGTTCAGCACCGAGCGGCCCACAGGCTATACGGGCAATTGGGCCCCGATGGCCCGGCAGGCGAATGTCATGATGGTGCGCTACCGAAGCTATGACTGGGCCAAGGAGCGCGATCCACAGCTTTCGATCGAATGCCTCGACCCTGTCCCGCCGAAGGCGCGTCTCACCCCCGACGAGATCATCGAACGCATCAGGCTGATGACCAAGTTTCCAGGACGCGCGACCAAGATGTTCTTTGGGATGCAGAACGGGATCAAGGAACGTGTCGGCGTCAACGTCTTCGAGCCGGTGCGTTACCAGGGCGCCCTTTCGAAGCAGGTCTATTTGCCGGCCGTGTTCGAGCTTGATGACGGCGAAGCGCTGATCATCGAAACCGAACTGCCGAAAGTCCGTCCCTATTGGAACTTCCAGCTCAATGATCCCTATTTCAACGCCGTCGAGTATGTCTATCGCCTGAGCAGCCTCAATGGCGCGACGGCCAAGATCAGCTCGGATGGCAAGCTGCGCGCCGTCATCGCGCTGAAAGACCCGGGAGTGCCCAACTGGCTTGATCCCGCCGGTTTCAAACAGGGCACCATCTATGGCCGGTGGTACGATTGCGACAGCAGCCCTACACCCACCATCAATCGCGTACCGCTCGCCGCGCTGCGCGATCATCTGCCGCACGACACGCTAACCGTCCCCCCCGCAGAGCGCGCCGCCGAGCTTCGGGCGCGCGTGCGCGCGGCCCAACTCCGACGCCGCTGGTGAGGAAGAAATAGAGCGGAGAGCTTGGTAATTGCATGACCGTGGACGGATATGATTTTGACGGCCGGGTCGCGATCGTCACAGGTGGCGGCATAAAGGGCGAGGATAGCCTCGCCTGCATGGAGGTGCTCGACGCCATACGCGAATCTGCAGCCAATGACGGCGCGCTTGTAACGTTGAACAAGAGCTAATGAGCCGTCTTATATTCGGGGCAAGCATTGCCGGCGGGATGACATCTCATCCCGCCTCTGCTCATGCTGCCAATCCGGCCCGGACAATCATACCTTGTAGGCGATCGCCTTGGTCTCGAGAAATTCCTCGATGCCTTCTACGCCCCATTCACGGCCGATGCCGCTGGCCTTGTAACCGCCGAACGGCAAATCGCCCGCGATGCACATACCGCCATTGACGCTGACCGTGCCTGCGCGGATTCGTTCGGCGATGCGCATCGCTCGGTCAAGGTCGCCCGAAGCAATACCGCCCGAAAGGCCGTATTCACTGTCATTGGCGATGCGGATCGCATCCTCCTCATCCTCATAAGGGATAACTACCAGCACGGGGCCGAAGATTTCCTCCTGCGCGATACGCATATCATTGGTCACATCGACGAAGCAGGTCGGCTCGATGAAAAAGCCTGGGCCCTTGTCCGGGCGAAGGTTGCCCCCCGCCAGCAGCGTTGCGCCTTCCTTTACGCCGAGATCGATATAGCCCTTCACACGTTCCATCTGCTTGCGGGAGATGACGGGTCCCATCATATGCGAAGGCTCGTCAAATTTGCCCCAGTTGTCGCCAAAGCCGGCATAGGCTCGGCGAAGCACCTCGACCGCCTCTGCATAGCGGTTCCTCGACACCAGCAGGCGCGACTGCACGGCGCAGCCCTGGCCCGCATGGAAGATCAGCATCGACGAAGCCACTTCCTGCGCGAAATTGGGGGCGTCATCGAGGACGATCTTCGCCGACTTGCCGCCCAGTTCCAGGAACACGCGCTTTAGCGTGGGCGCGCCCTTTTCCATGATCCGCCTGCCTACGGCGGCGGAACCGGTGAAGCTGATCAGATCCACGCGCGGGTGGGTAACCAGCATCTCGCCTGCCATGACCGGATCGGCGCCTGTCACGACGTTGAGTACACCGGCTGGGAAGCCCGCTTCGGCGGCCAGCTCGCCAAAGATCGCACCCATTCCCGGCGTATTCGGTGCCGGCTTCAGGATGACGGTACATCCTGCAAGGAGCGCCGGTACAACCTTGCCGATATTGACGTAGAGCGGCACGTTCCACGGTGTGATCGCGCCGACGACGCCAATGGCCTCATAGAGAACCTTGCGGTGGCTCCGATATTGGGCAGGGCCAGCCTCGCCGTAGTCCTTTTGCCATTTTACCTGTGGGAAGAGCGAAATGAGGTCCTTGTAGCCGCCGAGCGCCATGTCGACTTGAGCACGTTGAACCGCGCCCATCGCAGCGCCCGCTTCATGCCGGGCCAGCATCGCGAGACGTTCATGGTTGGCCTCCAGCAGGCCGTAGAGCTTTTTCACGAGCTCGAGGCGAAACGCGTGGTTGGTAGACCAATCGGTCTTGTCGAACGCGCGGCGTGCGGCAGCAACCGCTGCTTCGACATCTTCGGGCGACGCGTCCGCCGCTTTACCGACCGGCTCTCCGGTCCATGGGCCGATTCTGTCATATGTCTTGTCTCCGGCAGCACGCCGCAGCACGCCGTCGATATAGAGCTTGGCTTCGGGAAGTATGGACATTATTTGGCTTCTCCTATTTCACGCATTCTGATTTCGGCGGCGGTCTCGGCTAGGAATTCGGCCGTAGAAACTCACGGGTAGCGGGCTTCTAACATGATTTGAGGTACATTTACCTCGGCCGGGAGGTCAATGAGCGTGCGGAACAGTCCCACAACCGAGGTAAACGGACTGACCGGCCGGGCACGCTGATCAATACCACGCTTGAAATTTTCTTCGGCAAAACGCCGCACGACATTGGGATCGACCTTCCATGCCGAATCTTCGTCCATCATCGCTCCCGCACGAACCACGGTCACCCGGATTCCGTCCGGCATGAGTTCCGCACGCAGAGCCTCGGAGAAGCGCTCCAAGCCCGATTTGCTGCCTTGATAGAGCGCAAACATCGCATGGGGCAACATCACCGTTTCGCTGCTGACATTGATGATGTGACCGCCCCTTTCCATCATCGGGATCGCCGAACGCGAGCAATATATCGGACCGGCGAAATTGGTCATCAGCGCGGTTCCAATCTGCTCATCCGTTGCGTCTTTGACAAGAAGCGGCTGATATACCGCGGCATTGTTGATAAGTACATCGATTGTCGCATGCCGCTCGGCAATCCTGGCAAAGGCCGTGCGCACGGAATCGGGGGATGCTACATCGCACTTCACCGCGAAGGATGGCTCACCCAGCTCATTGGCTACCGCTTCAACCTTGGACAGGGTCCGTCCAAGAAGAATAATCGTATCGCCGTCAGCAGCAAGGCGCCGTGCTACAGCGCGTCCCAATCCCGAACCAGCACCGGTAATGACAATATTTTTGCCCACTCATTGCCTCCTGTCGTTTACGAGTTCGATTGCATTTCACCTGTTTGCGTCAGACGGATAGGATAAGTGTGCTGAGCATCGCTCCAGCGATGCTTTTGGGCTCTTGCCCGGTGCTCGATCAGACATTGTTTGGCGATCAGACCCGATTTGGAAAGACCGGCGAATTACCGCACGGCGTGCGCTTCGCGGCAATACGTCAGTGCTGAGGATTGTCCTGAGATGATGCCGAACTCCCGCAAAGGAGGCGACGGAAGCGTGGCGCACAGATGCATTAACGTGGCGGAACGTGACTGTTTCGGCCGCTTGTCCTCGCGTTGATACACGCAGGCTGAAATCGGGTTGGCCCTTTGGCGGACACGGAACACCAGTGCGCCACCAGGCGCTAGGGCTCGAGCGGCTAACGTGCCCCGACATGTCTGCCCGGGCGCGTGAGCGGTTAGGTCAATTCCCAACGATCGCGACCACTTTTTCGCATGACAGAAAGAGCTTGCTCCAAAGCCGAACGCCCGCTTAAGATAGCGCACACTACCTATTGATGATGCTGATGGAAAGGCTTTGGAGCATCCGCTCGCGCGGTTTTGCGGGATGGGGGAAGCGGCGGCCCGCACTCTCGGCGATCTCGAAACGCGGCTACATGCAGTCGATATCAAGAAGCCGTCAGTTCCTTGTGAACGGTTCTATGAGACTGACCTTTCACAACCCGATCAGGAGCTTTCTGGAGGCCTATTCACCGGATCGCTTGATACGTTGAGCGCCATGCCAGGCGCAAAAAAGAATGGCGGACGTTCCTGACACGGTTGCGATAAACGCTGAGCGGATAGGTCACAAACGTCGCCCGGCTTCACTTTCAACCATGGTGCCCTCTTATGCCTTACAGTGCCACATTGAGCCCTGCCGAATTCCCGACACCGGAGGAATTCGAGCTCGCGCGGGAAAACAGGGTTCATATCGCTTTTGGCGCGGGTCCGCACCGCTGCCTGGGTTCGCATCTGGTGCGCACCGAATTGCAGATACTTTACGAACAGATGCTCTCGCGCCTGTCCGGATTCCGGATCGATCCCCAGAAGCCCGTCCGTTATCACGGCGGTCATGTCTGGGGCCCCGATGAACTTCACCTTTTGTGGGATGCTGCCCGATGAGTTCTCCGCGCGCACGACCGATGCTCGATGCCGATAATCGCCCGTTCTGGACCGGAGGGGCAGAAGGCAAGCTCAATATCATGAAGTGTCGTGATTGCGGTCAATATACACATCCGCCGCGCCAGATTTGTCGGCACTGCCAGTCCGAAAACATGGCGCCCGAAGCCGTGGCCGGGACCGGTGTGATCGACAGCTATACCGTCAACCATCAGAAATGGATGCCGTGGCTGGACGTCCCCTACATTATCGCCCGCGTGAAGCTGGACGGCGTGCCCGGTGTCTGTCTGACCACGAATATCGTGGGATGCCCGGTCGATAAAGTCGATATCGACGACAAGGTACATGTCACTTTCGAGGAGCAGGGCGGCATCTGGTATCCTCTGTTCGAGAAGGTCGATTGATCCATGGCAAGCAAAGACGCCTATATTACCGGTATCGGAATGTCCGAAGTTGGCGTTCGGCTGACGCGCTCACCGTTGGGACTGACACTGGACGCCGTGCGCGAGGCCCTTGACGATTCCGGTCTCACCCGCGAACAGATCGACGGTGTGGCGACCTATCCAGGCAAGATGCATTTGTTCATGGGCTTCTCGCCGGTATCGTCGAGCGAAGTCATCGAGATGCTCGGCCTAAAGACGACTTGGCGTATGGGTGGCGGCGAACTGACGGCGCAGCTGGGTGCGATAGAACTGGCGGCGATGGCCGTAAAGACCGGCGCCGCGCGCCATGTGCTGTGTTTTCGTACGGTGTATGAGGCCGCGGCGCTGGCGCGCCCCGACGAATATCCGCCGATGAATCGCAAGGAGGTCGGGGGCGACGGACAATGGACCGTTCCATTTTATGCGTATTCGGCTGCCAACTGGACCGCGCAATATGCGACGCGGCATATGAAGCGTTATGGCCTGACACGCGAACAGTTGGCTCAGGTCGCGCTCAACGACCATGCGAACGCCGCCGTCAACCCGCGCGCCATCATCAAAAAGCCATTGACGATGGATGAGTATATGTCTGCGCGGATGATTTCCACGCCGTTCTGTCTTTATGATTGCGACCGCTTTACCGATGCGTCGACCGTCGTGATCGTGTCGGCTGGCGACGCGATCGACGAGGTAAAAACCACGCCGATCCGCATCGCCGCATCGTCCGGCTCGGTTGAGCGTGAGAGCTGGGACCAACCCGAATGGGCCAGCGCCTATCCGACCGGCAGAGACCTGTGGCGTCACACTGATTACAGACCCAAAGATGTGGACACGGTCCAGTTCTATGACGGCTTCGCTTTTCAGCCGATCACCTGGCTAGAGGGGCTGGGCTTCTGTGACATCGGCGAAGGCGGGCGTTTCATCGAAGGCGGCAAGCGCATTGCTCGCGACGGCGAGCTGCCCATGAACACGGGCGGTGGACAACTTGGTTGGGGGCGTCTGCACGGCTTTGGTTATGCCTATGAGGCGGTTGTGCAATTGCGTGGTGAAGGCGGTGCCCGCCAGATTCCCGGTGATCCGCGCGTCGCCATCGCCACATCGGGCGGCGGGCCGCTCGCTGCGGCCCTGCTGCTGGCGAAGGACTAACCGCAAATTGTGTGCGCGGATGCAGACCAGGCTATCGGTTCTCGTCTGCGCTCACCGCCATTTCTAGCTTTTTGCTTGGTCGCGACGTTTCGCGAGCAACCGCTATCCGTTTGCCCGCACGGTGCTCCGGGGCTTGCTTCGGCGCTGATACCTTCCATGCCGAGGACGCCCTTAAGCCCCCCGAACGGCCTCGCCGTCACGAAGCCTTTCGCCTTCAATCAGAATTGGCGCTGATGCCCTCGAGCACGAAATCATGGATAGCGCTTTTTATCTCTTCGTCGCTCGCCAGGCTGGGCGGAAATATCCAGTCCCAGAACATGACGCAGGCGAGCACCGCGGCAAACGAGACCCGCACCATCAGCTTGGGGTCGACCTTAAGGTTCTGCCCTCCTTGACTCTTCATGATCGCCGCACCGCGATCGAAGTATTTTTCGAGACTGCCAATTGCACCGACGCCTTGCCCTGCCTCGGTTTCATAGGTCTGTGCCACGACAAGTGAGGTGATCATATGTCTGTTTTCGACGATAAACCTCTGAAGCTCGCCCATGTATAGAGCCGCGTTCCCCTTAAAGTCCGGGTTGTTGGCGGCATCGGGCAAGTGTTCTTTGGTAAAGTGCAGAAGGTGCTCGTCCAATGGCTTGAAAATCGATTCACGAAACAGGTTGGATTTGGAGCCAAAATATCGGAAGAGCTGCGCCTCCGTCACGCCGGCCTTGCGGGCGATCGCTGCGGTCGTCGCCCCCGCATATCCAACGCGCTTGAACTCCTCGGCGGCCGCTTGGATGATACGGTTCGTCAAATCTTCCGGAGAGCGACGTGTGCGCCGTTTAGGGCGAGAGCCGGGGCTTGGCCGCGTCTTACTTTTCTGCAACATCATTCTTTCTAAGAATACACATCGGATATTGCCCCAGATTACTAGGGGCCGAGTCGCAGCGCCGGGCCCGGATATTTATCCAGGACCAACCGCCAAATATTCAAAAATTCTTTCACCGATTCGTAGTGACGGCAAGCTGTCCAGTTTCGTCTGGCACCTCCGGGCGCTCCGCCCGCAGATCGCTGCACCGTTGCCCATTCAGCCAAAACTCCGGGCCGTTGCCGAAGATGCGGGCGAAGATGATCGCGGTCGGCGTGGTCACCGTTCTGCGATCATTGCGCAATTCGTCGGCATGCTTGCGCGGCACGCCCATCGCTTGCGCCAGCGCGCCTTAGGTCAGGCCTATCGGCCCGAGGAATGGCGATTTCGTTCCTTTTTTGTTCTTTACACGATTGCGCCAGCGCTGGCAAGATCGCGCAACGGAAACGCAAAGAAACTGTATCCCATGATAACGCGACTTGCCGTCTCGGGATATCGCTCCCTGCGCAATATCACGCTGGAACTCGGGCCCTTGAATGTGGTGACCGGCGCCAACGGCAGCGGCAAGTCGAGCCTTTATCGCGCGTTGAAGCTGTTGGCGGATATTGCCCAGGGACGGATCATCCAATCGCTCGCCGCGGAAGGCGGGTTGCAATCGACGTTGTGGGCTGGCCCGGAAGCGTTTTCGCGTACGATGAAAACGGGCGTGCAAGCGATCGAAGGTACCGTCCGCAAGAATCCGATTCAGCTCAAACTGGGATTTTCTGCCGAGGACTATGGTTATGCCGTTGATCTGGGCCTGCCAGTCAAAGGGAGTTCTCCTTTTCCGAACGATCCTGATATCAAGATCGAGAGCGTGTGGACCGGCGAAATATTGAGCCGCGCGCGGGCATTTGCAGAGCGGCGCGGTCCACACGTGCGAATCCGCGGCGAGGCGGGCGAATGGCGCGAGGTGACGACGGAGTTGGCGCCGTATGACAGCATGCTGACCCATTGCGCCGATCCGCGCGACGCGCCCGAATTGCTGCTGTTGCGCGAGCACATGCGGGCGTGGAGATTCTACGATCAATGGCGCACTGATCGTGACGCCCTCGCGCGCAAACCGCAAATCGGCACCTATACACCCGTGCTAGCCAATGACGGGTCCGATCTCGCCGCCGCCATCCAGACCATCGTGGCGATCGGTGATCCAAATGCGTTGCACGATGCGATTGGCGATGCGTTTCCGGGCGGAAGCGTCACAGTCGGCGGGGGTGACGGCTACATCGAAGTCCGGATGCACCAGCATGGGCTGCTGCGCCCGTTGCATGTGTCCGAGCTGTCGGACGGGACGCTGCGTTATCTGTTGCTGACTGCCGCGCTGCTGACGCCGCGACCGCCGGAGCTTATGATTCTCAACGAACCGGAAGCAAGCCTGCATCCGGATTTGCTCGCACCGCTGGCACGGCTGATCGCCGCCGTATCGACACGATCGCAGATCGTCCTTGTGTCCCACTCCGAGACTTTGGTATCTGCGCTCAACGAGGAACGCACCTGCACGCCGGTAATATTGGAGAAGGAGCTTGGCGAGACGCATGTGCGCGATGGGGCCGGACCAAGCTGGACATGGCCGTCGCGTTAGTGCCACCCTTCCCGCCGCACGCTTGAGCGACCGGGTGAGAATTGAGGTAGAACAACGATTTCTCGGGGGCTTCATTCTATGAGACATTCGCCACTGCGGGGAGCGAGATATTTATGTCCGTCGCAAATGAATCATTGTCGGTCCAAACGCGCACCAAAGCGGACGATCAAGGCGGCCAGCCCGTCGCGGGCGGTCTGACCGCGGCGGCACCGAAGAGCGTTTCGCCCAGCGCCGGCGAAGGCACCGCCGTGTCGGCGGCAACGCCGTTGCCCGCAGCCGCCCTTTATCGGCCGGCCGATCTTTCGGGCCTGACATTCATCTCGACGGCGGAGGTTGAACCGGCAGAAGGTCTCATCGGCCAGAAGCGGGGAGAGGATGCGCTTGCGCTGGCGACGCAGATCGACGCCGCAGGTTTCAATCTGTTCGTGACGGGTCCGAACAGCACCGCAATCCGCCAAGCCGTGCGCGCCATTCTGGGTCAAGCGGCACACAATGCGGCGACACCGCCCGATTGGGTCTATGTTCACAATTTTTCGAACCCGCATCAGCCGATTGCGATCGACTTGCCGCCCGGCAAGGCGCCGGCCTTTTGCGCTTCCATGCATGCGCTGATCGGCGATTTGAAACTCGCACTTCCGGCGGCTTTCGAGCGCGACGATTATCAGACGAGGCATGCCGCCATCGACGATGCTGCGCGCAAGAAGCAGACCGATCTGTTCGAGGCGCTCGGCGAAAAGGCGAAAGCCCAAAACATTTTCATTGTCCGCACGCCTTCCGGCTTTGCGTTCGCGCCGGCCAAGGGCGGCCAGATCGTGGAGCCGGAGCAATTCAACACCTGGCCGGAAGACCAGCAGAAACGGGTGCAGCGGGACATCGCGGCGCTGGATAAAGATCTCGAGCACGTGCTGCGACAAATTCCCGGGATCGAAAAGGAGCGGCGCGACCAGTTGCGGGCTCTCAACCGGGAAACGGCAAGTCAGGCCGTCAGCCATTCCATCGATGAGGTAAGGACAAAATTCTCCGATTTGCCGAAGATCGTCGCGCATCTCGACCGTGTGCGAGAAAACCTGATCGACAGCTTCCCGATGTTCTTCCTGAAGAGCGACAGTGAAGAAGCGCCGATCGAGGGGGGCGCCAGCCTGTTCGAACGCTATGAGGTCAACGTCCTTGTCGCGCACGGACCGGACATGCAGGGAGCGCCCGTTGTCGAGGAAAGCCATCCCACCCTGATCAATCTTATCGGGCGCAGCGAATATCTCGCCCGGCAAGGCGTGTTGTCGACCAATTTCCGCTTGATCAAACCGGGCGCGCTGCACCGCGCCAATGGCGGATATTTGATCCTGGACGCCCGCAATTTGTTGTCTGAAGCCTTCAGTTGGCCTGCCCTCAAACGCGCCTTGCGCAACCACGAAATCGTCATCGAAGATGTCGGCCGCTTCATGGGATTGACGGGGACGGTTTCGCTGGAGCCGGACCCCGTTCCGTTGAAAGTCCGCGTCGTGCTGCTCGGCGAGCGCCTGCTTTATCACATCCTGTCGCAGGTGGATCCGGAGTTCGGCGAGCATTTCAAGCTACTGGCGGATTTCGACGATGATATCGGGCGCTCAAGCGAGAGCGAGGTTCTATTCGCCCGCTCGATCGCCGATATTCTCCATCGCGACGGCCTCAAACCGATGGATCGTTCCGGCGTCGCGCTCCTTATCGAACATTCCGCCCGCATGGCGGACGATGCGGACAAGCTCGTCGTCGTGGCCGACGCCATTCGCGACATCCTCGTCGAAGCCGATCATTGGGCGAAAGTTGCGGGCCACGCCATTATGTCCCGGGACGATGTCCAACGGGCACTGAACGAAAGAGAACACCGCGCGGCGCGGCTGCGCGAACGGACGCAGGAAGCGATCCTGCGCGACATCGCATTGATCGAGACCACGGGCAATCGCGTCGGCCAGATGAATGGCCTCAGCGTTTCCGAACTTGCCGGCTTCCGCTTCGGCCGGCCCTCGCGCATTACCGCGCGCGTACGGCCGGGAGCGGGCACGGTCACCGACATCGAACGCGAGGTCGCGCTCGGCGGGCCGCTGCATTCCAAGGGTGTCCTTATTCTTTCGGGATTTCTTTCCGGCCGCTATGCGCTCGACGTGCCGATGTCGCTATCGGCAAGTCTCGTCCTCGAGCAGTCCTATGGCGGCGTCGAGGGAGACAGCGCCTCGCTGGCCGAACTGTGTACGCTGTTGTCGGCCTTGGCCGAACTGCCGCTGCGGCAGGATCTGGCGGCGACGGGTTCGGTGAATCAACTCGGTGAAGTCCAGGCGATCGGCGGCGCCAACGAAAAGATCGAAGGCTTCTTCGACATCTGCAAGGCGCGCGGCCTCAGCGGGACGCAAGGCGTCATCATTCCCCGCAGCAATATCCAGCATCTCATGCTGCGGGCCGAAATCGTGGCGGCGTGCGCGGCGGGTCAATTCGCGGTCTACGCGGTGACCAATGTCGACGAAGCCCTGGAGTTGTTGACCGGATGTCCGGCCGGACAACGAATGCCGACCGGAAATTTCCCCGAGGGCAGCATCAATCGCCTGGTCGACGATCAACTGCGGGCATTCGCCGCCGTTCGCCGCAATTTTGCCAACACGGAAGCGACAAAAAAAGCGCCGGATTCGGCAACCGTTACGCTGCAGAAGAGCTGACGCAGCGGCGCGAACGCAACACCGGAAAAGGCGAACCTTACGACTGCGCGAAGCGTTCGAATTCGGCGATAACGCCCTTGACAGCCGCAGCTACGATTCTGGCGCCCGCTTCGGCGCTCGCCTGGGCAGGATCGGAACCGATGCGACCATCGGGAAAGCGCCTGCGATAATCCTCGGCATCGTAGAAGGTACCAACAGGAGCGATCCTCGGATTCATCTCGACGCGCTTCTGCGCTTGCGGATAGCCGAAATAGGTGACGGAGACTTCCGAGGGCGTCGCATGGGTCCCCTCTCCGACCGGAAACAATTCGCGGCACAATTCGTTCACGCCCGGCAGCTCCCACCAATTGCGCAGCATGCAGCGCAAGGACGGGCGGTTGGAACCCGGCGCCGCATCCCTGCTGAAAGTGACGCCATGATACATCTCGGAAAACGCCGCGTTGATCGTGGCGACATTGCCGCCATGGCCGTTCAGCCAATAGAGGTGCTCGAAGCCGTGATGGACGAGCGATTGCGCCCAGTCGAGCATGGCGGCGATCATGGTCGACGGCCTGAGCGTGATGGTGCCCGAAAACGCCATGTGATGCTGCGCCTGGCCGACATTGAAGGTCGGACCGACAAGGATGCCGGCCTCGTCGCCGGCGCGCCGGCCGATGATCTCCGCGCACAACGCATCGGTGCCCAACAGCCCGTTCGGCCCGTGCTGCTCGGTCGAGCCGATCGGAATCAGGATCGCCTTGGATTTGGCGAGATAGGCTTCGACTTCCGGCCAGGACGACAATTGGAGCTGCATGGACGCTTCTCTTTCGACTTTCGTCTTCCTCGCTCGCATAAGAGTCCCGCTTCTGTCGAGGCTTCAAGTCCTCATAGCTGACGATGTGATTTTGAACGTCGTTATGGGATCACCCCCTCCCGCATAACAACATGTTCGCCACGTTCGGAAATCGCCGGTAAAATGGCCCTTGACGCCATATGGTTTATGTGACCATCATAGACGCTTGATGAAGGCCGAACTGCTCTTCCGCCAACGCATCGACTATGACGACGGAGCGATCGTGGAAATGGTACTCTGGCGCGTTCCGTCGCCGGTTCCGCCGTCAACCCATGGCCTGAAATATTCGCTGTTTTATGGCCGTCCGGGCAAAAGGGAGGTCGGTTACGACAACGAGCGCGGCAAAGGCGATCACCGGCATTTCGCGGGTGTCGAGACCATTTACGCATTCAGCACGGTCGAGCAATTGATGGCCGATTTTTGGTCCGATGTGCGGACATTACGAGGTGGCAAATGAGCAAAGTGAAGATCACGGTCGGCGGCGCGATGGAAGATGAAGCGGCACGTCGCTTCGTCGATGCCTGGCATCGCGCGGAGCGCGGCAAAACCTTCCATGAGCGCCATCTGACCTTCGAAAGCTGGGATGCTCTCGCACGCGTTCTGACCGGCAAGCGGATGGAATTGCTTCACTATGTCCGCCGCCACAAGGTCCCCAGCGTACGCGCCTTGGCGAAGGCACTCGGGCGCGACTACAGCAACGTCCATGCCGACGTCCAAGCGCTGACGGCCGCCGGACTTCTCGACGCGACCAACACAGGCCTGTGCGCCGATTACGATGCCATCGAAACCAGAATCGCGATTTGAGGTCATGGGCGATGAGCGAATTGAAATTTCAGCTTGAACGTGTTCCCGGCGCGCCGGTTTCTGATGAGGAATTAATCTCCGATATCCGAAGTGTGGCTAAGCTCGCCGGCACGAATGTCGTCTCCCAGAGACTATATTCAGAATTTGGAAAGTACGATCCCCGCACCGCATCAAGGCGCTTTGGCAATTGGAACAAAGCCGTCATCGCCGCTGGCCTGGAGATCGCTAACGAACTCAACATACCGGACGACCGCCTGTTCGAGAACATCATGCGCCTCTGGGAGCATTATGGACGGCAACCACGCCTCGCGGAACTAACCCGCCCGCCTTCCAAAATTTCGCAGGGACCTTATAAGCGTCGGTTTCGAAACTGGGTAGACGCACTAACCCAGTTCGTCGCATACGCAAATGCAAAAGACGCGCGTCCGCCAAGTCCGAGCGAAGCCGCCACCGGTCACCGAACCGGGCGCGATCCCTCTCTCAGGTTGCGGTTCCGTGTAATGAAGCGGGATAATTTCTCATGTTGCGCCTGCGGAGCAAGTCCCGCGTTAACGCCGGGCCTCACGCTTCACGTTGACCATATAACCCCATGGAGCCGTGGCGGCGAAACGATTGAGGAGAATCTTCAAACCCTGTGCGAACCGTGCAATCTCGGGAAGAGCAACGTCCTGTAACGTCGAACTGAAGATGCACCGGAAAAACGGCTCTGTCGTTCATCCTTCATAATACCGCAGGGTACATATGGGCATCGTCGTCCCACCTAGCCCGCCAAATATGCACTATCTTATCGCCGCCGACCGTTCGATGAAGCGTTCTTTCCGAACATGCCGCTCACGGAGCGTGCGGAGGCGGTGAGCGAAGTCCTCCATCGTCCCCTGTTCCTCGGCGATCGTGCGCAGGTCGGTGAGAAGGCCCACCGCGTTGTCGTAACCGGAGGCGTTGCGGCGTTCGATTTCGGTCTCGATCTCACGCCATACACTTTCGCCCCGCCGCTTGATTGCGTCGAGCCTTGCGCGACGGGCTTTCTCTGCTTCGTCCGCCCGCCGTTTCCGTTCCGCGGCGGCCTGCTCGGCTTGCACGCGCTCGCCGGCGAGGCGGATCGCGCGCGCACGGGCTCGCAATTCTCGGACGGTGCGTGCGGCAACCGGTGGAGCGCCGGCATTGGACCCCAGGCGCTTGCGAACCACGGCCCGCAACTCGCCGGCCACATGCGGATCGCCGTCGAACAGCCGCACGAGCCATTCTGTCTTCTCGCGATCGGTCATCGCCGCGACTGCCTTTCGGGCAGCATCCGGTGAAGCCGCGTCGGCGGAGCGTTCGGCAGCCGCCTGCACAAGATAGGGATCGATGCCGAAGAACTCCGCGAATGCTTCGAGCGCCCCCGTCATCGGTCCGATCCCCGGCATCGGCTCACGTTCGCCCGCCTCGAACGCATCGGCCTCGACCTCCGTCAGCCAAAGGAGATAGAAGAGCCGCAGGTCGCCTGCGACCACATCGGCCCGCAGCGGCGCCAGCGCCGCGAGCCAGCCCGAGCCGTCGTCCCAATCTTCGCCGGGCTCTATCTCATCGCGCGTGATGTCGAGGATCAGGTTCTCGCCGGCAACAAGCAGCGTGGCGCACTCGACATTGCTAACGACGCGGTCAATAAGTCTGCGGTCAATCAGACGTTTCGGCAGCCGGATCATGAGCCGGCGCGTACCCCAATTCGCGAGATAGAGATGCAGGTCGAACCAGCGCGCCATGAGCTTGACCGGATCGCCCTTGAAGTCACCCCACTCGTAAGAGTTCGTGAAACTTGTGGTTGTGATCCGCGCCCGTGTCGACAAATTCCGGAGCGCTTGCCGATCCGCCTCGCCAAGCGGATGGTCAATCGCCTGGAACTCGTAATATTGGTACTCGCTCAATCGCTGCCTCCGCTGCGCCCCGGCAATGATGGACGACGAATCCGTCGAGATGCTGCCGGCAGCGTTTAGTGTGGGTGCAATATGCCGTCTGTTTCAAGAATGCGCAGTGCTTTGACAAGCGTCACGCCCGTATAGAGCCGCCACCATTTCCCCGTATGCCGCATCCAGTAGATGTCGAAACGGTCCCGCCCCATGCGGTCGATCCGGGCGAAGGGCGCGTCGAACTCCTCACCACGATTATGTTCCATGCCCGACCTGTAGCGCTGCATGAAGCGATACCGCCCACCTGCCCACGCACCGCGGATGTCGACGACATAGTTCCATTCGGTCGGCCTGATCTCCTGCAGAAAAGTTGGCTTCAAAAAATCACGAATAAAGGTCTCGCATGCGGCAACGATCACCTGCTTCTCTACCTCGTCACTTGGCCCCCGCCGAACCGCACGAGCCGTCTGCATCCACTGCTTCTTTCGGGCCATATCCCTGATCCGCACTTCGCTGTCGGACACGACTCGCCATTTCCAACGTTATGGTCAAGTGTGGCCTCGAAGCCCCTCTTCACGCCACGCCCTTTGGCAGCTTGGCGCGTTCGATACGCTTGCGCACGCTGGGCGGGCACCACAGGTCGCTGCGCCACGGCTCCGCCTAAACGGCCGTCTTGACGCAACGCAGCCCGCCGCGACCATACTTGCCCCGCCGCCTTGAATCGTTCGCGGGGAGCGGCCAAGATCGCCGCCAATAAGACTCCCGGGGAAACGCCATGTCGGACAGCATGATCGCCGTGCCGCAAGAGTGGCAGCGCCGCGCCTTTATCGACGCCCACAAATACGAAGAACTCTATGCGCGTTCGATCCGGGATCCGGAAGGGTTCTGGCGCGACGAAGCCAAGCGGATCGATTGGATCAAGCCGTTCACCAAAGTGAAGAACGTCTCCTGGGACCCGGATGATTTCTTCGTCAAATGGTTCGAGGACGGGACGCTCAACGTCGCGGCGAATTGCGTCGACCGTCATCTGCCGAAACGCGCCAGACAGACCGCAATCCTGTGGGAAGGCGACGACCCGAGGGAATCGCGCGCCATCTCCTATGCCGAACTGCACGACGAGGTCTGCCGTTTTGCCAATGTCCTGAAAGCGCATGGCGTGAAAAAGGGCGACCGCGTCACACTATACCTGCCGATGATCCCGGAAGCCGCGTACGCGATGCTCGCCTGCGCGCGCATCGGTGCGGTCCATTCGGTCGTCTTCGCGGGCTTCTCGCCGGACAGTCTCGCCGGCCGCATCCTGGATTGCGCCAGCACCGTGGTGGTGACCGCGGACGAAGGCCTGCGCGGCGGCCGGCCGATCCCCTTGAAGAAAAACACCGATCTCGCGCTCACCCAATGCCCGGACGTGAAGACGGTGCTCGTCGTCAAGCGCACCGGCGGCAAGGTGCTGATGCATGAGGGGCGCGATGTCTGGTATCATGAAGCGGCCAAGCAGGTGCCGGCCAAATGCGAAGCGTTGGAAATCGGCGCCGAAGACCCGCTATTCATCCTCTACACCAGCGGTTCGACCGGAAAGCCCAAAGGCGTGCTCCACACCAGCGGCGGCTATCTGCTCTACGCCGCGATGACGCATCGCTACGTCTTCGACTATCACGACGGCGACATTTATTGGTGCACCGCGGATGTCGGCTGGGTGACGGGCCACAGCTACATCGTCTACGGCCCGCTCGCCAACGGCGCGACCACACTGATGTTCGAAGGCGTGCCGAACTACCCGACCTCCTCGCGCTTCTGGGAGGTCGTCGACAAGCACAAGGTCAACATCTTCTACACCGCGCCGACGGCGATCCGCGCGCTGATGCGCGAGGGCGAATCGCCCGTGACGAAAACGAGCCGCAAATCGCTGCGCCTGCTGGGCTCCGTCGGCGAGCCGATCAATCCCGAAGCGTGGCTTTGGTATTATCGAAACGTCGGGGATTCCCGCTGCCCGATCGTCGATACGTGGTGGCAGACGGAAACCGGCGGCATCTTGATTTCGCCGCTGCCGGGTGCAACCGCGCTCAAGCCCGGTTCGGCAACGAAGCCGCTCTTCGGCATCCGGCCGGCGCTTGTCGATGCCGACGGCAAGGAACTCGAAGGCGCGGCGAGCGGCAATCTCGTGCTGCTCGATTCCTGGCCGGGCCAGATGCGCACGGTGTATGGCGATCACCAGCGCTTCATCGACACCTACTTCAAAGCGTATCGCGGCAAATATTTCACCGGCGACGGATGCCGTCGCGACGAGGACGGCTACTACTGGATCACGGGCCGAGTCGACGATGTGATCAATGTGTCGGGCCATAGGCTCGGCACGGCGGAGATCGAGTCCGCGCTGGTCGCGCACCCGAAGGTTGCCGAAGCCGCCGTCGTCGGCATGCCGCACGACATCAAGGGCCAGGGCATCTACGCTTATGTGACACTCATCGTCGGTGAGGCGCCGTCGGAGGCTTTGGCCGAAGAGCTCAAACAATTTGTGGCGAAGCATCTCTCGCCCATCGCCAGGCCCGACGTGATCCAATTCGCGCCCGGCCTGCCGAAGACGCGCTCGGGCAAGATCATGCGCCGCATCCTGCGAAAGATCGCGGAAGGCGACATGGCCAATCTGGGCGACACTTCCACCCTCGCCGATCCCGGCGTGGTCGACGATCTGGTCAGGAACGCGTATCATTCGTAATTCCTGCGCGGCCATATGAACCGCGCATGAACAGGTGCTTCAGCCGGGCGTCATAACCGGCGTGACAATGATTATCGCAATGGCATTGATTTGCGCCAAAGAGAGGCCCGATCAATTCCGTTCATTATAGTTTCGAGCCGAGTTCCCGAAACCTCCGCTGTGGCTCGCGAGCGGGAAGATGGAGACACATATGAAACGACTTGTTTTACCGGCTGTGGCGGCGGGGCTTATGCTCACCACATCCGCCTTTGCAACGCAGCATGACGGAAGGCCAGTGCTGCTGGCCGACAATGATCATCACGAAACAGGCCGCCCCGGCGGTGGCCCCGGCGGCGGCCACCCAGGTGGCGGACCGGGCGGCCATCCAGGTGGCGGCCCCGGCGGTGGCGGACCTGGCGGCGGCCATCCCAACTTCGGCGGGCCGGGCGGTCACCCCGGCTATGGCGGCATGGGCGGTCATCCCGGCTATGGCGGCATGGGCGGTCATCCCGGCTACTTCGTTGGCCACGACGAACGCGGCTTCGGTCGCCGCCCGGAAGGTTGGAACCGTTTCCCGCGCGAATTCGACCGCCACGACTATCAGCGCAATTTCCATGCTGAGCATCGTTTCCACTGGGGCGAGTATCACCGCCCGGAAGGCTGGTATTATCGGCACTGGGGTTACGGCGATTTTCTGCCGGCTCTCTTCTGGGGCCCCGATTACTGGATCACCGATTATTGGATGTTCGATCTGGAAATCCCGCCCTATGGCTACACATGGGTGCGCTACGGCGACGACGCCCTGCTGATCAACACGGCTACGGGTGAAGTTCTGCAAGTCGAGTACGGCGTGTTCGATTGATGCGGATTTGAGTTGCGGCCGCGGCGGCTTCCCAGCCGCCGCGGTGCGCCCATTTCTCTACTCGCCCTTCAAATTATCCGTCTGCGCAATGAACGCCGCCACATTGTCGTGCAGTTGCTTCAGCGCCCCTTCATGCGCGTAGACCATATGGCCTGATTTGTAGAACTTGAATTCGATGTTCGATTGCAGCTTTTCCGGAATCGGCAAATGGCGCATTTCGTAGACGCCTTCGAAGAACGGCGTCGCCAGATCGTAATATCCCGCATTTAGCTGCACCTTCAGATCGGGATTGATCTTCATCGCGTTGGCGAGATCGGGCATCACATTCATCGATTGCGGTGCCGGATCGCGCCGGCCGGGCGGCGTGTGGCGAAAATCCCACCTGCGGTAGAGACCGATTTGCGCGTTGTAGGTCTTGCCTTCGCCGTAATGCAGCACATTGCGGACGTAATCGTTGAAGGCCGATACATAGGCCGAGTCGATGGACGCCGATTGCGGATCATATTCGGCCGACTTGCTTAAGGGATCGAGCGTCGGCCCCGAGAAACGCGTATCGAGGCGCCCGATAGTCGTGTCGGTATCGGCTTGCAGATTCTTTTCGAACTCGCCGCCGTCGATGCGCAAATTCGCCTTCATGATGTAGTCGACCGGAAGGCCGGTATAATCGTGCAGCTTTTGCGCGATCGCGGCACGCCGCTCGGGATCGAGGTCGGCGCCCGCGCCGAGCGCCAGCGCATAATCCGTCAGCGCGAAATGCTCGACATCCTCAAGCAGCGGCTCCAGCGCCTTGCTGTTGTCGGGGAGCTTGTGGTGAAACCACGCAGTCGCCGTGTAGGTCGGCAACGCCAGCTGGTAAGGCAGATCGACCCCGGGATTGAATTCGGCGCCGCCCGTTGCCAGATCGTAGTTCAATATCTGCGACAGGAGGATCACGCCGTTAAAATCGACATCATGCTCCATCTCCAGCACGTTGACGAGGGCGGCGGCGCGCGGCGTGCCGTAGCTCTCGCCGAACAGATATTTCGGCGAATTCCAGGGGCCATATTTCGACAGGAACTGAGTCAAGAATTCCGCGAAGGCGTGAACGTCGGGGTCGACGCCGAAGAAGGCTTTCTCCTTGTCCTTGCCCGTCACACGGCCGAAGCCGGTTCCCGGGGCGTCGATGAAGACCAGATCGCTCGCATCGAGAAGGCTCGCATCGTTATTGATCAGTCTGTACGGCGCGGCCGGAGTGTGGGTGTCGTCGGCCGTGACGATGCGGCGCGGTCCGAACGCGCCCATGTGAAGCCACATGCTGGACGATCCGGGACCGCCATTGAACACGAAAGTAATCGGACGGGTGTGGGCGTTTTCGCCGTTTTTGAAATAGGCCACGTAGAACATCGCCGCTTCCGCGGTCGGATTTGTCGAATCCTTGTCGCGTGCGTCCGGCTTGTCTGCGGCATCGTCCCAGCCCCTGGGATGAACGATCAGCGTTCCCGCCACCGCACGATAATCGATCGAAGCGCCTTCGACCGCCACTGTACCCTCGCTCGTGCTTTCGCCGGGCTGGAAATAGCGGCTGGTCTGCGCCCTGTGCGGTTCTCCGGGGGCGGCTTGGGGCAACGGATCGCTCGCACAACCTTGCGTCAGGGCGAGCAGAGAGGCGGCGGCAATCAGCGTATTCAATCGTGTCACGGCTGTATCCCCTGTACAGGCTCCGGAGCGGCGTTCACTTGCCTTTCACATTGTCCGTCTTGCGGATGAAGGCGACGACAGTGTCATGCAGTTGCTTGAGCGAAGCCTCATGGGCGTAGACCATGTGGCCGGACTCATAATACCGGTATTCGATATTCGCCTGCAGCTTCTGCGGAATCTGCAAATGGTGCATTTCGTAGATGCCCTCGAAGAACGGCGTTGCCAGATCGAAATACCCGCCATTCAGCAAAATCTTGAGATTGGGATTGTATTTCATCGCGCTCGCCAGATCGGGCATGACATTGGGTGCATTGGAAAGTGCGCTGGTTGCGCCCGGCGGCTGGTGGGTGAAGACCCAGTGTTCGCCGATTTCATCGATTTCTGGCTTGTAGACTTTGCCTTCGCCGAAATGCAGATCCTTGCGGACATAGTCGTTGAAGGCGGAAACATAGGCCGAGCCGATAGATGCCGATTGCGGATCGTAATCGGCTTCTTCGCTCAAAGGATCGATTGTCGGACCCGAAAAGCGCGTATCGAGACGGCCCGTCGTCAGGTCCTTATCGTCCTGCAGCGTCTTCTCGAACTCGCCGCCGTTGATGCGCAGATCGGCCTTCTTGATATAGTCGACCGCAAGGCCGGTATAATCGTGCAGCTTGGCCGCAATAGCGTCGCGGTCGGTGTCGGGCAGGTTCGAGCCCTGCGCGAGTGCCGAAGCGTAATCGTTCATTGCAAAATATTCGACTTCGTCGAGGAGGGCGTGAAGGTCCGGCGGATTGGCCGGCAGCTTGTGGTGATACCACGCCGTCGCCGCATAGGTCGGCAAGGCGAGTTCGTAAGGCAGATCGACGCCCGGATTGGTTTGCGGACTGTCGGGACCCATATCGAAGCTGAGAATCTGGGACAGAAGAATCACGCCGTTGAAATCGACGTCGCGATCCGTCTCGAGCGCGTTGATCATTACCGCGGCACGCGGCGTTCCGTAGCTCTCGCCGAACAGATATTTCGGCGAATTCCAGCGGCCGTATTTCGACAGGAACTGAATGACGAATTCGGTGAAGGCATAAGCGTCCGGATCGACGCCGTAGAAGGCCTTTTCCTTGTCCTTGCCTTCGATGCGGCTGAAACCGGTCCCCGGTGCATCGATGAAGACCAGATCGCTCGCATCGAGAAGACTCGCATTGTTATTGATCAGTCTGTAGGGCGCAGCCGGAGTGTGGGTGTCGTCGGCCGTGACGATGCGGCGCGGTCCGAACGCGCCCATGTGAAGCCACACGCTGGACGATCCGGGACCGCCATTGAACAGAAAGATGATCGGACGCGAATCCGGCCGCACGCCGCGCTTGAAATAGGCGACATAAAACATCGAGGCTTCGGCGGTCGGATTGGTGTCGTCATTTGCGGCGCTGTCGGGCTTGTCGTCATCGTCCGTCTTTTTGGCCGCATCGTCCCATCCTTTGGGATGAACGATCAGCGTGCCGGCGACCGCCCGGTAATCGATCCGGCGGCCGTCGACTTCGACCGCGCCTTCGCTTGTCGCGGCTTCCGGCTGGAAGAAGTCGGATTTCGAAATTTCCGGTTTTTCCGCGTCCTTGTCCCGGGCCTTCCCGGCGGGCGCCGCCAGCGCCGCGGCGGCCATGAGCGAAAGAGCTGCAAACAACACGGTGACACGCTTCATGAGAAAGGTCCTTGCAGAATCCGGCATGCCTGGGAATGCGCCCCCGTGGCGGACGATAGGGAGTAGCCGTCAGATCGTCCATTTGACGGCGAAAATATAAGAATAGGTGTCGTTCTCGCGCGCGTCGACAATGCCGGTGTTCACCGATCCGATCAGGTGCCAGTTGTCGGTGAGATCGTAAAGCGCTCCGAGCCCGACAGCCGCGCTGCCGCCGCTGCTGATCGACCCGCGTGTCTGGCCGAACATTTCCGCACCGAGCTGCAGCCGGTCGCCGACCTGCCGCAAAAGTACGCCGCCGAACAAGAAAAAATTCCGGTTGCCTGCACCCGGGTTCACCGTGAAGCCGCTGCCGCCGAATGCGGTCCAGCGGCCGAATGATTTCTGGGCCCACAGGGGCAAGAACTCGGTCGTCGGTATGTTGCGTGAAGCGCTGCCCACAGGAATCTGCACTTGGGGAAAAAAGGCCACTTGCGGGCGCCAGCCCTCGCCATCCTCTTGGATGAAGCGATATTTCATGCCGAGACCGACGGGCGCGAACAGCATTCCCATGCTGCCTGGCCCGGGATTGAAATCGAGCGGGATGGAAACGGTTAGTTGGGTGTCGGGGAAGGCGCCGTAATTGATCTCGCCCCCCTCGGCCGGTCCCGAGGTTTGGCCTGCTGCACGCGTCCCCTGCACGTACAGATAGTTTTCGAAATGGCCGGTGTCGGTCGGCTCCGGATCGTCGGTGATGAAGGGCGGCCCGGCGCTTACCGGGTGCGAAATGGCGGCGGCGAGGACGAACGCCCACGCCCAAATTCTGTTCCCCGGTCGCACGGGTCAGCGCTTCGCGTAATCGTCCATGGCTTTCGCCATCCGGATGTCGTTTTCCGTGACGCCGCCCGCATCATGCGTCGAAAGCGTCACCTCGACTGTCCTGTAGACATTGAACCATTCGGGATGGTGATCCATTTTCTCGGCGAGCAGCGCCGCGCGCGCCATGAAGCCGAATGCCGCGTTGAAATCCTGGAATTCGAATTTCCGCGCGATCGCGTCGCGTCCCTGCACATCGTGCCAATGCGGCAAATCCTTGAGCGCGGCTTTCCGTGCATTGGCATCGAGCTTGTTCATGGGTTTGCTCCCGTGCGGCGAGCGCAGTTTAGTGTCTCGTCTCCGACATTCGCAACACCGAAGAAAAGATTTCAGGCGCAGGCCACTATGATGCGCGCAGCGCAATAAGAATTCACCACAGAGACGGTGAGGCAATGAGATGTAGAGACCCTCACTGCCTCACCGTCTCTGTGGTGATTTTTCCTTCTTGCCCGTGCTTCGCCGCCATGCGATCAAAATGCATGGACTGGACCAATAACGAAGCGCCGTCACTTGACGATATCAAACTCCTCGCCCACGAGGCCTTCGCATCATTGCCTGAGGAGTTCCGCGCCCTCACCGAGGGCATCGTCTTCGTCGTCGAGGATTTTCCCGACGAAGACGTGATGCGCGGCATGAAACTCGAAAGCGAGTTCGAGATATTGGGCCTGTTTCACGGCCCGGGTCTCGCCATGCGCGTCGCCAATGAAGGCAGGCCGGATCCCACCATGATCATCCTCTATCGAAGGCCGATCCTCGATTACTGGAGCGGGCATCGCGAGGGCCTGGGCGATATCGTGCGCCATGTCCTGGTCCACGAAATCGGCCATCATTTCGGTCTCTCCGACGACGACATGCACGCGATCGAACGGGCGGACGGGTAACACCGCCTCACCGCAACCGATACGCCCGCTCGGCGCGATAGAGGCTGCCGTTCGGCGTCCGCACGCTCGAATAGAGGATGAACCCCGCGACCTCGAACGGGACGCTCGCATAGAGTGCATGATCGGCGAGGAAATCCATCACGCGACCCTTTGCGCTGCCCTTCAGATACGCAAGCGTGACATGGGGAACGAATTTTCGTCCCTCCGGCGGCAGTCCCGCCCGCTGCAACGCCGTCTCGATCTTACGTTGCAGGAAGGCGACCGGTTCCTTGTCGCGCACGCCGACCCACAACGCGCTTGGTGTCTTGCCGCCGAATTCGCCTACACCTCTGAGCGCCAGCGTGAAACGCGGCGCTTCGATCAACGACAGCGCGTCGTCGACCGTGGTTGCGTCGCGTCCGTCCACTTCGCCGATGAAGCGCAGCGTGAGATGCAGTTGGTCGCGGGTCAGCCAGCGCGCGCCGGGCACGCCCGCCTGCAACAGCGTGAGGCCCGCGGCCACGTCGTCGGGCAAGGACAGCGCGACGAACAGCCGGATCATGGCTGGCGCGCCCGTGTCAGACGCCCGAGCGGCAAACGGTTGCGGAACAGCAGCACGATGGCACCGTACGCGATTGTACTGGCGACGATTGCCATACCCAGCAGCACCACCTGACGCAATTCGCCCCCGTGCAGAATACGCCCGCCCAGTTCGACAGCAGCGCTCGCGCCCGCCACGGTGGCGAGGCCCGCGAGAACAGCGGGTGCGAGCGAGCGCCAGAAATCGGCGTTCAGCCGCAACAGATCGCGCCGGCGCCCCAGGAACGCGAGCAGGCCCACATTCACCCAGGCGCCCAACGAGGTGCCCAGCGCAATGCCGGCAATGCCGAGATGCAGTCCCCAGACGAAGACGATCTTGAGCGCGATGTTGGCGACGATCGCCGTCACCGTTACGCGCGCCGGCGTCATGGTGTCGTGGCGGGCATAGAAGGTGGAGGCGAAAATACGCACCAGCGCAAAAGCCGGCAACCCCACGCCATAGGTTGCCAGCGCGATCGCCGAAAGTTCCGCGGCATGCCGGTCGAAGGCGCCGTGCGCGAAGATTGCGCGCATGATCGTGTCGGGGATCGCGAGAAATACCGCCGCGAAGGGCAGCGTCAACAAAAGCGAAAGCGCAGCGGAGCGGTTCTGCGCACGATCGGAACCCTCACGGTCATCCAGCGCAAGCCGCGACGACATTTCCGGCAGCAGCACCGTGCCCAGCGCGATGCCCAGCACACCCAGCGGCAATTGGTTGATGCGGTCGGCATAATAGAGCGCGGTTCGGCTCCCCGTGGGCAACAGGCTCGCGATCACCGTGTCGATAAAGGGCGCCACCACGACGCTGGCGGCACCGAATGTCACCGCACCGAATGCCACGAAGAACTCCTTGATTTCGGGAGTCCAGCGCGGCCAGGCGATATGCAGCGAAAGCCCGTCGCGCGCGCTCGCCCACAACATGAAGAACAGCTGCGCCACGCCGCCCAGCAAAACGCCCCAGGCGGCGGCATACGCCGCGTTGGGAAACCAGTGCGAAGCAAGGAGCGTCGCGATCATCGCGCAATTGAGGAAGTTCGACCATGCCGCGGCCGCCCAGAACTTCTCGATCGCGTTCAGCATCGCCGAGAGCTGCACGGCCACGACGGTGAGAATCAGATAGGGAAAGGTAATGCGCGCGAGATGGACGGTCAGCGCCAGCTGGCCCGGATTGTCAGCGAAACCCGGCGCCAGAATGCGTATGACCTGCGGCATGAACATCAGCGCCAGGACGAGAATGACAAGCTGCACCGCCATCTGCCACGAGAACACGCCATCGCCGAACAGCGCCGCTGCCTGATACTCACCTTTCGCGCGTAGCGCCGCATAGCGCGGCAGAAAGGCGGGATTGATCGTGCCCTCGCCGAAAATCGCGCGGAAATAATTGGGAAACAGAAATGCGACGATGAACGCGTCGGACAGCACCCCCTTGCCAAGGATCCATGCCATCAGAATGTCGCGCACGAAACCGGTGATGCGCGACAGCAGCGTGAACCCGCCGACCGATAGCAACCGCTTGAACATCTAATGCTTCGCCTCGGTTACGAGCTTTTCGACATAAGGCAGCATGCGCTCGACGATGATTTTCACGCCGGCCGGATTGGGATGGATACCGTCGGCCTGGTTTAGTTTGGGATTGAGCGCGACGCCGTCCAGCATGAAGGGATAAAGCAGCACGCCGTAGCGCCGGGCAAGTTTGGGATAGATGAAATCGAAGGCCTTGGCATAGTCCGGCCCCAGATTGCGCGGCGCCTTCATGCCGATCAGCAATGTGGGAAGATGCGCGGCCCTGAGCTTGCCGAGGATGGCCGACAGGTTCTTTTCGGTGAGCGCGGGATCGATGCCGCGCAGCGCGTCGTTGGAGCCGAGTTCGAGAATGACGGCGTCGGGGCGGTCGGCCAGCGACCAGTCGAGCCGCGACAAACCGTCCGAGGAGGTGTCCCCGGACACGCCGGCATTGACGACCGACGCGGCGATTCCCGCCTGTTTCAACCGTCGTTCGAGCACGGTGGTAAATTCGGTGCCGGGGGCGAGGCCATAGCCCTCCGTCAGGCTGGTGCCGAACGCCAGTATCCTGACCGGCGCGGCAACCGCAGCCTGCGATGCGAGCAACACAAGCGGCAACAAAATCGCCGTGAGAATAAGCTTGTATCGAGCGCCGTTCATGTCATATCGCCTGCTGCGCCCTCTGTTACGATCCTGTCGCGCATTCCCGAGCAACGATATGCAGCGTCACGCAATCATCCTGAAAGACGTTCGCCTCACACTGGCGAGCGCGGCGGGTCCGGTCAACATCCTCGCCGGCATATCGCTCACAATAGAAGCAGGCGAGACGGTGGCGTTGCTCGGTCCGTCGGGATCGGGCAAATCCTCGCTGCTGATGGTCGCAGCCGGGCTCGAAGCGCCGAGCGGTGGACGCGTGGGCGTCGCGGGCACCGACCTCACGCGGCTTGGCGAGGATGCACTCGCCCGTTTCCGCCGCCGCCATATCGGCATCGTGTTCCAATCCTTTCATTTGATCGCGACGATGACGGCGCTCGAGAACGTCGCCGTGCCGCTGGAGCTGCAGGGCGCCAAGGATGCCTTCGCCCGCGCGCAGGCCGAACTCGAAGCGGTGGGTTTGGGCGCGCGGCTTACCCATTATCCGAGCCAATTGTCGGGCGGCGAACAACAGCGCGTAGCGCTCGCGCGCGCCATGGCGCCGAGGCCCGAGATTCTCTTCGCCGATGAGCCGACGGGAAATCTCGACGGCCAGACCGGCGCCGATGTCGCCGACCTGCTTTTCGCGTTGCAGGCCCGCGATCAAACGACGCTGTTTCTGGTGACGCATGAAGAGTCGCTCGCGGTGCGCTGCCGACGCATCGTGCGGCTCAAGGATGGCATCATCGTGGCCGACACGCGCGCGGGCGCTGCATGACCGATTGGGCCCTGGCGTTCACGCTCGCACGCCGCGAAATGCGCAGCGGGCTTTCGGGCTTTCGCATCTTCTTCGCCTGCCTGGTGCTCGGCGTCGCCGCAATTGCCGGCGTGGGGTCGCTCTCCTCTGCCCTTCTCACCGGCTTGGCGCTGGAGGGACGCACACTTCTGGGCGGCGACGTCTCGGTCCATCTCGTCCATCGGCCGGCGGATGCCGATGAGCGGGCATTTCTGGCCCGCCACGGACGCGTCTCCGAAGCCGTCTCGATGCGCGCCATGGCCTATGCGCTGAAAGGCGAAAGGGAGCAGGAACGCCAGCTGATCGAACTCAAGGCCGTCGACCGATCCTATCCGCTCTATGGTGCGGTCGGCCTCGCGCCCGCGCAGTCATTGCAGACCGCGCTCGCCTGCACCAAAACCCCGAAACCGGTCTGCGGCGCCACCGTCGAGCAAACCCTGCTCGACCGCCTGCATCTGCCCCTGGGCGGCAAGCTTCGCATCGGCGCGGGCGAATTTTGCATAGCATCCGTCCTCGTGAACGAGCCCGACCGGATTTCCGGAGGCTTCAGCCTCGGTCCGCATGTTCTCGTCTCGAAGGAAGGTTTGGCGCAGACGGGCCTCGGCACCATCGGTAGCCTGATCGAATACGACTATCGCGTGGCGCTTCCTGCGGGCACTTCGATCGATCGCTTCAAACAGGAAGCGCAAAAAAAATTCCCCGAAGCGGGGTGGGAAATCCGCGACCGCAGCGACGCTGCACCGGGTATCCGCCGCTTCGTCGAACAGGTGACGATGTTTCTCACGCTTGTCGGCCTCACCGCGCTGGCAATCGGCGGAGTCGGTGCCGGCCAGGCCGTCACTGCCTTCCTCGACCGCAAGCGCGAGGAAATCGCCACATTGAAAACGCTGGGCGCCGAAGGCGGGCTGATCTTCCTCGTCTATTTTTTACAAGTGATGGCGATCGCTTCGGCGGCCGTGGTCGTGGGGCTGACCGTGGGCGCGGCGCTTCCATTCCTCGTGCCGGCGTTCTTCGCCGCCGATCTTCCGGCGCCCGCGCGCTTTGCGATCTACCCCGGGCCGCTTCTCCTCGCCGCCCTGTTCGGCCTGTTGTCGGCGGCGGCGTTCGCCATTCCACCCTTGGCCCGCGCCCGCGAAATCATGCCGGCAAGCCTGTTTCGCGACGTGGTCGCGCGCGCGCCGGTGCGCGGTCGGCTGCCCTATCTCGCCGCAGCGGCGCTTGCCGGCCTCAGCGTGATCGCGTTGGCGCTCGTTCTTGCACCCTCGGCCAATTTCGCCGGGTGGTTCCTGGCGGGCATCGCCGGCACATTGCTCCTGCTGCGTGCGCTCGCTTCGGTGTTGCGCGCGACGCTGCGCCGACTGCCGCGCCCCGAATGGCCCAGTGTGCGGCTGGCGCTCGCCAACCTGACACGGCCGGGCGCGGCATCCGCTTCGATCATCATGGCTCTCGGCCTGGGTCTTACACTGCTTGCCGCGGTGACGCTCCTTGACGCCACGCTTTCCGCCCAGGTGAAGGACAATCTGCCGACCCTCGCGCCGACCTTCTTCTTCGTCGATATCCAACCCAGAGAAGCCGCCGCATTCGATCGAACAATCGCGCGATTTTCCTCGGCACGCGACTACAAGCGCACACCGATGATCCGTGGGCGGATTACAGCCCTGAACGGTACGCCGGCGGAGCGCGCGCACGTCGCCGCAAGCGCGCTCTGGGCGCTCAGCGGCGATCGCGGCATCACCTATGCAGCGGCTCCGCCCAAGGACAGCGAGATCACTTCAGGCCGATGGTGGCCGGCGAACTATCAAGGCCCCACGCTCATCTCGTTCGATGCGGAATTGGCGCAAGGCCTCGGGCTGAAGCTCGGCGACACGCTGACCCTCAACGTGCTGGGGCGTGAACTCACCGGCAAAATCGCCAATTTCCGCCATGTTGATTTCTCGAACGGCAACCAGAATTTCATTCTGATCCTGTCGCCCGGCCTGATCGACAAGGCGCCGCACAGCTTTCTCGCGACGGTCCGCGTCGCCCTCCGCGACGAAGAACCCCTCTACCGCGCCGTCACCGACCGTTTCCCCGACGTCTCGACGGTCCGGGTAAAGGACGCGATCGCCCAGGTGAACGGGCTTCTGCAACAATTGAGCGACGGTGTGCGCGCGGCGAGCCTTGTCACCATTCTGGCCGGCCTCCTCGTGCTCGCAGGCGCGATTGCCGCGGGCCAGCGGGCGCGTCTTTACGATGCGACCGTGATGAAGGTGCTGGGCGCCACGCGCGTCCAGATCGCCGGAATCTATGCGCTGGAATATGGGCTGATCGGCGCCGCCACCGGTCTCGTTGCGCTCGCCGCGGGCACGGCTGCGGCCTATGGCGTGAGCGAACGCATCTTTGCGGTGCCGTTGGTGTTCGATTTTGGCACAGTCCTGGCGACGGTCCTGGGCGGCAGCTTGGCGACACTCGGATTCGGGCTTGTGGCGGCCTGGTCGGCGCTCGCGGCCCGCCCGGCGGAGCAGCTGCGCCATCCCTGACCCCAAAGTTCACCTTGATCCTGCCTTCATTGACCCCGATATTACGGAGCGAACCGGCCCGCATTGGGCCCAGGAGGAATTTGCCAGATGGCGGACTACGACAATCGGGCCCTGCGCGGCGCACGAAGCGCCGATGCCGGCCTTATCGATGCGGGCCTCAGGGCCCATATGCTGAGTGTCTATAATTATATGCTGGTGGGGCTTGCGCTCACCGGCGCGACCGCTTGGCTGGCGGCGAACACGCCCCTCGGACAGGTGTTCTACACCCTTAACCCGGCGACCGGCCGCTTCGGCCTGACGCTGCCGGGAATGGTGGCATTGTTTGCGCCGCTTGGCATTGTGCTCTTTCTTTCGTTCCGCATCACCAAGATGAGCCTGAGCGCCGCCCAGACGACATTCTGGGTCTATGCCGGGCTTATGGGCATCGGCATCGCGCCGATCCTTTGGATATACACCGGTGCGAGCGTCGCCGAAGTGTTCTTCATCACGGCAGCAACCTTCGGCGCCATGAGCCTGTGGGGCTACACCACCCGCTCGGACCTGTCGGGCATGGGCTCGTTCCTGTTCATGGGACTGATCGGCATCGTCATCGCCTCGGTCGTGAACATGTTCATGCAATCGTCGATGATGCAGTGGGTGATCTCGGTGTTGGGCGTGGTGATTTTTACCGGCCTCACCGCCTACGACACGCAATCCATCAAGGAAAGCTACGTCGCGAGCGACGACGGCACGGTGGCGGGACGCAAGGCGATCTTCGGCGCGCTCAGGCTCTATCTCGATTTCCTAAACCTGTTCCTGATGCTGCTGCGCCTGATGGGCAACCGGCGCTAAGAAAAACGCGAATGGCGAGCAGGGACGCTTTGCGTCCGCGCAACAGTGAAATCCACTCGCCATTCGCACCCTCAAAATCCCTTGAACGTCGCGAAATCGTCAATGGGTGCGCGCTCGGTGACGAGCGCGTTGATCGGCGCGTCTGGATCGCGATAGCCGATCGCCATCCCGCAGAACAACATCAACTCCGTCGGCGCGCCGAGGAACTCGCGCACCATAGCGCTATAGGTCGACCAGCATTCCTGGGGACAGGAGTCGAGCCCGTGTTCGCGCAACAGCAGCATCACGGTCTGCAGATACATTCCCAGATCGGACCATTGCGGCGGCCCCATGCGTTTGTCGATATAGGTGAATAGCGCAGTCGGCGCGCCGAAGAATTGGTAATTGCGCTGGAACTGGGCGACCCGCCCGGCTTTGTCGTCACGCGGGATACCGATCAGCCCATACATTTGTTCGCCGACGCGGAAGCGGTAGGTGCGGTGCGGCTCCCACAGGCTCTCGGGATAGATATGGTATTCAAGCGGGTCGGGCGACGGATTGGTCGCGATGCGCTCGTGCATCTTGGCCTTGAACGCGGCGAGAGGCTCGCCGGTCACCGCGTAGAGCCGCCAGGGCTGCACATTGCCGCCGGACGGCGCGCGGGCCGCCAGTTCGAGAATTTCGCGCAAAATATCCTTGGGGACCGGCCTGTCGAGAAAAGCGCGCACGGAATGGCGCGAGCGGACGGCGTCGGAAACGTTCATGTCGACCTCGGAATGGCTGTTGCCTGAGACGATAAGCCGAACTGGGACGTTTGCAAAAGGAGGTCGCTGCCATGGGCCGGCTGGCTTATCAGTCTGGTCTTGCTATTCGCTCCTTTGCGCGCATTCCTTGTCCGTCTTTTTTTCGGGTCGATGCCCGTGTCTGCTGCCAGCGAAGAAAGCTTCCCCGAAATCCGCGAATCGGTGCGGCGCCTATGCGCGCGCTTCCCCGGCGAATATTGGCGCCGACTTGACCGCGAGCGCGCCTACCCTACGGAATTTGTCCAGACGCTGACGGCAGAGGGCTTTCTCGGCGTCCTCATTCCCGAGGAATTCGGCGGCTCCGGCCTCGGGCTCGGAGCTGCCACGGCCGTGCTGGAGGAAATCCATCGCTCGGGCGGCAATGGCGGGGCGGCGCATGCGCAGATGTATACGATGGGCACGGTGCTGCGGCACGGCAATGCCGAGCAGAAATCGCGTTATTTGCCGGCGATCGCAAAAGGCGAATTGCGCCTGCAGGCGTTCGGCGTCACCGAACCGACCAGCGGTACCGACACGACGCGCATCCGCACCTTTGCACGGCGCGACGGCGACAAATACATCGTCAACGGCCAGAAGATATGGATCAGCCGCGCCGAGCATTCCGATCTGATGGTGCTGCTGGTGCGCACTACCCCGCGCGAAGCCGTGAAGAAGCCGACCGACGGCATGAGCGTGCTGCTCGTCGATCTGGCCCGCGCGCGCGGCCACGGCCTCACCATCCGCCCCATCCGCACCATGATCAATCATTCGACGACGGAACTGTTCTTCGACGACCTCGAAGTGCCGGCCGAAAATCTGATAGGTATGGAGGGCCACGGCTTTCGCTACATCATCGACGGCATGAACGCCGAGCGCATCCTGATCGCCAGCGAATGCATCGGCGACGGGCGCTTCTTCATCGACCGCGCAACCGCCTATGCGAAGGACCGCTCCGTCTTCGGCCGGCCGATCGGCGAGAACCAGGCGATCCAATTCCCCATCGCGCGCGCCTATGTGCAGGTAACCGCCGCTTCCGAAATGGTCGACAAGGCGGCACGGTTGTTCGACGCGGGCAAGCCTTGTGGCAGCGAAGCGAACATGGCGAAAATGCTGGCGTCGGAAGCGTCGTGGTCTGCAGCGGATATGTGCATCCAGACACATGGCGGATTCGGCTTCGCCGAGGAATTCGATGTCGAACGCAAATTCCGCGAAACACGGCTCTATCAGGTGGCGCCGATCTCGACCAATCTGATCCTCTCGCACGTCGCAACCCATTTGTTGGGCCTGCCGAAATCGTTCTGAGGGTGGATATCGATTATTGGCGCGGACGGAGAGGCAGAAGCAGAGCGCTGGAGAATATGACCGCGCAAATAAAGTCAGCGCGGCAAGTGCACATTTGGGGTACATTGATCACGAGGATATTATTTCAGGTTCGGTGAGTTCGGAGCCATTGAAATCCCCAGCCCCATGTCGGACGAGAGGTTTGGCTTAAATGTACAAGCGCATCGTGCTTGCCTATGATGGATCGGTTGAAGGCCGCGCGGCCCTGCGGGAAGGAGCCCTCTTGGCGCAACGTTGCGGCGCCCAGGTGTTCCTCTTATCCGTCGTCCCCGATACCGGTGGGTTGCTGCTGGCCGAGGGTGTCCACCCCGGTGCCCTCGGTCCGACGGAGGACGCCTTCCTTGGCGTGCTCAAGGAGGGGGTCGAGCGACTGAAAAAATTGGGATTCAATCCGGTCGCCAAGCTGGCAAGAGGCGAGCCCGTTTTTGAGATTGGGGCGTTCGCAAAGCAGATTGGTGCCGATCTCATCGTGGTCGGCCTGCAACGGCAAAGCACGCTGGCGCGCTGGTGGTCGGGCTCCACCGGGGCCTATCTGATCGATTATACCCATTGCAGTTTGCTGGTGAGCCGCAACGTGGTCAGCGAAGACGCCTTTAAGATCGCGCCGACGACGAGCGACGAACCGACAAAATAAAGCTCAAGACGATATCCGACGGCAATGATCGAACTCCGCCGGTAGCTGATGGTTGAAGCATCATATAATGATGTATAATTTTCGCTGTTAGGGAAGTGAACCCCATGAGCCGTACGCTGAAGATTACCGACGCATTGGAAGCCTATGTCGCGCGTCTGGGCGCGCGGGTGACGCCGGCCCAAGTCCGCTGCCGCGAAGAGACCGCCGGATTGCCCATGGCACAGATGCAGATCGGACCGGACCAGGGCGCGTTCATGGCGCTGTTGGTCAAGCTGATCGGGGCCACGCGCACGCTCGAGATCGGCTCGTTCACCGGCTATAGCGCGCTCAGCGTGGCGCTTGCCCTGCCCGTGGAAGGCCGCGTGGTGGCACTCGACATCTCCAGGGATTTTACCGATCGCGCCCGCACCTATTGGAAGGATGCGGGCGTCGACGGGAAGATCGAGCTGCGGCTCGGCCCCGCGGTCGAAACGCTCGATTCGATGATCGCAGCAAACGAGGGCCCGTTCGATTTCGCCTTCATCGACGCCGACAAGCCGAACTACGACGCCTATTACGAGCGCGTACTGAAGCTGCTGCGGCCCGGCGGGCTCATCGCCATCGACAATGTGTTGTGGAGCGGCGCCGTCGCCGACCCCGCGATCAACGATGAGAGCACGGTCGCGCTGCGCGCCCTCAACGCCAAAATCCACGACGACACGCGCGTCGACATGGCACTGGCCACCATCGGCGACGGCGTCATGCTGGCCAGGAAACGCTAGGCCAAAATGTTGGACTTGGGCTTGCGATCCGCCGTCGCAGGTACCAAGCTACGGGCATGGCCGAGGAACCCATAGCGTTCCTCCGCGAGGGTGGCTGCCCGCCCGCGCGGATCGTATCGCCGGGCAGCGTCGCCGCCGCACCGCAAGTGCGCTTCGACCGGCGTGAACTCAACCGGATATTGGGGCTTTACGGCCGCATGGTCGCCGCCGGCCAATGGCGCGATTATGCGATCGATTTCCGCGACGATCGCGCCATCTTCTCGATCTATCGGCGCACCTGCGAGATACCGCTCTATCGTATCGAAAAATGCCCCCGGCTCAAGACGCGCCAGGGCCAATATTCGGTGATCGCCGTCACCGGCGAAATCCTCAAGCGCGGACACGAACTCGACGTGGTGTTGCGCATATTCGACCGCAAGCTGATCAAGGCGCTGGCATAGGCTGAGTAAAGTCTCGGCTTCGCCTCGATTCCTCGGCATTGCCGAAATTCATTGTCGCAAAGCGCGCGTGCGGCCTAGGCTTGGACGCAGTATCGATTCTGCCAATCAGCAGCCGGCTCGGGTATGACATCCTTCCAGCTTTTCGCCGTATTCATCGTGCTCGTCGCCGGCGGCAGCTGGGCGAATGCACGCACGGCGAAGCTGCCGCGCGAAGTTGCCATGCTGCTGGTCGGGCTCGCCGGGGCGTTTGTCCTGTGGAGCCTCGACCGTTTCGAACCGGGGCTTGCCGCATCCGCCATCGCCATCAGCGCGCTCCACCATCTCGATTTCGCCGATACGGTGCTCGGCTACATGCTGGGGTTTCTGTTGTTTGCGGGTGCCATGCAGGTCGATTTGCGCGAAATGCGCCGCCGGCTGGTGTCGATTTCCGTTCTCGCCACCGCGGGCGTTTGCGCCTCCATACTCATTGTCGGGTTGGGCATCTGGGCGGCATGCAGGATGCTGTATCTCGACCTGACACTTCCCTGGGCGCTTGTATTCGGCGCGCTGATCAGCCCGACAGATCCGATTGCGGTGCTTGCGACCGTCAAGCGCGGGCATCTCTCCAAGAAACTGCAAACCATCATGCAGGGCGAAGCGCTGTTCAACGATGGCGTGGGAATCGTGGCCTTTACCTCGCTCCTCACATTGGCCGCCGGCGGTGGCTTGCATACGCCGGCCGGT
This sequence comes from Rhizomicrobium sp., assembly GCA_049692035.1. Classification (GTDB taxonomy): domain Bacteria; phylum Pseudomonadota; class Alphaproteobacteria; order Micropepsales; family Micropepsaceae; genus Rhizomicrobium. The sequence continues at coordinate 50,921 of JBAVOL010000099.1, forward strand.
CTTTTGGCGACGGTTTTTGTGGAAGCCGCCGGCGGATTGCTGCTGGGCCTGGGCACCGGACTCATCGTCCTGCGCGCCATGCGCGCGATCGACGATTTTGCGGTGGAAGTAACGCTTTCGCTCGCGCTGTGCATGGGCGTTTACGCCGGCGCGCAGGCGCTGCATTTGAGCGGGCCCATCGGCGTCGTCGGCGCCGGGCTCCTGGTCGGCAACCAGCGCGAACGGGCCGTCATGAGCCGGACGACGCAATTCTATCTGAAAAATTTCTGGACGTTGATCGACGAGATACTCAATGCCACGCTGTTTTTACTCTTGGGGCTGGAAACGCTCGTCGTGCCGTTTCGTCCGCAGGAGATCGGACTCGCGGCTGCCGCTGTCGGGCTTGTGCTGTTCGCGCGGGCCTGCGTCGTGGCGCCTTGGGGGCTCTATCTGCGTCTCAAGCACGGCGAACGCGGCGCCGGCACGACGCTCGTCTGGGGCGGTCTGCACGGTGCGCTGTCGCTGGCGCTCGGTCTCAGCATTCCCCAAGGCCCCGAGAAGGCACTTATTCTCAGCACCACCTATGCGGTAGTCGCTTTCTCCATCATCGTTCAGGGTTTGACATTCGGGCCGCTGACGACCGCCTTGCAACGTTCGGCGCCGGTCCCTCAATAAATCTGCAGGGCCCCAAGAACCAATTCGACGAGGGCCGCACCGGCGAGCGGTACCAGAAGAACGAGGCCAAGCTCGCGCAGCACATGTCCCGGCGAATTGTCGTTGACCGCCTTACGCCCAGCATATGCGGCCTTGGTCTGTCCGGTATCGGCCTTTTCCGTCGTATGGGGAAGCCAATCCCAACTATCGTCGATATAAGGCCCACGCATCCGCATCTTCGTGACCCGCTCCCATTCGCCTTCCGCCTTGCGTCGCGTGCGATCGTAAGGACCGGAAGGGGTTCTACAGGCCGATATATGGCGTGGGCGTGCGTATAAAATCGAGATTGGCGGCAAGGCGCGGAAATATAAAAAACATAGAGAGCGCGGTCTGGCGAAAGGCCGCGCGAGGTCGGCCAATCGTCAGAGACTGATGCGAAGCCGCGGTTACGCGGCGTCGACCAATACGATTTCCGAATCGTCAAGCGCGGCAACCGCGAGGACGGCTTCGCCGAAGATGGCCGCGCCATCGCGCGCATCGATGCGCACGCCGTTGATCTCGACCGCGCCTGTCGCTGGCACCAGATAGAGGTGACGTCTTGCGCCGGACCTGTATTCGACCCTTTGACCCGCATTGAGCGCCGCGCCCAGCACGCGCGCATCGGCCCTGATAGGCAGCGCATCCGCGTCCTCCGTAAAGCCGCTCGCCAATGTCACGAACCTCCCCGAGCGATCACCCTTCGGAAAAGGCTTGTTGCCCCAGGCCGGTTGACCGCCCGCGGCGCGCGGCTCGATCCAGATTTGAAAGAGCGTCGTGGGCTCCTGCTCGAGATTGTACTCGGCGTGACGAATGCCCGAGCCGGCACTCATCACCTGCACGTCGCCCGCTTCCGTGCGGCCAATATTGTCCAGGCTGTCCTTGTGTGTCACCGCTCCCTTCCGCACATAGGTCACGATTTCCATGTTGGCGTGGGGGTGCGGCGGGAAGCCGGAATTGGGCGCGATTTCGTCGTCATTCCAGACACGCAAGCTTCCCCAGCCCATCCGCTGCAGATCGCGATAATCGGCAAAGGAAAAATGATGTCTGGCTTTCAGCCAGCCATGGTCGGCTGCGCCAAGCCTGTTGAAAGGTCGGTGTTTTATCATTGGGGACTCCTCTCGGGTTCGTCCGCGAATTTCGTCTTATCGAAATTTATAGACAGGACAACGAATAAGAAATAGAAACTATCGAAACATATCGTTTCCTATTTTGATGTCACAATTGCCTGACCTCGAAGGCTTGGCGGTCTTCGCCAAAGTCGCAGAATTGCGCTCCTTCGCGGCCGCCGCCGCGGATCTCAATCTATCCAAGGCGACCGTTTCGAAAATCGTCGGCCGCCTCGAAACCCGGCTCGGCACGAGGCTGTTCAATCGGACGTCCCGCCGCCTCGCCCTGACAGACGCCGGGCGCCAGCTTGTCGGCAGGGCAGCGCACATCCTCGCCGAGGGCGAAACCGCGGAAAACGAGGCGCTTGCGCAATCCACAGCGCCGCGCGGCACCATCAGGCTCGCCGCACCGATGTCCTTTGGCCTCCTGAAGGTAGCACCTCTCCTGCCGGATTTCCTTGCGGCCTATCCGGAAGTTCGCATCGACCTGCATCTGGGCGATCAGATGATCGATCTCGTCGGCGAGGGCTTCGACGCCGCTTTGCGCATTGCCGCCTTGCCGGATTCCTCGCTCGTCGCGCGCAAGTTGTGCAGCATCCAGCCACTTCTCGTCGCCTCTCCTGCCTATCTGAAGCGGCGCCTCCATCCCAGACATCCCCTGCAACTGGCCGAGCATGCATGCTTCGGCTACGCCTATTTTCTGACGCCCGATACGTGGCGGTTCACGAACAAGAACGGCGAAGTCGCCATGGTACGCCCGCACGGACCGCTTCGCGCCAACAATGGCGACGCGATTCTGCCTTCCGTGCTCGCCGGGCTCGGACTCGCAGTCCTTCCCGATTTCATCATTCGCGACGCCCTCGCCGATGGACGGCTCGAAATTGTGCTGCCGGACTGGTCACTGCCGGCGGGCGCACTGCATTGGGTGACGCCGCCGGGCGGACTGCGGCCGGTCCGCGTCGAAGCGCTGGCGCGCTTCTTCGCCGAGCGCTTGTCAACGCCCAGCGCAAACGTCTCCTTCTCCTGACACACGAATTACAATCGACCGCCTCCGAAGCCGCGTTGATAAGCGTCAATGATGCCTTGGCGACAAAACCTATGATACGCTTGAAAAATTTTTCCGCACATCGCAATGGTGTGACGGCAGTCGACGTATCATGGACTTGTCGAATCGTTCGCACCGAAACCTTGCTCGGAACCGGCCTGATGCGCGGTATATTGACGATTGCATACAAGCTCCTGGTCAACGACCGGGCCAAGTTCGCCGCACTGCTGGTCGGCATCACTTTTGCCGTTTTTCTTATGCTCCAGATGACTTCGCTTTTTTCCGGCGTGCTGCAGCGTTCGTCCGCGACGGTCATCAATATCGGCGCCAAGATGTGGGTGATGGACCCCGCCGTCCAGACGGTCGCCAACTCCATCCCGATGCCGGATTACGTTCTCGATGAGGTGCGCTCGATCCCCGGCGTGAAATACGCCGTCCCGCTCTATTCCGGATCCGGCCTCGTGAAAATGCGTGATGGCACCTATCAAGCCGTCAGTGTGCTGGGACTGGACGATACGAGTCTGTTCGGCCGACCGCGCCTACTCGAAGGCGACATCCAGGACATCTTCGCCGAGAACGGCTTCCTCGTCGTGAAAGATGCGGAATTCCCCAAACTCGAAAACCCGAAGATCGGCACCCAGTTCGAACTCAACGACCATGAGGGCAAGATCGTCGGTATTGCCCAGGTCGCAACCAGCGGCTTGTTCGGCGTGCCGACGCTGTACACGACCTACAACCGGGCGCGCCAATACCTGCCAAATCCGCGATTCACCACCTCCTACATCCTGATCGAACCCAAATCCGACACCGACGTCGTAAGAATCGAAAACGCCGTGAAGACGATGGGCTATCTTGCCCTGACCAAAGACGAATTCATGAACAAGATATCGTTGTTCTATATGTACCAGACAGGTCTAGGAATGAATATTCTGATCATGACGGTGATCAGCTTCATCGTCGGGCTGTCGATTTCGGGGCAGACCTTCTACACATTCATCCTCGAGAATCTCGAAAAATTCGGCGCGCTGAAAGCAATCGGCGCGAAAGGCAGCGAACTGGTCGCCATGATCCTGTTCCAGGCGACCTTCACGGCGCTGACCGGATATGGACTTGGGATTGGCATCTGCACCGTGTTGATGGAAATTGCGCGGCTGCGCGTCCCCGACTACGCCGCACTCATGACCTTTTCGAATATCGCGATCGCCTTCGTCATGGTCGTCGTGATTGCCGGCATCTCGAGTTATATCGGCGTGCGCAAGGTGCTCAGAATCGAGCCCTTCGACATTTTCCGGGGCTGAGCGATGCCTGAGGTGGCGATCCGCGCAACGGGGCTTACGAAATGGTTCGGTGAGGGCGAAGCCCGGACTATGGCAGTACGCGACGTCAGCTTCGAGGCTTATTTCGGAGAAATCCTGTTTATCGTCGGGCCGTCCGGCAGCGGCAAGACGACGATGCTCAGCATGGTCTCCGGCATCCTGCGCCCCAATGCGGGACGTGTCGAGATCGAAGGCATCGACATCTGGAGCCTTCCCAATGACAGAATCGCGGAGTTTCGTCTCCACAAGCTCGGTTTCGTGTTTCAGGATTATCATCTGTTCCCGCGCCTGACGACGGTCGAGAACGTGGCGATTCCGCTGATTCTGCAGCGCCACGATTGGAACGAAGCAATCGCAGAGGCATTGCGGGACCTGAAGGTCGTCGGGCTCGAAAACCGCGCCCAATTGCCGCCGGTCAAGCTGAGCGGCGGCGAGCAGCAGCGTGTCGCCATCGCGCGCGCCATCGTAGCCCGGCCCGACATTCTTGTCTTCGACGAACCCACCGCCTCGCTCGATGGCGATACCGGACGCAACATCCTGAGTTTCGTGCGCACGGAAGTACTGACCGCAAGACGCTGCATCATCATCATTACGCATGATCCGCGAATCTTCGAATTTTCCGACCGCATCATCAACATGGAAGACGGCCGGCTGACCAACATCCATAAGGGCGGCGCCACGGTAACGGAGGTTTCCGGTGAGGCTTAAGATCTTGTTCTTCATTGCGGCCGCTGGATTTTTAATCGGGCTTTTGAGCGCTTATGTGTCGGCGCAGCAGCCGCCGTCGCAACCGCCCGTCTTCAGCCCGGCGCCCAACCCTTATCCCAATGGTATTTATGCCAATGGCATCGTCGAGAGCCGCCAGATGCAAGGCGCGAACATCTCGATCTTTCCCGAGGTCACCGGCCCCATCACGCATGTTTTCGTCAGCGAAGGCGATATCGTGAAAGTGGGAACGCCTTTGCTGACCATCGATGATTCCGTGCAGCGTGAAACGACCGCACAGCAACAAGAACAAATCGCGGTGTCGGCCGCACAAATTGCTAATGCCGCAGCCAGCCTGAAAAGCGCCGCCGACACATTGGCCAAACAAGAACGCTCTTACGCGCTCGATCCGCGATCGGTCAGCCTCGACGTGCTGGATACCGACCGCAATACCGCAAAGGTAGCGCAGACCAATCTGGAGGTGTTCAAACGTCAATATACCATGCAAGTCAGGGCTTATGCGGCCTCCTTTGCTCTTCTTCGAAAGTACACATTGCGGGCGCCGCATGACGGCACCGTGTTGTCGATTGAGGCGGCGGTCGGCAGCTACGTCTCCCCACAAGGCGCTTACGACACCTATACGCAAGGCTATCTGCCGCTGATCGTGATGGGCTCCACGCCAGACGAACTCGAAGTGCGCTGCTACGTCGACGAAATCCTGATCAATCGCCTCCCACCTTTCTCGAAGATCGCCGCGCGCATGTATATCCAGGGCACCAACATCAATGTGCCGCTCAAATTCGAGCGCGTGGAGCCTTACGTCTCGCCCAAGATCGAACTTTCCGATCAAAGGTTGGAACAGGTCGACGTCCGCGTATTGCCGATCATCTTCCGCTTTGAAAAGACACAAAACATGAACGTCTATCCGGGACAATTGGTCGATGTGTATATCGGCGCGAAATAGGCACAAACGGATGTCCGAACGGCCCAGAGCATCCAATCGCATGTTCGCCAAACTGTGCGGCGGTATCAGCCTTGTTTGGCTCTTGTCCGGTTGCGCCGTGGGCCCCGATTTCGTGCGTCCCGACGCGCCGACGGCGACGCATTACACAAATAGCGCAGATCCTGTTGCGACTGCCACGGCCGAAGGAACCACGCAACACTTCATACCCGGCGCGCAGGTCGACGCGGATTGGTGGCGCCTGTTCAAATCGCCCAGGCTCGATGCGGTGATCGCCGACGCACTCGCCAACAATCCCGGACTTGCTGCGGCACAAGCAAGCTTGAAAGCGGCTCAGGACAATCTGCGCAGCGGCTATGGCATCTTCTACCCGCAGGTCGGCGCCGATTTCGGGGCATCGCGCCAGCTGTCCTCGCCGGTCAAATCGGGGCTGAACTTTCCGAGCAGCACCTTCAATTTGTATTCGCTCTCGGGAACCGTCTCCTACACCCTTGATCTGTTCGGCGGAGAACGCCGCGCGGTCGAATCTCTCAGTGCGCAAGCGGATGTGCAGCGCGCGACGGAACAGGCAACCTATCTGACGCTCTCCTCCAACATTGCCGACACGGTGATCGCAGAAGCCGCCTATCGCGCCGAAATCAAAGCGACCAAGGAACTCATTGACCTCGAGAAGCAGCAGGTCGCGCTGACGAAAGTCCAGGCGCGTGCCGGCACCGTGCCCTATTCCAATGTACTGAGCGTGCAAAGCCAGCTTGCGACTTATGAGGCAACGATCCCCGGCCTCGAGCAAAAGCTCACGCAGAGCGACGATCTGCTCGCGACCCTCGTTGGACATGCACCGGCAGAGTGGAAACCGCCGACAATCGAGTTGGCCGATCTGACCTTGCCGAGCGATTTACCCGTCAGCCTGCCGTCCGACCTCGTCCGCCAACGGCCGGATATCCTGGCGGCGGAGGCGACCGCGCACAGCGCCAGCGCCGAGATCGGGGTTGCGACCGCAGCGATGCTTCCGAACTTCACGCTCAACGGGAGTTACGGCACCAACAGCACCGCGATGAACACTCTTTTCGCAGCGAGCGGAAATTTCTGGAGTCTCGGCGCCAATATCACGCAGCCGATTTTCGAGGGCGGAACCTTATGGTTCAAGCGCAAGGCCGCGATCGACAATTACAAGCAGACCATGGCGCTCTATCGTCAGACGGCGCTCGGCGCGTTTCAACAGGTGGCGGACACGCTGCGGGCGCTAGACAACGACGCAAAGATTCTTGCGGCGGACCAGGAAGCGCAGGCAGCGGCAAAAGAGGCATTGCATCTGGTACAGACCAATTACCAAGCCGGCCTCAACACCTATCTCGACGTCATCAACGCGGATGCGCAATATCATCAGGCGATAATCAACGAGCTTCAGGCTGAGGCCGTGCGTTATCAGGATACGGTCGCGCTTTTCGCGGCGCTGGGCGGCGGTTGGTGGAATGCGCCAACCAAGAGCGCCGATGCCCGTGGGCCTAACGGCTGACGTTCGGATTGCCCAAAATGGCAGTTGCGCCGGTCCGGGCTTCTCTGCCGTGACGGCGCAGCATTACCCTGCCCCTTCAGGCTCCACCAGTGCCTGTTCCGAACGGCGCTTGGTGAGGAAAATGCATGCAAGCATGAACGCCGCGAGAACCGCCGTGGCATAGTAGCGGCTGATCGCAAATCCGCCATAGGTGATCGGCTTGTCGAGCAAATCGCCCAGCGTTGCGCCGAGCGGACGGGTGAGGATGAAAGCGCTCCAGAACAGCAGCGTGCGCGAGACATTCGTGAAGAAATATGCACCCGAAAGCAGCAGCAGGCCCGCGGAAAAAACCAGCGCGCCGCCGCCAAAGCCAAATCCGTTTGTATCGGCCATCCAATCGCCCAGTGCAGTGCCCAGAGTCTGGGAGAACAGGATTGTCCCCCAATAAAACATCTCGATCTTGCGAGAAGCAATACTGTCGACCGAAACCGAACCGGCCGCCCAGTACCAAATGCCGAGAGATGCCATGAGGAGCACGAACAGAATTGACGATCCCCCGGCATAGCCGATGCCCAGCGAGCGATCAGCAAAATCCGCCATCGTCGTCCCCGCAGTCGTCGTGGCGACGATGACGATCCAATAGAGAAACGGATGAAACAACTTCGCGGTTATCTGAGCGGTCGCGGCAATGATGAAGATGGCAATAAAAATCGCGCTCGCAAGTGCGTAACCCAGATTCATCGACATGGATACGGCATCGCCGCCTGTTTCGCCCAGCGTCGTCGCAACGATTTTGATAATCCAGAATGCCAAGGTCACGGCCGGTACCTTGCTCATCATCGACGTGCTGCGCATCATCAATCCTTCACAGTTTACCTGGCCGAAGGCCGTGCGTCCGTTTGTCGCCCGCGAACGCCAAGACGGGTATTTTGCTGATATCCGATACTATAAGCGAACGGACTGATATTGCCGAAGAAAATCTGCACGACAAGGGCCTCTCGCCCGCACAGGGTCCGCGGCCGTGATTTTGGCAAAAGACAACCGAGCCGGAATCTGCGGTGCTGAACGACACCTGCTCGAGGCCTCCCGTGCCACACGAACACAACAATTTGATTTGGATCAAAGCCAAGGTGCCCAAGCGGTTGGTTACCTGACATGGGGCCGGATCGGGCAGGAATTTGGCAGTTCGTTGTGCCCTGAGCAGGCGTTTGCAGCGCCGGGAAGATTACAGGCTTTGCAACCTTCGAAAGGCGACCTTCATGCCAAAAGTTACCTTCATTGATGTTTCAGGAGCACGCTGCGACGTCCATGCCGAGGACGGCGAAACGCTGCGCGACACGGCATGCCGCAACAGCATCGCGCTCGAGAACGCGTGTGGAGGGGCGCTGTCTTGCGCGACCTGTCACGTCATCATCGATCCCGGCGATTACGCTCGCCTGCCGCCGCCGAGCGAAGACGAGCGGGAAGTGCTCGATCTCGCATTCGGCGTTACGCCGACTTCGCGCCTGGGATGCCAGGTTAGCGTAACCGGCGACCTTGACGGGTTGACCGTCACAGTGCCGCCAAAGTTCTCCGCGTAATCGAGGGTGGGCGCCGGTCGGCGCGAAGCGGGACACACAGCGGGCGAGCCAATACTGGACGATAGGGGTATGCGATGCCGCGATGGACAGCCATGACGTTCTGGACGCCGGATGACATCCCCTGGCACCAATTTGATCGGTCGCGTGTCGACCCGGATCTGCTGAAGCTCGTGAAAGCGGCGAGCATGGTGGAGTTCAATGCGAGAGAATATACACGCTATCTCTCCAACATATTCCGCGACGATCCTGCATTTCTGGCGCTCGCCGGGAAATGGGCCGATTCCGAAGTCCAGCATGGCCAAACATTGGGCCGTTACGCGAAGCTCGCAGACCGGGACTTCGATTTCGACGGCAGTTTCAAGCGTTTCACCGACGGATTCCGCGTCCCCATCGATTTAACCACGTCCGTCCGCGGCTCGCTTACCGGCGAACTGTTGGCCCGTTGCGTCGTCGAGACCGGCACAAGTTCATACTATACCGCGATCCGCGAAGCCACGAGCGAGCCGGTATTGCGCGCCCTTTGCAGCAAGATCGCCGCCGACGAGATGTGTCACTACAAAACGTTCTACGAATTGTCGAAGCGTTATCTTGAAAGAGAGAAGATCGGACTGGGAAGCCGCCTGCGCGTGGTGGTGGGCCGGGTCATCGAGAGCCAGGATGACGAATTGGCTTACGCCTATTACGCCGCGAACAGCAAAGACAAAACGTTCGACCGCAAGCGCAACAACCAGGCGTATGCAAGGCGCGCTTATGGCCTCTATCCGCCATATCTCGTTGAGCGTATTTGCGCGATGCTCTTCAAGATCGTCGGTCTGCGGCCGCATGGAAGGCTCAACCGCTTCCTGGGCAGGCAGGGCTACCTCTTCATGCAAAAAACCTCCAGGCGCCTCGCAGCGCTGGGCGCATAAGCCCCGCAATAGCCCTGTGGCCTGCATGCCGCGGCGGCCATGTCGCGCTCGCGGGATCGACCGGACCGCGGTCCGTCCGGCCAGATGCAAAAGGCGGCGGATATCCGGATTTGCGCCTATGGCGGCAATCTGGCGACGTTCGACGTGAAATTCTAGATTTGTTCCACCGAGGAAAGCGAGAAGCTCTCACCCTTTGGATTGGTTCCGATCACCAGACTGGTATCGCTGGCGAACATATAAGGCGGTACCGGCAAATTGTACGGCGCGGGCACGCCCTGGAATACGCGGCCGGCCAGATCGTATTTCGATCCATGACAATGGCAGAGATAGCCGCCCGGCCAGGTCGGGCCGAGGGCGCCCGGGGCGGCGGTAAAGGTGGGCACGCAGCCCAAATGCGTGCAAATCCCGACGACAATGAGATATTCCGGCTTGATCGAGCGGGACCAGTTTTTCGCGTAAGGCGGCTGCTGCAGTTGATCCGAATCCGGGTCCCTCAGCATTGCGAGAAGGGACTTGGATTTCAATTCATCGAGAATGGGCGGCGTGCGATGAACAATGAATATCGGCCTGGTTTGCCACTGGACAATGATTTGTTGGCCGGGCGAAACAGACGACAAATCGACCGTCACCGGTCCGCCCGCCGCCAGAACGCCGGCGGTGGGTTCCATCTGATCGATGAACGGCCATAGTGCGAGCAATCCACCGGTCACCGCCACCGTTGCCGTTGCGATATACAGAAAGTCCCGCCGCTTGACCGCGGGCTGGCCCGCGACGGCATTGGCGAGATTGTCTTGATCCATCTCAGGCGCCTTTCTTCGGCTCTCGTCCGACGATCCATTCCCGCGCCTCCGGCTCTTGCGAAGCGGAGAAGAATCCAACCGGGCAAGGCAGCAAAAACGCAAATGCCCGTATCGCGAGACGCATCCATTCGATGTCGGTCACAAGCGCAATTCGTTCCCAGCGAGTGAGGTGCGAAAACCCAACCCCGATGTCTTCGAGAACCGCACCAGGATCTATACGATCGAATTCCGGTCCGACACGATAAAAGAGCCTGATCTTATCGTGCTTCTTCAGCCGGGCCTCTACGGTGGGTATCAGCACGCGCTCATAATCGCGCCTGGTAACGTGCCCTCGACAGCTGACTGCGACGATATTATCCGGAAAGTCTTCGATGATATCGATCACGTCACGTCTCCATTTGTTTGGTGCAGCGTCATCAACTCGACTTCCGTGTCCGGTGCTCGCCTCTCTTATGGAACGACAATCACGGGGACCGGTGCGAGGCTCACCAGCTTTTGCGAAACGCTGCCGAGGAGAAACCTTTCAAATCCGCCCGCACCGCGCTTGCCGGCGATGATCGCGTCTGCCTTTTTCTCCTGCGCAACCTCAACAATCGTCTCAGCCACGCTGCCGGCGCGCGACTCCAATATTATGGTGCCGGCGCCGAGGCCCCGCGCGCGATCTCTCGCTTTGGTCAAAGTCTCTGCCGAGATCGAAGCAAGCAGTTCGTTCAGCCAAGCGTGCTGTCCTTCCGTAAACCGGACAAACACCTCGTTCGGTAACCCGTAGCCGCCAATGACGTTGACAATCACGAGTTCGCAACCGACTTTCTCCGCGAGACTGGCTGCATAATCGAGTGCCCGACCCGCACCTTCAGACCCGTCGGTCGCGACCACAATACGTTTCATCTTACACCTCGCTCGGCTGGTTTGCTCTTGGCTGGCTTACTTGAGACGGTCATTTGACAGTGCGGATTTCCCTCGCCTCGTGGTGTCGGTACCCATCATCCGCCCTCTTGGGAGCTGGAAGGGTATGCTGCTTACCATAATGAAAGCGATTGACGAGCGAGTCATCGACACGCGCAGTAAGCCTGGCCCATGATTTCGAATGCCAATGCGGGCCTTGCATCTCGATATGGTAGACGGCCATTTTGACCACATCGCTCGCAACAAACCACAGGATCGCGTAACCCCAGACAAACGCGGCCAAGCCCCAGCCGATGGGCGGCATCAGCCAGCCATAGACGGCGGCGAGCGTGCCGATAACTTTGGTCGATTCACCTGCGACCACCAGCTGCCAGCTCGGCCAAGGCCGCCGCCAAAACCAGCTCGGATTGCGGGTGAGATAGATCGTGAAATGACCTGCCACGAGCAATTTCAGGAAGATCAAGGTCTGGATGGTCGGTCGCGGCAGATGGAGATAACGTTCGCCGATCCAGAACAGCGTGAACGAGGCAACGACGCCGGCCGCGCCCAAGGCTGTGCTGATCACCAAGACACGATGCATGTCCCAGCGCACGGGATGAGGCGCCACGCGCACGTTGTCGTATGCGATCGCCATGATCGGCACATCGTTGAGAATCGCCAATAGCACGATCATGACCGCAGTCACGGGATAGAAATTGAATACGATGATGGATAGCGTCATGAATAGAAGAACGCGAATCGTCTCGGCAATGCGGTAGATCGCGTAAGAGGTCATACGCTCGAAAATGCGCCTCGCCTCTTCCATCGCGCGGGCGATGACGGAAAGGCCTGGTGCAGTAAGCACGAGATCGGCTGCCGCGCGCGCGGCGTCGGTTGCTCCGGACACTGCAATGCCGACATCGGCCTGCTTGAGGGCCGGTGCATCATTTACGCCGTCACCCGTCATGCCGACGATGTGACCGGCCCGCTGAAACGTGCGAACGATATCGAACTTGTGCTCTGGGAAGACCTCGGCGAACCCATCGGCGTTCAATATCCGATCGGGATCGACATGCAACCCGTCCTTTCCAGGCTCGCCGAACACCTCTCGCGCCGAGAGGATGTTGGTGCCGAGCTTGAGCTTGCCTGCGATCTCGCGCGCGATCGACGTGTGATCGCCGGTGACCATGCGGATGTCCAGGCCGAGCTTTTCGCATTCCGCGATGGTGGACGCACTGTCGTCGCGCGGCGGATCGAACAGCGGCACGAGTGCCAGATAATGCCAGCGGCCGTCGCTATCAGTTTTTGCCAGCCCCAATGTACGAAAACCGCGCTCAGCCAAGCGGTCCGTCCCGGCATTGACGCGTTCGGTGAGTGCGGCGTCGGCGCCAACGAGTTCGAGGATCGCCTGCGGTGCACCTTTCGCGACCTTGTAGGTTGCTGTGCCGTCGCGCACTTCCGCCACGGCGCGTTTGCTCACCGGATCGAACGGCGTGAAGTGCAGCATTTCGACACGAGCGAGCACCGCTGGATCGACGCCATGCAGGATTGCGGCATCGATGGCGTCCGGACTCGCCCGATCGCACACAAGCGCCGCGGCACGGATGGCATCCTTGGCATCCCCGCCATCGAGCAGAACGAGATCGCCCAAAGTGAGCTCGTTTTTGGTCAAGGTACCGGTCTTGTCCGAACACAGCACGTCCATTCCGGCCAATTCTTCGATGGAGACGAGACGCGACACGATCGCTTTCATCCGCGCAAGCACCGAGGCGCCGACCGCCATGGTGACGCTCATCACCGCTGGAAGTGCTACGGGAATGGCAGCGACCGTCAGGATCAGGCAAAACAGCAGAGTGTCCACCACGGAATCGCCGCGGAACAGCGCGCTCACCAGGATGAGCGCAACAAGGGCAAGAGTAATGTAGATGAGGAAATTACCGATCCGAAGCACGGCCTGCTGGAAATGCGAGTGCGTCTCCGCCGTTTCCACGAGCTTGGCGGTCTTGCCGAAGAACGTGTTCATGCCCGTCGCAGTGACCACGGCTTCCATTTGGCCTTGACGGACGATGGAGCCGGAATAGAGCGTGTCTCCCGCCTTTTTGTCGACTGGAAGGGACTCGCCGGTCAGCGCCGATTGGTCGATGCTGAGGTAATCGCCCTTCGCTGCCTTTGCATCGGCAGGCACGATATTGCCGAGCTTCACGAAAATCAGATCGTCAGGCACCAGTTCGCGCGCCGCAATGTCTCGCCATTCTCCGTCGCGCTTGACGCGCGCCATCAGCGCGAGCCGCTGCTTCAGCGCGGCGATGGCGTCGTTTGCGTTCTTCTCTTCGAAGAAGCCGACACCGGCATTGATGAGCAGCATGGATACAATGACGATAAAATCCGCCCAGCGCCCAACCGCCGCCGATAGAATCGCAGCTGCCTCGATCATCCACGGAATCGGCCCCCAGAAATAGGCTGCAAGTTTCAGGAGCAGGCTTTCGCGTTTTTCAGCGATTGCATTCTCGCCATATTGCTTTAGCCGGCGCGCGGCTTCGGCTGAGGCTAAACCGCTGGCACCTGCCGGCTCTTTGACAGGAGGGTTCTCGCGAAGAATTGTTTCCGTGACTTTTCCCTCCTCCATATCAGTCCTCTCCTGTGGATTGACGTGCTTGCGCCGAACTGGAAGCAATACGGCCATGTTTGCCGATAAGGATCAGGACTACACCGAGAGCCTAAACCGGCTTTTTCAATGCTTTGGGCGCCGGTCAGGCTGGTAGTTCGAATCGATCCACTTGATGTACTCCTCGACGGTGGTCGCCAGATCGTCGGCCATCATTTCGATTTCAGCTTTCAAATCTTGTCGAAACCCGGATCCCTCACTGTTGAGTTGGTGCCACAGGTCCTTCAGCGCCGCGTGGTGCCGTTCAAGGCGTTCGATTTCACCCAATTCCTCGGCCTTCTCCACGGCCGTCGCCTTGCTCATCTCTTGTCTTAGGGCGGCGATACGGGCTTCCAGGCTCGTCAGTCGTATTTCCAGTGCCGGGTGCAGGCTTGTCATTTCTATGTCACTTCTCCGCCCTGGTGTGTATTCTTGGCCCATCATGCGCCGGCTACCGGCGCGTTCAAGACCGAATAAGCATGCCGCGCGATCATGAGGTCTTCATCGGTTGGGACAATCCAGGCCGAAACATGACTGTCGGAGATGCATGGACCGCCACTCGCATTCGCCTTTTCGTCGATCTTGATGCCGAGCCATTCTGCTTCGACGCAGACGCGGCGGCGTATTTCGGCAGCGTGTTCGCCGATCCCGGCGGTGAACACGAGCGCATCAAGCCCCCCCAGGGCCGCAACCAGAGAGCCGAGTTCGCGGGTGATGCGATAGACGAACAGGTCGACGGCTTCTCTTGCGCGTGTGTCGTTGCTGGCGAGAAGGTCGCGCATGTCGTCGCTGATCCCCGAGACGCCCAACAACCCCGACTTGTCGTAAAGCAAGTCGCTGATGGCATCCGCAGGCATCTTCTGTTCCTGAAGTAGGTAGAGGACGACGCCGGGATCGATGGCGCCACAGCGCCGGCCCATCATGAGCCCGTCGAGCGCCGTGAATCCCATGGTCGTGGCGACGCTCTTGCGGCTGTGCATGGCACAAAGGCTCGCGCCGCTTCCCAGATGGGCGACAATCACGCGGCCTTCCGCCGTATCGGGACCCAGTACATGGGGTAGAACGCTGGCGATATATTCGTAGGAAAGTCCGTGGAATCCGTACCGGCGTATCCCTTGATCGCTCAACGCCCTGGGCAGCGCGAACGCGGTGGCGACAGGGGACTGCGTGTGATGAAACGCGGTATCGAAACAGGCAATCTGGGGGAGCGCCGGATGCAATTTCGACAGCGCTTCGATCGCCGCGAGGTTATGCGGCTGGTGCAACGGCGCGAGCGAAACCAGTTTGCACAATTCGGCAACGACTTCGGCATCGATGCGAACAGGCGCGGTGAAGCGCGCGCCGCCATGCACCACACGGTGACCGGCCGCGACGAGGCGTCGGTCCGCATATTTTTCCTCGAACCACTTCAGGAGCGCCCGCAATGCGTTCTCATGAGTGGCTGTATTGGCGAGGCGCCGGTCGATCAGGGAAGTTCCGTTCGAATCCTTCGCTGTGAAGTGGGCGACGTCCCTGAGCCCGTCAATCTCGCCGTCGCAGATAGCGGTCTTGCGTGATACATCGGCCCCGGCCGCGAACATGGTGAACTTGATGCTGGAGGAGCCCGCATTGAGCGTGAGGATCGTATCAGTCACGTGTTGCCCGCCTTCACGTGCCGCGCGAGCAAGAGCGCCACTGCGCAGGAGCTAAGCCGCGCTAACGTCTTGTCCGCGCGGCTGGTCAGGATGATCGGGATGCGGGCACCCAGAACGATGCCGGCAACGTCAGCCTCGGCCAAATAGCCGAGTTGCTTGGCGAGCATATTACCGGCTTCGAGATCGGGAACGATGAAAATGTCCGCCTGGCCGGCTACCGGGGAGACGATCCCCTTGGTCTTGGCTGCCTCCTCGGAGACAGCGTTGTCGAAAGCCAACGGCCCATCGACGATTCCGCCGGTAATCTGGTGGCGGTCGGCCATCTTGCACAGAGCCGCGGCGTCGATGGTCGATTTGATCTTGTCGGTCACCGTTTCAACGGCCGACAGAATAGCGACCTTCGGTTGATCGAGACCGAGCGCATGCGCAAGGTCGATGGCGTTTTGAACGATATCGCGCTTGTCGTCCAAGGTCGGATAGATATTGATCGCCGCGTCGCTCAGATAAATCGGACGCGGATAGCCCGGCGCATCGATGACGAAGACGTGGCTCATGCGCCGCTCGCTATGGAGCGCCGGCTCGCTTGTCACGGCGTGCATGAATTCGTCGGTGTGCAGGCTTCCCTTCATCAGGGCCTCGACCTTACGATCGC
This sequence comes from Rhizomicrobium sp., assembly GCA_049692035.1. Taxonomy (GTDB): domain Bacteria; phylum Pseudomonadota; class Alphaproteobacteria; order Micropepsales; family Micropepsaceae; genus Rhizomicrobium. The sequence continues at coordinate 67,324 of JBAVOL010000099.1, forward strand.
GTGCCAGTTCGGCGCTTTTTGCCGCAGCGGCATGGCTATGTTCGGTCGGGACTAATTCAAATGGAGTCAAATCGACTTGCGCCTGATCGGCGGCGGCTCGGATTTTCTTCTCCGGACCGACCAGGACCGGTACGATCAAATTTGCCTTCGCGGCCTCGATCGCGCCCAGCAGAGAAGCCGTGTCGACCGGATGGACGACCGCTGTGCGGATTGGCGCCAAACCGCCGCATTGTTGCAGCAACCGTCGATAGTGGCGGCCCTTTTGATGAATTTCGATATCGGGCAGTTCGATGCGGTCGCGGGAAATTTTCTCGGTTGGGGCGATAACATCGGCGCTTCCGTCGATGACCACTTCGCCGTTCTGGTTGGTCACAATGCAGTCCAGTTGAACTCGATGCTTCGCCTCCTCCTTCTTAGCGACTTTGACTGCCACCGTGACCGTATCGCCCGGCGCAACGGGGTGCCGGAATCGAAAGGACTGGCCGAGGTAAATTGTGCCCGGTCCGGGCAATTCCGTGCCCAGGACAGTAGAGATCAGCGCGCCGCCCCACATGCCGTGCGCAATGATCTTGTGGAACATGTCGCTCTTGGCGAATTCGGGATCGACATGCGCAGGATTTACGTCGCCAGACATGACCGCAAACAATGTGATGTCGCTTGGTGTCAACTGGCGCGTGAGGCTTGCGCTATCGCCAATTTTGAGTTCGGCAAAGGTACGGTTCTCAATGCGAGTCATACTCGGTCCGCCTCATGCCAGGATATGATAACCTGCGTCGATATATTCGATGTTGCCGGTGAGCGCCTTTGCGGAGTCACCAACCAGGAACGCGGCCACATTTCCGACATCTTCAATGTCGACAAGCAGATGCTCTGGCGTGCGCGACCTGGTGCGTTCGAGGAGTTCGTCGAAACGGTCGATGCCCGATGCCGCGCGCGTCTTCAGCGGACCGGGCGACAGCGCGTGCACGCGAATGCGCTTGGGTCCCAGCTCCGCCGCCAGATAGCGCACCGAGCTTTCGAGCGCCGATTTAACCGGCCCCATCAAATTGTATTCTTCCACGACCTTCTCCGAACCGTAGAAAGTCATCGTGAGCAGGCATCCGCCATCGACCATGAGCGGTTCGGCTAGCCGCGCCATGCGGATGAAGGAATGGCAAGAAACCTCCATCGCCATCGAGAAGCCTTCCTGCGAGCAATCCACGATGCGACAATGCAGGTCCTCCTTCGGTGCATAGGCGATCGAATGAAGCAGGAAGTCGAGCTTGCCCCAATCCTTCGACACGCGCGCGAACACCGCCTCCAGCTGGCCCGGCTCGCGCACGTCGCAAGGGACGATGATGGGGCATTCGAGCTGTTCCGCCAACGGCCGAACATAAGGCTCGGCCTTCGCATTCAGATAGGTGGCGGTAAGTTCCGCACCCTGCGCGCGGAATATCTCGGCACAGCCATACGCGATGCTGTGTTCATTGGCGATACCGACGATCAGACCTTTCTTACCCTTGAGGCTCATGGTGCGTTCCTGTCAGGATTGCAGGACGTACGTGCCGGGAGCGGCCCCCAATACAGTATATCCGTGTTCCGGCGCCTCCATCTGCGGTGGCGCAACCTCTTCGGTCGAATGCGCTGTAAGCCAGGTTTCCCATTCCGGCCACCACGACCCATCAGTCACTGGTGCGTTCGCGTGCCAAGTCTCCGGATCGCAATAGGCTTCCTCTGCTTTCCGTGTTGCAAAGCGAAACGACCGGTGGGGGTGTCCGGGCTCGCTGACAATGCCCGCATTGTGTCCGCCGCTCGTCAACACAAAGGACACTTCGGCATCCGTCAGCAGATGAATCTTGAACACAGAATGCCAGGGCGCAACATGATCGGTTTCCGTCCCGACCACGAAGATCGGAACCTTGATGTCCTCGATCGTCACCGGCTTGCCCCCGACCTCATAGCGGCCTTCCGCCAAATCATTACGGAGAAACATGGCTTGCAGATATTCCGAATGCATCCTTGCCGGCATTCGCGTGCCGTCGGCGTTCCATGCCATCAGATCGCTCATCGGCGCGCGTTGGCCCATCAGGTACTCGTGGACCATACGCGACCAGATGAGGTTGTTGGATCGCAAGAGTTGAAACGCACCGCCCATCTGCGTCGTCTCGAGAAAGCCTTGTGACCACATGAGGTCTTCCAGAAAGCTTACTTCCGAGTCATCGATGAACAAACTGAGTTCGCCCGCTTCAGTAAAGTCGGTCTGAGCTGCGAACAGGGTCATTGTCTTCAATCGTTTGTCGCCGTCGCGCGCGAGGGCCGCAGCCGCAATGGAGAGAAGTGTGCCGCCCAAACAATAGCCGACGGCATGAATTTGCCGGTCCGGCACGATCGTGGATACCGCGTCGATCGCGGCCATCGCTCCATCGCGGATGTAATCCTGCATTGACAGATCACGATCGTCCGGACCGGGGTTCTTCCAGGACATCATGAAGACCGTATGCCCATGCTCCACCAGATATCGAACCAGCGAGTTTTCCGGCGACAGGTCCAATATGTAATATTTCATGATCCATGCGGGGACAATCAGCACCGGCTCGGCCGAAACCTTGGGCGTCATTGGTTCGTACTGAATGATCTCCATGACACGATTGCGGAAAACGACCTTGCCTGGCGTGATCGCGACATGTTCGCCAGGGCGGAAGGCCTCCGCGCCGACAGGGGGCAGACGTCGCATGACACGCTCGACATCCGCGGACCAATTCGTCAGACCTTGGCGCAGATTTTCGCCGCCGCTCTCGACCGTGCGGCGCAGCACTTCCGGATTAAAGAAAGGAATGTTGGACGGCGACATCATGTCCAGCAGTTGCCGGCCGACGAATGAAACGACGGCCTCGTGGTGCGGTGAGACGCCGCGAGTTCCCGTGGTCGCCACGTGCCACCATTGCTGCGTCAGAAGAAAGCTCTGAGAAAGGAGATTGAAAGGCCATTGCTTCCAGGCCTCCGCAATGAAGCGCTTGTCGTGAGCCAACGGCTCGATGCACGGTTCGCAATCGGGATCTACGAGGGCGCGGGCCGAATAGCGCGACAGGCGCATCCACTTGTGCCCTGCCTTCGTGGCAAGCTCAGATTGCTTGCCCGGTGACGTCATGAGATGTGCCGCCCAGTCGAGATACGCTATGCTCAGTGCTGTCGGCGAAATACCGAGCGTGAGTCTGCCGATGGCGGAGTGGACGAAGCGATCCAGGCGCTCGCGTTGAACGGCATCGAAGTCGAAGTCCGCGAACGGTAACACTGCAGCTTTTTGCGGCACTGGCCCGGAAACGGGCTCCGGCGCAATTCGTTCATGCTTCACGGACTCTTTCTCCTATTTTTGGCTTCCGACCCGTCCTCCCTTTCGCGTTTCCGTCCCTGTCTTGACGATGCTTGGTCTTTTATTGCGCGGTTCTTATGCGGCCGCCTTGTCTTGGGTGATCGAATGGCTGGTTACCTCGGCGGCGGCCTGGGCATGGTCCCGAAGCGCTTCGATAGAGCGCGTTTGCGCATCGGTCATCGCCTGACTGAGTTCCCGCACGCCGGCAATGGCAGTTTCATATAGCTGGGCAAACGATTCCGGCGCAGCAGAGCCGCCATCGCCAGATTTGGCTTCGCCGTCCGTCATGCGGTGGAACATTCTTTCCGAGAGATCGAGCATCACGTCCTCCTCTCGGCGCATGATCCCCCGAAATTCGTCGGCAAGCTTCCGGTTGATCCGAACCATGGCGGCGGCGTTGCGATGCGTCTGAAGCAGAAGACTGGCTGCTGCCCTGGCGGGCGCCCACCACAAGTCACTCTGGTACAGCGTGGCAAATGGCAGACTATTTTCGAATTTGAGGGCATCGCCGCTCGATGCGGTATTTTTGCCCGATTTTGCACTGACAGGACTCATGACCACACCTCCGTAACTCCCCCTCAGTTGAACTGCTTAGGCTAGATTCACAGGACAATACCTTGACTTCGATCAAATGCATCCGTCTTGAACGCATTTATTCGCGTTAACAACGCATCGTCCCGCTAACGCATGGATTCCGGCGTCAGCGCGACTCCCTCCCCGCCGCCAAATTTGGAGCGTCGCCACACCAGTTCAAATGTTATCGCGTTTCATTGAGTGAAGCAAACGCATCGTCAGCACAGTTCCTGTTGAGCCAGTCGGACGATCCTGCGCGACGGCGGCGACCTCAGCATTTGCAATGTCTTCGGCCAGTCCGCGTTCGCGCGCGGGCCCACCTGGGGCACTTTTTCCAATTATGCGTCTAACGGTCCAAAATATCCACATTTTGGCGGAAACAGCAGAGCAGCACCGAAAATCCTATTGAGTCTCGCTAACGCCGACAGACCATGTCACTGATCGCGTCGAAACAGGCCGTGAAAAGATCACTCTGGATATATTTTCACGCTATCCGCCACGGAGTCGGCGACGTGTTCTTTCGTGATAACGCCGAGAACATCATGACCTCGTGGTATTCCGCTTCCACATACTACGATTGCCATCAGAGCGTTCTTTTTCCACATTCTTTGTATGACATCGTAAACGACCAAATCTTCTCCGACGATAGTGAAATCGCGACTGGCGACGTCGCCAAGAGTGACCCCGGTATGCGCACTTGCGAGCCCACGTCTCAGCCCGGTATTGACGCGAATGACGCCATGGATGTGATTGTTTTGAGTGACTACGACGTGGCGCAACCGTCCTTCTGCTTCATGCTCCCGCAGGAAAACGTCGAAGCTGTACTCTGCCGGCAGCACCAGCACGTCTGTATCCATAACGTCGCGGGCGTGGCGCACCAGGAACATATTTGCATGCAGCGCCTTGGGGATAGTGTGGCCGCGACGGACAAGCTTGAGCGTGTAAATGGTTTCGCGCGAAAGCAGACGACGCACGCCTACACTCGTCGCCACAGCCAGGACCATCGGCATGACGATGTCGTAATCGCGGGTCATCTCGAAAGTCATGGTGATGGCGGTCATGACGGCGCCGGTGCTACCGCCGACCATCGCGCCCATGCCTACCATCGCGAACGCCGGAATACTGAGGGGAAGCGGTACGCCCAGCGCCGACAGCGAGGCTGCAAAGCTACCGCCCAATGTCGCCCCCATGAACAATGACGGCGAAAAGATGCCGCCCGACGAACCTGACCCAAGGCTGGTCGATGTCGCAAACGCCTTACACATAAACAGCAGCGCCAGCAGCCACATTGCCGATGTGTGGCCTAAGAGTCTGTCCGGATAGTTTATGAAGGATTGCAGAGCTTTCTGAGCATGAGGCGGATTGAGGCGAAGTGCAAGAAAGCGAGCGCCTTGCGATTGAGATTCTCCCAATCTTTGGCTAGGCGCCTGCA
>JBAVOL010000100.1:0-5002 GCA_049692035.1 Rhizomicrobium sp.
GCGTTGTCCACATGCCCACAGCCGTAACAGCAGAAATTGCAGCTTGATGATGGTAAAAGAAAGGAACGGCCGCGTTTCCAACTAACAGCCCGGCTATTGTGGTCCTGCCAACAGGGTCCACTTTAGAGCCACAAAATCGGCCCGCTGGCGGGCATTCGCAGATTGGTATGAAGTGAATTGATCTACCCGGAACGAGCGCCCGCCTAGCGCAATCCCTGTGCTTGTCAGGGAATCCGGGCCTGCTTGGCGCGTTCGCACGGATGCAACGCGAACAAGCTCGACGAGCGGGCCGTTAAGTCTTCCTGAACGTGCCCTATTGCAAACATTCAGGCGGAATGGCGTTATCTCCGTGCGGGCGGGAAGCGAGGGTACGATGAGCCGGTTCGATATCCTTTGTCATTGGGACGCTGAGGCTGGCGTCTATGTCGCCCATAGCGATGCTATTCCGGGACTTTCTACCGAAGCCGAGACAGTTGATCGGTTGATGCAACGCGCCGCAGCGGTCGCCCCGGAGCTCATCGCGCTGAACAAAGTCGCTGTCGATTCCGAAGGGGCGGAACTCCACTTCATCATCGAACGCAGCGTTCCCGCCAATCTCGCTGCTTGATCGCCAAGACTTTCGGGCCAGATATCAAGCGTCAATTGCGCAAGCACGACTGCGTGTTCGTGCGCACCGGCAAAGGCGATCACGAGATTTGGTATAGCCCTATCACAGACCGGCACTTTACCGTCGATGCTGGTTGCCTGATTGGCAGTATGCCAATCAGGCGATGAAGGACGCCGGGATCGATCATAGATTCTGAAAATTGCGGTGGCACGAACTATATTTCCATTGTTACCGAATCTGGAAATGCAGCTGGTGTCACGGGATTCAACCTCTTGATTTTCCTGAATTGCGGGCAGTGGAATAGCGTGAGCCGCCGACAGTTTTTTCCGGCTCGCTTTAGCAAGGAAAGCCGATGCTGTTTCTCCCGAAAAACTACATTCCAATAGTTCAGCCGGGTGGAGGTACGAACTTCATGCCAGCCCAAAACTTCGATTTCGTTGCGCCCTATACATTCATTCGTCGGACCGATGGAAAATCTTACGAATTGGGAGCCTTGCTTGAAACAGCGGTCAATGCGGGACATATCCTGGTTGTTTATTCGAATGCGTTCGCGACAATAACACCGAAAATTGTAACGGGTCAGTTCCATCGAATTGACGTCGCTTCGTTGAAGCGCGATTCGGGGATTCCTCCGGAACTCCGACCATATACCGTGGTGCTTCCAACAGCGATCATGGGGCAGCGTATGGGCGAAACTATGGAGCATAGCCTTCCTCATTTACACTACATCGATGAGAACACCATTTCGATTGGCTCAAACGCTCACGCAGAAAGATCGTATGCATTGGAGACGACGGCTGATGTTTACTTTTGCAATGATGATACCGAATGGAAGAAGGCCTTCTTTCAGAGCCTTAAAGAGTATTCTGTCAGAACCTACAATCCCGCGATACGGTCATTGTTCACAGCGTTCGATTTGCTTACGAGTGGTTTAGTTTCTGATCAAACAAAAATCGAAATGCGGCTTAGTGAGTTGAATAGATCGCATCCGATTACAGGCTTCAATCGGCTCAAGAAGAATCTCGAGAAGAAAATCATGAAGCCGTTTGACGCTCTACGCCACGCTAACGCTTCCGTTGGCTTTGCCGAAATTCAAGAGGCTTATAAGGCGGCTTTCCCGATTTTGTGGTGGCTGGAAACGAGTGGAAGTGGCCATTGAAGACCCTTTTTGGCCCAGCGAGAAATCAGTCACGTGCAAACGTCTCCGATTGCGCGCGAACATTAAACTCGGTGGGACAAACGCGTAGAAAGCATTGGAAAGCATAGACGGTTTCGATTGTCCCACTGCCGCCTAACCCATTGATATTCCTTGCTTCGCGTACTCCCCTTGGGAGCGCCAACCTACGCTGCTGCTTATCCCAAATGCCGATCACAGATCAGTAATCGTGCCATATATTCGCTCATTTCCGGCATCCATTGCGAGAACGCGTGCCCGGCGACCTGCTGCGGACGTAACGGCATAGCCGCCTTCATCATCCTTCAGGCCCCAATTGTAGACAGGTCCATGGGGCAACCGGGCAAGAGCGGTTTCGGCGACCTCATCGGGCGATGCGAGGCCGGGCGGCACCGGCATACCCTTCTCAGCGAGCAGCTTCCGAAACATCGGTGTGTCGGTCATGCCGAGAACCATGCTGAGGACGTCGACGCCGTAGGGCCGCAGTTCCGCCCAAATTCCTTCCGAGAAATTGAGCAAGAATCCTTTGCAACCCGTGTAGGTCGCGAGGAAGCTGCCCCCGCCGTAGCAGGCGCCGGAATTGATGATGAGCAATCCCCCGCGCCTGCGCGAGCGCATCAGATTACCGAAATGATGGCAGGCCTGCATGGTCGTCGTGACATTGAGACGCAGGAGGGCAAGCCAGTCCGCGACATCATGGTCGAGATAGCGCGAACCGAAGCGATCGGAACCGGCATTGGCAACGTATAGGCCGATTTCCCTGTCGTCCGCCGCCTCCCTGATCCGGTCGAAGGCATCCGGTGCCGAAAGGTCGATATTGGCGGTGACGCACGCGACGCCGCATTCCGTCCGGATCTCCTGCGCGACTTCCTCCAGCGGACCTCCCCACGCGATCAGGATGCAGGATACGCCCTCAGCCGCAATCCTGCGAGCGAGAGACCGGCCGGTTCCTTCGGAAGCACCGGCGACGATGGCCCAAGGGCCGTATTTTTCCTGAAAGGTCATGCGGTCGTCCTCGGTAGCCTCGTTGCGGCAGCCGTCAGACCTGCTGGTCGGCCGGCGAGCGGGTTATCCGCATCTGCTCGCGGACCAGGCGGTGATTGGCTTCTTCCGGGCCCTGTACCTCGATCGCCAGCGCGATATGGCCGAGGGCGAGCATGAGATCCATCAAGGTCTTTTCCGACTCGTCGAAGGCGCCGAGCGGCTTTGCGTCGAGATAGGCCAGCGCAGCCGGCAGCAGGTCCCTGGCCGCATCGTAGAAGGCCTTCCGGTCCGCCTCGCTGCTCGCTCCCCGCTTTTGCGAGCGGGCAGCCGTTGTCTGTTGCGCCCAGGCCTCGACGAACGGCTCAAGCCTCTCGAAGCCGGCGGGAAGCCGTTGAGTTGCCCCGGTCACACCGCACCTCGCGATGAGCGACGCTCGGCCTTGTACGCCTCCACGCGGTCATTCACCGAGCGGAAGAGGTGCCGGCACAGCACTTCCTGCGCCTGGAAATGGATATGATCGAGCGCGCCGCTGGCAAGTCCAACCTGGCTGTTCACGATCGAAGTCAGATCCTCGGCATGCAGATCGCGCATCATCATCGCCAGGAATTCCCGGGCGAAGCGGCGGCTCGCGCTATCGTCATCGCCAATCCAGTAGAAGCGAAAGACCCCGCGCGAGCGATCCGGCGCAATCGGCATGACATAGAGCGAGAAGGGCGACATTCCCGAACCGAATACGAACAGGTTGGGAAAAAACACACAATAGTCCATCGAGTATGGGCCGCCGATAAGCCCGTCCGCGGCTGCGAATTCCATGATCTTCCGCATACCAATGCCCTGCACGGGGCCGGGATTGAGGCCGCCGCCGCCCCTCATCGTCTGTGTCCGATGCGCTCCCATGAAGCCGAAACCGGCCGGATAACCGAAGGGATTGTCCGGAGGCATTCCGCCGCCGGTGCGGGCATGGACGTAGCGGAGATGATAGTTCTCCTGGAAATTGTCCATGATAAGCTTCCAGTTGGCGTCGATGTCATAGACATACTCGGTAAAGCCCGTCGCCCGGGCGACCGCGAACGTCTCGATTCGATCGGCGAGAGGCCCGAGATAGTCCCGCAGGCTTTCACTCGGCGAACGGTCGAGATTGATGAAGATGAGCCCCGCGCACACGTCGACAGCGACCGCTTTCAGCCCGCATTTCGACTTGTCCGCATAGAAGCTCTCGAAATCCGGCGCTGCCCGTAACTGTCCATCGTAGCCGAAGTTCCACATGTGGTAGGGACAGCTGAAAGCCGAACGCTTCCCACTCGCCTCCTGCACCAGCTTTGAACCACGGTGGGTACAGACATTGTGGAAAGCGCGAATGACGCCGTCCGGGCCTCGTGTCACCAGGATTGAGGTCTTGCCGACTTCGACCGGCCGAACGATGAAGCTCCCAGGCTCGGATAGTTCGCAGACATGACCGATCTGGAGCCAGCTCCGGCGGAAAATAGCCGCCGCTTCCAGTTGGTAATATTCCGGGTCGTAATAGGGAGCTGCCGGGATCGGTTCAGCCCCGAGCGCGGCGATCTCCTCGTCAAAGGCAAATGCCTGCCGGTTTACTGCTCCACTTGCCATCTCGCCCTCCCGGATGATGCGGTGCTTGAGCTGCCTCTCAACCGGGGAAATCCGGCCGGATCCGCGCACGCTTGAACCTCAGACAAGGCCTTTATATTCAGAATATCGTGGAAATAGGAAATGGCAATCTTGGCGAGGCCGAGCGGCGTTTCATCGAAGAGATCACCTCTCTGTTCGAGCCATGGGGAATGGCGCGTAGCGTGGGCCGTTTCTATGGCTATCTCATGCTGTGCGATGCGCCGGTATCGCTCGAAAAGATCGCGGCTGACCTGCAGATGAGCAAGAGCGGGGCCTGCGCCGGAAGTTCGGGGTTCCCCTTGGGAGCGCCAACAATAAAATCAATAACTTGGCCAGTTAGTCTTCGGATGTTCTTCTGTCTGCCAGTGCCATGGCGCCGGAGATGCCGTAGAGGCATCGTTGCCGAAAGCAAACGGCAGTACCAATATCATTGCACTTGTACTTATAACGTTGATGTCCGCATCGAGAACGCTAATCGGGGGCCGCAAAATCAAGCGCCGGTGAACGAAGGATCGGGGAGTGCTCGCCAATGGTTGCAGCGCTGGCCTGCGGGGATGGCGCGCCAAAGGTTTTCAGGAGACGTTTTGCGAAATGACGGAAGAGATTTT
>JBAVOL010000101.1:0-31697 GCA_049692035.1 Rhizomicrobium sp.
CGCAAAAAAATCGAACCGGACCCCAAGAATCCGCGCTACATAAAGACGGTTTGGGGCGGCGGATATATGCTCGCAGTGGATCCGGAAATGGCATGAGATTGTGGCCGCGCAATTGGTGGCCGCGGACCCTTGGCTCGCAGCTGGTCGTCGTCACGACCGCGGCCGTGCTTATATCGAATATCGCCGTGGGCCTATGGTTCGAGACGACGCAAGAACTCCTCACCGAAGCCTCTCTGAACGACCGGATCGCCGACCGCGCGGCATCCGCCGCGACGCTTCTCAGCGGAATTCCCGCTCGCGAGCGCGAAGCAGCCGTGCGGACGATGAGTTCCGGGCCATGGCACTTCCACCTGCAGTTCGGGCGGCCGGAGCAGCTCCCCATGAACAGCGAAGAGGCAAAACTGGCAGCGCGTGTCCGTTCGATGTTGTTGCCTCAGCGGGCCAGGCAGCCCGTGTCGGTGAGCATCCGGATCGGGGAACTGCCCGCCAACGTCAGTCAAGGCCGGCCCAAAGCGCGGATTGGCCCTGTCGTCCAACTGGTGTTGCCCGTGGTCCGCAACACGCAGCTGGTCACCACGTTCCTGCGGCCCGCGCCTCCCACCTGGCCGGCAGAAGTCATGATAGCTGGCGCGGTGGCGTTGCTCACCACATCCATCGCGGCCGCTTTCATCGCCCGCCGCGTGGCCCGGCCGCTGTCGCAATTGGCAGCCTCGGCGTCCGAAGCCGCGCGCGGAGGCGCGGCGTCCCGGGTTCCCGAGGAAGGACCGGACGACGTCCGGCGGGCTGCCCATGCCTTCAACGCCATGACCGACCAGGTCATGCGGACCCTGGAAAGCCAGCGGCAATTGCTATCGGCCGTCGGCCACGATTTGCGCACACCGATCACGGCGATGCGCATCAATACGGAATTTGTCGAAGACGCGGACATCCGGCATCGTCTGGAAAAAAATCTCGAAGAATTGCAGGACCTTACGGAAGCAGTGTTGTCTGCTGCGCGCGGCGTCGGCTGGGGCCCGATGCGCAAGATCGATCTGGCGGCGTTGATGGAAAGCCTATGTTCGGATCTGGACGAAATGGGCGAACCGGTCTCTTGGGAACCCCACGCGGCAGCGCCGTTCAGCTGCCGGCCCAACGAAATTCGCCGCGCTTTACGCAACCTGATCCAAAACGCCGTGGCATACGGCAAAAGGGCAAGGGTGCGCCTCCAGGAAGCGCCGGAAACCTATGAAGTTCTTATCGAAGACGACGGGCCGGGCATTCCGGATTCGGAGCGTGCCAGGGTGTTTGAGCCCTTTGTGCGACTCGAGGCTTCGCGTAGCGCGGAAACCGGCGGTTCTGGCCTTGGCCTGACGCTCGTGAAAGCGATTGCCGAAGGCCATGGCGGCGCGATTCTCCTGGAGAACCGCAGCGAAGGAGGCTTGCGGGCACGTCTGTGTTTGCCGCGCGAGGCGGCGACCGCGTAAACTCACGCTATGCAATTTGGTCCTGTCCCGGTCTCGTCCGCCCACGGCGCCGTCCTGGCACATGCGCTGCGTGCAGGCAGCCGGCAATTCAAGAAAGGCCGCGTATTGTCCGCGGCGGACATCGAAGCGCTTGCCGCAGCAGGCTATCGCGAGGTGACCGTCGCGCGCCTGGAGGACTGCGACGTCGCCGAAGATGCCGCCGCCGCTCGTATCGCCGCCGCCCTCGCAGGCGACAGGATTCGCGTTGGCGCGGCGTTCACGGGGCGCGCCAATCTCTACGCTCTAAGTCGCGGACTGGCCGTGATCGACGCGGAACGTATTGCCATGCTCAACGCCATCGACGAAGCCATTACGGTCGCGACCCTTTCCCCTTACGCCGTCGTGGAACTGGGACAGATGGTCGCAACCGTCAAAATTATTCCATTCGCGGCGCCCGGCTCTGCCATGGCGGCAGCGAGCGATCTGTTGGGCGGTTGCCCAGCCTTGCGTGTAGCGCCCTTCGTTCCGAAGCGCGTCGCATTGATTGCGACCAGATTGGCCGACACTTGGCCCGCAAGCCTCACCAAGAACCGCGGCGCGCTCGACAGGCGTCTTGCGCCGCTGGGCTCGTCGATTGTTTCCGAACTGCGCGTCGCACATGAAACGGCCGCCTTAGCCGATGCCCTCGGCACTGCGCGCGCAAGTTCCCCGGAACTCATCCTGATTTTAGGCGCCAGCGCCATCACGGATCGACGCGACGTGATACCCGACGCCATTGGACAGGCCGGCGGTGTGGTTGAGCGTTTTGGCATGCCCGTGGACCCCGGCAATCTGCTGCTGCTGGGGCATCTCGACGGCATGATCGTGATTGGCCTGCCGGGGTGCGCCCGTTCGCCCAAGCTCAATGGCTTCGATTTCGTCTTGCAGCGCGTCCTGGCCGATATCTCCATCGGCCGGGCGGAATTTGCCGCAATGGGCGTCGGCGGTCTGCTGACGGAAATCCATAGCCGCCCCCAGCCCCGCGATCAGCGCCCGGTGCACCTTCCGCGCGCACCGCGGATCGCCGTTGTGATCCTGGCGGCCGGCCTTTCGTCGCGCATGGGACGTAACAAGCTTCTCGCTGAGATCGACGGAATGCCGCTTCTGCGCCGCGTAGCCGAAGCCGCAATCGCGAGCTCAGCCGGACCGGTCATCTTGGTGACGGGGAACGAGGCAGACGATGTCGAGCGGACGGTTTCCGGATTGCCTCTTTCGATTGCCAGGAATGATGATTTTCGAAGGGGTTTAAGCGCATCGCTCATCTGCGGCATCAATGCCGTACCGGAAGATTGCGACGGTGTGCTTGTGCTTCTCGGCGATATGCCGGGAGTGACATGCGATTTGATCGACAGGCTGATTGCCGCGTTCGCCCCCGAGGATGGTCGCGCAATTTGCGTGGCAACACATGACGGCAAACGCGGCAATCCCGTCCTCTGGGCCCGCCAATTCTTCCCGGACATTCGCAAGCTTGAGGGCGATGTTGGCGCCAAATCGCTGATCGGGGAAAATGAAGAACTCGTTTGCGATGTCGAGGCGCCGGACGACGGTCCGCTCCTCGACATCGACACACCTGAAGCGCTTGTTGCCTATATCGACCGAAGCCGATGAGCGACCCACTTTACCGCAAAGAGTTGCTACGGCTGGCAGCGGACGCCCATGGCGCCGGCCGGCTCCAGAGCACACATGTAACAGGTCATGCCCATAATCCCGCCTGCGGAGACAAGATCACGGTCGACCTCGCCTTAGCGAATGGACGTATCGTTGCGATGGCACAGGACACCAAAGCTTGTGTGCTGGCTCAGGCTTCAGCTTCGATCCTGGGACGCGATCTCAACAACGCGACCCGCGCGGAGATCGAGGCATTGCGCGGCGCCGTCGAAGCGATGCTGGAGGCGGATGGCGCGATACCTGCCCCGCCTTTCGAGGCCTACGCGGCGTTCGAAGGTGTCATTGAATTTCCCAGCCGCCACCGCTGTGTGTTGCTGCCGTTCGATGCCGTTCTGTCTGCCTTAGCGGCGTCAGAGGCGAGCGAGCCAGATTCCGTAGGGGGCGAGCGTTAGTTTGCCAGTGGTCAGCATCGCGCTGTCGCCGTCAACATCCAGGGCTGTCGCGGAATAAAGCCAGTCAGCGGCGAATTCAGCCGGCTGCGAGCCCATGTTGAAGACACACAGAATTCGCACTTCCTGGTATGTGCGTTCGAAGGCGAGAACCGGATTGGGGACGTCGAGGAATACGATATCACCCCAGCGCAGCGCCGGGTTTGCCTGGCGCAATGTCAGGAACCGGCGTGCGAAATTGAGCATAGAAGTGGCGTCGGCAAACTGCCTGGAGACCGCCAGCGTCTGGTGCTCAGGCGCAAGCGGCAGCCACGGCTGCCCGGTGGTAAAGCCCAAGTTGGGCTTGTTAGCGTCCCACGGCATGGGCGTGCGGCAACCATCGCGGCCCTTGTGGAAGGGATAATAGAGGTCCCCGACCGGGTCCTTCAGTTGATCGCGCCGCAGGTCGGCTTCCGGCAGGCCCAATTCCTCGCCCTGATAGATCAACGCCGTGCCTTTGAGCGACAGCAGGAGCGCGAACATCAATTTCGCCACAGCCTGCGGTGCATTGAAGCCGCCAAACCGCGTGAGCGTGCGCATGACGTCATGATTGGAAAATGCAATCGATGGCCAGTGGCCGGGATGTTGCGCCAGCATGGCGAAATGATTGCGAATAAATTCCGGTCCAAGTGCGCAGGCATTCAAAAGCGGAAAGCTGTACCCCGAATGCAGTCCGCGGTCGCTGGCAGCAAATCCACCGCAGCGTTCGGGTTCTTCCGAGAATTCGCCCATGACGAAGCGATCTGAATAACGGTCGACCGTGCAACGAATCTCACCCAATACCTCAATATTCTCTACCAAGTTACTGTCATAAAAATGATATTGAAGATTTGGCGCATGTTCCCAATGGGTCGGCGTTCGCTTGGCCATCGGCACGGCCGGATTGTTGGTCAGCGCAGCATCGTGGAGATAGGCGTTCGCGACATCGAGCCGAAAACCGTCGACGCCGCGTGCCAGCCAATTGTTCAATACGCCCAGCAACGCTTTGCGTGCCTCGGCATTACGCCAATTCAGCTTGGGTTGCTGGCGCAGGAATTTGTGGTGATAGTATAGCCGGCGGACCGGATGATAGGCCCACGCTTGGCCAACAAACGCCGATAGCCAGTTGTTGGGCGGTATACCGTCGTCTTTTGGCGGCGCCCACACATACCAGTCCGCCTTGTCACCGTTCGCGAGGCTGTTCCAAAACCAGGGATGCTCGTCCGAGGTGTGGGCGAGGACCTCGTCTGTCAGGACCTTCAGGCCGCGCGCGTGGGCAGCAGCGAGCACAGAATCGAAGTCGGCTTGCGAACCGTAATCGGAATGGATGCCGTCGAAGTCGGAGACGTCGTAGCCCCAGTCGCGATTGGGCGAGGGGTGGATCGGCGAAAGCCATATGGCATCGATGCCAAGGCCGGCCAGATAATCGAGTTTGCCGAGCAATCCGGCGAAGTCGCCCACCCCGTCGCCATTGCCGTCGCAAAAGCTGCGGACATAGATTTGATAAACGACGGCGCCCTGCCACCAGGGCGCTCGACGCGCGTCGCTCACACTTCGTCGGCCCGATGGACGATCTTGGCCACCAGCCCGTAGGCCTGCGCTTCCTCTGCCGACAGCCAGAAATTGCGCTCCGTATCGGTGACGACTTTCTCGAATGGTTGCCCCGTTTCCCGGGCAATGATCCGGTTGATGCGTTCGTGCATTTTCAGGATTTCCTCGGCCTCGATCGAAATATCGGAGGCTTGTCCCTGAATGCCGCCCAGCGGCTGATGGAGCAGAAACCGGGTATTGGGCAGCGCGAAGCGGTTTTCCTTATGGGCACCAAGATAGATGTGGGCACCGGCGCTCGCCACCCACCCCGTGCCGATCATCTTCACACGCGGGCCGACGAAGCGGATCACATCGTGGATCGTATCGCCCGATTCCACATGCCCGCCCGGGGAATTGATGACGACCCGGATATCGCCCTCGCCTTCGGCCGCATAGGCGAGAAGCTGAGCCGTCACTCGCTCGGCGAGTTTCATATTGATCTCGCCGAAAATGAGCACGGTACGCGATTTGAAAAGCGCCTGGGCGACGGGGGAGGATTGCGCCTCGGCTGCCGGCGGGGATGAGGATTTCGGTTCTTCTTCTTCGTCGTCGAGGCGGCGCACGGGCAACTCCTGAAAATGGTCGATTCCAGCGGGCATACTAGCCATCGCGACCATGGCGTCCATGGGGTTGGAAGCCGTCAGCGGATCGAAGCGACAACGCGGCGCGCCGATTGGGTTCACGACGGTCGGAGCATATCCACGGCAGTCCGCAAGGTCGGACCGATGTCGGCGTGCAGCACCAGATCGGCGACCTCGTCCTGCGGCGTCGGTTGGCGATTGAGGATGACGAGTCTGGCGCCCCCGCGCTTGGCCTGAAGCGGGAAAGCGGCGGCCGGATAGACCACCAGCGACGAACCCAGCACCAGGAACAGATCGCACTCCGAGGTCGTCGCTTCCGCCCGCGCCATCTCCAACTCCGGCATCGCCTGGCCGAACGATATCGTCGCGGCCTTGACCATCCCGCCGCAGACTTCGCAATCCGGAGGTTCGCCCGTCGCTTCGAAATGCCTCCGGATCGGCTCAAGCTCCGATCGCGCGCCACAATCGAGGCATTTGGCGTATCGGGTGTTGCCGTGCAGTTCGATCACGCGATCCTCCGGCACACCGGAATCCTGATGCAGATTGTCGATGTTCTGCGTGATGACGTGGCTTGCGCGCCCGCGCGCGACCAATTCTGCCACCGCCAAATGCCCGACATTCGGCTCGACGGATGCGAACATCTCCTCCATCGCGAAACGCCGGCGCCAGGCTTCCTTGCGCATATCCGCCGAGGCGACGAAATCCCGGAATTCGATCGGCGCCATGCGCGTCCAGATGCCGCCGGGCGAGCGGAAGTCCGGGATACCCGATTCCGTCGAAATGCCCGCTCCCGTGAACACCACGGCGCGGCGTGCGGCGTCCAGCATGCGCGCGAGGCGCACAACACTCTCGTCTGTCGTCAAGGCCGGAATGCCATCGGATCAGTCTGCCTTCCTACTGTACCGTGCCGCTCCGATGCCTCAAAGCGAGTTACTCCGTCCGCATCAGCCTGTCATATCGCCGTAGCACCACTTGCGCTAACATTGCGGCGGTCGCTGGCAGACGGACAAACCACGTGGTTTTCCGCGCGGGTGGCAAGGGAGGGTGCTTTGAGCGGGATCTGGTTGGCAGCTCCATTGGTCGTCGGCGTGGCCGGCGTGCTGATCTTTCTATTGGGCGTCGGGCATCTGTTCGGCGGCCGTCCGATGAGGGGAGCCGGGCATTTCCTGGCCGGCGGGCCGCTCGCGGTCGGGGGGCTTGCGCTTGGACTGTTGGGCCTGAACACACAAACCTATTCCCGCCTGACCCATGAGGGGCCTGTTGCAGAGGTAAGCGTGAAGCTGATCGACCGCGCCAGCAACCGATTCGCCGTCACCGTCCACCGTCTCGACGGTTCGGACCGCACCCAGACCTGCGAGCTGCAGGGTGACGATTGGGTATTGAGCGGACGGGTCCAGAAATGGAAACCCTGGGCCAACGTGCTGGGCCTCGACGCTACCTACACCCTCAACCAGCTCTCGAACATGTATTCCTCGGCGGCGCGCGGGAACGGCAAGCTGATCACCGCCTGCGATATCGAGGGGCCGCCGCCCCAGATCAACCAATACATTCCGGACGATTGGGTGGGCTGGCTGACAAGGCAAGCCTACACGGTCGATCGCCGTTTCGGCGACGCCAATTACATGCCGATGGCCGATGGCGCGGTCTACAAGGTCGTGATCACGCAATCGGGCTTCAACGCCGAGCCCGACAACGATGCCGCGCGCGCGGCCAACAATGCGGCGGGGTGAGGCGCAAATTTATTTGTGCAATTTCCGGCGCCGGAAATCCTTGAGAATTTCGTGCGCGGCGTTGTGGCCGGGCGCACCGGTGACGCCGCCGCCCGGATGGGCCCCGGAACCGCACGCGTAAAGCCGCGCAATCGGCGTGCGGTAATCGGCATGGCCGAGCACCGGCCGCGCCGAGAATAGCTGATCGAGGCTCAACGTGCCGTGCATGATGTCGCCGCCGACCAGCCCGAAAATGCGTTCGAGATCGAGCGGCGAATAGGCAACACGGCCGAGGATCGACGCTTTGAAGCCGGGCGCCGCGCGTTCGACCGTGGCGACCATCAGCTCGGCAACCTCCTCGCGATGATCGTCCCAGCTGCGTCCGTCCGGAAACTCCGGCGCGACGTGCTGGCAGAACAGACTCGCAACGTGGCGGCCCTTTGGTGCCAGCGTATCGTCGAGCGTCGAAGGAATGAGCATTTCGACGATCGGCGCTCGCGACCAGCCGAAGGCTCTTGCATCCTGATAGGCACGATCCATGTAGCGAAGACTTGGGGCGATGATGATGCCCGCCGTCAGATGATCGCCCTGCTGCGGCAGGCAGGTGAAGCGCGGCAATTCCGATAACGCCACATTCATGCGGAACGTACCCGAGCCGCAACGATAGTGCGCGATCCGCTCGCGGAAATCGTCCGGCAGGAGACTCGCATCGACAAGGCGCGAATACAGCAATTTCGGATTGAGATTGGAGACCACGGCGCGCGCGCGGATGCGCCGGCCGCTCTCGGTGACCACGCCGGTGGCGCAGCCCCGCTCCACAATCACCTCGCGCACCGCATCCGCCGTGGCAATTTCGACGCCTTGCGCGGCGCAAGCTTTGGCCATCGCCTGGGTGATCGCGCCCATCCCGCCGATGGCGTGGCCCCACATGCCCTTCTTGCCATTGGTCTCGCCGAGACAATGATGCAGAAGCACATAGGCGCTGCCTGGGGAATAGGGGCTTGCATAGGTGCCGACGATCGAATCGAAACCGAGCACCGCCTTGATCGGGTCGCTTTCGAACCAGCCGTCGAGCAGATCGCCCGCGGATTGACCGAACAGCGCCAGCAGATCGCGCCGCGCCGTCATGTCGAGCTGCGCGAGGCGGTAGCCAAGCCCGGCGGCGCCGATCAATTGGACCAAGCCTGCCCCCCACCCCTTGTCGGTGACATTGGGCGGCGTCGTCAGCAATATCGAGCGCACGAGATCGGCGAGGATGCCGAGCCTTGCACCATACGCATCGAGCTGTTGGGCGTCGCGGGGCGAGAATTTTGCGACTTCGCTCCTGGTCCGGTTGCCGCCGACGCAAAGATATTCCTGTTCGTTCAGGGGCAGAAAATTCTGCAATTTGCGTTCGACAATCCGCAGGCCATGGCCGGCCAGATTCATGTCGGCGATGATCTTCGGGTTGAGCAGCGAAACCGTGTAGCTCGCGGTCGAATTGCGGAATCCCGGATGAAATTCCTCGGTGACGGCCGCGCCGCCAATGACGGGACGACGTTCGAGAATGGTGACCGACAACCCGGCCGCGGCCAGATAGAACGCGCAAACGAGCCCGTTATGGCCCGCGCCGATGATGACGATGTCGGTGTCGTTCAAAGCATGCCTTCCTTGGAGTTCTCGCCCGCAGGGGAGACACCCTTTGCTGGGTCAATCAATCATCTTGAAGGCGCACAATACGTGATGTATGATGCGAGATGTTTGATGAGATGTATATATATTGCGTACGACACTTGCCATTGACGACGACGTGCTGGCGACCGCCAAGGGGATCGCGAAGCGGCAACACAAAAGCGTGGGCGAGGTCATCTCGGAACTCGCACGCCAGGCATTGCGGCCAACCTCTGATATCGGTTCCCAACGCAATGGCGTGCCTTTGCTGCCAACGAAGCCCGGCACGATGCCAGTGACGCCAGAACTGGTAAATCAACTTCGCGACGAGTTGTCGTGAACACGTTTCTTCTGGATGTGAACGTTCTGATCGCGCTCATCGATCCGACCCACATTCAGCACGATCCCGCGCATCAATGGTTTGCAATTCAGGGTCATCTCTCCTGGGCGACCTGCCCGCTGACCGAAAATGCCGTGCTGCGGATCGTCGGCAATCCGCGCTATCCCAATTCGCCGGGCACGCCCGCCGCGGTCGCACCGCTAGTGGAAGGCCTGCGTGCGCTGTCCGGTCATGTCTTTTGGCCGGACGACATCAGCCTGGTGGACGGCGAAAAATTCGAGCTGACGCGACTGCTCAGCTCCGGTCAGGTGACCGACAGCTATTTGCTTGCCCTGGCGCGCGCCCATGCCGGTCAGTTGGCAAGCTTCGACCGCCGATTGGTAACGGACGCCGTGCGCGACGGTAGGCAAAGCCTGCATCTGATCGGCTGAAACAGCGCGCCTACCCCGGAGGAAGCGGCTGCGGGTTCAGCTTGTCGACGCCCGGATTGGTGCCATTGTGCAGGTTCGGGCGCGTTGAAATGGTATGTCCGCCCGGCGTTGCGCGCTCTTGGGTATTTTTGCCCGTCAGGGTGGTCGTCGAATGCCGGCCCGGCGGTAGCGGCTGCGGATTGAGGGCGACTGCGGATTCCGCGCAGACCATCGTTGCGACACAGATCAGCGCGGTAAGCATGGCGTTCGTTTTGCGCATGGCAATCTCCTGTCGTTTTTCGTCCCGACACACTGCGTGAGGACGCTGCGTTATGGTTGCGATGTTGATGCATGCGTGCTGAACGAACCGTGGACGATGCGTTCATCGAGCGTTCAGCAGAATATACCGCGATGTCCGGGAAACAGGGATCAACGTCGCCGTGACGCCGCAAGCGGCCGCGATGTTGAAGAGTTGACAGCCTGCTGCACCGCGAACGTCTTGCCGCCCCCCTCAACAGCGAAGACTGGCGCGCCCTAGGGGAGTCGAACCCCTCTTGCAAGATTGAAAATCTTGAGTCCTAACCGATAGACGAAGGGCGCGGGAGGACCAGGAGAGCCGGGGCTATAAAGACCGCGCGCGGGCTTGGCAAGCGCGAGTTAGAGCGGTTTCAACTTGGGATGACGCAGTCGAACGCCCCCAACCTCACCATGGGCGTGCTTGACCCGCCCACCCAGCTCGCGAGCGTCCACGAGCGTTGAATCATTCGCCGCGCCGACGCGCGGCGGCTGGTTGGCCGGCTCAAGGCCGGCCATGGCGAGAGTTTGTGATTCCGTCAATTTTGAAACTGCCTTAAATCCCCGCCGGCGCCGCGTCTTCGATCTGCAACTGGACACGGGTCTTGCCATTCCAGCTGTCGGCCCGCAGATACCCGGCCGCATGGATTCGGCGCCCACGAGCCTTCAACAGCGCCAAGCCCAGGGGGGTGTCCGCGGCGCGGAATGCAATGGCATCGAGCCGGCCGCCATCGGCTCCGGCAAGCCGCACGCGCACATGGTTGTTGCCCACGACATCGGCAAAGGTCACGGCCACATCGAGTGCGGCACAGACCGGCTCGGGATTGCCGGCGCCGAACGGCCCGATGCGGGCCAAATCCTCCACCAGGGCCTGGGCGGCGCCTGCCGCCGAGATCGCGACGTCGAGCATCATTTGCGTGCTCATCCCCGCGACATTCCGGCTGGCGAACCAGCGCTCCAGAAAGGCCCGGAAGCCCTCCAGCTGAGCGTCGGTGAGCGAGAAGCCCGCCGCCATGGCATGACCGCCCCCGGCCTCCAGAAGGCCCGCCTTGCGCGCCGCGCGCACGGCCGCCCCGACATCGATGCCCGCCACGGAACGCGCCGAGCCGCGTCCCATGCCCCCTTCAAGGCCGGCTACGAAGGCGGGCTTGCCGAAGCGTTCCTTCAGCCGGCCGGCCACGATCCCGACGACGCCCGAATGCCATCCCTCGCCCGCTACCAGCAGGAAGGGGGCGTTGCCGGCCGCTTCGGCAATCGCCGTCGCCTCTTCGAGAATGATCGCTTCGATCGCCTGGCGTTCGCGGTTGTGGGTGTCGAGCGCGCGGGCCAGCGGTTCGGCCTCGGCAAGATTTACGGCAGTCAAAAGCTCGGCTCCCAGGCTGCAACGCCCCACCCGCCCGCCGGCATTGATGCGTGGGCCGAACACGAACCCCAGATGATAGGGCGTGAACGGCGCGCTCGCGCCTGCGATGCTCGCCAATGCGGCAAGGCCGGGGCGCGGTACGGCCGCGGCAATGCGCGCAAGGCCCGAACGGACAAAAGCGCGATTGACGCCCACGAGCGGCACCACGTCGCAAACCGTGGCAAGCCCCACCAGATCGAGACCGGCGCGCAGATCGGGCTCTTCCATGCCTTGCGCGCGATACCACCCGCGCTCCCGCAATGCGCGGTTGAGCGCCACCAGAAACAGAAAAGCGACTGCGGCCGCACACAGATGGCCGAGCGCGGAATCGTCGCCCGGCTGGTTTGGATTGACATGCGCGAAAGCTGGCGGCGCGGTTTCGACGGCGTGATGATCGATCACGATCACATCGAGATGCGCTGCGCGCGCCGCATCCAGCGCAGCCGTCGCTGCCGCGCCGCAATCTGCCGTGATGACGAGGCCTGCGCCTTCTGCCTGCAATTGCAGAAGCGCACGCGCCGAGGGCCCATAGCCTTCGGTCAGGCGGTCGGGGATATAGACGCGCGGACGTCGGCCTATGCTTGCAAGAAAATCGCTGAGCAGGGCAGCCGAAGCCGATCCATCGACATCATAATCGCCGAACACCGCGATCCGTTCGCCGCGATCGATCGCCGCAAGTGTCCGTGCAACGGCTTTTTCCATGTCCTTCAGCCGGTACGGTTCCGGCAGCAGGCGCTTCAGCGTCGGATCGATCAGATCGGCAATTTCGTCTTGTTGCACGCCACGCGATGCCAGCACACGCGCCAGCACGCCGGAGATGTTCGCGCTTCTCGCCAGGTTGCGGACGGTCTCGTCATCGGCATCGCGCAACATCCATCGGCGCCCGGAAAACGACGCGTTGACGCCGAACGCGCCGGGCGAAGTTGTCGTCAGCTCCTCAATATTGATCATCCCTGCGCCGATGCCTGGCTTTCACCCAGCGCACCGTGCGTGTGCCCGAGCGCATGAGGATGCTCTCCGTGTTGACGAACTGACCGTGGAAATGCACGCCCTCCAGCATCGATCCATCGGTCACGCCTGTTGCGGCGAACACCACGTCGCCGGAAGCGAGATCGAGCAGCGTGTATTTGCGGTTGAAATCCGTGATGCCAAGCCGCGCGGCGCGTGCGCGCTCGTCATCCTTCTTGAACACGAGACGGGTCTGCATCTGTCCCCCGACGCAACGCAACGCCGCAGCAGCCAGAACGCCCTCAGGCGCACCGCCCTGCCCGATATAGATGTCGATGCCTGTGGTCGGATCGGTGGTCGCAATCACCCCGGCAATGTCGCCGTCGGTGATGAGGCGCACGGCAGCGCCCGCTTTGCGCACGCTGTCGATGATCGTCGCATGGCGCGGACGGTCGAGCACGCAGGCCGTGATCTCCTCCGGGTCGACGCCTTTGGCGTGCGCCAGCGCCATGATGTTGTGCCCCGGATCGGCATCCAGATCGATGACGCCCTCCGGATAGCCGGGACCAATAGCGATCTTGTCCATGTATGTGTCGGGCGCGTGAAGCAGCGAGCCCTTTTCGGCGATGGCGATCACCGTCAGCGCATTCGCCAGCGCCTTCGCGGTCAGCGTCGTGCCTTCCAGAGGATCGAGCGCAATGTCCACCATCGTCCCGCCGCGGCCCACTTTTTCGCCGATATACAGCATGGGGGCTTCGTCGCGTTCCCCTTCGCCGATGACGACGGTGCCGTCGATGGGCAAATCGTTGAGCGCGTTGCGCATGGCTTCGACGGCGGCGTGGTCGGCGGCGCGTTCGTCGCCGCGGCCGATCTGGCGCGCCGCCCATATCGCGGCTGCTTCGGTGACGCGCACGGCCTCGAACGCGAGCTTACGATCCATCGGAGGGGACATGAGGAACTCCTGAGAAAATGTATTCTAACCCGCTTCCATGGGAATCATGCAGGGCGGGCCGAGAATCCTGTCGGACGCCGCGATCACCTTCAAGGCGCGCGCCACAGCGTCATGCGCACATTCATGGGTAATCATGACAATGGATACCGGCTCGCCAGGCGCACGACCGCGCTGGATCATGCTTTCGATGGAAACGCCCGAATGGGCGAGGTGGCCGGCGATTTCAGCCAATACGCCGGGCGCGTCGACGACATCGAACCGCAGATAGAAAGCCGTCACCAACGCGCCGGGTGCGGCCGGAACAGGTGATTTCAGCATAACGGCGGGCCGGCCGAACGCCGGACAGGCGTTGCCCCGGGCAATGTCCACGATATCGGCCAGGACGGCCGACGCTGTTGGCGCTTCGCCGGCTCCGCGGCCTTCGAAGAAAAACGGACCGGCCTCGCCGCAATTTGCCACAACCGCATTGAACGCGCCGTCGACATCGGCGAGTGGTGTGCCCATACGAACCATCGCCGGCTGGACGCGCTGATCGATCCGCCCGTCCGCCCGCCGTGCGATACCAAGCAATTTGATGCGGCAGCCGAACTCGCGTGCGAACGTAATATCTTGCGGCGTAATATGGGCGATGCCCTGGATCCAAGTGTTGGCCAGATCGGGCTTGATTCCGAAAGCGAGGCTTGCGAGCAGCGTCAATTTGTGCGCCGTGTCGCCGCCCCCTACATCGAGTGAAGGATCGCTTTCCGCGAAACCGAGACGTTGCGCTTCCGCCAGGACGTCGGCGAACGATCGGCCCGTTGCTTCCATTTGCGTGAGAATGAAATTGCAGGTTCCGTTCAGGATTCCCTTCACCGAGGCGACGTCGTAGGCGATCAGGCTTTCCCGCAACGCCTTGACGATGGGGATGCCGCCGGCCGCCGCCGCTTCGAAACGAAGGGCCACACCCTTTTCTTCGGCCAAAGCGGCAAGCTGACCGCCCCGATAGGCAAGCAGCGCCTTGTTGGCCGTCACCACATGCTTGCCGGATGCGAGCGCGCGCTCGACCAGCAACCTCGCCGGCCCGTCTTCGCCGCCAATCAGCTCGACGACGATTTCAGCCTCGCTCGCAGCCAATTGCTGCAGATCGTCCGCCCACGGAATATTTGAGATGTCGGCCGCGCGCGGTTTGCTGCGGTCACGCGCCGAGACGAGAATGCATTCGACCGGACGGCCGGCGCGTTCCGCAATTTCCGCGCGGCGCGACGCCAAAAGCCGTACGACGCCGCCGCCGACTGTGCCCAGCCCGGCAATCGCAACGCGCAGCGGCTTGATCATTTCGCGGCTTCCAGGGTGTCGACGGGTTCATTGATGCGCATCGACAAAAAGCGCTTGATGTTGCGCGCCGCCTGGCGGATGCGGTGCTCGTTCTCGACCAACGCGATGCGAACGAAGCCTTCGCCATATTCGCCGAAGCCAAGGCCCGGCGCGACCGCGACCTTGGCGTGCACGAGCAAACGCTTGGAAAATTCCATCGAACCCATGGCGCGAAATTGTTCCGGGATCGGCGCCCAGGCAAACATCGAGGCGTCCGGTGACGGGATCTGCCAACCCGCGCGTCCCAGGCTTTCCACCAGCACGTCGCGGCGGCTCCGATAGATCGCGCGCATTTCGTCGACGCAGTCCTGCGGGCCGTTCAATGCCGCCGCCGCGGCAACCTGGATCGGGGTGTAGGCGCCGTAATCAAGATAGGATTTGATGCGCGCAAGTGCCCCGATCAGCCGCGCATTGCCGGCGGCAAATCCCATGCGCCAACCCGGCATCGCATAGGTTTTGCTCAAGGATTGGAATTCGACTGCAATCTCCTTGGCGCCGTCGATCTGCAGCAGCGACGGCGGCGGATTGGCATCGTCGAAATAGATGTCGGCATAGGCAAGATCGGATAACACCCAAATCTCGTGCTTGCGCGCGAAATTGACCACCTCGCGATAGAAATCCAGGCTGACGGTCTGTGCCGTGGGGTTCGAAGGGTAATTGACGACCAACGCCGAAGGCGACGGAACGGAATGACGCACCGCCGTGCCGAGCTTGCTCAAATATTCTTCCGGCGAAGTCGCGGGAACGTGGCGGATCGCGGCGCCCGATATGATGAAGCCATAGGCATGAATTGGATAAGCGGGATTGGGCACGAGAATCACGTCGCCCGGCGCCGTGATGGCCTGCGCCAGATTGGCGAAGCCTTCCTTCGAACCGAGCGTCGCAATCACTTCGCTGTCGGCATCGAGCGTCACACCGAAGCGGCGCTGGTAATAGGCCGCCATCGCCCGCCTCAGCCCCTTGATGCCGCGCGAAGCGGAATAGCGGTTCGAACGCGGATCGCGGGCGGTTTCGACCAGCTTGTCGACGATGTGCACCGGCGTCGGCATATCGGGATTGCCCATACCGAAATCGATGATGTCTTCGCCGCGCGCGCGCGCTCCCGCCTTAAGGCGGTTGACCTCTTCGAAGACGTAAGGCGGCAGACGCCTTATACGGTGGAATTCGCTCTGCATGGGCTTAGGACCGATATTCGGCGTTTGCGGTCGCACGGGCGCGCAACCTCAAGGCAAAATGCGCAATGCGTCGACTGCAACCACACACCCTTTAGCCTTGAATAAATATATCCGCGCGCCGGTTGGCGTCCTCACCTTGAGGCACCGATTCGGCAGAAGCCGGCTGCGTGTCGCCAACCGCCTCGACGAGCACCTTCGCCGCCGGAATGCCGTCGCGGATCAGTTCGCGTGCGATCGCATTGGCCCGAGCCTGCGAACGCTCAAAGTTCCACACCGACTGTCGCGCAAGCGACATGGTCGTCTTGCCGCTCGATGCGTGACCGACCACGCGGATGTAACCCTGCCCGCCCTGGGCCTCGAAAGCGCTTGCAGCCGCACGAACCTGGGCCTTCGCTTCGGCGTTCAAGATCGTCGTGTCGTGGCGGAAGAAGATGACCGCAGCCGGCACTGTGCCAGTCGCATTCGCATAGACCGATGGTGCCAGGGAAGCCGTCTGCAGCGCATCGAAATTGGCGACGACGTCGCCGCTCATCTTTTCGGGTCCACCTTCACCCATTGCGACCTTGCCGTGCCTGGACCTTTTTGTCCCGGCAGGCGCGCTCTGAGCCACCGCAGTTTCATCCGTGTTGGCAGGAGTCGTTTGGGGCACGGCCGGAGCCGGGCCGATCGCCGCCGTTTCCTGATAGCGCGCCAGGATCGGCTGCGGCACGAACTGCGCGACAGTCGCATCGAGCTGCGGCGCGCTGGAAGGATGGAATCCCAACGCGTTGTCCGAAACGCTTTGTGGCTGCGCGACCGCGGGAACGGCGGGAAGCGCTGCGGGTGCGGCCGTCGTTGCCGCCGGCACGGGCGATTCTGCCGTCGCGACATGGGTGGGGGCCGCGTTATCGGAAGAATTTGTGCTCGGAAGGGTGCCCGGCGCGGAACTCTGCGGCGACGGCGTGGCGCTTGGCGTGTGCTCGCCGGTGCTCGGCGCAGAGCTTGCGGGCGCGGTTTCGTTCGCCGCCAAATCCTCAGCGGCAGAGGGGGGCGGAGCCGGCGGCGGCGGGGCCGCGGCAGCTTCGGTGCCGCCTCTCAACGCATCGGCGCTGTATTGCGCACGTGAACGATCCTGTGCAAGCGAGTCCGCAACATCCTTCTGTTCGTCAGCCGTCGAGGGAGCCGCCGGCCTGTCCGGAATCGTGGAGAGGTCCGGGGTTTGGCCATTGTCCGCAGTTGCGGATTGGTCAGCCGATTGATTCGACGCCTGAGTGTCGTCGCCACCAATCCAGCCTGTCGGATCCGCCCAGTCCGGGATACTGGAACAGGCACTCGCGCCCGCCGCAACGACCAGGACCACGCTGAAGCGCAGGAAAAATCTTGAAACGGTTTCAGGCTTCAGTGTCATCAGGTAACCTCGGAAAGAGACCGACAAGGCTTGCCTGCCTCGGGTCTGCTGTCTGAACCATATACAAGCCTAGCCGACCGCTTCCAAGTGGAGCTGCGTGCAAAATCAAGGATTCTCCGCTTGTTGGCAACGCTGCGCCCCGGATCATGCCACCTTGCAGGAACGATGAGGCTGGCGCTATCTAGCTCCGGTCTCAGCGGTGCAGATAATGGTAAAAAAAGCAAAAGATTCCTCCAAAAAGCCGAATCACCGACCGCCACCCCGAGATGAGGCAGCGACTGCCAGGCCTGCGCAGAAAGCCCCCGAATCCGCAAAGCCGGAGGCCGGCACGGACGGGTATAAAGTCGGTGACCCCAGCGCGTTCGCGCGCAACATGGTGCGCGTCGGGATTCAGTCACAACGGCTCCTGACGGATTTTCTCAAACGGCAGGCCGACAAGGTCGGTAACGAGCCGGTCGATCCGCTCAACATCAGCGGAACATTTCAGGAATTGTTGCGCGGTATGGTGGCCGACCCGGCCGTTGTCATGGAAGCGCAGTTCCAATTATGGCGGGACTATATGGGCCTTTGGGAGCACACGGCCCGTCGGATGATGGGCGGAGAGGCAACGCCGCTCGTCGCGCCGGCCCCTGGAGACAAGCGGTTCAAGGACAAAGAGTGGCAAGAAAATCAGATATTCGACTTCATCAAACAATCATATCTGCTGACCGCGAACTGGTTGCAGGGTACCGTCGCCAAAGTCGACGGAATCGACATGCTTACGCGCCGTCGCATCGAATTTTACACCAAGCAATTCGTCGATGCGGTCGCGCCGACGAATTTTGTGCTCACCAACCCGGAAGTCCTGCGCACGACATTGCGGAGCAACGGCGAGAACCTCGTCAACGGCCTCAACAATCTGCTCGAAGACCTCGACCGCGGTGAAGGCCAATTGTCGATTCGCCAGACCGCCGATTCGTTCACCGTCGGCGAGAACATCGCGACCACGCCCGGCAAGGTCATCTTCCGCAACGAGCTCTTCGAGCTCTTGCAATATGATCCGACAACAAAGGAAGTGTACGAGCGGCCTCTCCTGATTTTTCCGCCCTGGATCAACAAATTTTACATCCTCGACCTGCGACCCGAAAATTCGTTCATTCGCTGGGCGGTTGCACAGGGCTATACGGTCTTCGTCGTGTCCTGGGTCAACCCCGACCGCCGGCTGGCCAAGAAAACGTTCGAAGACTACATGCGGGACGGAATTTTCGCGGCGCTCGATGCCGTCCAACAGGCGAGTGGCGTTCGCGACCCCAACGTCATCGGCTATTGCATCGGGGGCACCCTGCTGTCGGCGACGCTCGCCTACATGGCGGCGAAACGCGATGACCGCATTCATTCCGCGACATTCCTTGCCGCGCAGGCGGACTTCAGCGAAGCGGGCGATTTGCAGGTCTTCATTGATGATGTGCAACTCGAAGCCCTTGAACAACAGATGGAGGCGGCCGGCGGCATACTGGAAGGCCGCAAGATGGCGACGACTTTCAACATGCTGCGCGCCAACGACCTGATCTGGTCCTTCGTCGTGAACAATTATCTGCTAGGAAAGTCGCCGGTTCCATTTGATCTGCTATACTGGAATTCGGATACGACGCGCATGCCGGAGGCTACGCATCTGTTCTATCTGCGCGAGTTCTACAAGAACAACGCGCTTGCCAGAGGTCAAATGGTGCTGGCAGGCGAAAAACTCGATCTGGCGAAAGTGAAACTCCCCATCTATCTGCAAGCGGCCAGGGAAGATCACATCGCCCCGTGCAGATCGGTTTACAAATCCACGCGGCTCTTCAAAGGTCCGATCCGCTTCGTCATCGCAGGCTCCGGCCATATCGCCGGCGTGATCAATCCGCCCGACGCAAAAAAATACCAATATTGGACGAATGATTTTCTGCCGCCGACGGTGGAGGAATGGCAGGGCGGTGCCGTTGAACATCCGGGCTCATGGTGGCCCGACTGGAGTGCATGGCTCGCGCCACTGTCCGGCCCGAAAGTGCCGGCGCGCAAGCCTGGCAGCGGCAAACTGAAACCGTTGGGCAGTGCCCCGGGCTCTTACGTCAAGGTCAAGGCCCAATAACCAAATTCTCTATCTGGCTTTCGCAGAACGTCCGGACCGGATTACCGCTCCGGCCCCGATATATCCCATTCCCGGCGCAGAATCCTGTCTTTTCGGTTGCGTCAACGCATGGTGCGGCGCGGACAAACCGACCATCGTCGGCGGAAGTGGCGACGAAATGCATCTGGAAGACGGCAGCGTCATCTATGCTTTATTATTTGGACCTCCTCAATTCCGCAACGTCGGCAGCGGATCGATGCGTGTCCTGTGCACAATCCCGCTCTCGGACAGTGATGCCGGATTAACCTTCACGGAGCACAATATGACCAAGGACTACAAGTCGATCATCGGCGACATCAGCGCCTACAGCGCCGAATTGCGCAGTCTTATCCCCGAGGTCATGCAAGGCTTTTCGGGCATGGCGAAAGCTGCGACCCAGACCAAAGTCTTAGACGAAAAGACCACCGAACTCTTGGCTATGGCGCTCGGTGTTGCATCCCATTGCGACGGCTGCCTCGGGTTTCACGCCAAGGCTCTTGCGCGCCTTGGGGCTACGCGCGAGGAAGTCGCCGAAGCCATGGGTATGGCCATCTATATGGGCGGCGGTCCGTCCCTCATGTATGCGGCCGATGCGTTGAGGGCATTCGACCAGTTCCGATTACAACAGAGCACGCGCGCATAATGGTGCGTGTTGATCGGCATTTCTGGCGGTGACGATGTTCGCCTCCCCTTTCCGGGGGAGGCGAACACCGGGTCTCGGGACGTCCGAGCAAACGAGACCCGTCCGAACGCGCGTCGCCCTAATCAAATACGCCGTATTCGACCTGCAGGATTTCACCGGTCGACGTATCGACCAGCAGCGCATCGTCGCCGTCGCGAACCCAGACAAATCCCGGCGGCGGTGCAGCAAGACCGTAATCCAAATAGTTGTTCAGCCAATAATCCTGCACCCAAAACAGAGCGGGCAGGATTTCCCCGTAAGTCCAGTGACGGGCATACCAGCCATGTGGCCGCGCATAAGCGCCGACATGAAAATGACGTGTCGCGGTGAAGTTGCGCTGATAGGAGTGGCGGTCGAAATTCCGGGACGGCACTCCGTGCCCCTGCATCGGATTATGTCCCCCCATCATATTGTGACCGCCCGGCGGGTTCGGATTTCCGCCCATGTGGGTCTGGGGATGCGCCGGATGACCAGGACCACCCGGCGGCGGGTGCTGATCGTGGCCGCCCATATTCATATTGTTCATGTTGTGGTCATCGTCGGCCACGAGTATCGCGCCTTGGGGCGCGGCGGCGGCCTGTGTCGCGATGCCCGGCAGGAAAACGCCGCATGTCAAAACGGCCCCCGCCAAGATGATTCCGTATTTCATCGAAAAATCTCCTTCTTCCGCATCAGATAGATGCGGCGCCCAACCCAACCGGCGGTAATCTGACACAGGGGAAATGCGCGCGCCACCAGGCAGGAGGTGGCGTCACCAAACGATCATATTGCGCTGCAGGCGTTCCGCGCCTTGGTGGGCGGTGACGGGTTCGAACCGCCGACCCCTTCGGTGTAAACGAAGTGCTCTTCCAGCTGAGCTAACCGCCCCAGCCGGCTTATACCAGCGCCGGCATGCACGCGTCAGTCGTCCGTTTGCAGACGACATCATTTTTGTGGTCGAAGCACCCGCTCGCACCAGGGCGGCGCAGGCTCGTACGAAGGGGGCGCCGGAGCGCCGACAAGCAAAGCGCCGTGCCAGAAAAGCGCAATGGCTAATTATTCAGCGCGTCCTTCAGGCCCTTGCCCGCACGGAAGCTGGGACGCTTCGACGGCTTGATGTCGATTTCTGCGCCCGTCTGCGGATTGCGGCCTTTGCCGCCCGCGCGCTGGGCCACCACGAAGACGCCAAATCCTGTGAGCCTTACCTCGTCGCCTGCTTTCAATGCGTCCGTGATGACTTCGAAAATGCCATCGACGGCTTTGGCCGCATCGTGTTTTGCGAGACCGGTGCGGTCCGAAAGTTTCTGGATCAGATCAATCTTGTTCACAGGCGAACTCCTTGGCGATTCGCTCCCGAATGGCGGCAGCTTAGGGCTTTGCGGCTTTCCGCCCAAGTACAAAACCCGCCGATTCCCTGGAATATTCGAGAAAAAGGGCCCGAATCGGGGGAGATTCGGGCCCGCAACGACCGCTAATGGGTGACGACAGTGTCTGCGTCATCCGCCGGCAGAGATGTCCGCGGCAAAATTTCCGCTTCGATCCAGTCGATCGGAACCGGCTGGCGGACGAGCGCGACCTTGAGCACTTCTTCGACGGACGAAACTGGAACGATTTTGAGGCCCGCTTTCACATTGTCGGGAATCTCAGCCAAGTCCTTTTCGTTCTCCGAAGGAATGATGACGGTCTTGATCCCCGCGCGCAGCGCGGCCAGCAGCTTTTCCTTCAAGCCGCCGATCGGCAGAACCCGGCCTCTCAGCGTCACTTCGCCGGTCATGGCCACATCGCGACGAACCGGTATCCCTGTAAGCACCGAAATGATCGACGTCGCCATTCCGATACCCGCCGAAGGCCCGTCCTTGGGCGTCGCGCCTTCCGGAACGTGCACGTGAATGTCGCGCTGGTCGAACATCGGCGGCTTGATGCCGAAAGACGTCGCCTTGGAGCGCACATAGGAACGCGCCGCGTCGATCGATTCTTTCATCACGTCGCCGAGTTTGCCGGTCGCCTGCATGCGGCCTTTGCCGGGCAGAATCACAGATTCGATCTGCAGCGTCTCGCCGCCGACCTCTGTCCAAGCGAGGCCGGTCACGACACCCACATAATCCTCGCCCTCCATTTCGCCGAAGCGGAACTTGCGTACGCCCGCGAACGTTCCAAGATTTTCGGCCGTCACTGCGATCGATTTCGCTTTGCCGGACACGATCTCCTTGATCGCCTTGCGCGCCAGATTGGCGATCTCGCGCTCGAGATTGCGCACGCCGGCTTCGCGCGTGTAGTAGCGAATAAGGTCGCGCAGCGCCGCGTCCGAGATATTCCATTCGTCGTTTTTCAGGCCGTGCGCTTTGATCTCCTTCGGCAGCAGGTGCCGTTTGGCGATCTCGACCTTTTCATCCTCGGTATAGCCGGGGATGCGGATGATCTCCATGCGGTCCATCAGCGGTTGCGGCATGTTCAGCGTGTTGGCCGTCGTGATGAACATCACGTCCGAAAGATCGAAGTCGACCTCGAGGTAATGGTCATTGAACGAATGGTTCTGTTCCGGGTCGAGCACTTCCAGGAGCGCCGACGACGGATCGCCGCGCCAATCGGCGCCCAGCTTGTCGATCTCGTCGAGCAAGAACAGCGGATTGGACGATTTCGCCTTCTTCATCGACTGCACGATTTTGCCGGGCATCGAACCGATATAGGTGCGCCGGTGTCCGCGAATTTCTGCTTCATCGCGCACGCCGCCAAGGCTCATGCGGACGAATTCGCGTCCCGTGGCGCGCGCAATCGACTTGCCGAGCGACGTCTTGCCGACACCCGGAGGGCCTACCAGGCACAGGATCGGTCCCTTCATCTTGCCGGCGCGCTGCTGCACGGCGAGATATTCGAGAATCCGTTCCTTGACCTTGGCAAGGCCGAAATGGTCTTCGTTGAGGATGTCTTCCGCGAGCTTGATGTCCTTCTTGACCTTGGATTTCTTGCCCCACGGCAACGACAGCATCCAGTCGAGATAGTTGCGCACGACGGTGGCTTCCGCCGACATCGGACTCATCTGGCGAAGTTTTTTGACCTCAGCCTGCGCCTTCTCGCGCGCCTCCTTGGAGAACTTGGTCTTGCGGATGCGCTCATCGAGCTCGTTCAGCTCGTCGCGGCCCTCTTCGCCTTCGCCCAATTCCTTCTGGATCGCCTTCAGCTGTTCGTTGAGATAGTACTCACGCTGGGTCTTCTCCATCTGGCGCTTCACGCGCGTGCGGATCTTGCGTTCGACCTGAAGCACGCCGATCTCGGACTCGATCAGATTGAGCACGCGTTCTAGGCGTTCGACCGTATTGAGCGTCTCCAGAAGATGCTGCCGGTCGGAAATCTTCACCGAGAGATGCGACGCCACCATGTCCGACAGCTTTGCCGGATCGTCGACTTGCGCGAGCGAGGCCAGCGTCTCGGCCGGAATCTTCTTGTTGAGTTTGACGTAGCTCTCGAAATTGGACTTGACCGTCCTGACCAGCGCTTCGGTTTCCTTGACGTCACCGCCATGATCGTCCAAGCGCTCGATCGTCGCCTGAAAGAAATCCGTACGCGGAACAAAACCGGTGACGCGGGCGCGCGACTTTCCTTCGACCAGCACCCGCACCGTCTGGTCGGGCAGCTTCAGCAGCTGGAGCACGGTCGCCATCGTGCCGATTTGGTGCAGACTGTCCGGCGCCGGATCGTCGTCCGTCGCGTTCTTCTGCGTCAGAAGCAAAATCTGCTTCTCCTCGTTCATCACCTCTTCAAGCGCCCGTACCGATTTCTCGCGGCCCACGAAGAGCGGAACAATCATGTGGGGAAACACCACGATGTCGCGCAACGGCAGAACCGGTGCCAAGAGGCCACCTGCTTCGTCCTTTGTCGTGTTCACTGGCTGATCAGACATATCGTTCTCCTGGCCTGGGCACTCATGAGCCCCGGACAAAAATTCGGAACATCGTACCCCATCCGGGCGCACGGTTCCTTGACTTAAGTCGCCCGCAATGGGCCGACTCTCGAAGGTACAAAGTGGTCCTGCCCGCGGCCGCTTTCAAGGCGCACCGCTGGTCGCCCCCAGAAACGAGCGAAAAGGTTTTGTCCCGGGGGAGCCCGTTTCAGGAGGCGCTCTGTTCGCGGGCTTGGCCTTTGTCCGAGTAGGTGTATAGCGGCCTCGATCGACCATCGACCACGTCGGCAGTGATCACGACTTCCTGGACCCCATTGAGATTGGGCAACTCAAACATGGTTTCAAGCAAAATGCCCTCCATGATCGATCTCAGACCGCGGGCACCTGTCCGGCGCTGGATAGCCCGGCGCGAGATGGCATGCAAAGCCTCCTCCTGAAAGCGAAGCTTCACGCCTTCCATCTCAAACATGCGCTGATACTGTTTGGCCAGCGCGTTTTTGGGCCGAGTCAGAATTTCGATTAGCGCCGGTTCGCTCAGGTCGCCCAGCGTCGCGAGCACGGGCAAGCGGCCGATAAACTCCGGAATGAGTCCGAACTTCAGCAGATCTTCCGGCTCGACCTCGCGAAGCACCTCGCCGGTGCCGCGTTCGTCGGGCGCGCGAACCGTCGCGCCAAAACCCATCGACGAACCGTGGGTACGCGAAGAGATGATCTTCTCGAGGCCCGCAAAGGCGCCGCCACAAATGAACAAGATGTTGGTCGTGTCGACTTGCAGGAATTCCTGCTGTGGATGCTTGCGGCCACCCTGCGGCGGCACGCTGGCAATCGTACCTTCCATGATCTTGAGCAGGGCCTGCTGCACGCCCTCGCCCGAGACGTCGCGCGTAATCGAGGGATTGTCGGATTTGCGACTGATCTTGTCGACCTCGTCGATGTAGACGATGCCGCGCTGCGCCCGCTCGACATTGTAATCGGCATTCTGCAATAGCTTGAGAATGATGTTTTCGACGTCCTCACCGACATAACCTGCTTCGGTGAGGGTCGTGGCATCGGCCATGGTGAACGGCACGTCGAGAATGCGCGCAAGCGTCTGCGCCAGCAGCGTCTTGCCGCAGCCCGTCGGGCCGATCAGCAAGATGTTCGACTTGGCAAGTTCGACGTCGCCGTTCTTGCCTGTGGCGTTAATGCGTTTGTAGTGATTGTGAACCGCGACAGAAAGCACCTTCTTGGCGTGCTGCTGGCCGACCACATAATCGTCAAGCACCTTGAATATTTCGGCTGGCGACGGTACCCCGTCGCGCGACTTCATGAAGGAGGTCTTGTTCTCCTCCCGAATGATCTCCATGCACAATTCGACGCATTCATCGCAGATGAACACTGTCGGGCCCGCAATAAGCTTGCGAACCTCATGCTGGCTCTTGCCGCAAAAGGAGCAATAGAGCGTATTCTTCGATTCGCTGCCGCTCGACTTACTCATAGGCACTCCTGGGGCACTCGTTCGCCCTCATCTTGGGTCGCGACCTGCGACCCCACCACCTGCACGAACCGCGCCAGCCGATTCCAGCCGTCCCCCCGCGGTCATTCGACCATGATAGGACAACCGGGATCAAGAATTGTTTAAGTGAACTCGCCATACGGGCCGGGGCGCTTCAAATAGCCTCAGTCGGCCCCTTTGGGCGAATCTCCCGTTTCCGGCCGGCGCGTCAGCACCTGATCCACAAGGCCGAACGCCTTCGCGTCCTCGGCGGTCATATAAGTATCCCGATCCAAGGCCTTTTCAACCACCTGTATGGATTGGCCCGTGTGTTTGGCATAAATCTCGTTTAGACGCCGCTTGAGCTTGAGGATTTCCTGGGCGTGACGCTGGATATCCGCCGCCTGGCCATAATAGGACGCCGAGGGTTGGTGGACGAGGACACGCGCATTAGGGAGGCTGAAGCGCATGTCCTTGTTGCCGGCGCACAACAGCAGCGACGCCGCCGATGCAGCCTGGCCGACACAAAGGGTCTGAACCGCCGGGCGGATATATTGCATCGTGTCGTAAATCGCGAGCCCGGCTGTCACCAGCCCGCCCGGCGAGTTGATGTACATCGCAATCTCTTTTTTCGGGTTTTCTGCCTCCAAAAAGAGCAGCTGTGCCGTGATCAGGCTCGCGCCATAATCTTCTACCGGCCCGGTCACGAAGATGATCCGCTCCTTGAGCAGCCGGGAATAGATGTCGAAAGCCCGCTCGCCCCGGGCAGTCTGTTCGACCACCATCGGCACCAGCGTATTCATGTAGACGTCACGCGGGTCCTTCATGGGTCCCGTTCATCCTCCTGATTCGTTCCGCTTCAGCCTAGGGTTCAAATGCGCCCTGTCAATCTCGCAAATCTACTCTGCCGCCAACCAATTGCGGCTTTTTAACCTTTCAGCCTGTCCGCCGCCTCGTCGGGATCAAGGAACAGCGTCTCACGATCAACCTTGCGCTCGGTCACATTGGCCAGTTCGGCAATGAAGTCGACCACTTTGTCCTCGAACAGCGGCGCGCGGATCTCCGCCAATGCTTGCTGGTTGTTCGCGTAAAAATTGAAAACTTGTTGTTCCTGACCGGGAAATTGCCGGGCACGCGCCATGATCGCTCGCTGGATCTCGTCATTGGCGACCGATATCCCGTTCTGCTCGCCGATCCGCGCCAGCACCAGTCCTAAGCGGACACGCCGCTCGGCTATGGCGCGGTACTCTTTTTTGAGATCCTCCTCGCTCTTGCCTTCATCCTCGGCCGTTTTGCCCTCGCGCTGCAACTCCGCCTGGACGGCACGCCAAATCGACTCGAACTCGCTCTCCACCATTGTCGGCGGCAACGAGAAGGAATGGGTCGTGTCCAGGGCATCGAGGATGCGGCGCTTCAGGTGCAGACGACTGGCCCGACCGAATTCCGCCTTAAGCTGATCGCGCACCCGATCCTTCAGCGTCCCGATGGAGTCGAGGCCGAGTTTGGCCGCCAGCGCATTGTCGATCTCAAGCGGGTCTGGCTTTTTGACCTCCTTCACCTTGGTGGCGAAGATGGCCTCCTTGCCTGCGAGTTTCGCTTCGGGATAGTCGGCCGGAAATGTCACTTTCACGTCGCGCTCGTCGCCCGCCTTGGCGCCGATCAGCTGGTCTTCGAAGCCCGGAATGAGCTGGCCCGAGCCCAGAACCAGGTTGAAATCTTCGGCCTTTCCCCCACCGAACTCCTCACCGTCGATCCGGCCGATAAAATCGATCACGACCGCATCGTTCTTTTCGGCCGCTTCGCCTTCACCGCGCGGCGAATAGGTTCGGGCCTGTTCGGCGAGCTTTTTCACCGCTTCGTCGACTTCGGCCTCCGTCACGTCGGCGACCAGCTTTTCGACGGTCAGCTTGGAGACGTCGACCAGATCGAAATCCGGCATCAGATCGACCTTGATGGTAAATTCGAGGTCGGATTTGCCCTCGACGACCTCTCCCATTTCGCTGACAAGCTCGACTTGCGGCTGGAAGGCTACCTTGAGTGCATTGTCCGAAATGGCCTTCTGGCTCGATTCCGAAACCACAGCCTCGATGATCTCGCCCATCATCGATTTGCCATAGTTCTTCTTGAGGAAGGAAATCGGCGCCTTGCCCGGGCGGAAGCCCTTGAGATGGATTTGCGGCTTCATCTCCTCGATGCGGCCGGTCAGGCGCGCGTCGAGATCGGCGGCGCCGATCACGATCTTGAATTCGCGGCGCAAGCCCTCGGAGACGGTCTCGGTAATCTGCATGTCGACTATATCCTTGAGAAAAACCCTTGCCCTTGGCGTTGGTGCGGGCGGAGGGACTTGAACCCCCACGACTTGCGTCACTGGAACCTAAATCCAGCGCGTCTACCAGTTCCGCCACGCCCGCGTTCGGGGCTTCCGGACGGGTGACCGCCGGAAGGGCGCCCCTATAACAGGGGTTTGCTGCGCCCGCTAGAGCTAAGCCAGTATCTCTGGCAATGGTTTCTCGTAGCGGGCTACGTCCTAGAAGCGGCCGAATTTGCGGCCGACTTCGTTGCAGATGCTCAGCGGCACGTCGAGGTCACCGGCCTCTGCACTACCCATGTCAACACCGGTTATTTCGCTTGCTTCTTCAGAGATGAGAGGACAGAAGGCAGGCATTCCGGCAAATCCTCTGCAATCAGCCCCGGCCCAAAGCCGGATGCCACCTCCCCCTGCAGCCACGCAGCGGCGGCCGCTGCGCCGTAGGAATCCAGGCCTTGCGCCATGAGCCCGACAATAAGGCCCGCAAGTACGTCGCCCGCGCCCGCCGTCGCCAAGGTCGACGGTGCGTTCGTATTGATCGCAACGCGTCCATCGGGGCGCGCGATCGCAGTGTCAGGACCTTTCAGCAGAACGGTGCATTTGGCCGCAGCCGCAGCGGCGCGTACCGCTTCGACCCGTGTCGGAGAACGGCCCAGCAACCCCGGGAAAATACGTTCGAATTCGCCTTCGTGGGGCGTCAGGACGGCAGGCTCGCGCAACAAAAGGAATAACAAATTCGGAACCGCAGCAAACGACGTTAGCGCATCGGCGTCCAGAACGACCGCGGCCGCTGTCGCGGTTGCTGCCGAAACTAGGTTTTGGGTGGACGTGCCGACACCGCAACCAGGCCCGACCAGAACCGCATTCAGACGTTTGTCTTCCAGGAGCCTCGTGAAACCACCGGCACCCGCAACCGGCTTGACCATGATTGCAGTGAGGGCTGCCGCATTGATCGGGACCGCGTCGAGCGGACTGGCGACGCTGACGAGCCCGGCGCCTACCCGCAACGCGGCCCGCGCCGCCAGGCGCGCCGCCCCCGTCGCGTGCGCCGGCCCACTCACGACGACGGCATGTCCGCGGCCGTATTTGTGTCCCATCGGTGCCGGCCACGGGTAATGGGTGCGCCAAAGCGACGGTCCGTTCTCGAAAAGCCGCGGTTTGATCGCCGCGAGCGCCTCTGGGGGTATGCCGATATCTGCCACGACGACTTCGCCACAAAAAAAACGCCCAGGTGCAAGGATATGTGCAGGCTTTTTACGAAAAAAGGTGACGGTGAGATCGGCCTCGATGCAGGCATCCCCGCCTTCGACCAAAGGACGGCCGAGATCGCCGTGCAACCCGCTTGGGACATCGATGGCAACGATCGGAATGTTCGAACCGTTCGCACGGGCCGCAATTTCCCGCGCCGGACCCTCGAGTGGCCGTCCGAGTCCCGCACCGAACAAGGCGTCGATAACGAGTTCAGCGCCGTCAACGACGGATTCCGAAAGCGATGCGATCGGTGCATCCCAGCGTTTCGCCATCTCGACGGCATCGCCCCCGAGCGCTGCAGGCGGCGCCAACAGGGCAAGACGCACGTCCCATCCCCGCGCCTTCAAATGACGTGCGGCGACGAAGCCGTCTCCGCCATTGTTTCCCGGACCACACAGGACGACTGTGGGACGAGACGCCCACCGTGCGGCAATTGCATCGGCAACCGAGCGTCCGGCATTTTCCATCAGCGTGAGCGACGGCACGCCGTGCGTGGCCGCAAAACGATCTGCCGCATACATTTCGGCGACAGTGAGAATCTCGGCGTTCATGATGACAGGTTAAGCCGCGCCGGTTGCCATGTCGAAGGCGGAAATACCTTCCTCTTCAAAAACCTTGCGCGCGGCCGTGCCGGACGAGATAAAGACGTGGCATCACAGTCCCTTCCGCTGACAAGGCTAACCGGAGGAGGCTCGCGATCCAGCGACGAAGTGCCGTTCGAGTCGGGCAAGCGCCTCCTCGATCACCGCACGCTTCTTGCAGAAGGCAAAGCGAACGAGATGATCGGGTTGGCCACCTTCGAAAAAGGCGCTGAGCGGGATGAGGGCTACGCCTGCGTCGCGAACCAGTCGTTCGCAGAACACGACATCGGACTCGTTCGTGAGATTGTGGATGCCGGCCGCGAGAAAATAGGTGCCTTCGCTGGGACGCACGTCGAAGCCGAGGCGCGCGAGTCCGTGCGCCAGGAGATCGCGCTTGGCCTGGAGCAACCGCGTGAGGTCGAGCGTGAAGCCCATTTCATTGTTGAGCGCATGCGCCACGCCCAGCTGCAACGCGGGCGCTGTGGTGAAGGTGAGAAACTGGTGTGCCTTGGCGATCACATCCACGAGTGGCGCGGCACCCACAACCCAGCCGATTTTCCACCCCGTCAGCGAAAACATCTTGCCCGCCGACCCAACGCGGACGACACGTCCCTCCATTCCTGGCCGTTTCATCAGCGGCACGAAGGCACGAGAGTCGAAGACGACGTGCTCATAGACTTCGTCGCAGATCGCGATCGCGCTGGAAGTCGCCAGGATGCGCGTCAGCGCTCCAAGTTCCTCATCGTCGAAAACGCGGCCGATCGGGTTGAGCGGCGTGTTGATGACGATAGCGCGCGTCTTTGGAGTCACCGCGGCGGCCAGCGCGGCTTCGGTTAACCGCCATTCCGGCGGCAGCAGCCTGATGGTCCTGACCGACGCTCCGGCTGCGTCGGCGATCGGCCGATAGGAATCGTAGGCCGGTTCGATCAGCACAATCTCGTCGCCCGGTCCAACCAAAGCCATGATCGATGCAGTCAGCGCTTCGGTACCGCCTGACGTCACCAGCACTTCGCGCTCGGGATCGAACGTCA
The DNA here is from genome assembly GCA_049692035.1 of Rhizomicrobium sp. Lineage (GTDB taxonomy): Bacteria > Pseudomonadota > Alphaproteobacteria > Micropepsales > Micropepsaceae > Rhizomicrobium. Next base: position 30,677 of record JBAVOL010000101.1, read on the forward strand.
AATCGTAGAATCGTTTGGCATGGTCCGCGATGGCCTGGCGCAGGAGGGTCAGTCCGCGCGTTGGGGGATATTGATTGGGACCTTCGAGCAAGGCTCTGCCTGCCGCCTGGCGGATCGAGATCGGCCCATCTTCGTCGGGAAAGCCCTGGCCCAAATTGACTGCGCCATGTTCGTTCGCAAGTGCCGACATAACGGTGAATATCGTCGTTCCCAACGACGCAAAAACGCGATTGAAACGGATTTCGGTGGCACGTTCGGTCATGGCAATTCACTAAGCGATCGAAGTTTTGTCGACAATGCAACAATCGTGCATCATCATGGGGTGCATATATTGTAGGCTTTTCGACTATTTCTTGTGCAGCATATTTGTCGCGCGACTTCTTTGACCCGCTAACCCCTTGAAATGGCATATAGAGCCGTACCGCAAAACTGGCATAAGCCGTGCTAATTCGCTAATGGAGGTGCCCATCCGCATTCCTCCGGGAGCATATCCATGAAAAAAATCGAAGCGATCATCAAGCCGTTCAAGCTCGATGAAGTAAAGGAGGCGCTGCAAGAAGTCGGTGTTCAGGGCATCACCGTGACCGAGGCCAAAGGCTTCGGCCGCCAGAAGGGCCATACCGAACTCTATCGTGGCGCAGAGTATGTCGTCGATTTTCTGCCGAAAGTGAAAATCGAGATCGTGGTCCCGACCGAACGACTCGATGCGGCGATCGATGCGATCCAGAAGGCCGCGCGCACAGGCCGCATCGGCGACGGGAAAATTTTCGTCCTTGATGTCCAAGAAGCGATACGTATCCGCACCGGGGAAACCGGCGCGGACGCCATCTAGCGGCCAATTGCGGGCATGGACGCCCGCACCGTTCAAACCAGTTCAAAGGGAAGACAGAATACCATGGCAACACCAGATTCCGTCCTGAAACTCATCAAGGACAAAGAGGTCAAATTTGTCGATTTGCGTTTCACCGACCCGCGGGGCAAGTGGCAGCATGTCACCTTCGACCTTTCGCTCGTCAACGAA
>JBAVOL010000102.1:0-56345 GCA_049692035.1 Rhizomicrobium sp.
CCTTGCGTTACTATCTCATCATTATCCGGGCGACCTTCCTCAAGGGCGTCGGCTTTTCGATTCTCTGGCCCCAGTTTTTTGCTCTTGCCATTCTCGGAACCGTGCTGCTCACGGCGAGCATCCTGCGTTTTCGCAAGTCGCTTGATTGAACGTCCCCGTTGCCGCGGCGGGGACTGCGCCGGTCATCTCAGAAGGCGGCACACCCCGGGCTGCTGACGATGCCGACCGATTGCTGCCGGAAGCGGCGGCGATAGAGCATTGTCAGGTCAGCAATCTTCGCCTGGAGGCCGGGCGCATCCGGCGCCGCAACCACGACGACCTTTGTTTTTTCGCGGCTGATCACATGCGTATTCGGATTCATCCATTGCCCCCGGGTATCATAGACCGTGAAACCATCGGCAAAGCGTGGTGTCACCGCCTGTTGCAAAAAGGAACGCCACGCGCTTTGCGATATAGTCCCCCTGCCCTCGACACCCTGGCCGAAAAACAACTGCACGACGAGCATCGGCTGCTGACCGCGAAAGGGACATTGGCTCGCCCGCACACCATGGCCAAGAGCCACGAACATCGCCAACGCAAATGCGGCTGTCCACATTCGTTTTCGCAGCATATCGGAGTCCATCCGTGTCTGCCCTTGATTCGTCGCGAATACCAGCATATTGCCGCGGTCGCCAGGCGTCGATCCGACTCCGCTATCATCGCCTTCTCGGTTACCGTGGCGCGGCCCTCCAATAGGCGGTACCGGTTGATATGTCTCAATGCGCGCGTCGGCCACGTCCGGGACTGTAGCTTGACGCTCCCGGCATTCGGGCGGTACGGATTCAGGCATGGCTGACAACAAGAAACCGGAAAACCAGCCCGGCATCGCGCTTAGCGTCGCCTACCTTATCGCGGCTCTGGTTGTCGGCTACCTGCTGTACGACGTCTGGAACGGCGCTCAGACGAGCGCTGCGATCCCCTACAGCGAATTTCTCGACCTCGTTGCCAAGGGCGCAGTCAGCGACGTGGTCGTCGGGGCAAACACGATCACAGGAACCTACAAATCGAGCGGCGAGGCGACCGACAAGACTGCCGAGCCCAAGACCTTCGTCACCAATCGCGTCGATCCCGAAATCGCCACGCAACTCGCGCGCCATGCCATCAAATTTTCCGGCGAGCCGCCTGCCGGATTGCTGGAAGGCATTTTTGCCTGGCTGTTACCGACTGCGGCCTTCGTCTTTTTGTGGTGGATGTTGCTTCGGCCGGGCGGCGCGTCTATGGGCATGGGCGGCGGCTTGATGGGTATCGGACGAAGCCGCGCCAAAGTATTTGCCGAGACCGACGTCAAGGTCACATTTGCCGATGTTGCCGGGGTCGATGAGGCCAAACAGGAACTGGCCGAGGTCGTCGGCTTTCTCAAGGACCCGCATTTTTATGGCAGGCTGGGCGCCCGCGTTCCCAAGGGCGTGCTGCTCGTCGGCCCGCCGGGTACGGGAAAGACGCTGCTCGCCCGCGCCGTGGCCGGCGAAGCCAGCGTGCCGTTCTACTCCATCACGGGCTCGGAATTCGTCGAGATGTTTGTGGGTGTCGGCGCGGCTCGGGTCCGCGACCTGTTCGAGCAGGCACGCGCGCAAGCCCCTGCCATCATCTTCATTGACGAACTCGACGCGCTCGGTCGCGCCCGCGGCATCGACATGCCGGGCGGTGGCCATGACGAAAAGGAACAGACGCTCAATCAGCTCTTGGCAGAAATGGACGGATTCGATCCCGGCGCCGGTATCATCGTGCTCGCTGCAACCAATCGTCCGGAGATTCTCGACCCCGCCTTGTTGCGCGCGGGGCGTTTCGACCGCCAGGTTCTGGTCGACCGTCCCGACCGCAAGGGACGCATCGAAATCCTGCGCGTCCATCTGAAGAAGATCAGCATCGCGCCCGACCTCGATACCGCAGCAATCGCGTCTCTGACGCCCGGGTTTACCGGAGCGGACCTTGCCAACCTGGTTAACGAAGCTGCCCTCGTCGCCACGCGCCGCAAAGCCGATACGACGACGCTGGAGGATTTCACCCAGGCCATTGAACGCATCGTGGCCGGTCTCGAAAAAAAGAGCCGTATCCTGAGCCCTCACGAACGGGAGGTCGTGGCCCATCACGAGATGGGGCATGCGCTTGTCGCAATCGCCATTCCCGGGACCGATCCGGTCCAGAAGGTCTCCATCATTCCACGTGGCATAGCCGGGCTCGGCTACACCATTCAGCGGCCGACGGAGGATCGCTTCCTGGTCAGCCAGACCGAACTTGTCGATCGCATGACCGTGCTTCTCGGCGGTCGCGCCGCCGAAGCACTGATCTATTCGCAAGTGTCGACCGGCGCCGCAGACGATCTCGCACGCGCCACCGATATCGCCCGCAACATGGTCGTGCGCTTCGGCATGACCGCGCAATTGGGCCAGGTCGTCTATGAGCCCGAAACTGGCAGTTTCCTGGTCGGCCAGACACCGCTATGGCGGCCGAGGACGTATGGCGACGGCACGGCGGACGCGATCGATCACGCGGTCAAGACCCTGGTCGACGATGCGTACCGCCGCGCTCACGCAATCCTCGAACGCAATCGCGCGGTACTTGTCGCCGGCGCCAAGGAATTGCTCGCGCACGAGACGATGAACAGCGCAGAGCTTGCCAGCTTGACGAGCGGTCTGGTCCGCGAAGAACCGACAAAACCCACGCTCGCCGCCGCGCAATAGACGTATTATTCCGCCAGCGCCTTGGCGAGATGCGCCTCGATCTCATAGAGCGGCAACGACACATAATCCTTGTCGACCTCCGCGCGGACCAGTGCATGGAGATGTCGCGGCATGGCGTCCCGCAACGTGCCGAGCGCGCGCGGCGGCGCCACGATGACCAGATCTTTGATCTTGTGTTCGGTCGCATAATGATCGAGCTGGTGTGCGAGCTTCGCGAGAAATTCCTGTTCGGCAAGCGCATGCCAATCCGTCGGCTCGGCGGATGACCGGCGAGTGTCGGCGGAGCTATGGATGCGTCCCGGCTTTTCCGTGCCCAAATTACGCGTCGGCGGCGTTTCGTGTTCGAGCGCTTCGCGGGTTTCCAGTTTCGGATAGGTGCGGTCGCCGACATTCTGCAGCAGCAGCGCCTTGCGGCCATCGCACACCAATATCCAAAGATCGTTCACCAAACCGATTTTGACCATGACATTTTCCTTCTTCTTTCCAGTTCGAAACCTTATCGCACCGTGCTACGCCGAACGATCTTGACCGTGCTTGCCTGCGATCCCTTGCGGTATCAAAGTCTCTCCTAAAGCCATATCCATGGCAATTCATATGCGCTTTCGCACGAGAGTATATTGAGGCAACGCAAGAACGGGCACGCCGGGAGCCGCGACCGGGCTAATTCAACCGTTTGATGCCGTTAAGGCCCCAGCCCGCCGGTCACTGGATGGTTCTGGAAGATGTCCGTTTCTGCTGGAAAACCCCGTCGATTCCGGGAGGCATGCGTAAAGGCGATCATCAGCCCGGAAGTAGCCGCGGGCTGGCCATGTCTAATGAAAATCGCGCGACTTCGGCACGATTCGGACATTGCGCGGGTGGCGATGCACATGCTGTTCCTCCCCCAGAGGCGAAGACTGCGCGTCATCCTCCGACAGACGATCGAGTTCGCGGGTTCGGTCGAAAACCCGCTCGGCGACAAGATGAACGACGTCTTCGGGACTGCGTTGAATCCGCCCTTCGACCAGCAGCAACCGCCCGCCCATGATCTCCCGCCGGAACGTCTCCACCAGCCTGGGCCAGACGACGACATTGACGGTGCCGGTCTCATCGTTCAGCGTGATGAAGACGACACCGGACTCTCCCGGCATCTGCCGCGTCAGGACTATCCCGGCACAACGCGCCCACGTGCCGTCGCGGGCTTGGCCTACCGCTTGGCAACTCATAATTCCTTCGGCCTGAAACAACCCCCGCAGGAATTGCGTGAGATGGCCTTTCAACGACAGGCGCAGCATCTGGTAGTCGAGGAGCACCTGTTCGCTCGACGGCATGAGCGGCAGCGGGGCTGCATGCTCGGCCGGCAGTTCTTGCGCGCGGCACGCGGCAAAGAGCGGCAACACGGTGTCGTCGGGAAGGCGCCGGACGGCCCATAGGCCGTCGCGGCGATCCACCCCCAGAGAGCGAAAGGCATCGGCTTCGGCGAGCAACACCAACGCCCGCTTGGGCAATTCCGTCCGGCGTACGAGATCGTTGAACGAGGCATAGCCATAACCGCGCGCCTCCCCGATTTCCTCCGCCCAGGATTCGCTGAAACCACCGATCTGCCGAAATCCCAGCCGCAGCGCACACGCGCCGCCGGCATCGCGCGCGAGCGTATGGTCCCAATCGCTGAAATTCACATCCGGTGCAAGAACATCGACGCCATGGTCGCGCGCATCGCGTACGATTTCCGCCGGCGCATAAAAACCCATCGGTTGCGAATTGAGGAGTGCGCAGGCAAACGCCGCCGGATAATAGCGCTTGATCCACGCCGAGATATAGACGAGATGCGCGAAGCTCGCGGCGTGGCTTTCGGGAAAGCCGTAACTTCCGAATCCCTCGATCTGCTTGAAGCAGCGTTCGGCAAACGTGCGTTCATAGCCGCGGGCCGTCATGCCGGCGACCATTTTCGTCCCGAACTGATCGATAGTTCCCACGTTGCGAAACGTCGCCATCGCGCGGCGCAGACCATTGGCCTCGCCCGGGGTGAAACCGGCCGCCACGATGGCAAGCTTCATCGCCTGTTCCTGAAACAGCGGCACGCCGAATGTTTTGGCCAGCACGCTTTGGAGTTCGTCTTTCGGTCCGTGCGCCGGCGCCGGCGACGGGTACTCAACCTTTTCCCGACCGCTGCGCCGCCGCAGATAAGGATGCACCATGTCGCCCTGAATGGGACCGGGACGCACGATCGCCACTTCGATGACGAGATCGTAGAATTCCTTCGGTGCCAGACGCGGCAGCATGTTCATCTGGGCACGGCTCTCGACCTGAAACACGCCGATCGCATCGGCCTTGCAGAGCATTTCGTAGACGGCCGGATCTTCGCGCGGCACGGAGGCGAGCGTCATGTCGACATGTTCATGCCGGCGCATCAGGTCGAACGCCTTGCGGATACAGGTGAGCATGCCGAGCGCCAGAATATCGACCTTCATCATCTTCAAGACATCGATGTCGTCCTTGTCCCATTCGATGAAGTAACGATCCTTCATCGTGGCGGGGCCGACGGGAACGATTTCGTCAAGCCGATCACGCGTCAACACGAAGCCGCCGACATGTTGCGAAAGATGGCGGGGAAAGCCGATCAGCTCGTTTGCCGCCTTTACGGCGCGTGCGACTTCCATATTGACGGGATCGAGCCCGCCTTGCCGAACCTCGCTGTCCTTCAACCGGCTGCCCCAGCTTCCCCACACGCCGCCGGCAAGCGCCGCCGTCACATCCTCGGTAAGGCCGAAAACCTTGCCGGCCTCGCGGATGGCGCTGCGTGGCCGATAGCGGATGACCGTGGCGGTCAGCGCGGCGCGATGATGGCCGTAACGCGCATAGATATTCTGGATGACCTCTTCCCGGCGTTCATGCTCGAAATCGACGTCGATGTCGGGCGGTTCCCTGCGTTCGAGAGAAACAAAGCGTTCGAACAAGAGATCGATCTGCATCGGATCGACGGCCGTGATGCCGAGCACATAACACACTGCGGAATTCGCCGCCGAACCGCGTCCCTGGCAAAGAATGTTCTTCTCTTTCGCAAAGTCCACAATGTCGTTGACCGTGAGAAAATAGGGCGCGATATCAAGCGTCTTGATAAGCGAGAGCTCTTTTTCCAGCGTCTTGCGCAGCTGCGGCGAGATACCTTCGGGATAGCGTCGCGCGGCCCCCTCCCAAGTGAGGTCCTCCAGATGCTGCTGCGCGCTCTTGCCCTTCGGCACCGGCTCGTCGGGATAATTGTATTGGATCTGGTCGAGCGAGAAACGAATGCGATCGGCGAAGCGGATGGTCTCGGCAATGGCCTCCGGTGCGTTCCGGAACAGTGTGACCATTTCCTCCGGCGTCTTCAAATGACGCTCCGCATTGGCTTCAAGCAGGCACCCCGCTTCGTTCAGCGTCACATGTTCGCGGATGCAGGTGACGACATTCTGCAACTCGCGGCGCCCTGGCACATGATAGAGCACGTCATTGGTCGCAAGCAGCGGCACGCCGACGGCCTCGGCGATGCGTTTCAGCTTGCGCAAGCGGCGCTGATCGTCGCCCCGATAGGGCATGAATGCACCCAGCCAGACGCGGCCCGGCGCGACTGCGCAGAGCGTGGCGAGCAGCATTTGGATGTCCGCGCGCGGGGGAGGAAATACAGACCGCACGGCGGTATTGTTCCACGCCTTCTTGAACGGATCGCCATGCCCTTCGCGCTGTTTCGGATGCGCCGGCATGACCACCAGCAGCAAGCCGTCCTGCCAACGCAACAGATCGTCGCGATAAAGAAGGCATTCACCCTTCGCGGCACGCGATTTTCCTTCGCTCAGGAGGCGGCAGAGGCGACCATAAGCGGTCCTGTCGGTCGGATAGGCCAGAATGTCGGGCGTGCCATCCGCGAAAACGAGGCGGCTTCCGACCAGCAATTTCGGCACGATCTCCGCTTCGAGTTGACTCAACGCATCGTAGCCGCGCACGATTCCGGCGAGCGTATTGCGGTCGGCGATGCCGATGGCGGCGAGACCGTTGCGAGACGCCGTCGCGACATATTCCGGCGGATGCGAGGCGCCGCGCAGAAAAGAGAAATTCGTCGTGATGGCGATCTCGGCATAGGACGCACTCATGCGAAAACCCCATGCACGAACCAGCGCGGGCTATCCGTCTCGCGGCCATAAAGACCGGCGCGGTAGAGCCAGAAGCGCCGCCCCTCGGTATCTTCCACACGAAAATAGTCGCGCGTCGGCGCCGCCGCCTGATGCCGCCACCATTCCATCGCGATGCGCTCCGGGCCTTCGGCGAGCGCCACAGCGTGCAAGGCGTGCCGCCAGCGGAAACGCACCGGCGGTCCCTCCGGCACTTCGGCGACCACCTCGATGGGTTCGGGTTTTGCGAACAGGCGCAACGGCCGGCGCGGCGCTTCGCGCGCTTCCCGGATCGTTTCCCAGGAAAGCTTGGAGGCCCTCGCATATTGCGCAGGCGCCGCAACCGCGGCCGCTTCCGGAATGTGCGTATCGTTCGGCTGGAACGAAACAATGCGTTGCGCGCCGAATCGGGCCGCCATGCGGTCGATCAGAAAAGCGATTTCCTCGTCATCCTTGCGGTCGACATCGAAGCCGATCGTTTCGGGAGGAGCATGTTCGGCACGATTGGCAGAAAGACGGATGAGATCGAAGCCGAAACCGGGATCGAGCGGATCAGCGAGCGCGTCGAGCTTTTCGCGAAACAACCGTTCGACGATTGCGGGATCGCGGGTTGGCTTTGCCGTTTCGATGACGAGGCGGCGAACCGCGCCGTCGGCACGGAAGAAACTGGCCTGGAGCACGCGTGCGCCTTCACCGCGTTTTTCGAGCAGACGCATGATCGATTCTGCGAGGCCGCGAAGCGTCCCGGTGATTGCCGCTTCGCTGGTGAGAGGTTCGGCGAAGCGATGCTCGGCCATGTAATCGGGGAGCGGCACGCGCGGTGAAATCGGCTGTTCCGCCTTGCCCAAGGTGCGATCGATGGTTGTGACGACTTCGCTTCCGAAGCGCGCGACCAGTTCGGCGCGGAGCCGACCAGCCACCTGCCCGATGGTCTTGAGGCCCGCACGGCGCAAGGCATGGGTTACGGCAGGCGCGAGTGCCAAGGTCGCGATGGGCAGCGGCGCAACCACGACGGCCTCTTCGCCCGGCGCGGCGATCACGCCATCGCGTTCCTGCGCGAGCGCGCGCGCGGCTGCTGCCGTGCCGGCCAAGGCGCCTTGCACAATGAAACCCTGTTTCTTGAGCGAGGCGCGGACGAGATCGAGCAGGACGCGCTCGCCGCCGAACAGATGGGCTGCGCCCGTCACGTCGAGCAGCAATGCATGCGGGGACACGAGCGCCACGAACGGCGTGAAACGATCACACCAATCGGCGATTGTTTCAAGGAGCTGCAGATCCGCAGCTTCATCGGCCGCAACTACGGTAAGACCCGGCACCATGGTCCGCGCATCGGCAAGTGCCATGCCGCAGACAAGCCCCAGCGTTGCCGCCTTTCGATCCACCGCATAAAGCGTCAACGCGCTGCCCTGTTTCGCTGCGACAGCCAGCGGCGGGCTAGGCGACGGTTTCTCGGAAACGACGCGGCATTTCTCCCGCCGTTGCAGCCGATCCGTCGGCAGATACGGAAACCACAGCGCCAGGATGCGGCGCGTATTCGCCGGTCCGTGGCTCGCGGAAAGAACGCTCGTCACAATTCCACTCCATTACCCAATGGCCCGTCACCCCATGCCGATTGCGCGCGAGCGTGGCCGCGAAAACGGGAAAGCCCCATTCTTCCTTGTTTGTGGATCGCGCGGCGCGGATGAGCCAACGCGTTTCGGCGGCGCTGGCATCGGGTTCGGCTCTAAAACGCAGAAGAAAGGCGGTCACGCCTTTTTGTGCGGCGGCAAGGACCAAACGCCGGCTCGTGACGAGATCGAGGGGCTTCGGCATGCCCGGAATTTCGATCACCACCGCGCCCAGCGCGGCGCAGGACAGCGCGTCGCCTGTAGCCCGCAAGGCGGAAGACACGTCGGCAATCCGCAACAGGAGAAAGCGCGACGGATCGAGTCCGAATTCGAGAATACCCGTGGCAGCAAGCTCGCCGAATTCGAGGCCGGCGAAATCCTGGCGTATCCAGAGCAGCGTCTTGCCGGCAGCTAGCCGCGCCGCCAGCGCGGCAGCAAAACCGCTCGCCGCCGTTTCATCCCCAACCGCGGCCGCAAAAACCTCATGCAGCGTGCCGCACAGCAATCCGCCCTTCAGGCACGCATCCGCAGCGCGATGGCCAAGCAGCGTGCGCGCAGGCGTTTCGCCCGCTCCCGTTTCGACAAGGCTGGCGCGCAGGTTTGCAAGCTTCGCCGCATGGTTCGCAAACGTGGACATAAAAATAGATTAGAACAAAACACGAACGATGGCAAGAGGGTATTCGGCATAATTGAAATTGTCCTGCGTCAAACCGCCGACCGCGGCAGCTTGTGCATCAGCGCCTGACGCAAGCAAGCCGCCACTTCCTGCCTTTGCTGATTGAACGCCTGATGCTTGAATTCGACGATGCCTTGGCTGGGCCGCGATTTGCTCTCGCGTTTGCTCATCACCGTCGTGCGTACCTTGATCGTATCGCCATGAAATACGGGATTGGGAAAACGCACATCCGTCATTCCAAGATTACCGACCGTGGTGCCGAGTGTAGTATCGGTTATGGATATGCCAATCATCAGACCCAGCGTGAACAGGCTGTTGACCAAAGGTTTGCCGAACTCAGTGCGCGAGGCAAAGTCGAAGTCGATGTGAAGCGGCTGCATGTTGAGCGTCAAATTCGAGAACAACATGTTGTCCATTTCGGTGACGGTACGCCCGATAAGGTGTTCGAATACCTGTCCGATTTCAAATTCTTCGAAGTAAAGTCCGGCCATTGTCGTGCTTAGCCTTTTCCTGTTGCGCGCTCCCCGGCCCCAGTGCTGCGCGCGTGGGGCGTCGTCGTTCCAATCATGAAATGATCACGCATTCCAGGCAATGGCGCAGGCACGAATAACAGCGCCATCGCGGTCCATGACTGTGTCCATGCCGCCCTTGCAACACCAGCGCACTTGGCCGACCATTAGCGGACAATATCGAGGGCGACGAACCATGGACGACCGCATCAGAGTCGAGCTGCGCGACGGTGTGGCCGATATCAGGCTGGTGCGCACCGACAAGATGAACGCACTGGACGACGCCATGTTTTCAGCGCTCGCAGAAACCGGCGAGAGGCTGAAGACGGAGGCCGGCTTACGCGCCGTCGTGCTGTCGGGCCAAGGCCGCGCCTTCTGTGCGGGGCTCGATATGGGCAATTTTTCGAAGATGGCCTCGGGCGAGCGCCAGGCGGGCGCCGGCCTCCTCGATACGCCACGCACGGCGGGCGGCTCCAACCGCTTCCAGCATGCCGTCCTCGTCTGGCGCGAAATCCCCGTGCCGGTCATCGCCGCGGTGCATGGCGTTGCCTTCGGCGGCGGCTTCCAGCTGGCCCTCGGCGCCGACATGCGCTTCGTCGCACCCGATACCAAACTTGCCGTTCTCGAAATCAAATGGGGATTGGTGCCCGATATGGCGGGCATGGTGCTGATGCGCGGCCTGCTGCGCGACGATGTAGCGCGCGAATTGACCTATACGGGACGCATTTTCACCGGTCAGGAGGCGCTGGCGCTCGGGCTTGCGACGCGCGTCTGCGACGACCCGCGCTCAGAAGCGCTCGCCGTGGCGGCCGAAATTGCCGCCAAAAATCCCCACGCGATCCGCGCCGCCAAGCGGCTGCTCAATCTCGTCGCCGATACCGATCAACGCGCGATCCTGGAGGCCGAATCCGTTGAACAGGCAGCCCTTATCGGTTCGCAGAATCAGATCGAAGCAGTGATGGCGAATGTGCAAAAACGTACCCCGCATTTTGCCGACTGATCCCGGCGGCGCACGAACGCACGTCGCTGAAATGCATGGGGCCGACCATAAGGCTCGCCACGCGCGCAGCAGCGCCGTGGCCCGTTCCGTTCACCGTTGCGTAGAAGCGTCATCGCCGCGCGCTCCAGCAAAACCACAGCGGCGCTTGCCATTGTATCAACGGTACTGCCGTTTCAGGTTGCTCTCGCCGTGCACCGTCCCTGCGGCGTCAACGGACATTGTCTGTCGCATCCGGGCGGCTTCGCGCAGATCGACCATCGCCCCATCGCATTTTTCAGCACAAGATTGTCGTACGCAACTCGACCGTGCAGCCGCGCGAACGGACCTGTCGATACCTTTAGCGTGTAAGGGCATTCCTATTTGACAACGATGCCGTGCAGGAATTAGTTGGCGCACGGCACTGAAGCCACCTAGCCACTCCGGTGATAATACATGGTCGGTTCCGTCGCTAGTTCGGCCCCCTCCCGCCACACGCTGGCCAGCGGCCTGATCTTGATTGGCGCGACGGGCGACCTGGCACAACGAATGCTGTTGCCGTCTCTGTTCGAACTGCACGCCGAGGGCCTGATCGCGCCGGAATTCAAAATCCTGGGCACGGCGCGAAGCGCGATGGACGACGGCGCATTCCGAACCCTGGCAGAGAAATCCCTGTATCGCCATCTGCCGCAGGAGCGGCGAGACGCAGGCGTCATTTCCGCCTTTCTGGATCGCTTGTCCTACATTCCGCTCGATACGACCAAGCCGAGTAGTTTTCAGCGCCTTGCCGCAGCGTCAGGTGTGGCGCCCAATGTGGCGATCTTCCTTTCGACTCCGCCATCGCTGTTCGGGCCAGCCGTCGCGGGGCTGACGGCCTCGGGGCTCACGGGCAAGAATGTCCGGATCGCGCTCGAAAAGCCATTGGGACACGATCTTGCCTCCTCGCGTGTGATCAACGACGCGGTCCGCGCCGCCTTCCCCGAGGAACGTACCTTTCGCATCGACCACTATCTCGGCAAGGAAACAGTGCAAAATCTGATGGCATTGCGTTTCGGCAATATGCTGTTCGAACCCTTATGGAATGCCTCTACCATCGATCATGTCCAAATCACCGTCGCGGAAACCGTAGGCCTCGAAGGCCGCAGCGGGTTCTACGACGGTATGGGCGCGCTGCGCGACATGGTGCAAAATCACATGCTGCAATTGCTGGCGCTGGTGGCGATGGAGCCGCCGGCACGTTTCGACGCGACCGCTGTCAGAGACGAGAAGGTCAAGGTTCTACGCTGCTTACGGGCCATCGATCACAGCAATGTCGAAAGCCATAGCGTAACCGGCCAATATGCAGCGGGTGCGGTCGCAGGCAAACCGGTGCCGGGCTATGTCGATGAACTTGCGAAGCCTTCCGATACCGAGACCTTCGTGGCGCTCAAAGCCCACATCGACAATTGGCGCTGGAAGGGAGTCCCCTTCTATTTGCGTACCGGAAAAAGGCTGCCCGAACGCCAGACCGAGATATTCATCCAGTTCAAAGCGGTACCGCATTCGATCTTCGCCGAACGGGGTGCAGTGCTGCAGGACAACAAACTGATCATCCGTCTCCAGCCGCAGGAAAATATCAGCCTTCTTGTGATGGCAAAGGTGCCGGCATTGGACCGCGACGGGGTGCGCCTCAGGGAGGTGCCACTCAACCTTTCCCTGACGAATGCATTTTCCGGCAGCCGCCGCCGTATCGCCTATGAGCGCTTGTTGCTGGATTTCATCGAGGGCGATCCGACCTTGTTCGTCCGCCGTGACGAGGTGGAGGCGCAATGGGAGTGGATCGACAATATCCGCGATGGCTGGGCCCAAACAGGAATGCTGCCTCGTCCCTACGCCGCAGGCACCTGGGGCCCATCGGCGGCCATCGCTCTCACCGAGCGCAACGGCGCGACATGGCATGACTGAGGCGACCTCCCGAGGGGCCGTAAACTTTGAAGCATTTGCCGATGCCGAGACCCTGGATACGGCAGCCGCCGCACTCATTGCCGCCAGTCTCCGCCACGGCCTCGACGCGCGCGGCGTCGCGAGCCTCATCGTGACAGGCGGGCGTACACCGAGCGGTATCTACGATCGCCTTGCACGGACGCCCTTGGCATGGGAGCACGTCGAGATCACCTTGTCGGACGAACGCTGCATCGATTCGCGTTCGCCGGAGAGCAACGAGCGGCTGGTCCGCGATCACCTTCTGCAGCGCAATGCCGCCTGTGCGCACTTTATCCCGCTGCTGTCTTTCGAATCAAAACCTGAGGAATGCATTTCCAACGTCGAGCGCAGGCTTGCCGCGATGCATTGGCCGATGGATTTGGTGCTCCTGGGTATGGGCGAGGACGGTCACATCGCTTCGCTATTTCCCGACAGCCCTGTCCTTAGCGCTGCACTCGACACGCGGAGTCACAGGCGTTGCATTGGCGTACCCGACGGCAAGCCAGCGCCCATCCAATTGCGTTTGAGTCTGACGTTGCGAGCATTGCTCGACACAAGGGCTATTCTGATCGTGGCAACCGGCAATGCCAAACGCCATATATTCGAAGAGGCCTTGACCATGGATCGCTTCGATGTCGTCCCCATTGCCGCCTTGCTGCACCACAGCCGGGCTCCGATCCGTTTCCTGTGGGCGCCGTGAGAGGAGGCAAGAATGTCCCTTCACCCAACGATTGAATCCGTTACGGCACGCATCGAAGAGCGCTCGCGGGAACGCCGGCGCGCCTATCTCGATTTGATAGCACGCGAGCGCGAGAAAGGCGTGCGCCGCCCGCGGCTCAGTTGCGGCAACCTCGCCCATGGCTTTGCCGCTGCCAGCGAAGACAAGGCGGCGATCCGCGACGGCAATGCCATGAATATTGCCATCGTCACTGCTTACAACGACATGCTTTCGGCCCATCAGCCCTATGGCCGCTATCCCGATCAGATCAAGCTCTTTGCGCGCGAGGTGGGCGCGACCGCGCAAGTCGCGGGCGGGGTACCCGCGATGTGCGATGGGGTGACCCAGGGACAAACGGGGATGGAACTCTCGCTGTTCTCGCGCGACACCATCGCGCTTTCCACGGCGGTGGCACTGTCCCACGGTATGTTCGAAGGCGCGGCGCTGCTTGGCATTTGCGACAAGATCGTGCCGGGATTGTTGATCGGTGCGCTGCGCTTTGGGCATTTGCCGGCCATCCTTGTCCCGGGAGGACCGATGCCTTCCGGCCTTCCCAACAAGGAGAAGCAGCGTGTGCGCCAGCTTTATGCCGAAGGCAAATTGGGCAGGACCGAACTGCTCGAAGCCGAGGCCGCCTCGTATCACGCCGCCGGCACTTGCACCTTCTACGGCACGGCCAACTCCAACCAGATGATGATGGAAGTGATGGGCCTGCACATGCCCGGTGCCGCTTTCGTCAATCCGGGAACGCAGCTCAGGCAGGCACTAACCCGCGCCGCCATCCATCGCCTCGCCGAGATCGCCTGGAACGGCGCGAACTATCGTCCACTCGGCGTCTGCGTCGACGAGAAAGCGATCGTCAATGCAATCGTAGGCCTGTTGGCGACCGGAGGCTCGACCAATCATGCGATCCATCTGCCGGCGATTGCGCGGGCGGCCGGCATTGCGATCGACTGGGAGGACTTCGATTGTTTGTCCAGTGTCGTCCCACTCATCGCGCGTATCTACCCCAACGGCTCGGGCGACATAAACCAGTTCCAGCAGGCCGGCGGCATGGCTTTCGTGATCGGCGAACTGCTCGAAGCAGGCCTGCTCCATCGCGACATTGTGACGGTGGCGGCGGACGACCTTGGCGCTTACGCGGATGCGCCGCAGCTGGAAGAGGAAAAGCTCGTCTGGAAAGAGCGAGCGCGGGTAAGCCGCGACAAGAACATACTGCGTTCGGTGAAGACGGCTTTTGGCGCCGACGGTGGAATGCGGCTCGTTTCGGGCAATCTCGGGCGCGCTATCTTCAAAACCAGTGCCGTCGAACCTTCACGTTGGACCGTTGAGGCGCCGGCGCGTGTCTTTTCCGATCAAGACGAGGTGCTGGCCGCGTTCAGGCGCGGCGAACTCGATCGAGACGTTGTGGTGGTGGTTCGTTTCCAGGGGCCGCGCGCCAACGGGATGCCGGAGCTTCATAAGCTGTCTCCCTCCCTCAGCGTACTGCAAGATAAGGGGTTCAAAGTGGCCCTCGTTACCGACGGACGAATGTCGGGCGCGTCCGGCAAGGTTCCCGCCGCGATTCACGTCAGCCCCGAGGCACTGCGTGGCGGCGCGATCGCAAAGCTCCAAGACGGCGATATGATCCGGCTCTGCGCAATCCGCGGCGAACTCCTTGTGCTGGCCGAAGACGGCGAATGGATGATGCGTACACCTGCGTTGCCGCCGCCGCCTGCATCGGGTACGGGCCGCGAGCTGTTTGCCATGTTCCGCGAAGGCGCCGACGGCGCCGAACAGGGCGCATCGGCAATGCTCAACCATGCAAGGCTATAGCGATGGAGATTGCCGCAGCCGATATTGGCGGCACCTACGCCCGCTTCGCTCTCGCCCAAATGAAGGACGGAAACGTTGTGGGGCCAACAGCCGCCTTTGCCGGGGAATTCGCCCATGACCATTGACGAATTGATGCGCCTTTCGCCGGTGATCCCGGTACTCGTGATCGAGGACCCAGTCCATGCAAGACCGATCGCCGAAGCACTGCTCCAAGGCGGGCTTCACGTCCTCGAAGTGACGTTGCGCACGCCTGCCGCCCTCGAAATCATCGCCGAGATGACAAAAGTTGAAGGCTCCATTGTCGGCGCCGGCACGGTTCTAAACGCGGATGCGCTGGCTCGAAGCCTCGATGCCGGCGCGCATTTCATCGTCAGTCCGGGCCTCACCGAAACACTTGCCGAATGCGCACTGGCCCGACGGACACCATTCCTTCCCGGTGTTGCGACCGCCAGCGACATCATGCGCGGCCTCGACCTTGGGCTTACGCATTTCAAATTCTTTCCCGCCGAAGCGGCCGGCGGGGTCGGTGCTCTCAAAGCCCTCGCCGCCCCATTCCCTGTTTGCCGCTTCTGTCCCACCGGCGGCATCACGGAACATAACGCCGCCGGCTACCTTGCCCTCGACTCCGTGCTCTGCGTTGGCGGATCGTGGACTACACCGCGCGAGGCCATCGCCGCGCGCGACTGGGAACGCATTCAAAAGTTGGCGATGGCGGCCAGCACCCTGAAAAGACGATTTGAGGCCGGGCCGGTATCCCATCATACTGCGGTCGAGGGTCCCGTCCGGCGTGCCTGAAGCCGACCGGGGAAGCCTGCCTCTGATTTATATATCCGAGCAGGCCCTCACCTGCGGCCCAAATGCTTTTCACGGCCGGCATCGCTCGGCGATCGCGAGCAGTCCGTCCACGTCGAGATATTTTTCGATCGCCGACGCCAGCGCATCGAGGCTGCTCTCGACACGGAGCTCATAGGACATCAGCGATCCGGTGCTCCCAAGCCATCGCAACCACGCCGTACGCATGGCATCGCCGGCGAAGAGGCCATGGACATAACATCCCGCAACAAGCCCGTCCGGCGAAACCGCACCGTCCCGTGAACCGTCGCCGAGCTGAAGCATCGCTCGCGCGCTCGCCGGGCCCGCCGAACGCCCGACATGCATCTCATAACCGCCAAATTCGCTATCGGTGACAAGACATATGCCTGAAACCTGACGCAAAATCTTCTCGCCGGTCATCACAGTGTCGAAGTCGAGTAGTCCCAAGCCTTCTTCTTCGTCCGGCGGGCCCTCGACACCGGAGGGGTCCCGAACGACGCGGCCGAGCATCTGATAGCCACCGCAGATTCCCAGCAAACGTCCGCCATGGCGCACATGCGATTGAATGTCGATGTGCCAGCCCTGCGCCTTCAAGAAGCGCAGATCGGCAATCGTGGCTTTCGATCCGGGAAGAATGATGAGATCGCATTGGCGCGGCAGCGGTGTGCCCGGGGGCACAAACGAGAACTCCACTCCAGGTTCGAGTTGAAGAGGATCGAATTCGTCGGCATTGGCAATGCGTGAAAGAATGGGCACCGCTATACGCACGCGCCGATCCGCTTCTCCGTCCGTCGATTTCGCTTCGATGGCGTCCTCGGCGGGCAAGGCCAAACCGCGTACGAATGGCAGGATTCCAAAGCCGGGCCAGGCGGTACGCGCCTCGATTTCCCGCATTCCACCGGCGAAAAGCCCCATATCGCCCCGGAACTTGTTGATCACGAAACCGCGGATCATGGCGCGGTCCGCCGGATCGAGAACCGCATGTGTTCCGACCACACTGGCGATCACGCCGCCGCGATCAATGTCGCCAACAAGAATGACGGGCACGGCAAAGCTGCGCGCAAAGCCCATATTGGCGATATCGTTCGCGCGAAGATTGATTTCCGCGGGGCTGCCCGCGCCCTCGATTAGAACAATGTCGGCATCGTGCCGGATGATCGCGAAACTCTCCCGGACAGCCGCCATGAGAGTCGATTTCAAATCCTGATAGGCGGCCGCATTGGCCGACTGGTACAGGCGCCCCTGCACGATGATTTGGGCGCCCACTTCGCTTTGCGGTTTGAGCAGAACCGGATTCATGTGGACGGAGGGCGCTATGGCGCACGCGCGCGCCTGGAGTGCCTGGGCCCGCCCGATCTCGCCGCCGTCCTGTGTCACGGCCGCATTGTTGGACATGTTCTGCGGCTTGAAGGGGCGAACCTTCATGCCGCGACGGGTGAGCGCGCGTGCCAAGCCGGCAACGAGCAGTGACTTTCCCACGTCGGAACCGGTTCCCTGGATCATCAACGTGTACGTCATGCGTCGAAAATGTCCGCCCAGCCTTGAATAATCGAGGAAATCCGGTCGAGCCCCGTCGTCAATGCGGCAGGACCGGGCTGCAGGATTTCCGACGACTTGATTTCGTGGACGCAGCCATGGATCACTGCCGGGATCGCATCCCATCCGGCACGGGCTTTGACCAGATCCACGGGAAAGCGCCGTCCGCACCAGGACCCGATAACGATATCGGGCTTGCGGCGGACGATTTCTGCGGCGTCCGCAATCACCCGGCCTTTGGCACCGTGGCTGTGCGACAATTCTGGAAAGCAATCCCGCCCTCCGGCAATTTCAATGAGTTCCGAAACCCAGCGGATCGCGGAAATCATGGGATCGCCCCATTCCTCGAAATAAACGATGGGAGCGCGTACGAGTTTCGCCGCGACCGCGCGTGTCTTATCGAGACGGCGGCGATAGCCCTCCGCGAGCAACAGCGCCTTCTCGGGCGCACCCACGAATGCGCCCACGATTTCGATCATGCGCAGGATTTCTTCGATCGAGCGCTGATTGAAGAAGTGGACTTCAAGCCCTGCGCTCACCAGATCGGAAGCGATCGAGGCTTGCAGATCGGAGAAGCCCAGGACGAGATCGGGCTTCAGCGCGAGAATCTTCTCGATCTTGGCGCTGGTAAAGGCTGACACTTTTGGTTTTTCGGTGCGGGCTTGCGGTGGGCGCACCGTGTATCCGGAAATGCCGACGATACGATCCTGCTCCCCCAGCAGATAGATCGTCTCCGTGGTTTCTTCGGTGAGGCAAACGATGCGGCGGTAGCCTGTCGGTGTACTCATGCTTGAAACAGCCGCGCGGCCGCCTTGGGGTTCGAGGGAAAGTAAAAGTGAATGTAGGACGCCGTGAGCCGTCCTTTACGATAGACGCGTTCGGACGTTTGCGTGTTATTGGGGCACACGCCGCCAGCGATAGGAGATTCCGCAATCTCCGCGACCGAGTGGTGAAAGGTGTGGCCGCGCAATGTGCCTTCAGGCAGCTTTACGCTTTGGAGCGCGAGTGCGGCCAGACACGACTGCATGCGCGCACGCCCCTTGAGCAGTCCAACGAAGCTGCCTGACGAACCGTTTGCGTCGACCAAGTCTTCAAGGAGATAAAGCAGGCCGCCACACTCGGCGAGAATCGGTTTCCCATCATGATAATGGTCTCTTATCGCGTCCTTCAGGCTTGTGTGCTTTTGCAATTCTTCCAAGTGAAGTTCCGGATAGTCTCCAGGCAGATAAAGGGCATCGCAGGACGGAAGATTGTCGCCGTTCAGCGGTGAGAAAAATGCGAGTTGCGCGCCCATGCGCCGGAGCAATTCCAAATTGGCGGCGTACAAAAACGAAAAAGCGGCATCACGCGCGATGGCGACCCGGCAGCCCCGCAAAAGAGGTTCCGGCTCGTCCTCCGCGGCATCCGCTTCAAATTCAACTATCGGAATTTCGCCGCGCAGCCGCGCTCCGATTTCTGTCGCGGCGCGTGCGATCCTGGAGTCCAGCGCGGCAATTTCCTCGGCCTGAACCAGTCCCAAATGACGCTCCGGCATGCTGATTTCCGCCAGTCGCGGCAGATACGCAACCAGCGGCCGGCCGGGACACGTCGCGCTCCGCAGCATCTCGGCGTGGCGTTCGCTCCCCACGCGGTTTGCAATCGCGCCAGCAAATTTGACGTCGCTGCGATAGGTCGCAAGCCCATGAACGATCGCGCCGAACGTGCCGGCCATCGCCGAAGCATCGATAACCGCAAAGATCGGAACACCGAAGCGCGCGGCGAGATCGGCGCTGGACGGTGCGCCGTCGTAAAGCCCCATGACGCCTTCGATCAACACGACATCGGAGCGTTGGGCAGCGGCAAAGAGGAGCGAACGGCAATGCGCCTCGCCTCCCATGAAGAGATCGAGCTGATAGACGGGCGTTCCGCAGGCGCGTTCCAGCAGCTTCGGATCGAGAAAATCCGGCCCCGTTTTGAACACGGTGATGCGCTCGCCGCGATCGGCGAAGTGGCGGGCAAGCGCGGCGGTGACCGTCGTCTTGCCCTGTCCCGACGCCGGGGCGGAAATCATGGCCGCCCGGCAGATTGCTGTGTCGCTCACCGCGTTATGCTCGAACTCGCTGTGTCCGGAGGCGGATTGTCGCCTGCAGTATTATCGCAAATTGGAGATATGATCGAGGCCGTTTGTCAACGCTGTGAATCGAGGAGGCGGTGTCAATTTCCAGCGCAACATTTGATCTCTATACGGAATAACAATATGTGTCGATTGGAGCATCATGCTCGCGTCTGTCAAGCCCACCGCGCGCCGGGTTGTCCCTACAAGCTCGCCTTTGCAACAGCCCGCCAATCATGACCGACCGAGATTCCCACAAGGTGAATTTGTCCAGATAAGCAGCCGGGCATGGCGCGAAAATGCGGGTTAGCGATCGTCCCGATGAACCTGGAACGGCGCCCAGGACTGGCTGACCGGCATGAGTTCCAGGCTGTTGACGTTCATGTGCGGCGGCAGAAGCGCAAGCCAGTGGATGGTCTTTGCAATGTCTTCGGGCTGGAGCGCATGTGCGCCCTGGTAGAGTGCATCATAGGCGGCATGATTGCCGCGCGTGCGCACCAGCGTGAACTCGCTTTCGCACAGCCCCGGTTCGATCGATGTGACGCGGACGCCGGTGCCGTGAAGATCGGATCGCAACCCAAGCGAAAACTGGCGGACAAACGCCTTGGTGCCGCCATAGACGTTTCCCCCGGGATAGGGATAATGCGCCGCGATCGAACTCAAATTAACGATCGCGCCCTTGCGCGCGATCAGCGTCGGCAGCAGGAGCTTTGTCATCGTCACCAGGCCCGTAACGTTGGTGTCGATCATGGTTCGCCAGTCGTCGAGGCTGCAATCCTGCGCGGGCACGGTCCCCAGCGCGAGCCCCGCATTATTCACCAGCACATCGATGCCGCGAAACGGCTCGGGCAGCGCAGCGAGTGCAGCCTCGGTAGCGGCGGCGTCCCGTATATCGAAAACCAATGGCTGAAGCCTGTCGTCACCGATTTCTTCGCGTAGCACAGCCAGCCGATCCGCCCGGCGGCCGGTAACGACCACGCGCCACCCCTCGGCAGCAAACAGCCTTGCCGTCGCCGCGCCGAAGCCGGCGGTCGCGCCGGTGATGAAAATTGTTTTGGTCATGGGCTTCTCCGCAATCGGTCCGGTTTGGCCCTGGCGCACCGGTATCGCATATGGCCACAAACGTCGAACGAACCGTCACGCCGCCGGGGCCCCCCGGCACGACCGAGCTACTCACAGATCGCGGGGAGAATGAGGAAAATCAATAGTGCATATTGTATTCGAACAAATAATACCATTTTAAAGTGTCCACTTTAATTTGGGCAGAAGAGTGTTAAAATGTGAATAGGAGGCGACCAAAATACCCTTGGAAAGGGTTCTGGAAGCGCCTCAGGGAATACCGAAGGTCCAATTAACAGACTACCACCCGTATCGCGTGATACCTCCACGTTCGGCCGCAATCGGACCATTTGTATTGTAGTCTTGGTGCCAAGGGGATATTCCCATTCGAATTGCAGGCGAGGCCTGAAAAATTTATTTACTGAAATCAAAAGCTGAGGAGAATCGCGATGGCCGAAGCCGCCCCCAAGGAAGCAGCCGCAGCTGCGAGAATGTACTGGGCTGCCGAAGGCTACACGCCGGGCGGTGTCATCCGCGAAGTGGATTATTCGACGCAGACCGGTGGCGTCCATCCCCTGTTTAAGGGGATCAAGATCGTCGACTGCGACACGCACATCACCGAAGCGCCCGATCTGTTCACGTCGCGCGCGCCGGCCAAATACAAGGACAAGGTCCCCTACCTCAGGCGCGACGACGACGGCGTCGACCGCTGGTATTGCGGGGACCGCAATTTCGGTTCCACCGGTGGCAATGTCATCCGCAAGGACTACAACAAGCTGCTCGGACGGCTCGCGTTCCCGACGGTCGAGGAAGGGCATGCCGGCTCCTATTCGATGAAGCCGCGCGTGCAGATGATGGACGATATGGGCGTCTGGGCCCAGATCTGCTTCCAGAATTCGGGCGTGACGCAACCCGGCTCGCTGATGGCGCTGGGCGACAATGAACTCGCCGTCACCATACTCAAGATCTACAACGACGCTTCGGCCGAGTACCAGGAAGAGTCGGGGCAGCGCGTCTTCAACATGGCGCACCTGCCCTACTGGGACCAGGATGCCCTGGCCGCCGAGGCGCGCCGATGCGTCGACATGGGGCTGAAGGGCTTCGTGCTGCCCGACAAGCCTGAGAATATCAAAGTCCCGGGTTACGCTGGCGACTGGTGGAAACCCGTGCTTGAGTTGTGCAATGACACCGGCACGCCGATCAATTTCCACATCAATGCCGCGATAGACCCGAGCACGGTGATCTGGGAGGGCTTCTCCTTCCAGAAGAAGCTGACCATCTACCCGGTCATGCACTCGCTTGCCTGCGCCGCCACTCTCGGCAACTGGATGGTTTCGGGCCTGCTTGACCGTTATCCGAAGCTCAAGATCGGGCTGATCGAGGCCGGGCTCGGCTGGGTGCCTTTCGTCCTTGAGATGCTCGATCACCAGTTCGACGAAATGTTGCCGGGTCATGCCAGCATGCTCGCCAAGCGGCCTTGGGAATATTTCCGCGACCACTTCTGGACCACGTTCTGGTTCGAGAAGATCGGGCCGAAGACACAGCTCGACATCGTCGGAGTCGACAAAGTGCTGTTCGAAACCGACTTCCCGCACCCGACGTCGCTCTATCCCGATGTGCAGGCACATCTCGTCGAAGCGCTGGGCGACCAGTCCTACGAAGTGCGCAAGAAGGTGCTGCAGGAAAACGCCGCCAAGCTCTACAACCTGCCGTTTTGACTGGGTATTCGCTAGCGGGAAGAAAGCGGCCTTCCCGCTAGCGGCTTTGCTTGCAGCAGTAGGCCGTTCTGCGCAATTCCGCTTGCGGACGTCACGGCAAGCTCGCCGCAACAGATCAAAGATCAACTCGTCAGTTGCTGCCCATCCTGACTGCGATCAGGCTACCGCACCCGCTTCACGATAGCGCCGGATTTCGTCAGCATTGCAACCGAGTTCGCCGAGGATCTGGTCGGTATGCTCGGCAAAGTCGGGCGCGCGCGGCGGATCGCCGGCCTCCTCGTCGAAGAGGATCGGCGGCACCGGTACTTCAAGGCCGCCGCCAGGATAGTCGACATGGCGCATGAAGCCGTTCGCGATGGTCTGGGGGTCCTCGCGGACTTCTTCCGGCGTTTGGATCGGTGCCCAGGCCCCTCTCGCCGCCGCCAGTATTTCCTTCCACTCAGCCAGCGTCTTCGTGGCGAAGAGCTCCTCGAGAATCGTTGTCAGCGAGCTGGAATTGACCGCACGCTGTTTCGCGCCGGTGAATCGCGGATCGGTGGCCAATTCTGGACGACCGACCCGCTCGCACAGGTCAGTGAAGTCCCGGTCGTCGTCGCCCAGGAACAGCAGGTTGAGGAAGCGATAGTCCTTGGTCTGATAGATGGATCTCGTAGCCGAGATCATGGCGGCGGAAACGCCGGCCGGCGGCGGCGGACGTTTGGCAGGTCCGGGGGCACGCCGGCCTTGGTTGAATTGCGCGCCCATGATGGCCAGTCCATTGAACCAGACGGCGGTTCCCAACAGCGAGGAATCGACCACCACTGCCTCGCCGCTACGCTCGCGATGCAGCAGGGCTGCGCATATCCCGCCGGCAAAAACCAGCCCGGATATGCCATCGCCATGTCCAATCATGGTCGGTGGCCATTCTTCACCGGTCATGTCCATGGCCGTCTGGCCCAGCGAGCCGCGATACCACCAGCTGAGCGCATCGTAACCCGGGCGATCGGCATCCGGCCCCTTCGGGCCGTGACCGCTGCCGCGTGCATAGATGATCTTCGGATTGATTTTGCGGATGTCCTCGACGTCGATCCCCAGCTTTCGGCGGGTCGGAGCGAGATAGCTGGTAAGGAAGACGTCGGCATCGGCCGCAAGGCGGTAGATCAGCTCCTGGCCTTCGTGCGATGCAAGGTTGATCGCGATCGAACGCTTGCCCCGGCTGTAATGCTTGAAGGTGGCGCTGCTGCCGCCGGGTTCGAGCGAACCGCCCATGAGGCGCATCGGGTCAGGCGCATTGGGGCTTTCCACCTTGATGACATCGGCCCCCCAATGGGCCAGCACACCGCCCGCCGACGGCACGAATGCCCATGCCGTGACGTCGATGACCTTGATCCCTTCGAGAATCCTCACTGTCCCTTCCTCCAAAGCTCTTTGCCGTTTCGGCTCGCTACGGCGAGTGCGGCACGGTCAGGGGCACGGTTCCTGCCCCGGCATTGCTGCGCGGGGGGGCACATCATTGCATGATCATCCGGGGAAGGCGTCGATGGTGCAAGGAGCTTTTTTTAAGGCGGCAAGTGTCGAACTTGCGCGAGGCAGGGCCTGCTGCAAGGATTGAAGAAGAGGATCAAGAAGAAACACAATGTCGCAAGCCGCCAGACGCGGAATGCCGCCTTCATCGCGCGAGACGAGCCGCAAGGCAGCCATCGTCGGCTTGGGCGAGACCGATTATCATCTCGATTACAGGGCCGAGCGCGCCAAGGCACCCGGATACGAGATGCCGACGGTCGAGAGGCTGAGCCGCACAGCCTTCGATCGTGCGCTGGCCGATTCTGGCCTCAGGCGCGAGGATATTGATGGCCTGTCGGTCTCCTTCACCTTTGGCGGGCCGGGTCCGGCGGCGGTGGCTGACATGCTCGGCCTCAAGCCGCGCTATTGTATCGCAAACGGCAATATCATGGCTGGCCCGCTGCCGATCGTCTGCGCCGACATCGCAGCCGGTAAGGCAGAGACCGTCGCCATGGTCTTCTCCGTCGCCTCACGCTCGATCGGACGCCAGTTCGGCGGCAGTACCGACTTCAAGGCAGAGGGCGTTCCAAGCTCCTATTATTATTATCATCCTTGGGGCTGGAGCTCGCAGGCGGCCCACTGGGCACTGATGTTCAGCTACTATCAGGCAGCCTATGGCGTCCGTGAAGAGGATCTTGGCGCGGTCGCCATGCAGTTGCGCCGCAATGCCATGACCGAAGCAAATGCGGTCATGCAGGCACCGATGTCGCTGGACGACTATATGGCGTCGCGATACATTGTCCGGCCGCTCCACATCTTCGACATTTGCCTGGTCAACGACGGCGCTGTTTGTCTGATCGTGACCCGCAGCGAAAGGGCACGGGATGTGGCGCGCAGGCCGGTACTGGTAGCTGGCTGGGGCGAGTCGAAGATCAGGCACAGCAAGATGCACGCCATGGTGCGGGAACGGTTGCGTCCACAGATGCAGGAGGCCGGCAGGCAGGCGCTGGACATGGCCGGCCTGTCGCTCGCCGATATCCAGCACTTCGAGGGGTATGACGCCTCGACCATCCACCTCATCAACCAGGTGGAGGGCTATGGTTTCACCGAGCCCGGCACGGGGCTGGAGTTCTGCAAGGCCGGCCATATGGCGGTGGGCGGGCGGCTGCCGGTCAACACAGCCGGCGGCAATCTGTCCGGGTCATACATGCAGGGCTGGAGCCAAGTGGCGGAAGTGGTTCGCCAGCTTCGCCATGAAGCCGGGGCGCGACAGATCGAGGGTATCGAGGTCTCGATGTCGTCGCTGGTCCAGACCGACCAGGCCCACCCGCTGATTTTCGTCCGGGGAGGTTAGAGGTGGCAGAACGACGGCCTGATCGCACGCTCGGCCCCGGCCACGACACATTCTGGGAATGGTGCGGGAGCGGCGAGTTGCGCCTGCAGCGCTGCGCCAGTTGCGGCAGGATTTCCTGGCCGGTGGTGCAGGCCTGCGAATTCTGCGGCGGCACGAACCTCGTCTGGGACCGCATGTCGGGCCGCGGCAAGATCGTCAGCTGGTGCACCTTCGAGCGCGACTATTACGCGGGCCTGCTGCCCATCCCCTGGGACACCATTCTGGTTGAACTGGAGGAAGGGCCACTGTTCCTCAGCAATCCCCGGGGATTCAGCTGGAAGGACATCGAGGCTGGAATGCCGGTGAAGCTGGCCTTTATCTCTTGCGAAGATTCAGCCGGGGCCTTCAGACTACCGATCTTCGACAGGGCCTAAACCGACGCAAAATATAACGTGATCCTATTCGCCGAAATGGGGAATGATCATTGGCAGCTCGGCTGCATGCCGCATGCCCTGTGAGACGGGCGGCCGTGTGCACACCTGTTCTCCCAACATCAGAGCGGGGCCGAAGTCGGCGGCCTCAGTGCGCGGGGGAGACCAACGGTTTGCCCTTCTCGACGACCCAGGTCACGAGCAGTTTTATCCCGTCCGCCCCGCCTCGCACGTCGTGCACAATGCCGGACGCCAGCTTGTAGGATTGCCCGGCTTTCAGGGACAATGGCGGCTGTCCGTCGGCGAGAATGGTTCCGCTGCCCTGGAGCACATAGCCGCCTTCAGGACCGGGATGGTTGTGGCGGCCGCTGCTCTTGTTCGGGGCGATCTCGGAGATTCCGATCACCGTCTCGTAGCGCGTGCCTGGCACGTCGAAGGTTTGCAGGATTGTGCGCTTGATGGCCTGGGGCTCCGCCGCACCCATCGGCATTTGCGCATGCGCCGAGCCGGCAATCATGGCCATCGCTAGTGGAAAAGCAGCGTAGAAGACGATCGGCATCTGCATCGCGTTCTCCCCGGAACATTGTCGTTTGGTATCAAAGCACAGGTCAGATCCTCGTTCCTTGACAAAACGCAAGGCCGTGATTGGCAGCGGCCAAGCATTGCATTGTCGAAATCAAAGAGATGATCGCACGCAAAGAACTCTTCCGTGCACATGCCTTCGAACTGGCATGCGCTCGCAACAACATCGACCACCGCCTCACCAAGCCGAAGCATCCATGGACTAACGGGCAGGTGGAGCGCATGAACCGCACCATCAAAGACGCAACCGTCAAACGATTCTACTATGAGACGCACGACCAGCTTCGAAGCCATCTCGCCGACTTCGTCAGCGCTTACAACTTCGCCAAGCGCCTCAAGACCCTCAAAGGCCTCACGCCATACGAATACATCTGCAAGCTCTGGACAAAAGAGCCCGAGCGGTTCACCCTTGACCCTCTCCATCAAATGCCGGGACTAAACATCTAGGCTCACGAAAAGTGCGTATCGCTCTGATGACCGCCATCGGGGTTACTGACCGTATGGGCACCTACAACCGCACCACTGAAGCCCACGACTGGAAACGGCGGTCCGAGAGGCTCGTGCGCGCGAGCGGTCTGCCTTACACGATCGTTCGTCCCGGCTGGTTCGTCTGCAACGCTCCGGATCAGCACCGGCTCGTCCTCCTCCAGGGCGACAGGCGACATGCCGGGAATTCAACCGATGGCGTCATAGCACGTCGCCAGATCGCCCAGGTGCTGGTGCACTGCCTCAGCTCGAACCAGGCGTTGCGCAAGACGTTCGAGCTTGTCGCCGAGACCGGGCCGGCAACCGACGATTTGGATGCGTTGCTCGCGCCTATCGAGGCGGACCTGCAAGGCGCGCTCGATGGTGTGTGGGACATGGCGAACATGCCGTTGGATAAGGAGCCTCCGCAAATGCGCGCCGATCTGAACACAATACGGTCGCACCAGTCTGCTGCCACATCCTGAAGGAAGCAACGAATTTCAACAAATATGGGAGAAACCACCATGACACAGCGGTCTTGGTTCATCACTGGCGTCAGCAGCGGCTTCGGCCGCCAGCTCACCGATCAGCTCCTTCGGCGTGGCGACCGTGTCGTCGGAACAGTCCGCGACACCGGTAAGGTCGCCGACCTGCTCGAGCGTTATCCTGAAACCTTTCTCGCCGAAGTGTTGGATGTAACCGACACGGCGGCGATCCGCGCAGTGGTCCAACGTGCATTTGCGAATCTGGATCGCATCGACGTAGTCATCAGCAACGCAGGCTATGGCCTGTTCGGCGCAGCGGAAGAACTCTCCGACAAGCAGATCGATCAGATGATTGCGACCAATCTGGTCGGGTCGATCTAGCTCATCCGCTCCGTGCTGCCGCATCTTCGCGCCCAGGGCGGTGGACGTATTATCCAAATATCGTCCTATGGTGGACAGGTCGCGTTCGCAGGGAACTCTTTGTACCACGCCACCAAATGGGGCATCGAAGGGTTCGTGGAGTCTGTCGCTCAGGAGGTCGCATCCTTTGGGATCGGCATGACCATCGTTGAGCCCGGAGGCGCGCGCACCGAGTTCCGTTATGGCAGCGCGCAGGTCGCGAAACTCATGCCGGTCTACGACGACACGCCGGCACACAGCTTCTTGTGGATGCTCGATCCCAAGAACGGTCTGGCCCCCGGTGACCCGGCGCGAATGGCCGCGCGCATCATCGAGAGCGTGGACGTGGAGCCTGCGCCGCTGCGCATGGTGCTCGGTTCACAAGCGCCGGAGAGCACTCTGGCAGCGTTGCGCAAGCGTATCGCCAGTTTTGAAGCGCAGACCAAGCTCGCCGCTTCCACGGACTTCCCGCCCGGCGAGTGACGAGCAGCCGCGTCACAAACTCGAAGGTGCCACCGACCGACGATTGTCGGACGGCCTCGTGAAGCTTTTCGCCAACGCCGCAATACGAAGCAACCGGGGCAAAGCCTTGGACACTCGCCGATATACGCGAGGGCGTCTGTTACATCGGCCTCGTGTTCAAACACACTCATAACCCGAAGGCCCCCAAAGAGGCTTGTTGCGGGGCACAAATGTTTCTGCATACCGGAGAAGGCATCGTATTCAAGGGTGCGGTCGGTTCGTGGGAAACCGAAAGACCCGGCCAATATCATCTGCCTGTCAATTGGCGTCCAAAACTGACCCCGTATCGGCGTGCAAGATTGGCTCTGACTCACACTTGATGATCGAGTAGTGTGCGGTTCGCCAATAAGCCGTTGAATAGAATCGATTCTTCCGAGCTTTCCTTTCTTTTATCGTGTTGCGTCTGAGAGAGTAGCCTGCAATCTCGGATCAGTAAGGAATTCAGCGGATTGCAAAAAAGATGCGCCGTCGTCCTTCACCAAGATTGCGTCAGAGCCAAAACTGCATGCCGGTTCACAGCCAAGGAAGCTTCCGTTCCTTAAATCCATGTTTTTCAAGCGTTTTATCATTTCGGCGTAGGTCCCGTCCGCAATTTTTATTTCGGCTCTAAGATTAGGTGCCCTCCCGCCGCAACTCTAGTGCGATAAGTCCGTAGTCCTCGCGAACGATCGTGCATACGAACCGAGAAATGCGTCACGCCTTCATGCGCGGCTCCGTGGTACTGCGCGATAATCCTCACGGTCCTTGTTCTCGTCCGCTGGCGTGAGCGGATCCCGTGTCGCTCCTCATGCTCTCAAAGCCGCACCTTCACACCATCGCCAGCGCTTCGACCGCGAGGCCGATATCCAAATCCTCGCGCAGCCGGCGGCGCAGATGCCGTACCAACACCGTCCGCGTATGGCGCAGCATGCGCCGGGGCAGCGCCGCCATTTGGTTCGCCAGCGCGCGTGCACGCGGCATCAGCTGATCGGCCGGCAACACCTCGCTCACCACGCCGAGATCAAGCGCCTGTTGCGCGCTGAGCCGCTGTCCGGTCAGCAGAAAATAACGGCCACGGTTCGGGCCGAGCAGCATCGGCCACACAATGTGCACCCCGTCGCCGGGAACGGCGGCGCGGTAATGGGCGAGATCGGCAAATTCGGCATGGTCGGCGGCGAGCACGATATCGCTCAGCACCGCAAGCTCGGCATGGATGAACGCCGGCCCATTGACCGCGCCGATGATCGGCACCGGTATCGCGAGCAGATTGTCCAGCAGCGACAGGCCTTCGTCATAGATTCGGTCCCACATATTGCTCAGCGTTGGCTCGCCGAACGGCTCCTGATCGTCCATCGATGCGATGAATGTGTTGCCGGTGCCGGTGAGTATGACGACCTTGTTCTCCGGGTCGCGCGCGATATCGAGAAACGCGTTGCCGAGCTCCGCGTGCAGGGCGCGTGCGGAGCTTCCCCATCGCGCCTCGCCGCCGCGCGTGTGCAAAGTCACTTCCAGCACACCATCCGTGCGCTCGAAACGAACGCCATTGTAGCGGTTCGCGTAGTCGGCCAGCTGCATTCCTTTGATCCTCCTTGATGGTCCGTCTCAATCCTCCGGCAGGCGGAACGCGGTACGCGCATCGGGCATGCCCGCCACATCGGCGCGCGCCCGGTAGATTGTCCCCGTCAGCGCGGACGGAATGGTCCGTTTCATCACCGCCGCGCCGCCATCGGGCGCTGCTGTGGTGACATAGAGATCGCGCAGGTCGGCGCCACCGAAGCACAGGCTGGTCACATGACCGCCGGGAACGGCATATTCGGCCGCGACCGCGCCGCCGGGCATAACCCGAATGATCACGCCGGAAACGATCCTGGCGATCCACACGCCGCCTTCGCCATCCACCGCCAGACCGTCGCAATCGCCATATTCGCACAGCATGCTGTCGCCGGAGAGGCTGCCGTCTGCCGCGAGCGTATAGGCACATGTGCCGCGCGAGCTGTCATTGTGGTAGAGCGTCGTGCCATCCGGGCTAATGCCGAAGCCATTGGCGAAACGCAGGCCGTCCCGCAACAGCGCAACCCTACCGTCCGCATCGAAGCGGCACAGCGCCGATGGACCCATCCGCTCGCCACGGAACATGCTCGGATGATCGACCAGCCCGAAGAACAGGCCGCCATGGCGGTTGGCGATCATATCGTTGATGCCGCCGATCGGCCGGCCGTCGATATTGTCCAGCAAACTCCCCGAGCTTCCGGTTTCGGGATCCAGCCAGACCAGTCCGCCGGTGCCCGAACAGATAATGCGATTGTCCCGATTGAAAGCGATGCCGCCGATGGTCTTGCGTTCGGTCAACCACGCATCGATGCGTCCGTCGGATCGCAGACATCGGATACCGCCGACGGCCATGTCGGAAAACCAAACGCCCCGCACATCGGCGTGCGGCGCCTCAGTGAGACCGAAGCCACTGGCGATCGGTTCGAATTTCATCGCCTTCCCTCCCATTGCCGGCCGTCAGTTTATGAAGGTCGAGCCTATACCAGCTTGGCGGCCAAGGACGAGTCAGAGGACCAACGCGGCACGTCCGCTTCCTCCGTGAATATGACGAAATTTTCTCTCATGGCTGTGCCATCGGGTTGGTTCGCCAAAGGCGCGGCCTGTTTTAGGCAATCACAAAATAGGGAACGGTGGCATTGGCGGCCTTGGTCCATTCGACGGTCACCCTGCTTCCGATGCCGATCGCTGCAATCGGACAACCGGCAACGGCCGCAAGCAGGCGAACGCCATCGGCTTCCGGAAATTCGATCAGTGCCGGAACATGCAATCGGGGCTGGCCGCCGTCCGCGCCGGCCGCGTCCTGCATCACCGTGAAACTGTAAATCCTGGGAGAGCCCGGGCAGGACCACCGGATCTTCTGCGACTGGCACCTGGGGCAAAATGGGCCCGGCGGCCAGCGGAAGCGGCCACAATCCTCGCAGCTCGGCATGAGCAGGCGATGCTCCGCCGCAGCATCCCAGAATGGTTTGGTCCACGCATCGATGGGAATTTCGAGGTTGGCGATATCGGGGAGATAGGCTGCCTGGACCATCACTTCAATTCCTAAGGATTGCGCCGCTCAGCGGGATAGGGGCCGGTCCGCCGGTGACGAGCGCATGGCGCGCATCACCGATCTGATTGATCGCCGTGCCACGCAATTGCTCCACGGCTTCACGAATATGGGTCATGCCGATGACGTAGGCTTCTGAAAGATGGCCCCCGTGCGGGTTGACTGGGATCGAACCGCCCATCCGGATCGCGCCGCTTTCGACGAACGGTCCGCCTTCTCCTCTCTGGCAAAACCCATAATCTTCAAGCTGCATGACAACGAGCGGCGAGAAGTGATCGTAGATCAAGGCGACATCGATATCCCGCGGACTGATCCCGGCCTGGGCGTAAAGCCGCCGGGCGGTGTGTTCGGACCCCGCCGAAGCAAAATATTCCTCGGGCATGTTGAGCCAGAAAAAGGCTCGCCCCCAGTCACGCACGCCGCCATGTGCACTGGCAGCTATATAGACCGGGCGCTGCGCGAGGTCGCGCGCACGTTCCCCACTGGTGACGACAAAGGCCAGGGCGCCATCGGTTTCGAGGCAAAAATCCAGCCGGCAAAGCGGATCGGCCAACATTGGTGAAGCCATATAGTCGTCCAGCGAAAGGGCCTTGCGCCGGATGGCTTGCGGTCGCGTTGCGGCATAGTCCCGGGATGCCATAACCACTTCGGCGAACGCCTCACGGCGGGTTCCATAGAGATGCATGTGACGGCGCGCGAGCATCGCAAAAGCATGCCCCGGTCCTTTTAATCCAGCGGTGCGCTGAAAGATGCTGTCCGGTGTCGTCGCCAGATTGGCGAGCGTCAGGCCGTATCGATTGCTGCTTTGTTGGCAGGCGCCGATGCACAGGACCGCCTTGGCTTTGCCGCTGTCGACGGCAAGCGCCGCGAGATCAAGCACACCAGCCGAACCGCCGCCCTGTGCCGAAACGGTGGCGGCGAAATTGATCTCCGGGATGCCCAATATCTCCGTGATCAAGCCCGGTTCGAAGCCGCTGGCGTAGAAGGCAAAGCCATCGATATCGGTGATCTTGAGGCCCGCATCCGCAACGGCGGCGAGCGCAGCCTTACCGATCAGTTCGTAAAGCGTCTGCGGCGCTGATGCGCCCCGGAAGTAATAGGGTGTCGAACCAACACCGACGATGGCCGCCTCTTGCTTCACGCCGCATCGTCCTCCGCCGCGAAGGCTCGATCGGGATCGAATCCGGCAAGCGGCTCATCATCTGAAAGCGAGAAGTCCCTGCGCCAATTGGCTATCCGGACGGAGCCAAGCGCTCGCGGCAGCTGATATGTAAAGCAAGCGCCCATCCTGGCCGGCCCCCGGTCCGCCGCGCGGGTCATTGCATTATCGTCCGTGGTGCGGCTGCCCGACACGAATAGCGCGCGACGCAGCAATGCCGCCCGCTCTGCATCGGCCGGCGAGAGTTCGTTCTTCCAGCGCGACAAGGTGCGCAGATCAAGGCCCGCCCAAGGGTCCGGCCCTTCGATGCGCGTTCCATCCAGCTGCCAACGC
The DNA here is from genome assembly GCA_049692035.1 of Rhizomicrobium sp. GTDB lineage: Bacteria > Pseudomonadota > Alphaproteobacteria > Micropepsales > Micropepsaceae > Rhizomicrobium. The sequence goes on from JBAVOL010000102.1 coordinate 32,596, forward strand.
ATCTCGACCTCTCCGTTCTCGGCAAGCCGTGCGGTGGTACGCCCATCAACGCGGTCGGCCACTTGCATGTCGAAACGCTTCGGCTCGCGATCTGCGATGTGCGCGGCGCACAGGATCGCAAGATCAAGCAAATGGGTGCAATGCTCCGAAGCAGCGAGCCGCGCCACATCCTCAACCCGCTGGCCGACCAATTCCTCGGCAATGAACGGGGCCGCCTGGCTGCAGCTTGTCCAAGGAAAGCGCAGCGCCCTTGCGCGCACTTCGGATATGACACTATCGCGGTGGACAAGACGCAGATGGAAACGATGGACATCATCCTCCAATGCGGCCGTGATTTGTCCGGGTTCCGGCAACAGCGCTATCCGCCGCCAGAAACCGGGTGGATAGGAAGGGTACGCTGAAATGCCGCCGCTCATATACCCTTTCAGGCGTTAAGCCGGGTTTGACCGAAAGATTGTAAATATGCGTGATTGGAACAACCAGCCGGATTCATAGCGAAAAGTATCGCGGTATTCGCCGATCAATTCGTACCCGCTTGGCCAGGTTCGCGACGTCATCACGCAGCTGCTTTGTGCTGTTTCACCGTCTACCTCGATCAGCAGGTTGTGAATGAGCGGACATACGAGGATATCGGAACCCGCCTTTTCGACGATATAGTCCCGTATCATCTCCCGTCCCCTGAGAGATTGGCTGACACGTGCTGACGTCAAATCTGCTGGATCGGCATTTCGTATCTCGAACAGACCATCTTCTGTAAAGAGGGCTGCGCATTCCCCGCCCTGCCGGTGACGAATGTTGTAAGCATAACGATGCACCAAATCCGCGATCGCGGCACGGTGATCGGGAGGCACCGATTTGTTCATCGCACCGAAAGCCTTTCTACTTCCCAGCTGCATGACTTTTGTGTCAAGAGCGCCCCACGAAAGTGGAACGTCGCGCGCGATGGGGCGTTCTCGCGCTTCGCAGCACGGACTCGGAGCTCATAGACGCAAGCGCATTAAACATCGATCTTATAGAGCTTGGCGGCGTTGCCCGAGAGTACCTTCACCTTTTCTGCCTCTGTCAGATCTCCCATCGCGTTGTCGATATTGTCGATGGGATAGAGGCAGACAGGATGCGGGAAATCCGTCTCAAACAGAACATTGTCCGCACCGACCGCCTTGATCTGACGCGACAGATCGCGCCGCTCGAACCAGAAGCACGCGTAGAAGTTGGACGCGAAATATTCGCTGGGCCGGCGCTGAAGCTTGCCATTGTTGATGGCCACCTCCTGGTACTCCCAGTCGATCGCCTCTAACAGGAAGGGCACCCAGCCGATCCCGCTCTCCACCGACACGAATTTCAGTTTCGTAAACCGATCGAGCAAGCCCGAGAGGATCAGATTCCCCATCACCCGGCCGTTGTTGATGAAGAGCATCGCCCCGCCCAATGCGGAACGCAGGTCACGGTGCAGGCCGGGCCAGCCTTGCGCGCCGATCCAGTCCGCCGATTCCTCCGACGCACCGATATGGAAATTGATCGGCATGTCGAGCGCTTCGCAAGCCTCCCACATCGGATTCCAGTATGCACTGGAGAAATCCGCGAGTTTCGACCCGTCCGAAGTCGTGAAGGTCTGCGGATCGGAATTGATGTTGATGCCCCGCAGGCCCATTTTCTTGGCCCGCTCGATCTCCTTGACGGCAAGCTTCACATCCCACCAAGGCAAGAGCGCCATGGGAAATATCCGCTGCCCGCTTTCGGCCTGGAACTCGCCCATGGCGTCGTTGAATATCTGGACGCAGGCGAGACGAAGCGCGTCATCGACCTTCACAGCGTTCTGGCCACCAAAGCCCAGGATATTGGGATAGAGAATTTGAGCGCTTACGCCGGTTGCGTCCATCATCTGCACGCGCTCGCGCGCGCTGTACGAGGCCGGGTGCACCTCCTCGAATTGGTGATTGATGAACTCCAACCCCGGCCATTTCGAGCCGTCCACCTTCACCGTCGACGCGGGGATCGCCCCCTTCAGCAAAACCTTGTCGCCGTCGACGACCCAAGAGCGGACGCCGTCATGCACTTTTACCTGCGGCATCCGATCCTTCATCGCCACCGGGGCGCGCTTGAGCCAGAGATCGTGCGGCTCCACCAAATGCGTGTCCACGTCGATGACTTTGCGCCCGCCAAATACGGACGGATTCAACACGGGCATGTTCATTGCGGGTTCCTCCCAACTGCATTGTCTGAGGTGCCGCGTGCTTGCGGCGAGATCGAGACCGGCACATCCATGCGTCCGATACGGGGAATTTCGAGCGTCATGACATCGCCCGGAACGACGGGACCGACATCTGCGGCGCCCGAGAAAATCACGTCGCCCGGATAGAGAGTCATCACTGTCGAGGCGAAGGCAACAAGCTGGGCAGGGCTCCCTGTCAGATCGCCGAAGCTTCGCTCGCCCCTCAACGCGCCGTTCACCCAGAAACGATATGAGAGATCTGATGGCTGCGGGATCTCATCGGCCGTGACCAGGCACGGCCCAAGCAAACCGTAGGTGTCGAACGACTTGCAGAAGCAGAAGAACTCCTTCTCCTCCTTCATCGTCATGTCGAGCGCGCAGGTGTAACCAGCGACGTAGTCCAACGCCTCTGCCTCACTCACATTGACGCATTCACGGCCGATAACGATTGCAAGCTCCGGCTCGTGAAGCGTGGTGCGGTCAGGCCATCGCACCTGCACGCCGTCCCCTTCCCCGGCGAGCGCGCTCGTCACTTTGAATAGGAACCCCAGCGCGCCAAGCGGCGCCTTGTGATGCTTCCAGTTGCCGACGCCGCAGATGAACTTGCCGGGATTGGCCACCGGCGAGAGCAGCCGCACCATATCGCGCGGAATGAGCGGAACCTCGGAGGCAAGAGCCTTCATCCGCGACTTTAGCGGCCCCAAATTGGCAATCAGCAAATCCCCCGGCGGCAGAGGCCAGCGCAGAGCAGGCAGCGCATCCGTGATCGGCGTGATATCCCGAATCCCGTCATCCTCCATCAACCCTAGCCGTGGCTGAGCCCCGGCATCAGCCTTCAACGTGAACCGGCATATCCGCATGATCTTTCCTCGCTATTGGATCGCAGCTTTCGCCCGGAGCCATTCCAGTTCTCCCGGCTTGAATTCTATTCCGCCCAGAATCTTGTCCGTGTGCTCACCGAGAAGGCGCCCGGTGCGGATCGGCGGGACCAACCCGAAACACCGTCCCGCCCGCCGCCAGCGCGACCGCAAATTGCGCCAGTTCGACGGTTCGAGCACCTGAAAAATCTACTCCCATGCGCGGTGCGCTTCCTTGCCCATGTCGCGGCTTACCGGTTTCTCCCATGCCCAAGTTAGCTTTATATTATCACCGCGCACAATCAATTTAGCAAGCGCTTGGTTACAAGCTGTCGGTAGCAGACGAGTTGTCCGGTTCATCGCCCTGCCTCCATGACAGGACAGAAAACCGGTCAACTCGTGTGCTACATGATCCGGACAACTCGTCTGCTACCGACAGGAATGGCGAGCGAATTCCCCCGTGCCTTCAAGATTAGCCGGCGCACGGCGAGATGAGCTGTGGCACCAACGCTATTCTGTATGTCTCTCCCGATTTGCGCTGCCCGGTCTATCTGACCGGCCGTCTGTGGCGGTAAGGTGTTGCAGCGCCTCCGGTCACCCGCGCGGAGATCGCAGCGAAGATCAAATTATCTGGAGCCGACTAATGCGTGAGCAGACACCCAAACCAGCCTACTCTTCGATCGACCGGAGCCTCCTAGGCGAAGACCATGTTCGCCTCTATCGGGACACGAATGGAGAGCAAGGCTACATCTGGAATGGGGCTCCGATCCTGCTCCTCACGACGCGGGGCCGCAGGTCGGGCGAAGCCAGGACGATTCCAATCATCTTCACTGAGTACAACAACGGCTACGCCATTATCGCCTCGAAGGGCGGATCGCCCACACACCCGAAATGGTATCTGAACATCCTTGAGAATCCCAATGTCCAGATTCAGCTGAAAGCGAACAGGTTCGACGCAGTCGCACGCACGGCTGAGTCTCCGGAACGCGAACAAATCTGGGCCGAAGCCGTCAAGACTTGGCCGTGGTATGACGAATATCAAACCCGCACTTCGCGCCTTATTCCCGTAGTCGTGCTCGAGCCACAAACAACACGGTGAACGTGGATAGCATCAGGCGAGGCGAAGAAAGAAGCATTTCTGTCAACTTTTCCGGCTCGCTGATAATGAGATCATGACCGGTATCGATCTACCAGGCGCGATCTGCTTCCAGCATCTGCGCTTTCCGTCTCTCATCGTATTCTCGAACCCGTGTCGGGCCAAGCCATGTTTCAAACAATTGCGGAATTTACGCCCAATCGGCTAGAAGGACAGATTGTACAGTTCGGCGGCGTTGCGTTCGAGGACGCGCTTGCGCGTCTCGAAATCATATCCGCCCAGCGTGTCCGCGATCTTCTCCTGCACCCCGGGATAGAGCGAAGTCGGGTGCGGGAAGTCGGTCTCGAACATGACACGATCGACGCCGATCTCCTCCAGCATGTGCTTGGGTGCGTAGGATTCGAACCAATAGGTAACCCAGAAGTGCCTTTTGAAATATTCCTTGGGCCGCAGCTTGAGGCCGCGATTCTCGGCGGTGCGGAATTCGTCGAGCTGGTGTTCCAACGCTTCGAGCACGAAGGGCACCCAGCCTGCCCCGCTCTCGATAAGGCCGATTTTCAATTTCGGGTATTTATCCAGGATGCCGGACACCATGAAGTTAGACATGGTGGCGCACGTGCCCATGTGGTGCAACATCGCGTGGATCGGCAACTTTTGGTCGAAGCCGAGATTGTCCCAGATTGCTGAATCTGCATCGAGCGCAGCGTTGAGGTGGAAATTCAACGGCGTTCCCGTTGCGTTGCAGATGTCGAATATCTCTTCCCAGAATGGCGACACTTTGCCGTCTGGGCCGAGATAGCCAGCCACAAGCCGCTCCGGACGATCGGGCATGACGACGCCCTTGATCCCCAAATCAATAATGCGGCGCATCTCCTTGATCGTGAGATCCTTGTCCCAATAGGGCAGCGTCCCCATGCAATTGATGCGGCCGCCGGATTGCTTCATGCGCTCGGCGCACGCATCATTGAACATACGCACGATGGTGATCGCGAGCTCGTCGTCGTTGAGGGCGACCAGCGAACCGGCTTGGGTCAAGCCGCCATTTTGGAAGCATATCTGCGCCCACACGCCCATCGCGTCCATTTCTTCGAGACGGGGCTTTATCAAATACGACCCTGCATGGATTTGATCGTAATTTGTGAAAGCGAGGCGCCCGAGCAGCTTGTTGCGATCCTTGGCGATCACGTTGCCGCCGATCGAACCGAAATCCTTGTCGCCGACGAACCACCGATCCGCGTCGCCGATGCGCTTCACATGCGGCAACTTTCCCTTCATCCCAGCCGGCGCGTTGGCGGTGAACAGATCCGGTGGCTCGGTGAAGTGCGTGTCGCAATCGACAATCTTGATGCCCTTGAATAGCGGATGAACACCCCGCATGTATGTTGAGTGATCAATTTGCCGGATGAAACCACCGGCCGCTCGCCCTTCGTCCAGCCAGTAGCGCTTGGCATCGTCCGCCTTTGCCTTAACAACCGTCTTTACATCGACTGCCATCGCGGCCTCCCTAAAATATCTGGTCAGTTTACGCCACTTCTCACAAATCACAAGCAAAAGCAAGCGCTTGGTTTATAATATTCAATGAACTGGGCTCCCTCGTTCATCCCGTTGGACGCAGAGTCGGTTCTTCACAAACCTATGGCACATCGTGTGAGCGCGTTGTGATTTGCCCTGATATCAATGTTCAGAGAGTTGTCGAAGCCGACCGGTGGAAATCGAACACAGTGTGAAGCGGTCCATTTCGCCGATTAGCCCTCAGCGACGATAATTTTGGGGAAGATTTCGGTCGCAAGGCGGTGCATCATGGCGAAACGATCCTCTTTGGCGGCGATGGCGAAAATGATGTGCCGCGCCCCCGCATCGACATAGGCTTGCAGTCGCGCGGTGACCTGCTCGGCAGTTCCGGCTATGGTGACGCGATCGGCGAAAGCTCGAAAATCCTGGTTGTACGTTCCACCCAAAATGGCCGCCGCCTCCTCGCGCGCACGCTCGCCGTCGTCGCGGATGGTAACAAAGACGAAGAGCATCCACTCGAAGCGGGCGAGGTCCCGCTTGACGTCGGCCGCGATCTCCCGAATGCGCTGAACCGAACTCGCATAGGCACGGGGCGAATACAGATAGGGCATCCAGCCATCCCCTAGCTTGGCCGCGCGCGCCATGGCGGGCTCCTTACGGCCGCCCACGATAATGGGCGGCCCGCCCACCTGGACCGGTGCGGGCTGAATCCGAACTTGCTTCATCGGATAGAAGGGGCCTTCGTGAGAGATAGTTTCCCCCGTCCATAGACGCCGCAAAAGTTCGATGGATTCGTTCGTACGGCTGCCGCGCTCCTCGACGGGCACGCCGCATGCGCGAAATTCCTGTTCGAATTCGCCGCCAACACCGACGCCCATTGTAATCCGCCCGCCGGTGACGTGGTCCAAATCGGCCATCTGCTTGGCGATGATGGCCGGCGGGTAGAGTGGCAGCAGCAGGACCGATGTCCCGATCCGCACCCGGCGGGTGAGCGCAGCCAGCCGCGCGAGCACGATCATTGTTTCCGGGACGCCATGCGGCGAAGCGACATGACCGCCCGCCCAGAGCGATGCAATCGGCAATTCCTCAAGCGCCTCCACCTCCTCGCGGGCGGCGCCCGTTACAAAGCCGAAACGAAGCGTCGTCAAAGTCTTCTTCCTCCACAGGGGCATTCACGAAGGGCGGAGCGCGGAGATGTCCGGCATTGCGTCCCAAACCAAGTGCAATTCGTCGACGCCTAGCGCGTGACTGGCCTGCCCCCGGTTTGGACGACACACGCTCAAGCTAATCCAGCTCTTGTCTCGAACGCCATAGGACCCAGATATCCCATCGTCGAGCGCCGGCGTTTGGGATTGTAGAAGCACTCGATGTCGTCGAACATATCGGTCTTAGCTTCGTCTCTGGTTTTGCGCATTTTGCGCGCCGTCTGCACTTAGCGGGGGCGCATAATGATCTCCGCGGCGCGCCACGCCATCGCCAAAGTCGGCGCATTGGTGTTGCCTGCGGGGATCACCGGCATGACCGATGCATCCATGATCCGCAACCCATCCACCCCGCGCACTCGCAATTCCGGATCAACCGCGCAATCGGCGTCTTTGCCCATGCGGCAGCTGCCCACTGTGTGCATGCCGGCGACGCCCAGCGAATGGAGTGCTGCGAGAATCTCCTCGTCCGATCGCGCCGCCGGTCCCGGCGCTGTTTCCGCTTCGATCAACTGGCACAACGGGTCCTGCCCGGCAAAATCGCGCAATTTCCGCGCGGCGGCGACGATAATGGCATTGTCTTGCGCAGCCGAACCGTAATTGGTCTCGATTACCGGCGGAACATTCGGATCGCGTGCTGCAATATGGATCGAACCGCGTGACGCCGGACGCAGCGGATTGACGACCGCACAAAAACCGTGGGCGCGCTCCAGATCCCCTCCCCCGCCGGCAAGGTCCCAGCTGTAAAGTCCAATCTGCGCCTGCGTATCAGGGCGGTCGAGGCCCGGACGGCTTCGGAACGCAGCGCGCATTTCGATGGCGGCGTGCGACATCGGACCATCACCGGTCAGGTAATATTGCAGGACGGATCGGATCAGCCGCCAACCACGATAGTTGAAATTCTGCGATAGCGGGCGCTTCAGCCGCCATTGCATTCTGAGCGCCCGGTGCTCGCTCACATGTTCGCCAATCGCCGGGCTGGCATGAACCAGTGGAATTCCAAACGATTCGAGGCGCGTGGGATCGCCAATGCCGGACCGTTCGAGAATGCCCGGACTCGCCACCGCCCCCGCGCAGAGGATCACCTCTCGCCGGGCGTCGATCTCGCGCCGCACGCCATCTTGAATCATGACAACGCCAATTGCCCGCTTGCCGTCGAACCGGATGCAATCCACCACCGTATTGGTGAATATCGAGAGGTTCGGCCGCTTCATGGCTGGCCTGAGAAAGGCGACCGCCGCGCTTTGGCGTTTGCCGCGCCAGATCGTGCGGGGCATATAGCCGATCCCGTCGCCTGCGTCGGGCTCGTTCACATCGGTCTTGACCGGCCAGCCCATGCGCGCGCCAGCCTGAACGATTGCTTCCGTCAATGCGTTGCGGTGGGACGGAAGCGATATCCGCAAGGGGCCGTCACCGCCACGCGACGGCGCCGCACCCAGCTCATGACGTTCGATTTCCTCATAGGCGCGGCTGACATTGCGCCAGCTCCAGTCTTCACTGGTGAGTTCTGCCAATTCGTCGAAGTCCGCAGGCTGGCCGCGCACCCAGACCATACCGTTGACCGAACTGGACCCGCCCAACACCTTGCCGCGCAACCAATAGTCCGGCCGCATTGCCGTCTGCGGTTCTGGCTTCGTGAGGTAGAACCACATATGGGACGGCATCTTCACCAGCTTGGCGACACCGCGCGGCATGGTGACATAAGGGTGCCGGTCGCTGCCACCGGCCTCCAGCAATGCGACCGTGATATCCGGATCGGCACTGAGGCGATTGGCAAGCACGCAGCCCGCCGAGCCCGCACCCACGATGATATAATCGAATTGCGCCATGACAGTATGTTTCCTCCCCCGGTTTCCAGCGATCAGCGAAATTGGCGCGACCTATCTGAAATGCGGCTGCGTTATTGCGGGACCGAATTTCCCAACCATCATTCGCGCCCGTTCCTCGGAATCGAGCGCTAGAGAGATAAAGCCCGTGCCCATCGCTCGGGGAAGACGTCGATGCTGGGGCCATCGCCCGTGCGGATTACGTCCACATAAAGCATTCGCCCGGTCACGGGGTCGAGATGAGCACGGGCGATGATACCGCCTGCCCGCTCGTCCACCGGCATGTCGAGCATCGGACAACCATCGAGCCAATTGCCCGGTGCACGCGCGAGCACGGCGCCCGAGCCTTCGGCAATGGCAAGATCGCCCCGCTGAATCACGCCAGGGTACAGCGGCGCGGCGGGTCCGGTATCGCTGTTTGGCGGAATGGAATTATGACCCATCGGGCAAACTGCCGGCTGAGCCCGGCGCAGCCGGTCTTTCCGCAGAAAAGCGCGTCGTGCTTCGGTGGCCGCAAGATCGACCGTACCGTCGCGGGCGAAAATCACGCCGTAGACGTCATGCGCGGTCGACACATCCACCCGTCGGTCGTTGAGATCGGCCAGGACCGCCTGTGGATCGCGGTCGAGCGGGTCGCCATAGCCGCCGCCGCTGGCGCATATCATCTCGAATGTGTCGCCCGGGGCCAGCGTGACGCCCACCGCGTGGATGCCCACCGGTTCGACCGATCCATCACCGCGCCGCACCGCGAAATGCATCGTCGCCCCCGGATAGCCGCCGGCGCTACCGACGGTCGGGAACCATGCACGCGTCCCCGTCATGTTGCCGACCAGCGCCTCGGTGCCATGCGCGCCGAATGCCTCCTGGCACCCCGCGCCCGAGCGGTGCTGGCCGTAGCCATGAAAGCCGGTGGTCGCGCGGCGCTCCTTGAACAGCACCGGATAGGCCGCCTCCAGGATCTCGACATCGGCATATTCGAGCTGGTTGCCGCCGGGCATGAGGCTCGACTTGATGTCGATACCGTCGCGGTCATGAGCGGCGGGGCTGCCGCAGAAGGCGCCGTCAATCAGCGTGTAGACGCGGCGCAGGCCGCCCTCGTCGAGATAGGTCCAGCGCCCGGTGCCATAGGCCGCCAAAAGCGGCGCGGTGATGAATTCGCGGCCCCTCGCCCCCGGCGAGGCGAGCAGCGCCAGCTGCAGACATTGCGCGGCGGCCGTGTTGACCGCCATTGCCGCGTCGGTATGCCCTGCCGCGATCGGAGCGGGCATCACGCAATTGACCAGCGAACCCGGCCTGCTGGCGATTTCCACCACGTCCAGCGCCGCCTGGTTGAAGGGCAGGCCTGACGCCAGGATCTGCCGCACGCGCGGCGCGATCATGGCGCGGATAATGTATTCCTTGGAATTGAAGAAATAGGGGACTTGCGGCGGCGCCTCGGTGAGGTCAAACAGCAGGCGGTCGCCGGTGATGCGCAATTCGCAGGGGACGCGCAGGACCGTGTCACGATATTCGACCCAAGCTGTGCTGCGGTAGCGCCCATCCTCGATCATCGCAATGCGCGCGCGCAGCACCCGCGCCGCGCCGTCGAGCAGGGCCCGTGCGGCGGAGCGGAACGCCGGCAGGCCCATCGCCTTCACCAACTCGGCCAGCTTGGCCTCGGCCACCGCCGCCCCAATCACCAGGCTGCGCATATCCATCTCGACAAGGTTGGAGCTGCGGATGTTGATCCGCATGATGTTCCAGATGTCGGCGCATTCCTCATGCCGGCGGATCAGCCGGACGGGCGGCAGCCGCAGCGCCTCCTGATAGCATTCGGTCGCCGCCGCCGCCGACGAGCCGGGGACCATGCCCCCCATGTCCATCATATGCGCGGCCAACGCCACCCAGCCGACCCGCACGCCATCGACGAACACCGGGCGCTGGATGACGATGTCCTGCGGATGCAGCCCGCCACCGCTGTGCGGGTCGTTGGCGATGAACACGTCGCCCTCTGCGATGCTGTCGCCGTGCACAGCGATGGTCGAGCGAACCGCATGCATCACCGCGCCGAAATGCAGATCGACAAGGCCCGAGGCGCAGATGATTGCGGCATCGGCATCGAGGATGGTGACCGAGTAATCCTTGCTTTCGGTGACGATAGGGCTGATCGCCGTCTGCTGCACGGCCGCGCCCGCTTCCTGGCCGATCGCCTCGAGGCGGGTGCGCAGCAATTCGGGCGCGATGGGATCGACCGGCCATGCGACTGTTTCGTTCACGGCCGGGCCTCGATGATTAGAGTCCGGTGGGTATCCATGCGCGCGGCCATGCCCGTCGGCACCCAGATCGTCGTGTCCGAGCCGTCGACCAGCGCCGGGCCCGCGAAATGCATGCCCGGCAGCAACGCGCTTCCATCGTAGATGCTGACCGGCACGGCGCCGCCTGTCCGATCAAGGCTGACAGGTCGTGTCGCCCGGCTCACCGCCGCGTGGCTGGAACAAGCACTCGGCACGACAGATAAATCATCCATCCCCATCATCCGGCCGATACCGACGGCGCGCAGGCCGACCAATTCGACAATGCCGGACGTAGTCGTCGCTGCGGCGCCGAAGCGGCGGAGATATTCTGCGCGAAACAGCGCCTCCGCCTCGCGCCCGCCATCCCCCGCCTGCGGCGTGACAGGAAGGGCGATGGTCAATTCCCAGCGCTGGCCGGCGAAGCGCATGTCGGCCTCGTAGCGCAGCAGACGGTCGGCCTCGGGAACACCGTCGGCCGCAAGGTCCTGCCACACCGCTGTGCTGAGGCCAGCGATGGCGCGGTCGATTGCATCGGCCGCCGCCGGCAGCATCAGCAGCACCGTTGCGAGCCGCTCGCGCCTTATGTCCATGGTCGCAGCGCCATAGGCAGAGAGCACGGAGGCCAGCTCGGGCACGAGCACGCGAGTAAGCCCGGCCATGCGCGCGACCTCAGCCGCGAACAACGCTCCACAGCCGCCATAGCTCACCAGGCAATGCTCGGCGGCCGCAAGGGCATGGGAGGAAAGCCGCGCCTTCACTGCTTTGACCATCTCGGCCAACGCAATTTCGCGAATGCCCCAGGCAGCCTCGATAGGCCCGAGCGCCAGCCCCTCGCCCAGCCGTGCCAGCGCCTGTGTGGCGCCAGGCAGGTCGAGCCGCATGGCGCCGCCAAGGAAGCACCCGGCATCGATATAGCCGAGCGCGAGGAGCGCGTCGGTCAGAGCCGGCTGGTCCCCTCCCCGCCCATAGCAGACTGGCCCGGGCGAGGAACCCGCCGATTTCGGGCCGACCCGCAGCATGCCCCGGTCATCCACCCAAGCCAGCGAGCCGCCGCCCGCCCCTACCGATTCCACATCGACCCGCGCCAGCGCCGTCCAGAACCCCATGAGGTCGCCGCGCTGGGTGCGCGCAGGCACCCCCGCTACGAGATGGGCGACATCGAAGGAGGTGCCGCCCAGATCGCTGGTCAGCACCTTGTCCTCGCCGGCATCGGCGGCGATCCGCGCCGCCGCCGACACACCCGCGGCCGGTCCCGAGGCGGCTAGCCACACCGGCTGTTCCCGCGCCTCGGCGATCGAGATCGAGCCACCGCCCGAATGACACAGCAACACCGGCGCATCGAGGCCGGCCGAGCGCAGCTCCCGGGCCAGGTCCTCCACCCCGGCATAGGCGCCGAAACTGTAGGCATTGAGCACGGTAAGGGTGGTGCGCTCATATTCGCGGATGACCGGCCGCAGTTCGCAGCCGGCGGTCACTGGCAGGCTGGGGAAGGTCTCCCGCAGCAGCTGCGCGGCCAGGCGCTCATGTGTCGGATTGAGGAACGACCACAGGAACGAGACCGCCAGGCTTTCGACGCCCACCTCCTCGACGAGATAGCGGCCGCCCGCCACCACCGCCCCGGGATCGAGAGGCCTGAGAACGGCGCCCGTGCGGTCGATCCGTTCGTCGATGCCGACGATCGCCCGACGCTCGACCAGCGGATCGGCCGAACGCAGCCAGCCGTTCACCTCCTGAGTCCGCCCGCGCGCAAGGCGCAGAGTTTCCTCGAATCCAATGGTGGCGAGCAGCCCAACCTTGAGCCCGCTGCGCGTGGCGATGACGTTGGTAACGGCGGTGGTGCCAAGGCCGAATTTGCGCACTCGGGGCAGCGCGGCGGCCAGATCCAACCCCGCGGCCCGGGCCGCCAGCCGGCAGGATTCGAGCACGCCGCGCCCGATCTCAGGATAGGTGCTGGGGGATTTGGCGCGATAGCTGGCAGAGCCGACGATCAGCACGGCATCGGTGAAGGTGCCGCCGACATCGACGCCGATCAACATGTCCCGGGTCATCACGTCGTCGCCCCGCCCGCTGCGACATATTGGAGAATCCGTGCAGGGCGACACCTGCCTTCGGCCAAACGCGATCGCCGCTGCGCCACCGCATGCTTTGTCGGGATCACGTTCGCTCCCTCACCTGCCGCGCTCTCACCTCAACGAAAGGTTGACGCGCTCATTGTTTTTGTATAGTCGAAAATGAATTTGAATAGTATAATAAATAACAATCCTGTCAAGGAGTTGCCTACATGGCTCGCGCCGCTCTCGCTGCCTCGAGAGCCATCCAGATCATCGATTTTCTGGCGGCACAGGGCACCACACGATTCACCTTGTCGGAGTTAGCGCGGGCGCTGGATATCAACGTGGCCTCCTGCCACGGCATCCTTCAGGAACTGACCAAAAGCGACCACCTTTCGCGGCATCCCGTCCATAAGACCTATTCACTTGGTCCGGTCCTCGTCGCGATTGGCGATGTGGCCAATGAAAACCACGGCGTAATCGCTCGTGCGAAATCGGCGGCAGCGGCATTGAGCCACCGGCTGGGTGTCGAGGTGCTGCTGTCTATGCGCGCGGGCGACGAGGTGCTCGGACTGGCCCATTTCAATCAGGCAGTGGTCGATAGAGCGTGGTTGAGGCCCGGTGTGCGCCTGCCTTTGCGTCCGCCCCTTGGCGTGACTTTCGTGGCATGGGAACCGGAAGCCGATATCGAGAAATGGCTGGGCCGTGGCTTGGACGGCAAGATCGATCCCGCCACCGCGTCAAGCCTGCGGGAGCTGCTCGTCTCGGTCCGCCAAAGAGGCTTTCAGCTGGCGCTCAAGGCCGACACGCAGGAACTGGCCAACCTGTCCGACGCGCTCGACGTCCGGCGCTATGTAGAACATCTTGATCGGTGGCTGACGCGTTTTCGGCCCGACAACCTGCTGCATTTCGATCCGATGCAGGTGAATGACGGCGAATGGTACGAAGTGGATTTCATTTCGGCTCCGGTGTTCGACAGCCCGGGGAAGCCGACATATTCGATGACGCTTTACCACTTCGACGACAAGCTGATCGGAGCGGATATCAAGAACTGCATTTCGAATCTGATATCAACGTGCCGAAGCGTGGGAAGAAGCGCCTCGACAGGTTCCTGATCGCCCCGTTGCGATTAGGAGCCAGCCGATCATATCATCCCATTGGTGAGGTGCCTGTCTCAGCGCGTTCAAAGACCGGCAGGCTGAACGCCCCGCTCGAGTCCTCGCATGCAACGAAGGCCACCTTTACCGGCATACCGAGCGTGATGTCCTGCCAGTCGAACCTCTCGGGATTGCTGATGAACAATGGCCCCTCCTCCAGTTCGACCAGGATGGTGTTCCAGGAAATCGGCAGCAGGCCCAGGTAATAGTCCCGCTCGAAGCAGCACCACCTCACGATCCTGCCGCGACCGGACATGCGCTGCCACGCAAGCTCGGCGCTGCCGCAATATTCGCAGGCCTTTACAATCGGCCAGGACGTCTCGCCGCAGCTGGCGCAATGTTGCAAGCGCAATTCGCCCTTGTTGCACCAGCTCCAGAACTCGTCATGGCCCCGACCAAGCGTTCGGTCCGGTCGCTTCTGCGCCATCGCTACGGTCCTCGCGTAAAGATGATCGGGTGAATCTGGTCCGTCTGCGCTAACGAAAACATCGAGGCCTCGAGATTGGCGATTTGCTGCCGACCCGCCTCATGGCGAAGCTGACGGATTACCTCAGCAACCAGATTCCAGCCGTGCATATAGGAGCCCGACAACATGCCGCCATTGGTGTTGACAGGCAGCTTGCCGCCTACCGCCATCTGCCCGCTCTTGCAGAATTCAAGCCCCGCACCGGGCTCGTCAAAACCCTATCCCTCCACCTGATTCACGAGATGGATCGACGAGGGATCATAGGCCTCAAGATGCCCGATGTCGGACAGCGCTAAGCCCGCCATCTGGGATGCCCCAAGCTATGGGCTATCAGATGAGTTGGCAACCGCTTGGTTTTTTTGCCGCTGTAAACCAAGCGCTTGCTAAATACCGAGCTTGCGTCATAATCGGCGGCGCAATCTCGCCCCGGAGACTGGCTTCAAAGATCGATTCATCCCATTCATCAGGAGAACCACATTGGCCACTGCAACGCTCGAACGGACCAAGGCGAAGTCCGCCCTCAAGGTGATCGACGCCGATACCCATCTTACCGAACCGCATGATCTGTGGGTCAAGCGCGCGCCCGCCTCGCTGCGCGACCGGGTGCCGCAGGTGAAGATACTGAACGGCCAGCGCTGCTGGGTGATTGATGGCGACAAGTCGATCGGCACTGGCGCCCATCCGAGCTCCGCGATCCGCAAGGATGGCAGTAAGGTGCGCGTGCTCGATACCTTCCTCAAGCTCCAGTTCGAGGATGTGCACATCGGCAGTTCCTCAGTGAAGGAGCGGCTGCAGGTGATGGACGAGACCGGCATCTACGCCCAGATCGTCTATCCCAACATCCTGGGCTTTGGCGGTCAGGCGGCAGCCAAGGTCGATGCCGATCTGCGCCTCGCCTGCGTCAGGATCTACAACGACGCCATGGCCGAGCTGCAACAGGAATCGGGCCAGCGTATGTTCCCGATGGCGCTGCTGCCGTGGTGGGACGCTGCCGAGGCGGTGAAGGAAACCGAACGCTGCGTGGCCATGGGACTCAGGGGCATCAACATCAATTCCGACCCGCATTTTCATAAGGATGCGGCTGGCAACCATATCCCAGATCTTGGCCATGCGCACTGGTATCCGCTGTGGGAGGTCTGCCAGGACAGGAATCTGTCGATCAACTTCCACATCGGCGCTTCAGACCAAGCGATCGACTGGATGGGGCAACAGGGGTGGCCCTCGCTGACGCGCGATCTGCGCTCTGGCATTTCGGGGGCGATGATCTTCTTCAACAACGGCAAGGTTCTGGCGAACATTATCTATTCCGGTTTGCTCGACCGTTATCCGGGCCTCAAATTCGTCTCGGTGGAAAGCGGCATCGGTTGGGTGCCCTTCATGCTGGAAGCGCTCGACTATCAGCTGGTGGAGATCGCGGAAGGGCGGAGCTTCCACAAGAAGCCGTCAGAATATTTCGCCAGCAATTTCTACGCCTGCTTCTGGTTCGAGCAGGGCCGCAACGCCGCGGAGATGATCCGCAAGGTCGGCGTCGACAATGTGCTGTTCGAGAGCGACTTCCCGCACCCGACCGGGCTCTACCCGATCGAGAACCTCGAAGGCCGTCTGGGCGACCTCACCGCTGCAGAACGCGCCAAGGTCCTCAGCCTCAACGCCGCCAAGCTCTATAACATTGCCGTTTGAACAAGAGCGGGCGCCTGCTCAACCTGTTTGAGCAGGCAACCTGCCATGATCGGGCACCCGCGCTCCGTTCGCAATGAACCGCTCCAGGGTTGTCCGGTCCGGCCCTGGTCTGACCGAGTGCGGAAACTGAGCGGCTCCGTTCAAGGAAACCAACAAGCGAATCTGCGTTCATTTGGTGTCCGGGCAAGAATGCCACCTCGCGCGAGGCCTCCCGCCCGCGTTCGAATGACGCCGGTGCGAGGGCCGCATCGATTGCCGCCACTTATCGAGATGGCGGCAATCGATCACTACGCAGAACGGCGCTAATTCAGGTTGAATATCCGCACGGCATTTCCGGCAAGTATCTTGTGCTTCGATGCCGGATTGCAGTTCGCCGCGGTACGCTCGATATAACCCGCGGTACCTGGCCAAAGGCAGATGCTGTGAGGATAATCGAGCGAGAAAAGCGCGACGTCGGCGAGCCATGACTCGCTCGCCACCAGGTCGAAGCCCAGCTTGTCGTCGAGCACGGTGACGAAGACGTTGCGGCCCAGTGCCTCGCCAGGCAGTTCCTCGATCGGGAACTTCGCCCAGCCTTTCTGCTTTTCGAAGCACTCGTTCATCGTGTTCTTCCAGAAGGGAACCCAGCCGAAGTTGAGTTCCGCATCCATGATCTTCAGTTTCGGGTGCCGCTTGAACACGCCGGTAAAGATCAACATTGTCAGCGGCTCGACCCCTGCGAAATAGCGGGTGACCGTGCCCGCGACGTTCACGCCCGGTACGGTGAACTGGAAGTTGGCCTTGCCTGACTTGTCGATGCCGCCGGAGGTGCGGTGCATGCAAAGCGGCACATCGGCTTCCTCTGCGGCGCGGAAAAAGGGCTCGTACCAGGGGTCGATATAGGCGCGGTCGGGATAGACCGGGATATGGAGGCCCTTTGCCCCCTTCTTCAGGCAACGGTCCATTTCCGCGAGCAGGACTTCCATCGAGTGATTGACGGGCATCATCGGCAGGGCGATCAACCGCTTCGGATCAGGCGCGCAGAAATCATCGAACACCCAGTCGTTGAAGGTTTGCATCAACGCCAGACCGAAAGGATCGTCGTGCATAGACCAACCCTGCAGCGGCACTGAAGGGAAAAGCATGGCGGCATCGACGCCTTCGGCCGTCATGTCCGCAAGATGCGCTGCGCCATCATAATTGCCCGGAAGAATCTCCTCCCACTTATAACCGCTGATCTGCACGCTGCGGCCGGCCGTTGCCTCGATGCCCAGCGTACGTTGCGGCGGGCCGCCATCGAACGACCAGCCGTCGCCACCATCTGCGCCACGCAGGACCCGCGGCGCGCGGTCGCGGAATTCCACGGGCAAGCGTTCGACAAACAGGTTTCGCGGTTCAAGGATGTGGTTATCGGCGGAAATAACTTTGTATTCCATTGTAAACCTCTCCATTATTCGGCTGAGCCGCTTGTTACGGCGGTTCTTGCATTCGCACTTCGGGTGCTCGTTGTTTCACGCATCGGCAATCAGTTACTCCGTTCCGGCAACGGCGCGGATCGGCTGGCGCGGCCTGCCCGTCAAAGCCCGCCGCCGGCACGAAGACGAACTGAGCGATATCCACCACCCGAACATCTGAAAACATCTTGCCCGGACCGAACATGCCGTTCGTCCATTCCTGACTTCGCCCCGATTGCGCTTGCCTTCATCGGGACCATGGTCAATAATATTTAGCAAGCGCTTGGTTATTAGAACGGCTTCGCCCGCGGCGGTCAAGGCGCTGGTAGCGGGTTGGCAGGGAAAAGCGAAGGCGGGTCAACCGAGGCGTTGAGTGTCGTGGTATCAGAGGATATCGGGCGAATTTGTCGCCGCAGGTGATTGACAGTATCCGCTCAAAGGAAGCTTTCATCACAAACCTCGCAAAGAGGCGAAGCGGATTGGCGGTAGAGAGGCATTGTCGCATGCGAATGGCGGGATATATCAATGGGAAATTCGTCGCTGGCCAGGGTGCAGAACTGGTTGTCGAAAATCCCTCCGACGGAAGCGAGGTGGCTCGTTTTCCCGGGCTGTCTGTCGAGCAGATCAACACGGCGATCGCCGCGGCCCGTCGCGCCTTCGATCATGGCGACTGGAGCCGGCAGCCGGTGCATGACCGCGCGGAGCTGCTGCACCGATTCGTTGACAAGATGGAAGAGCGCGCCGACGCGATCTTAGAGATTCTTGTCGCCGAAACAGGTTGCCCCCGGCACTCGGGTTCGATCCAGGCGCAGTTCGCGACGCCGATGAGGATGGCGCGCGAGATCGTCGACCTCATGGCGAGTCTGCCCGAGACCGAAGAAAACCCACTACCTCCTGCAGAGGCGCAGAATCGCTTTGGCCAGAAGGTCCGAAGCCTGCGCAACTATTCTCCCCTTGGCGTGGTAGTGGGCATTTCCGCCTATAATTTTCCCCTTCACACCGGAGTTTGGAAAGCAATACCGGCCCTAATTGCCGGCAATTCCACAATCCTGCGTCCGAACCCGCTCGCCCCGCTTTCCTCGATGGCCTTCGCCGAAGCGGCACAGGCCGTCGGGCTGCCGCCGGGCGTGCTCAACGTCGTATTGGAGGCCGGCGTCGAGGGCGCTCAGCTGCTCACGACCCATCCATCGGTAGATATGGTCACCTTTACGGGCTCTTCGCCGGTGGGCGCGCAAGTGGCGACACAGGCTGGCGGGACATTCAAACGCGTGCATTTGGAGCTGGGCGGGAAGTCGGCGCAGATATTCCTGCCCGATGTGGCCGAGAAGGCCGTAGCCGCAGCGGTATCCGTCTGTACTGCACATGCTGGACAGGGCTGCGTGCTCGGCACGCGAATCTTCGTGCCGGTGGAACGCAAAGCTGAGATCGTTGAAAAAGCGGCGTCCGCAGTCTCCGCGCTCAGGCAGGGATATGCAAACGATCCCAATACGCAGGTCGGCCCGGTGATCAGTGCGAAACAGGTCGCGCGATGCGAGCATTTTGTGAAGCTTGCAGTCGAGCATGGCGGGCGTGTTGCGGCCGGCGGCAAGCGTCCCGCGCATCTCGACCGCGGGTTCTTCTTCGAGCCCACTGTGCTCGACCTGCCGGACAACAGCAATCCAGCGGCGCAGGAAGAAATCTTCGGGCCGGTGGCCAGCATCATCGGCTATCGCGACATCGACCACGCGGTCGAAATGGCCAACGACTCCAAATATGGCTTGTCCGGCTACGTCTTTGGAAGCGATGCGGATGAGGCGTTCGCCGTGGCGAAGCGCGTGCACAGCGGCTCGGTCCACGTGAACGGGGCGCTTTCAAGCACATACGCGCCATTCGGCGGCATCAAAGCAAGCGGAGTCGGCTACGAGCGCGGCATCGAAGGAATGCGATTGTTTCAACGGCTCACAGTTTTCAGTGTGACAAAATAGGATTTTGCTCAATTAGGATTGGAATGCGCCATGGCTAAACCCCTCTCCGGTGTACGCATCCTCGAAGTTGCGTCACATGTTTTTGTGCCGATAGCAGGTGGCATCCTGACCGAATGGGGCGCGGACGTCGTCAAGATCGAACATCCCGTAACCGGTGATCCCTATCGCGGGCTCGTTACCGCCGGGCTCCACAAGAGCTATGATGGCATCGATCCCAGCTTCCAACTCACCAATCGCGGCAAACAATCCGTGGCGGTCGATCTGAAGAAGCCGGAAGGGCGCGACCTGATCTATCGGCTGGCAAAGAATTGCGATGTTTTTCTGACCAATTTCCGTCCCGACGCTCGCCGACGGCTGGAGATCGAGTGCGAGGATATCCGAGCACATAATCCGTCGATCATCTATGTTCGTGGATCTGGCTATGGCCAACGTGGTCCGGACGCCCAGCGCGGCGGCTATGACGCGGCCGCTTATTGGTCGCGCGTCGGATTTGGTCAGGTGTTCACGCCGCCATCCGCCGAATATCCGGTGATGCAGCGCCCGGCTTTCGGCGACGTGGTGGGCGGCCTGACGATTGCTGGCGCCATCGCGGCAGCCATGTATCGCCGCGCGACGACCGGTGAGCCGTCCATCGTGGACGTGTCGCTCCTCGGTGTCGGCATGTGGCAATTGCAGCCCGACATCACGCACGCCAAGTTAAATCCCGAGGGCAGTCATGCCGCGCCAGACCGGAAGGCGACGTGGAATCCATTGTCAGGCACATACCGCACGCGCGATCGCCGGTTCATCATTCTCGTCATGCTGGACGCGGATCGGTACTGGGCCGATTTCTGCGAGGTGATCGGCCGCCCCGAGTTGATCTCAGATCCCAGGTTTGTCGACATGCCTGCGCGCAAGGCGAACGCGCGTGCCTGCGTCGAAATTCTCGATGAGGTCTTCGCCTCCCGCGATTACAAGGAGTGGTGTGAAATCCTGAAGCAGGCCAAGGGCGTCTGGTCCCCGTTCCAGACCCCGCTCGAGGTTCACAGCGATCCGCAAGTCGCCGCGAACGGCTATCTGGCTGACGTCGAGATGATCAACGGCTCGCCACTCACGCTCGTGACGGCACCAGTGCAATTCGACGAAGAGAGTTCGAAGCCTACCCGCGCGCCCGAACATGGCGAGCACACCGAGACAACTTTGCTTGATCTTGGACTCTCGTGGGACGAAATCTCGAAGCTCAGAGACAGAGGCGTCATCGGCTGATCGGTATCAGAGGGCTGAACTGGGCCGCATCATCGTTATCGTTATGGTGGAATATAGTTTTCGGAATGGACAGTGATTGAGGTCAAGGTGCGAGACTTGCGCGTGGCGCGATCCTTAGAGCGCGCGAGGGCCAACGGAAGCACTCGCCCGCATCAAGAGACCGTGCTAAGGCCTCGGTACGACATCGAGTTGGTAAAGCAGCGTGGCTCAAGACGCCAGCGTTCAATAGAGGGTCAAGTTTCATGGCCGTTCATGCATCAAGAGCCCGCAAGGCCGAAGCGAAGCCTGTCGGAGAAGCCATCCGCCTTACAGCTAAACCGCGCCCCGCCATGGCCGACCGCCGCAACCGGATCCTTGAAGTCGCGGCCCGTCGCTTTGCCCAATTTGGCTTCGAGGCAACAACCGTGCGGCAAATCGCCGACGATGTGAACATTCTCTCAGGCAGCCTGTTCCATCATTTCGCTACGAAGGAGGAGATACTCCACGAGATCGTCCGCGAGGCCGTCTTGCAAATGCGCGATAACACAATCCGCATATCGCGCGCGCCCGTCAGCGCCGAGCATAGGCTCGTTGCGCTCATCTTGCTCGACCTCGGAGAGCTGACTCGAAGTCAGGAAGTCCATGCGATTCTGTACAACGAGAGGAAGCTCTTCCGGCGAAGTGAAGAGTTCGCCTATGTGGTGCAGGCCAAGAAGAAGAGTTACCTGGCCTGGAAATCCGTTCTGCTAGATGGAATAAAAACCAAGCTCTTCAGGCCGAACCTGGACGTCTATCTGACGATCTCCACCATTCTCAGAATGCTCAACGTCGCAGCCGATTGGTACAAGAACGAGGACGGTTCCGTCCTGGATGTCCTCGGCTCCTATAGCCTCGATCAGGTGATCAACTTCCACCTCGGTTTCATTTTGAGCGCCGTCCGAATCCCCGCAAGAGCCTTAGATCCCATTCCGCGCGAGGCCTGCGAGGAACTCGCCAAGTTCCAGTCCTGAGAACGTTCGGCAACGACACGATGAGCAAATCCATAGCGACGGACGATGAGTAACTTGCTTGGACACCCTGCGAGCTGCGAAAGATGTTCCGTGCGCGCAAGCTTTCGCCGGCCGAATTTGCAGAGTTGGTGCTTGCGCATAAATCGCCAACCGTCTTGGCCCGCATTCGCACTGTCGATCTGAAGACCGAACAATAGCAAAATGAAGACGACACGCATGATCGAGAAAGCTGGGCTCAAAGTCGCCGAACCGCTTGTCCGTTTCATCGAGGAGCGGGCGCTGCCAGAAACCGGAATCGATGCAGACATTTTCTGGGCCGGTCTTGCACGGATCTATGCGCAGTTCGCGCCGGAGAACGCCGCCTTGTTGGCGAAGCGCGACGCCATTCAAGCCAGGATCGATGCATGGCACGAAGCGCGCGCCGGCCAGCACTTCGATGTGGCCGCCTATCAGGCTTTCCTGCGCGAAATAGATTATCTCGTCGAGCCACCCGTCCCGTTCTCGGTTTCACCAGGCAATGTGGACGACGAAGTGGCTCGGCTGGCGGGGCCACAGCTTGTCGTACCGGCGCTCAATGCGCGCTTCGTGCTGAACGCTGCCAATGCCCGCTGGGGCAGTCTCTACGACGCCCTCTACGGCACCGATGCGATTCTAGGGGGCCCGCAAGGCGGGGTATACGATCCCACGCGCGGCGCGCAGGTCATCGCCTGGGCGAAAGCGTTCCTGGATCGGACAGTTCCTTTGGCCAATGGGCGCTGGACCGATTTCACTGGCGAGGCGCTCGAGCTCGCCGATCCCTCGCAACTGGTCGGACGCCACGGCCAGAACCTATTGCTGCGCCACAATGGCCTGCATATCGAACTTCAGATCGACCGCACGCACCCGATCGGCCGTGACGACCCGGCGGGCCTTGCCGACATCGTGCTCGAAGCGGCGCTGACCACTATCGTCGATCTGGAGGATTCGGTTGCAGCGATAGATGCCGAAGACAAGGTCGCAGCCTATTCCAATTGGCTCGGTTTGATGCGAGGCGATCTTGCGGCGACCTTCGAGAAAAACGGACGCATCATCACCCGCGCCCTGGACCATGACCGGACCTATGTCAATTCGGAAGGTCGTGAATTCACCCTACCCGGCCGCAGCCGCTTGTTCGTGCGCAACGTCGGCCATCTGATGACGACGCCTGCCGTTTCTTTCCCCGATGGCGGGGAAGCGCCGGAGGGCATTCTAGATGGCGTCGTCACAAGCCTGATCGGACTACACGACCTCAAGGGTCTGGGCCGCTTCCGCAACAGCCGGGCCGGTTCGATCTACATCGTCAAACCCAAGATGCACGGGCCCGAAGAAGTGGACTTTACGAATCGGCTGTTCGACGCCATCGAGGATCTTCTCGTTCTGCCCCGTCACACGATCAAGATCGGCGTGATGGACGAGGAGCGCCGAACATCGGCCAATCTCGCGGCCTGCATCGCTGCGGTGAAGGAACGGATCGTGTTCATAAACACTGGCTTCCTCGACCGGACCGGCGACGAGATTCATACGTCTATGAAAGCTGGCCCCATGATCCGCAAAGGCGAGATGAAGTGCGCCGACTGGCTCAAGGCCTATGAGGATCGCAACGTTCAGATCGGGCTTAGTTGCGGCCTGTCAGGGAAGGCGCAAATCGGCAAGGGCATGTGGGCTGCGCCCGACCGCATGGCCGACATGCTCGAGCAGAAAGTGGCACACCCACGCGCCGGTGCGAGTACCGCCTGGGTACCCAGCCCCACGGCCGCGACGTTGCATGC
>JBAVOL010000103.1:0-7328 GCA_049692035.1 Rhizomicrobium sp.
TGTCATGTCGGTCAGGTCGGACCGATGATCGAGCAAGGGCTGATCGGTTGCGACGTTGCCTTCGTGCAGGTCAGCCCGCCCGATGCCAACGGCAATCACAGCTTCGGCCTGATCAGTGACTTCGTTCAGGCGGCTGTGACGAAAGCGCGGGTGGTCATCGCTGAGGTGAATGAGCGCGTCCCATTTACATTTGGCGATGCGGTGCTGCCGGCCGCACGGATCGACTGCGCTGTTCATGTCGCGCGGCCGCCAGTCGAGGTATTTCCGACGCCGATCGGAGAGAGCGATCTGGCGATCGCGCAAATTGCGGCCGGTTATATCGAGGATGGCGCGGTGATTCAGGTTGGAATCGGCGCGGTGCCTGACGCAATCCTTCGTCTGCTGCGTGATCGACGCGATCTGGGCGTCCATTCGGGCATGATCGGCGATGGACTTGTAGACTTGGTCGACGCAGGTGTTGTCACCAATGCGGTGAAACCGATCGACCCTGGTATCTCCATCACGGGCGCGCTGATCGGCACCAGGCGTCTGTATGATTTCGTCGATCACAATCCGCAAATCGGCATGCGCAGCTCCTCATACACTCATAACGAGGCGGTCCTGTCTCGCTTGACGCGGCTGGTGACAATCAATTCGGCGATTGAGGTCGATTTGACTGGGCAGGTGAATGCCGAGCAGAGCGGCGCCCAATATCTGGGCGGCACGGGCGGACAAGTGGACTATGTCCGCGCCGGCAGCCGTTCGCCCGGGGGCCACTCCATCATTGCTTTGCCCGCGACGGCGAGAGGCGGCAAAGTCAGCCGCATCACGGCCACCCTATCCGGGCCGGTCACGACCGCACGCAGTGACGTCGACGTGATCGTCACCGAATTCGGCGCGGCCGAACTCAAGGGGCAAACGCTCGCCGAGCGCGCACGCCGCCTGGTCGCAATTGCTCATCCGGATTTTCGAGAAGAACTGGACCGGGCGGCCTATGCCATCCAGCAGAGAGGATTCTAATGAGCGACGCTGTGCTGTTTGATTCGCGCGATGATGGAATCGCGGTCATCACCTTGAATCGTCCCGAGGCCCGGAATGCCCTTGGCAAGGACATTCGCGAAGGTCTCTTTGCCGCGTGGAACCGCTTTGAGCGGGATCCGGCGTTGCGAGTCGCCATCCTTACGGGCTCGGGAGACAAGGCATTTTGCGCGGGCGGCGATCTGAAAGAGATGACGGAGCTTCGGCTCACCGTTCCCCCGCGGGACATGTTTCCGGTTCCGGGCGATAATATCGAGCTGACCAAGCCGACCATCGCGGCGATCAACGGCGTAGCCTATGCCGGCGGCTGGATGATTGCCCAAGCCTGCGATTTGTGCGTTGCGAGTACGCGCGCGCAATTCGCGATAACCGAAGTCAAGGTGGGCAGGAGTTCACCCTGGGCGGCGCCGTTGATTCATATGATCCCGCAGCGGATCATGATGGAGATCGTCCTCACCGGAAAACCGATTAGCGCGCAGCGCGCCTATGAAATTGGTCTAGTCAATCGGCTGGCAGAACCCGACGGACTGATGGCCGCCGCGCTTGCCCTTGCCGCCGATATTCTCGAGGGTGCGCCTCTGTCGGTGCTGGCCGCGCGGGAAATGGTGATGCTCTCTACAGAGATGGGCCGTTCGGCGGCTTTGCGCGCTGCGAGGCACGTGTCGGAGTATGTCTATCGAAGCGAGGATGCGCAGGAAGGCCCCAAAGCTTTCGCCGAGAAGCGACGCCCGCAATGGAAGGGTCTTTGAACGAGTACGGAAGGCCGAGCTTCATAAGTACGATCCTGCACTGACCATCAGTGGACGGAAAGAGCGGCGCGGTGAGCCCCTTGTGCCCAAAAGGGCAATTGTTTGTCAGGGGCTCGATGCCGGCAACGAGACTGGCTGCGCGGCACTGTTTATTTGAGCGGGCGTGGTGCGCCGGTGCCCATGTATCTTGCCAAATTGCGGTGAAGATTGGCGATGCTGCGCTCCCGATATGGATTGGGCTGCGTACCGCGGAATCCGCCATCCTTCATGCCTTGCTGCACCGCGGCCATGTTGGAGAAGTCCTGCGGCAGGACGCTGCCCCATCTCGGGTCGTCCGCGGATGTATATTCCCACTCGGTCTCCGGCTCCTTCCCCTTCGGGTACAACTCGTAGACAGCGGCTTCGAAGATGCATTTGTTGGGATCGTAGCCGAACGGCCGGGCGCTGTAGCACAGGGCGTTGTTGACGGCATGCCCGATCTGGAAATTGGGGAAGATTTGCCAAGCGGTGCCGCTCTTGCCGACATGCTCAGGGTCGACGGTCGGCCAGATCACGCCGCGCGCGGCGTCGTCACGCCGTGCGGAATCGAGCCAATGTTTGAGCACTTTATCGGCCGGAGTTCCTTCGGGTAACTCGTCGACCAGCCGGAGTGCCGCATCGACCAGCGTCTTCGTGGTGTTGGTGTTCACATGCTCCCACGTATAGACCTGCATTTCCGCCGTCGAGATGCGGGGGTCGGCGCCCGCGCCAAGCCGCAGCTTTGCCTGATTCTCCTTTAAGTCCTTGGGCGCGTCATAGCCGATGTTGCTATGCTTTCCCTGCGCCCTGGCCCAGCCGCGAAAGTCGCCGAATTTCATGAACTCGGGGTGGGTTCCCGGTACATGGTAGGTCTCGTTGAACGCCTCCATGGCGACCTTCCAGTTGCAGTCGAAGATGATCCATTTGCGCCACCTGCAACGCATATTTTGAAGGGCAAAGGGATCGAGCATGGTGGCGGCGGGATCGAGATAGTCGCGTAAGGGTTCGCAATTGGGATCCAAGTTGATCCAGATCCAGCCGCCCCAAGTGTCGACCTTGACCTGGCCGAGCCGCGTGCGCTCGTCCGTCAGCACGCCCTGCCAGTCATCCTTTTCGGGTACATAAGTGCATTGGCCTTCCAAGTTGTACCGCCAGGCGTGGAACCCACATACAAACTGTTTCGCCTGACCACAGGCGTTTTTGGCGCCACAAGGGGTGTCCACAAGCCGGCGGCCGCGATGCGAGCACACATTGTAGTAAGCGCCGACCCTATCGGGCGCCGTGCGGACGATCAGGATCGAGTCATCGAGGATGTCGTAGGTCAGGTAATCGCCGACGTCCGGGATTTCCTCGAGGCGGCCGACCTGCTGCCACACCTTGCGCCACAGCTTGTCGCGCTCAGCCCGAGCATAATCCTCGGAAATGTAGGCTTCCACCCCGACGGTTACCGGTTCCGACAGCACTTCATTCGTGACGTCGACAGCTTTGTTCATGACATCCTCCTACGCCGCAATTTGGATCCATGGGCGCGATCGAGCCCAGCTTGCTTTCGAATATTTCGGAGAACAACCTCGCGGACCCAGGCCAGTCGCCTCACGAGTCACAAGTATACCCGGCGCCGGCGTCGTCCCGGCGCCGTCTGCCAGATAGCCGCTATAAGAGCGACCGCGAACGTCATAGGAAACTTCCTGAGGCATGGTCGTATTCTAAATCCCTCTATAGGGTTACCTCTATTGCCCTTCGAAGCAAGAAGCTGTTTCTTCGCCGAATTCGGGCAGCCGGCGGCGGCGCAGGGTATTCGGACGAAAAATCGGCAGACACACCCGATCGCCCCAGTTCCATCGTGGTTTTCCGAACCGCCTCGTCGGACTGAAACTCGCCCTTGGGACGAATACGATCGATGCGCATATGCAGTGCGAATTTCACCAACGCGACCGTTTGCCTTCAGCAGGAAAGCCGCTCAACCACGAGAGCGTGTCTTCAGGCGCGCGGCCTAAACGCTTCCCCAGAAAACGGAATTCGTCTTGTCCAGACTAATATCAGCACCTTACTTCTAGTCAATCTCAAACTTATCGGCACTTTTCGGTAATGGAACTAACTTGTCCGGGCTATTATGGAGCGATTTCGCGACGGCGCAGCGCTCGTCATGACCGGGCGCAGCCGCGCTCTATTCTCGTTCATAGAGTGCATCTTCGCCGACGCAGGATATCGCGGACTAAGAGTGGCGAACGCCGCGGCCAGTGCTGGCCGCGGAGCGCTTGTTCACTTGATCGGGCGCGGTGCGCCGGTGCCCATATATTTGGCCAAGTTGCGGTGCAGACTGAGGACTGCCCCTTCCGCCTTCGGATTGGGGATATTGCCCCGATAGCCCACGTTCTTCATGCCCTGCTGCACTGCGGCCATGTTCGAAAAATCCTGAAGCAGGACACGCGGGAAATCCTTCGGATCCGCATAATCCCATGCGGTTTCGGGCGCCTGACCTTCGGGGTAGAGTTCATAGACCGCCACCTCGAAGTAGCACTTGTCGGGATTGTAGCCGTAAGGCCGCGCCTGGTAGCACAGCATGTTGTTAACGGCGTGGCCGATCTGCTGGTTGGGAAATATCTGCCAGGCTGTGCCGCTCGCGGCGACATGTGCGGGATCGACCTTGGGCCAGAACACGCCGCGCTTCTCGTCGTCGGCGCGGGCGGAATCGAGCCAGTGCTTCAGCACGACCGGAGCCGGCGTGCCTTCGGGCAGCTCGTCCTTCAGGCGCTTGGCAGCATTGACCAGCGTGAGCGTGGTGTTGGTGTTGACGCCGTTCCAAGTGTAGTCCTGCATTTTGGCCGTGGTGATGCGGGGGTCGCCGCCGGCACCCAGCCGCAGCTTGGCGCTGTTTTCCTCCAGCCCCTTGGGCGCGTCATAGCCGATGTAGCTGTGCTTGCCCTGCGGTTTGCCCCAGCCGACGAAATCGCCGAACGCCATGAATTCCGGATGCGTGCCGGGGACATGGTAGGTTTCGTCGAAGGCTTCGAGCGCCACCTTCCAGTTGCAGTCAAAAATGGTCCATTTGCGCCAGCGGGGCCGCATGTTCTGCAACTGGAACGGGTCGAGCATGCCGGCGGCGGGCTCGAGATAGTCACGCAACGGTTCGCAGTTCGGATCGAGATTGATCCAGACCCATCCGCCCCAAGTATCGAGCTTGACCTGGCCGAGCCGCGTGCGCTCGTCCGTCAGTGCGCCCTTCCAGTCATCCTTTTCGGCGATGTGGCTGCAATGGCCTTCCAGGTCGAAGGTCCAGGCATGGAAGCCGCAGACAAAATTCATCTTCTTTCCGCGGGCGTTGCGGCAGCCCTTGGGCGTGTCGACGAGCCGACGGCCGCGATGCGTGCAGACATTGTGGTAGGCTTTGACGGTATTGGGCGCCGTGCGCACGATCAGGACCGAGTCATCGAGGATGTCGTAGGTGATATAATTGCCGACTTCCGGGAGGTCTTCGAGCCGGCCCGCCTGCAGCCACACCTTGCGCCACAGCCTGTCGCGCTCGGCCCGGGCGTATTCCTCGGAAACATAGGCCTCGACGGGACAGATTTCCGGTTCAGGCGTCATTTCATTCGCGATGTCGACGGGTTTGTTCATGGCGTCCTCCTACCCTTTAATTGGCAAACTATGGGCGCGACGGATCGCGGATCATTGCGCCAGATCAATTATGAATTCGCAAAATTTGCCCCACATTTGTCCGGACAATTTCTTGATGAGTGTGTCCACTAATAGGCATAATTATCAGCATCATATGATAAGATTTTTATTTTGTATGGATATATTATGAGCACGTTCGCAATAGCACAGATGCTGTGCGATAGACAGCCGGCTACAACGAAGAGATACAGATCCCGGACACGATTGATCGCAGATCGAACGCGAGTTCAATCCGATCGTGCGCGAATACGATTTCCAAGATCGCGATCCGCGGCAGGTGGTCGAGCAAGTAAACGAGCTCGGCTAAGCAGGCTGGCGCAAGAGGATGATGCAGGTCATATTCGAGGATATCCGGTCGCTCGAGTCGCAGGCGCAGCAGAGCCACTGCCAGGGCATCAATGGAGGCGGGTGACATCTCTCATCTGAAGTCAATGGCATCACACGCGAATGCAAGTTTGCCCGCAATATCCTTGCCGCTCTCTTTAGTTTCGCTGCTATGCTTCTGGATCGTGTAAGTCCAAACTTAAGTTTTTATGGCCCTGTTCGGAGGTATAGATGGTCAAAGGTAGAACTCGGCGTCCGCGCGATCCGAAAGGCACAAGAAAAGCGATTCTCGAAGCGGCTTGCGCGCGCCTTGCCGTGGATGGGCCGGAAGGGGTCAGTCTGTCGGAGGTGGCACATCTTGCCGGCGTTAATCGCGGCACGGCCTATCAACATTTCCAAACCCGCGAGAAGCTGATCAAGGCAACGACAGAATGGGTTTCCGACAAACTGTTCCGCGCAGTCTTCGGAGATCCGGAGACTGTGGGTGAGCGGCGGCCCGAGCTGGTGGATATCATGGAGCTGACGGATCGGCTCGCCAATTTCGCCATGGACAATCCCGAGCTCTGTCGGATCTGGCTGTTGCAGGTGCTGTCCTCGCGCAATCCTGCGAACGACCCGTTCTGGAAGGAATATGAAGGATCGCTAGCTCGATTCGCCAAAACCGATCTGGCCCAGGACAATGTGGATTCGGAGGTTGCTTCGGTCATTGCGCTGGCTGGCGCCTTTCTTTGGCCGGTCTGGGCGCGCGCACATGCCAAGGGTACCAAGAACTTGCGCCAACTGGCGCACCGGTATGCGCACGAATGCTTACGTACGAGCATGTATGGGAATTTGCGACCCGAACGCTATCCTGAAATAGCCGAGCGTCTTAAGGTCGCCGAAGCCCCTCCTGCCAAGCTCCGTTTAGCGGATGGATGAACCCGCAATTCATTGGACTTCAACATCGAATGCAGCTGCTCCTGCGCAACCTGGCACGTCTATGTGGATTCCGCTTTTGCCGACCGTGTTCCGCCGGTCAGCGAGATTGAAAATGATCTGCTCGACAGTTCGGACCACCGCCAAGAGAGCGCCCAGATTCAGATTTCAGACGCATTGGATGGCTTGCGCATGACGATCGCACCTGACGATTGAATGGATTTCAGCGCTTGCCTTGTTGTGAGATTCAATACCGCGAGCGCACGGGTGCGCCGCCTAGGGTATAAATGCTGACGTCCAGAGAGGAACCGGCAATGCTAAACTGCATATGGCTTATCTGGACGATCGGCCTTTTAAGCTTGGCGGCACCCAGTACCGCGGCAGCGTCTCCTACAGAGGTGGGCGCCGGTTTAGACTGGCCAGGCCATGGCGGCGACGCAAACGAGAGCGGCTTTAGCCGGCTCCAGCAGATCAACACCTCCAACATTGCGCGGCTGGGCCTGGCCTGGTCGCTCGCCCTGCCCGGCGAAGCGACGCTTGAGGCGACCCCGCTCGCGGTCGACGGCGTGCTCTATTTCACCGGCAGCTACGCAGCCGTCTATGCGGTCGACGCCGTGACCGGCAAGC
>JBAVOL010000104.1:0-53162 GCA_049692035.1 Rhizomicrobium sp.
GTATTAGCGCGCTCGCGCCGCTCGACGATTTTATCGAAAAACGAAAGCGTCTTATCGTTCTTGTGGCGCTGGTCGCCGGACTTGCCGCGTCGTCGTTGCTGCCGACGCTCGACTTCGACTTCAATCCCCTCGACCTGCGCAGTCCGAAGGTCGAATCGGTGGCGACCGCGCTCGAATTGATGAAGAATCCGGACACTTCGCCAAACACGCTCGAGATTCTGGCGCCGTCGCATGCGGCGGCGACGAGCCTCGCGGCCCGGTTGTCCGCACTGCCGCAAGTCTCGCGGGTCCTGACCCTCGACAGCTTCGTTCCCGACGGCCAGAGCGAAAAGCTCACAATTATCGCCGACGCGCAGACCTTGCTCGATCCGACGCTCAATCCCTTCGTCACACAGCCGCCGCCCGACGATGCCGCGGTCGTCGCCAGCCTCGGATCGGCGGCCGGCGATTTGCAAGCTGCGGCCGGCAATGCGACGGGAACCGCCGCACGCGACGCGCGCGATCTGGCCGATGCGTTTCGGCGCCTGTCTCGGGCGGGCAAATCTGTGCGCGAGCGCGCCGAGCAGGCCCTGGTGCCGGGTCTCAAGACGATGCTCGATCAGGTTCGCTCCAGTCTGGAGCCCTATCCGGTCTCGGTACAATCGCTGCCGAAAGATCTCGTGCGCGATTGGGTTTCGCCGGGCGGCCTCTACAGGATCGAGGTTTTTCCGCGGAACGGCGCCAACGACAACAACCAATTGCGGGCGTTCACGGCCGCCGTCCGCAAAATTGCACCTGACGTCACGGGAACGCCCATCCTGATCCAGGAATCCGGGCGGACGATCGTGCGTGCGTTCATTCAGGCCGGGGTATTTTCTTTCATCGTCATCACGATTCTGCTCTTCGTGGCGCTGCGCAGCATCATGCTCGTCGCGTTGGCACTGGCACCGCTCCTGCTCTCGGGAATTGCGACCTTGGCGACATGCATCATCGTCGGGCTCCCGCTCAACTACGCCAACATCATCGCGCTGCCGCTGCTCCTGGGGATCGGTGTGGCATTCGACATCTATTTCGTGATGGCGTGGCGGTCGGGCGTGCGCGCATTGCTGGGCTCGGCGCTCACCCGCGCCGTCATTCTCAGCGCCGGAACAACCGCGTCGGCGTTCGGAACTTTGTGGATATCGAGCCATCCGGGGACGGCCAGCATGGGCGAATTGCTGGCGATCTCGCTGGGATGGATATTGGTGAGCGTGCTCTTCCTGCTTCCGGCGCTCCTGGCGCTTGCGGTTCCCGATATCGGCTTGCCACGTACGGCCGATCGTCCGGGCAACCCGAATTCGCGGGAATTGCAGCGCCGCAAACCGGGACGGCCAGCTTAATTGTGCAATCGTGAAATACGGGCGGCGATCCGCTCTACGATTTGTCGGCCCTTGGTTTTTTTGTGCCGGACAACAAATTGTCGGCCAGCGCGTTCAACTTCTCGGTAAGCGCTGCCGGACCGCCCTTGGCGAGCGTCGACGCAAAGTCCGACCGGCGCATGGCCAATTCGCTCACATAACCGTTCAGCAGGACGTCGATGATCTTCCAGCTGCCGGCCGTTTCCCGCATGCGGTAGTCAAGCGGTACGGGCTTTCCGTCGGACGGGACCAGCGTCGTCTGAACGAAGCGGTCGAGCCCGCGGCTCTGGACGTTGGGATCGACATCGAACCGTTCGCCGTGGAAATCGTCGAAATTGCTGGCATAGTTCGCGATCGTCATCCGGCGGAAGGCTTCGATCAGCGCTCTGTGATCGGCATCCGGCATGGACGCCCAGCTCGCGCCGACGATGAATTGGATCATGGTGGGAATATTGAAAGCCGCGTCGACCGCCGGCGCCAGCGCCTGATAGCGGCCGCGCATGCCCAGTTCACGGCCATGCTTCATACTGTCCACGAGAGCCGCGTAGAAGGTGCGGATCTGGACGGCCGCCGGGTCGCTCTCGGCGGCACTGGCCGCAGGAAACCGCACGAAGACCAGTGCAAAAGCGAGGGTCAGTAACGCAGCCTTCGACAATTTCGTGATCATCGCACACCTCTGTAGATCGCGGACGTGCGCCACATAACATTGTCGCCGCGTGAAAGTCTTCTCTGACGGAAAGCGGAAGCCTCAATCTTTGAGCAGGTCGCGCAAGAGGGAGCGCAGGCCGGGGCTGATTCCCAACGCCAGTCCCGCCAGCAGCGAGGCAATGATCGTCGCCGGGGCGTTCTTGCGGGCGAAGGCCTGCAGGCGCCGGCCGATCAGGTTGCCGATGGCGACGGCGGAGAGCCCATCGGGCGCCTCCAGAAGCTCTAAAAACCAGCTGAAATCTCGGCGCGGCTTGCGGCGCAGGACGGCCGAAGCGATGGCTCCGAGGATGACCACGAAACCGGCGAAGCCCAGCAGAACGCCAGCCGTTGCGAGCGCCGCCAATGGAGGCGCCAGGAATTCCCCGAACCACAGATAAAGCGCCGCGAACAGGAAGAATATTGCGACCAGCACGGCACCGCCGCCGACGATGAACACCGCCACGGCAATCGCAAGGCGCTTCAGGAGCAAAGCCATCCGCCGGATCCAGCCTCGTTCTTACGAACGCCGGCCGCTGAACAGGAGGCCGAAAAAGATGCCTACGCCGAAAGCGATCGCGGTCGAGGAGACCGGACGGGATTCGATGCGCTGGACGAGCTCGTCCGCTTTGCCTTTCGCGCCGGTCCAGGCACGCTCGCCTGCAAGCCGGGCCTGTTCGGCAGCTTCTTCCCCGGCGTGCTCGGCGGCCGTCCGCAGCACATCGGCGAGCTTGGCAAAATCGGCTCTCAAATGTCTGACTTCTTCAGTCAGTGCTTCGATGTCGGTCTCGATCTTTTCGTTCATGGCGACGTTCCTTCGGAAACCCGAATATTGCTATAGCATGGTTAAGAAAAATATCTGATGGGGATCAAGCCCCGCCAATCTCCTGGCGCAGGATTTCCAGCTCCAGCCAGTGTTCCTCGCAAGTCCCGAGTTCGGATTGGGCCGCGGCCAGTCTGTCGGCGAGGGCGGCAAAGCCCGGCGCGTCGCGGACATAAAGAGAGCTGTCGGAGAGTTTGGCCTGCAGCGCGGCGATGTCGGCTTCCAGCCGGGCGATACGCCCCGGCAGGGTTTCGAGCTGATGCTTCTCTTTGAAACTCAGCTTGCGTTTCGCGGGCGCAGCGGCCGCTTGCGGGGCACGCTCGGGCTTGCTGCGCTCGGGCCTCGCACCAGCCTTGGCCGAGACGCCGCCGCCGCGCTGCGCCACCATGTCGCTGTAGCCGCCAGCATATTCGACGAAGCGTCCATCGCCTTCTGCCATGACCGTCGAGGTGACGACGCGGTCGAGGAAGTCGCGGTCATGGCTGACCAGCAGGACGGTGCCGGGATAGTCGGCCAGCATTTCCTGCAACAAATCGAGCGTTTCGAGATCGAGATCGTTGGTCGGCTCGTCCAGCACCAGAAGGTTCGACGGCTTGGCGAGCGATTGGGCGAGCAGAAGCCGGCCGCGCTCGCCGCCCGAAAGCACCCGCACGGGCGTGCGTGCCTGTTCGGGTGCAAACAGAAAATCCTTCATATAGCTGACGACATGCCGCGTCTCGCTGCCGATTCTGACGGTGTCGCCATGACCGCCGGTGAGGATTCCGGCCAGTGTCGCATCGGGATCGAGCAGCGCGCGGCGCTGGTCGAGTTCGGCGATGGTCAAATTGGTGCCCAGCTTGATTTCGCCTCTGTCCGGCGCGAGCCGCCCGGTGAGCAGGTTGATGAGCGTCGTCTTGCCGGCGCCGTTGCGCCCGACGATGCCGATCCGGTCGCCGCGCAAAATCCGGATCGAGAAATCCTTGACGATCGTCTGGGCGCCGTAACTCTTCCACACACCCTTGGCTTCGATCACGCGGTCGCCGGATTTTTCGGCGCGGCCGGCAACCATCCTGACCGCGCCGACGGGCCCGCTCTGCTCGCGCCGTTTGCGCCGCAATTCGCCGAGCGCTTCCAGCCTTCCCTGATTGCGCTTGCGCCGCCCGCTGACGCCGTGGCGCAGCCAGTCTTCCTCCATGACGATTTTGCGGTCGAGCTTGTGACGTTCGGTTTCTTCCTGTTCGAGCATTTCGTCGCGCCAGGTCTCGAATTCGCGAAAGCCGCGTTCGATGCGCCGCGTGGCACCCCGGTCGAGCCAGATGGTGGTGCGCGAAAGCCGGCTCAGGAACCGCCGGTCGTGGCTGATCATGACCAGCGCGGAAGCCATTCCCGCAAGCTCGCTCTCCAGCCATTCGATGGCCGGCAGATCGAGATGGTTGGTCGGCTCGTCGAGCAGCAGCACGTCGGGCGAGGGCGCCAGCACCCGCACCAGCGCTGCGCGGCGCGCCTCGCCGCCGGACAAAGAGGCGCAGGATTCCGCGCCGGTGAGCCCCATCTGCCCCAGCAGATAATGGGCGCGATTGCGATCGTCACCCGGCGCGAGCCCCGCGCCGACGAAATCCATGATGGTGGCGAAGCCCGACAAATCGGGTTCCTGCGGCAGATAGCGGATCGTCGCGCCGGTGCGCGCGACGCGCGTACCCTTGTCGGGTTCGATCGATCCGGCGGCAATCTTGAGCAGCGTCGACTTGCCCGACCCGTTGCGCCCGACCAGGCAGATGCGATCACCTTCGCCGACCACAAGGCTCGTGCCGCCCAGCAGCGGCGTGACGCCGAACGTCACGCGAATGTCTTGCAGCAGAAGCAGCGGCGCGGCCATGAAACTCCGAGCGGGTGGGGAGCAGTCGGTTCCTTGCCTATCCCAACGCGCGCCGCGGGGAAATCGATTTTCTGTCCCTCGACTTCCTCCCTACCGCAACGTCTCCGCGAACAGCGCCTTCATCTTCGCATAGGCGCGTTCGGCCTGGGCTTCGTCGTAAATTTCCCAGCCCGGCACCGTCCAGCCATGCCGCGCCGGATAGGTTTCGCTCTCATAGACGCCGCCCCATGCCGCGAGCGCCGCTTCGAATTTGGCAATCGCGTCGGCGGGCATTGAATTGTCGTCGATCGCATGGCCGAAATAGAGTCGCGCCTTGATGCGCGGCAGCACGTGATGGGGGCTCGCGGCATCGTCGGTATAGAGGCCGCCGCCGTGAAACGCCGCGGCTGCGGCAATGCGCGCGGGCGCTGCGGCGGCGGTGTAGAGCGCCATTTTGCCCGTCAGGCAAAAGCCGACGACGCCAAACGCGCCTTTGGCCTCGCTGCGTGCCCCAAGACAATCGAGATAGGCGAGCGCATCGCGCTCCATCGCGTCTTGCGTCAGCGGAGCGGTCAATTCTCCGAAGCGCTGACGCGTCTTGGGGTCTGAAAAATCGACGGTAAAATCGAACGCTGGGCCGGATGTGGTGCGGTAATAGATGTTGGGCAGCAGCACCGCATAGCCTTCGCCCCTAAGCCTTTTGGCCATCTGGTGAAAGGCCGGGCGGATGCCGATGCCGTCGGGGTAATGGAGGATCGCAGGCCATGGGCCTTTTCCGCCCGGCAGATACAGAAAGCCGTCCGCCACGCCATCCGCCGTTGTGATTTGAACCTTTTCTTCCCGCATCGTCTTCAGCTCCGCATTGGTTA
Organism: Rhizomicrobium sp.; assembly: GCA_049692035.1. Classification (GTDB taxonomy): domain Bacteria; phylum Pseudomonadota; class Alphaproteobacteria; order Micropepsales; family Micropepsaceae; genus Rhizomicrobium. The sequence goes on from JBAVOL010000104.1 coordinate 5,587, forward strand.
TGGGTTTCAGTCGTTTCGCCGCCTGGATTTCGTTCTCCAGCGCATTCAGAAACTGCGAGCGGTCTTCCTTCCTGAACGCGGCATTATAGGTCTGATTTCCCGACGCTTCGCGCAAATATTTGTTGAAGTCGCGCATGCCCAGCGCGAGCCCGATGGTGGCTTCGGTGAACACTTTGCCGGTCGGCCCCAGAACCCGCGCGCGCTTTTTCAGGCAGCGTGACGCAAGCGGGATATCCGCGGTGACGACGATGTCGCCTGCTGTGACATGCTCGGCGATCCAGTCATCCGCCGCATCGGGACCTTCCGCCACGGTGACGTGACGAAACAGCGGATGGCGGTTCGGACGAATGCCGCCATTGCTGACGATGTGGACGACAAACCCGTGGCGTTCGGCGACGCGTTCCACTTCCGCCTTCACCGGGCAGGCATCCGCATCGACGAAGATTTCGGGCATGACTGGCCTCGCGAGTAAAACGTTCACCTCCCCATCGGCAGGGCTGTCCGAGGAAAGTTAGCGATTCGTGCAATTCAACCTCACTTCCTCTTGAGGGAGAATACGCTTGCCTTCTTGGCGAGAAGTTATGCCGCTCAAAGCATGCACGCGTCATTCGGTAGCAATCGGAAACGGGAAACTGGTCTTTGGAAACTCATCCCAAGTGCGCCCTCGATAAACGCGTCCCGCACTCTTTTTGTTCACACCGCCCCATTGCTTGAAGAAGAACGCAATCTTTTGCTCTTTGCATTGGGATTGGATTGCTTCGACCCATTCCGGCTTCATCGGACGCGCGCCCGGCCCCGACTCGCCGCCAACGATAGCCCAGTGAACGCCGTCAAGGTTCACTTTTCCAATCGGCCCGATAAGCGGCTCAAACGAGATAAAGCGCACCTGTGCGGGAATTCGGCGTAGCATGGCGATCCGGCTTTTATATTTTCCGGATTCGACGGATGTTCCGAGCCACACGTTAGGCAACGCCCGAAGCTTATTCTCCGACACGATTCGCAGCATGTTATCTGGTCGCTTCGTTAGCACCTGAAAAATGTGCCAGTGTGCTTGCTCCATCACCTGCCAAACACGCTTCACGAACTCGTCCGAAATCCCTTCTTGAAAAAGATCGGACATTGAATTGACGAATACCTTGCGCGGCGTGCGCCATCGCAGCGGAACCGAAAGAGCAACCTCGTTGAGATTCATGCGCCCGGTCCAGACCGGCCGGCCGCCGCTCTTGCGGATTACGCCTTCATAGGCGTGATGCCCCATGGACTGAAGTCGGGCCGCCATGCGCATGGCATAACAGTTCGTGCAGCCGGGCGAGATCATCGTGCAACCCGCAATCGGGTTCCACGTGGCGTCCGTCCATTCGATGTCACTTAGTCCGGCCACGCCGCACACTCCCCAAGACTGCCTTCGCCAGTTTTCCTGCCAGCTTCGCCTTCTCGCGCGGATTGGCCCAGGCAAAGACCAGCGAGTACATGTGAATACCCCGCGACCCGAGCGGAAGCCACTCGTCGAGAACCCCTCCCTTAAATATCTGCCCCATCCGCTGAATCATGAAAAGGGTGATCGATCTAGGCGTGGCGACCTTGGTGAGGCCCTTAACGGCGCCGAACAGGTCTTCGGTCTCCTGTTCCTCGATGAAGGCCTGTCGCCAGTCCTTGGTGCCGAGCATGTCGTCGAGTGACGGTTCGTGGCTGGCATGTACTTTCGCGTCCTTTCCGATCTGGCGGTGCACGCCCAGTCCGGCGGGAAACAGATACCAAAGGTCGATGGCTTTCGTACGCGCAATGGCTTCCATGGTTTTCCATTTGACCTGGTTCCCATAAGGATCGAGGAACACGACCGCCCGGCATTTGTTCCAATCCGTCTGCGCGCAAAATTCGCGCAATTCCTCGTTTGCGTCGGCTTGGCGAATTGATATCCGGTCGGCGATGTTGGGATACTGGGTCTTCAGTTCATTCAGCGCTTTGGATTTCGACCGCGACTTCTCGACGAAGATGTATTCGTCGAACGCCGTGCCGAGTTGAAGGGCGCGATGTGCGGAGCCTTCGATAAACGGGCTGTAGTCATCGACGCCCTCCAGCAAAGACGCCTCGGGCGCGATCTGGATGTCGCCGGTGCCGGCGAACGCGTCGAAATATATGAGACGAAATTCCTGATGTTTGAGCGCCGTCGAGTAGACCCTCAGATATGCTTCCAGTTTCCCGAGTTTCTGTTCGGTATGCGCGCTGCCGAATTTTTGTTTCGCCAAAGGCTCCCTCCCTTGCGGAGAGAACATATATAGAACATGAATCAACCGGATGGCAAATTCGATAGTGGCCACGGTTTGGATGACTTACGAACTTGTCAATCGGTCTTCGCCTCCTCCGTGGTCGGTCCAGAGACGGGAAGTTGCAGGCGTTCTAACTGGCCTCCATACTGCCCCCATGAACCCTGATGAAATGCGGATCCTCCTAGAGGGCAATAACATTGGTTTTGCCGTGACGGAAGTGGAGCACGGGCGCCAATTCCGATTCGCGGATGGAACTATTGCTGTTGTATACAATAGCGGCAAGGTCGTTTGGCAAGGGAAAAAGGATACAGAGACTGCTTTGCGGGTGAAGCAGTTGTGCGGAGTCGGCATTCCCTCGACCCTTCCTGCTGCCCCGTCCAAAGGGCTGGTCAATGTAGCGAATAACAAGATTTTTATCGTGTATGGGCATGATATAGAGGCGCGGGAGCAATTAGAATTGCTGCTGCGAAGAATGAAGTTAGAACCCGTAATACTCCAGAATCTTCCTGTCGCCGGAGACACGATTATCGAAAAATTAGAATCGAATTTAGATGTTCGTTATGCATGTGTGTTGCTCACCCCCGATGACGAAGGTCATGTGGCAGGTGCGATAAAGGAAAAAAAGTTTCGAGCGCGCCAGAACGTTATTCTAGAATTGGGGATGTTTCTTGTACGCCTTGGGAGAAAGCGCGTCGCCATTTTGTACAAAGGTGATATGGAATTGCCGTCAGACATCAGCGGACTCATTTATATCAAATTTAAAAAGCGGGTCGATGAAGTTAAAGAGAAGCTCGGAGCGGAATTGCAAGAGGCCGGCTTTCCCATCAACATCAAAGACTTGTTAAGCTAGCTTCTCGCACCTTTCCTAACTTTCGAGAATTGTCACTAAATCGGACATTTCCCACAACTTGGGAGTTGACGTTGCCCCCGAGTTACATCGGCTGCCATCGCGGGGTGACTTTCAGCGTTTGATGAATGCGTACAAAATTGTAGTGCATGGAAAGAAGGTTCAAAGTTGAAATTTCGCTCAGCGCCCCGGCTGCCAAGATAACCCCAGTGCTGCCTCAGAGCACATCAATACCAAACTACATCCCGCGCTGGCTTGCTCGGCATATCACCTTCGTCACCCTACGCCGACGCGCCGAGCGCCTCGGGCGTCACGGCGGTTAAATCCTCGGTTCCCAGTTCGACCGACGCCGCAAGGCCCGGCACTCCCGCCAGCACGCATTCGGCGTAGAGATGGGCGAGGGCGATTTTCGTGCGCCAATAGGCATCGTCGCCCTGCGCGAGGTGACGGGCTGCGGCGAGCGCGCCCTTGGCGAGCATCCAGCCTCCGGTCGTATCGCCCAGCAGTTTCAGGTAGGACGTGGCGCCGGCGAGCATGTCCGCTGGCGCGTGCGCGCGCCGCTCATTGAGCCATTGCGTCGCCGCATGCACGGTCGCGATTGCCGCATCGAGGCGCGCGCCGGTCGCGCGCAGCCGCGCATCGGGAGAATCCGCCAGCGCGCGCACAGTGACCGAAACATCGCGCAGCAATTCGCCGATCGCCGCGCCATTGGCCAGCGCCAGTTTGCGGCCCACCAGATCGATCGCCTGGATGGCATTGGTGCCTTCATAGATCGGTGCAATGCGCGCGTCGCGATAATGCTGGGCGGCGCCGGTTTCCTCGATAAAGCCCATGCCGCCGTGAATCTGCAATGCGGCCGAGGTGGCCTCGACACCCATATCCGTCGTCCATGCCTTGGCGATCGGGGTGAGCAATTCCTCGCGCAAGCGCGCCGACGCACGCAGCCCTTCATCGGGCGCGACGCGGGCGAGATCGGCCGCAACCGCCGTCGACAGGCAGATGCCGCGCCCCGCTTCGATGTGGGCCTTGATGAGCATCAGCATGCGGCGCACATCGGGATGATCGAACAGCCGCGCGGGATATTCGCCGCTCCAGGACGAGCGCCCCTGTCGCCGCTCGAGCGCGTAGGCGAGCGCTTGCTGGTAGGCGCGCTCGGCGATTCCCACCCCCTGCAGGCCGATCTGCAGGCGTGCGGCATTCATCATCGTGAACATATGGGCGAGGCCGTGATTCTCCTTACCCACCAGCTCGGCGCGCGCGCCGTCGTAAATCATGGTGCAGGTGGGCGAAGCATGAATGCCGAGCTTGTGCTCGATCCCGCCGGCGTGCAGGGCGTTGGCGGGTCCCAGCGTTCCGTCCGTCGCGACCAGGCGCCTGGAGGCGAGGAACAGCGAAATGCCCTTGGTGCCTTGCGGCGCGCCGGGCAGGCGCGCGAGCACGAAATGGACGATGTTGTCCGCCGCGTCGTGATCGCCCCAGGTGATGAAGATCTTCTGGCCGGACAGGCGATAGGAGCCGTCGCTGGCGGGCTCGGCGCGGGTTCTGAGCGAGGCGAGATCCGATCCCGATTGCGGCTCGGTCAGATTCATCGTGCCGGTCCATTCGCCGGAAATCAGCTTGGGGAGATAGAGGGATTTCTGCGCCGGCGTTCCGTGCGCGGCGAGCGCTTCGATGGCGCCTTGGGTCAGGGTCGGACACAGGGTGAACGCCATATTGGCGGCATCGAACATTTCGAAGACGGCGATATCCAGCGCCTTGGGCAGGCCCTGGCCACCATATTCGGGGTCGGCAGACAAGGCGTTCCAACCGCCGGCGGCAAAGCTGCGGTAGGCGTCGGCGAATCCGGGCGCCGCATATACCCGTCCATTTTCGAATCGCGCACCGCTCTTGTCGCCAGCCCGGTTCAGCGGCGCCAGAACGTCGCGCGCGAGTTTGCCGGCGGCGGCGAGCACGGCCGCCTCGGTTTCGTCGTCGAAGCCTGAAAAGGCCTCACACGCCCGCAATGCGCCGGCACCGGCAACCTCATTGAGGGCAAAGGAAAGATCGCGCAGCGGCGGGGTGTAGGTCATGGGTCGGTTCCTGGACGGACGGACAAAGGACAATGTGAACCATCTGGCGATACTCCGGCCCGGTGTCCGATGCTAGGCCTACGGCGTCAACACCACGCGGCCGACGATCCTGCCGGCTTTGAGGTCGTCGAGGGTTTGGTTCGCCTGCGCAAGCGGCCGCGTGGCGTACGGAATCGGGTCGACCTTTCCGGCGCGCACGATTGCCATCATCTCCTGGGCCTCTGCGAGCGTACTGACAAAAGAGCCGATGATGGAGAACGCCCGCAGCGGAAACATCGGCAACGGCATACTCATGCTGCCGCCGAACAGGCCGACGACGATGATGCGGCCGCCTTTGCGGATGGCGGCGTTGGCGAACGCGAAGCTCGCTTCCGATCCGACAAAATCGACCACTGCGAAGGCGCCGCCCGTTTCGGGGAAGAGTTTTTTCGCCGCTCCCGACTCCCGGGTGTTATAAACGGCCTTGGCGCCGGCCTTGCGTGCGGCTTCGAGACGGCTGTCGTCGATATCCGCCGCGATTGGGCCTTTGCCGAACAGGCTCCTGGCGAATTGGACGCCCATCATGCCGACGCCGCCGCAGCCGAGCACGACGACCTCGTCGCCCTCGCCGAGCTTGCCCACCTTCTTCATCGCGCCGAACGCTGTAAGTCCGGAGCACATATAGGCGGCGGCGAGTGCGGGCGGCGTGCTGCCGTAGTCGATCAGATATTTGGGATGCGGAATGACGACATGCGTCGCGTAGCCGCCGGGAACGCCCGCCGAACAGCCGATCTGACGCGGCCGCGCGCACAGATTTTCTTCGCCACGCCGGCAGGCGGCGCAATCGCCGCAGCCGATCCAGGGGAACGCGGCGTAGCGCGCGCCGATCCTGACACCGGTGGCTTCCGGTCCCACCGCGATAATCTCGCCTTCGATTTCGTGGCCGAGCGTGTGGGGCAGCTTCAGATATTCTATTTGCAGCTTGTTGCCGCCGCCGAGATCGAAATATCCGTCGCGGAGATGCACGTCGCTGTGGCAGACACCGGAATGGCCGATCTTGAGGAGAACTTCGGTGCCGGCGGGTACCGGGGTCGGCGTTTCGATTTCCCGGAGCGGCGCTCCGAATTCCACCATCGACTGGCTCAGCATGCCTTCCTCCGGTTGTTACGGTCTGTCATCAGATTCGCATGGCGCGTCGCCTGCCTCAACCATCGCGCGGCGCGCGCGCGCAAGGCTTGCAAAGTCGGCGACCGACAGCCGCTCGGCGCGTTGCCGGGGATCGAGACCCGCGCGGCGGATCAAGCCTTCCGTGTCCGCAGTCAAAGTCTTGAGGCTTTGCCGCAGCATCTTGCGACGTTGACCGAAGGCCGCCTTGGTCACGGCCTCGATGTCTTCGCGGCGCGCCGGTGCAACCGGTGCGGCCAGGGGTTCGATGCGCACGACCGCCGATGTCACTTTGGGCGGCGGCGTGAAGGCGCGCGCGCCGACATCGAAGAGAATGCGCGGACTCGAGCGCCATTGCGTCAGGATCGACAGACGGCCGTAGCCGGTGGTGCCGGGCTTTGCCGTGAGGCGTTCGGCGACCTCGCGCTGGAACATCACCGTCAGGCTCTGCCAGAATGGCGGCCAGGAGTCCTGCGTGAGCCACTTCACGAGCAGGGCCGAACCGATATTGTAGGGAAGATTGGCGGCGACGCGCACCGGTCCCGATATTTTTCGCTGCCGGAGCAATGCGGGTTCATCGATGGCGAGCGCATCGGCGGCGACAATGTCGAGCCGGCCCGGATAGGCGTGCGCGATTTCACCGAGGGCTGCGAGACAGCGTTCGTCGCGCTCCACGGCAATGATGCGGGTCGCACCTTCCATCAGAAGCGCGCGGGTCAATCCGCCTGGACCGGGACCCACTTCGTAGACCGTCGTTCCTTCCAGGGGGCCGGCCGCGCGCGCGATGCGCCGCGTGAGATTGAGATCGAGAAGAAAATTCTGGCCGAGGGACTTGCGCGCCGAGAGGCCATGCGCGGCGATGACGTCGCGCAGCGGCGGGAGATTATCTTCGGGGGCGCCGTCACTGTCTTCTGGCATCGGCGATTTCGGCTGCTATCCGGATCGCCGCGATCATGCTGCTTGCATCGGCTTTTGCCTTTCCGGCAATGTCGAGGGCCGTGCCGTGATCGGGCGACGTGCGCACGATGGGCAATCCGAGCGTGACATTGACGCCGTCCCAGAAGGCGAGCGTCTTCAGCGGAATCAACGCCTGATCGTGGTACATGCACAGGGCTGCATCGTAGCGCGCGCGTGCTTCGGCGTGGAACATCGTGTCGGGCGGCAACGGTCCGCGCACATCGTGGCCCATGGCGCGAAGGGCCGCGATCGCCGGCGCGATGGTTTCGATCTCCTCGCGGCCGATGGCGCCGCTCTCTCCGGCATGCGGATTGAGGCCGGCTATGGCGAGCCGCGGCGACGTCAATCGGAAGTCGCGGCGCAATGCGTCGAGGACGATTGTGCCGGTTTCAACGATCGCCTCTTGTGTGATCTGTGCGGGAACCTCGCGATAGGGAATGTGGATCGTCAGCGGCACCACGCGCAGGTCTGCGCCGGCCAGCATCATCACCGCGCGGCGCGCGCCGGTCAGATGCGCGAGATATTCCGTGTGCCCCGGAAAACCGAAGCCGGCCGCGAACAGGGAAGCTTTGTGAATCGGCGCCGTGACGATGGCTGCTGCCACGCCTTCGCGTGCCGCGCGCACGGCTTCGTCGATCGCGGCGATGATGGCGGGCGCGTTCGCCGGATCGGCTTCGCCCGGGCGCCGGGAATTCGTTTTCAGCGTCGGGACCAGCGCCGAGAGAGGGACGTCGCCGAAAACGCGAAAAATTTCGGGATCGCCGACCAGGCGCAAGGGATGAGAGCCGGCGATTCCGCCTAGCGCCGCATAGGCCGCGACCGCTACTTCCGGCCCGACGCCGGACGGCTCGCCCATTGTCACGAATATCGGAGCGTCGAAGGCGGCGTTATTTTGTTTCGACATCGGCATCGCGCCGCAGATCGCGCAGATATTGCCGCGCGAGCGTCGTGATCTGCTCTTCGTAAATCTGCTGCTCGATCTGGTCGCGGCTCGGCATGTGAAAGCTCGTGATCTTCGGCACCGGCTTGTCGCAGCGCACGAAAACTTCGATGCCGACGGGCGAGGCCAGCGGTTGCGTCGCACTGCCTGGTTCGGCCTGGTTGATGGCGGCTTGCATTTGCGCGCTCAGATCGGAGAGCTTTTGTTCGGGATAATGGTTGAAGATCGCACCCGGCAGACGGCTTGCGACCTCCTTGGCATTGCTGCAGCTTTCGATGTGCGAACGCAGCGCCGCGGCCGCCCGGAACCCGCGTTCCACCAGATCCTTCGATGGGTTGGGGCCGAGGGGCAGGGTGATGCGCACCAGCGGCAGGGTCCCTGGCGGGCCTGACGGTTGCGGGACCGTATCCGGGATTTTTGCGTTCTCCGGTTCCTGTTTCTCGCGCAGCATGATGATGTAATAGCCGCCGGACGAGCGGATCGGCTGGCTGATCTGGCCGGGACGCATGGTCTTCAGTACGGCATCGACCTCGGGCGGCAATTGACCTTCTTGAACAACGCCGAGGTCGCCGCCCTGTGCGGCCGTGGGATTCTGGCTCAGCTGTCGCGCAACGGCCGCAAACGGCGCGCCGGCCTGCAGCTGCACTTCAAGATCGTCCATATCCTTGTGGACCTTGGCGTCCTGTTCCGGCGTGTCGACGGCCTGAAAGATTTCCGAGACGAGATAGCGCGGGTTGTTGGCGCCTGCCCGCAGGCGCGCCAGCTCGTCATCGACGTCGAGCGACGACACATGGACGCGATCTCCGAGCTGGTCCTGTACGAGCTTCGACCAGGCGATCTGGGCCGCGATCTGGGCGCGCAAGGTTGCCATTTGCACGCCGGACCGCGAAAGTATCGTCTTCAATTGATCCGACGACAGATGGTTGTCGTTCATGATGTTGCTGATCGCCTTGTCGACCTCGCCGGCGGACACCGATACCTTGTTCTTTTCGGCTTCGAGAAGTTGCAGGCGCTCCGTTTCGAGCTGCTTCAGGACCTGGGCGCGAATCTGCTTCAGCGCTTCGGGAGTTTGCCGGATGCCGGACGTGGCCATGAACAGCGCGACGCGCTGCCTGACGTCGTAATTGGAAATCACCGTGTCGTTGACGGTCGCAGCGACGCCGTCGCTGTCGTGCACCGCCTCTTTCGATTCCTGTGCGGCGATGGCGGCCTCGTCGACGGAACCGGCCGCGGGCGCAGTGGTTGCGTCCGGCGGCTGTGGCGCAGGCGCTTCCCACGCAGCAACCGGCACTGCAAGCATTGCGAGAAGGGAAATACCGAATGTTAAACGGCTACGAACTCGGGCGCTCAAGCGATAAGCCTTCTGCTGCATTCTTCCGATATCGGGACACCGGCCGCGCTCCCCCGACGGGGCAGCCGCCCGGCAGCGGCAACAATAAGCATTTCCGTCCCGAGGTCAAAGCGCGCCATGCGAATAGAGATGTTCGGGAAACAGGAGCGTGTGGTCGGCGGGCTGATCGTTGGTCTTGAGGTTGAAACGTACCAGAAAATCCGTGGACGGCGGAATATCCTGGTCGGTCGTGTATTCTCGGCGATAGGACAGCGAAATACCGATGCATTCGTCCTCATAGCCGAAACCGTATTCGGCTGCGATCATCGTGCCGTCGGCAAGATTGCGCTGCGCGGATGCGTAGACGAGCCAATATTTCCAAAGCCCGATCAGGGCCTGGCCGTTGATTTCCTCGCGGGTGGGCAGACCGAGTGTGACTTCCTCCTCCGGCAGCTTGAGGTAGCTCACCTCCAGCGACGAGCGGCCGTACTGCGCATCGACATAGACTTCGTTGCGGCTCAGCGTGCCCGTTTTGGTATCGATTTCCACCCGCTCCGTCGCGCTGAAATGCGGCAGAAAGTTAACGGTCAGGCGGCTGACGAGGTCGGATTGTGTGCCCGAAACGCCGGAATCCGGGGCGAAGATCGGATCGGGCTTGAGGCGGAATTCCTGGCCCACGAGAAGTTCGACGGACCCCGACGGATAGATCGCCTGGGTGCGGAATCCGACATTCGAACGCGGGCCGGTTTCCACGATGTCGTATCCCGGAAGGCGGCTGAAGCTGAAGATGTCGGTTTCGTCGAATTGGAAGTCACTGCTGTCTTCGTTGGGTATGCCGGCGGGATTGCCGCCATAGGGTGCGCCGATGATCTGGGCAATCGGTTCGAAGACGTAGGAGGTTCGTCCGGAGGCGCTTTCCGCGACGAAGGGCCAGCGCCAATCGATCGCGGCGTAGGGCAGTCCGCGAGAAATGTAATGATTGGTTGGGGGCACGGCGCTCAGTTGCGGATTGTCGATCAGTTGCAGATTGTCGATATGGTAGACATCGCCACGGACGTCGGTTGCTACCGTGATCAATTGCCCGTTGCCGGTGATCAGCGGCAATTGCCAGCGGACTTCGCCGGTGAGCCTCTGGTCGTCTTCGCGCGTTTGTCGCGAGATGGCGGCCGTGTTGAGGTCGAAGCGGAATTGTCCGCCAAACACATCGTTTTGCGGGATGTAGGTATACTCGATCAATGGCAGGACGACCGGATATTGGCTGTTGTTGTCGGTCGAGACCAGGCCCTGGAAGAAATAACCCGTGATGGCGAACCGGCTGCGTCCGCTGATTCCTTCGATGTACAGGTCGTTCACCAACTGGCGGTCTTGCGAAATCTTGTAACGTTCCAGATAGGTTTCGTTCGAGGTGAGCTGCGCCTGGAAACCCGCGTGCCACGTATCGTCGATGGGGATGATGCCGCCGCCGAACACCGAACTGTAGATCTGGTATCTGTTGTCGAGCAGGCCGCCATGCGGGTTTTCGGCAACGCTGGGCTGGAGCCAGAAGCCGCCATTGTCCCAGCGTTCGCGATACTCGCCTTCGACCTCGTCGCCGTTTTGCGTCGTCAGGAGCGGGGCGATGGTGAAATCGCGCGAGTCGGTCAGCGAAACATAGAGTGGAATGCGGGTATAGTAGCCCAGCGTGCTCGATTTGGCGAATTCCGGCATGAGGATGCCGGAGGCGCGCTTTACGGTCGGATCGGGATTGCTGAAGAACGGCGTGTACAGAATCGGAACGCCGAATGCGTCCACGATGGCGTCGTAATAATTGATCCGATGAGCGGGCTCGTCATAGACGATGCGTTTCGCTTCGATTTGCCAGAGCGGCGTGCGTTGGCCGGGTTTATTGCAAACCTTGCATGGCGAATAGACGGCACGGGTCGCGACCGTGCGAACGCCGCCCGTGCGTGTTGCCATGATGCCGGCGAACCGTCCATTGGCACCGATGAGTGACGCAAATCCTTGCAATACGCCGTCGCGCATCTGATCGGTGAGTGTCGCCTGGTTCGAGAACGTCACGTTGCCGGTCGGGTCAAGCAAGATGACGTGGCCGCTGGCCGTAACCTTGTCCGCATTCTGGTCGTAGACAACTTTGTCGGCCAGGAGAATGTAGTGATTGTAGTCGATCTCGACATGGCCGTGCGCCGTCGTGACGGCAGAATCGCTGTCGTAGACGACTTCATCGGCACGCAGCAGCATTTCGCCCTTGTGTGCGTCGTGGGATGCAGCCGCGGGGGCATTATGCCTGCGTTCCGCCGCCGGCGCGATGGTCACGGCGCAGAGCAACAGGCTTGCAGTGAGCGCACCCAGTCGCACGGTCAGCCGTCCTCTTGATGGAAGACGAGAGTCATGCCGATGAGAATTGCCGCTGCGGCGGGCGCGGCGGCGGCCAGCGCGATCGGCAGGATTGCCGATTGCCCGAGCGCCTGCGTGACCATGCTGAAGAAATAGACACCGAAACCTGCCAGAGCGCTTTGTACGATGACGCGGCCCAGGCCGCCCAGCCGCGCCAGACGCAGGGAAAAGCTCGCCGCCATGAACACCATCGCCGCAAACATCGCCGGCAATGCGAGCAATGTGTCGAAATAAAGCAGATAGCGCGTAGAACCAAACCCGGCCTGCTCCGCCGTATGAATAAAGCCGGGCAACGCCCAGAACGACAGCGTGTCCGGCGGTGCGAAGCTTTCCTGAATGCGCGATGGGGTCAGCGTCGTGGGGACGGAGTAAGAGCCGTAATATTTGGGGTTGCCTTCGCTATCGCTCACCCACGCGTCGTGGAGCATCCAGGCTCCCTCCACCAGTTGCGCCGATCGCGCCTCGATGCGGCCGGTGAACCTGTCGCCAGCGCCATAGCGGAAGATCATCACGTCCTCGAGTTGGACGCCCTGATTAGCGACACGCAGCGCATGGACCACGGACTGCGCATGTGCATCGCCTTGCCGGAGCCACATGCCGTTGCGCGAAATGTCGAGCTGCGAGGCCTGGCCGCGAATATATTTCGCTTCGAGTGCCGTGAATTCGACAAGCATGCGCGAAGAGAAAGGCGTGAACACCATGACCGCGAAGATGCCCAGCACGACGGCGACGACGAGCGACGGTGCCAGAAGGTTCCAGGCCGATACGCCGGCTGCCCGAATGGCCAGCAACTCGTGGCTGCGCGACAGCCTGACGAACGCAAAAACGCCGCCCAGCAATATCGCGAACGGCAATAGCTTCAATGCGAGGCTGGGCATTTGCAGCAGACCCATCCCGATCACGGCGGAGGTGGGAACATCCTTGCCGGCGGTGTGATCGAAGATGTCGACGACGTCGATCGAAAAGGACAGGAACACGAAACCCGCGAAGACGATGCCGACGCCCGCGAGGAACTGGTAAGCGAGATAGCGATGCAGCGTCCAGGGCAAGTTCATGCGACAGCCTCGCGCAACGGCGCGCGTCTGCGGCGGAAGATGGAACTCGGGACGAATCCCAGAACGTCGGCCAGGCCGATGCCGATGCCCAGGAGCGGTATCAGATAGAGCAGGAGACAGAACACGGGTTCGCGCGCGGCCATGCCCTGGGCACCATATCCGACGATGCGTAACGCGACCGCACCCAGGCAGGCGCCTGTCAGTCTCAGCGCGTAGGCGCCGCGGGCGCCACGTCCGTGGCTTACGGCGGCGAAGGCGATGAGCGCAAACGCCAGGCAGTACAGCGGCGCGGCCAGCCGGTTGTTGGCCTCTGCAAAGAATATGTTGCGCGTGCGTTTGTCAAAAGCGCCCGGAGGTTTGGGCCACAGCAATTCGGGCAGGAAGCGCTCGCTCGTTTCGCGTTGCGTTTCATGCGCCGGGCCCGCGAACTGGTCGAGATTGAAGACGTAGCGCTGGAACCTCAAAACCGAGAGATTCCGGCCGGTGACTCCGCTCTTCTCGATTGTGCCGTCGAGCATGATGAGGCGCGCGCCGGCCGGGGTTTGTACGAGCAGCCCGCTCTGCGCGATATAGGTCGTGGGATGTTGGGCTTCGCGGCTGTCATGTACGAGGATGTCGCGCAAATGTCCGTCGGTCGTCAGTTCGCGGATGAAAACCGTCAGGCCGTCGGCCGGAGTGTTGAACACGCCTTCGTTGAGAACGGCGGCGCCGATGTCGGCGCGAATGTCCAACTCTTTCTCCTTCATCGCCCGTTGGCCGAGCGGCATCAGATAGAGGCTGCACAGATAGGTGAGGGCCATCATCGCACCGGCGGCGAGCAGGACCGGAACGGCCAGTTGAATGCGGCTGAAACCGGATGCCTGCATGACGACAAGCTCGCTGTCCGCGTTGAGCTTGTGCAGGCCGACGAGCGTGCCAGCGAAATAGGCCAGCGGCAGGATGATGGCCAGAAGTCCCGGCAGGATCAGGACCGTCAAATAGACGAAGGTGGGTGCCGACTGTCCGCGATTGATGACAAGGTCAAGCAGGCGCAACGACTGGGACAGCCAGATCACGCTCGTCAACAGAAAGCTGAACAAGGCGACAGGCCCGGTCAGCTGGCGCAAGACATATATTGACAGTCGCGGCATGCCGGGTCCAGCAGTTGTGGTGTCAGGCACGGGGCGCTCCCTCGCGCCTTTCGTCCCGGTCCAGATTCGACCTAAACTAGCATTCTCCCGCCGCTTTTCGGCAATCCCGAATTGAGCGCATGCTGAATTCGGCCCGCACTTTCCGGCCTTCGGCCCCCCTGTTGAGAGGTTTTTCATGCAATTGTCATTCGCCGAAATGTCGCTGTCCGGCTCCGGCGCGCTAATTGTGGGCGCGCTCGAAGGGGGGGCTTTGACGGCAAGTGCTGTGGACGCCGACAAGGCTGTCGGCGGCGCACTCAAGCGGGCCCAGGGGATCACCCGCTTTACCGGCAAACTCGCCGAAATCGTGGAGCTTCTGGCACCGGCTGGCCTCAAGGCGTCACGGATTCTTCTCATCGGCATGGGCAAGGCCTCGCAGTTCGACGGCGCGATCGCGGAACGGCTCGCAGCGAGCGTCGTAGGCCGGTTGTTTTCGAGCGGCGAAAAAGAAGCCGTCTTCGCGCTCGACCTGCCGAAGGGGGCCAGGCTGAAAGCGGATAGCTTTGCCGCGCATCTGGCCATGGGCGCCAAACTCCGCAGTTACACGTTCAACCAGTACCGTACGAAGCGGCGCGACGAACACGAACCGACCCTAAACAAGGTGACGATCGGGTCGGACGATGTGAGGGATGCGCAAAAGCGCTGGGCGTCTCTGAGCGCGGTGGCCGACGGCGTTTTCCTGGCGCGCGATCTCGTCAACGAGCCGCCGAACGTGCTCTCGCCTGAGGCGTTCGCGCATCGCGCCCGCGAACTCGCCAGATTGGGCGTGAAGGTCGAAGTCCTGGGCGAGGCCGCCATGAAGAAGCTCGGCATGGGCGCGCTTCTCGGTGTCGGCCAGGGCAGCGAACGCGAAAGCCAGCTCGTCGTCATGCAATGGAACGGCACGCGGGCGAAGAAGACCGAGGCGCCTCTCGCCTTCGTCGGCAAGGGGGTGTGCTTCGATTCGGGCGGGCTCTCGCTCAAGACGGGCGCCGGCATGATGGGGATGAAGGGCGATATGGGCGGTGCCGCCGCGGTGGTCGGCACATTGAAGGCGCTGGCCACCCGCAAGGCGCGCGTGAACGCGGTGGGTATCGTCGGCCTGGTCGAAAACATGCCCGACGGCAAGGCGCAGCGCCCCGACGATGTCGTCAGGTCGATGTCCGGGCAGACGATCGAAGTGCTCAACACCGACGCCGAAGGCCGCCTCGTGCTTGCCGATGCGCTGTGGTACGCGCAGACCCGCTTCAAGCCCAAATTCGTCATCGATCTGGCGACCCTGACCGGCGCCATCATGGTTGCGCTCGGCCACGAGAACGGCGGATTGTTTTCGAACGACGACCGGCTGTCGGAGCGCCTGCTGGCTGCGGGCCGCGCGGAAGGAGAGCCTCTGTGGCGACTGCCATTGTCGGACGCCTATGACAAATTGCTCAAGTCGAAGATCGCCGACATGAAGAATGTCGGCGGGCCGCATGCGGGCTCGATCACCGCCGCGCAGTTCCTGCAGCGCTTCATCGACAAGACCCCATGGGCGCATCTCGATATTGCAGGCGTGGCCTGGCAGGACGGCGAGAACAAGCCGCTGATACCATCCTGGGGCACCGGTTGGGGCGTGCGCATCCTGAACCGGCTCGTGGCCGACCATTACGAAAAGTGATGGGTGGCGTGCGCGCGCCGAGGGGCAAGCGTTGAGCGAGGTCCTCTTCTATCATCTCGAACGGCGCGGCCTCGACGACGTCCTGCCGGGGCTGGTCGAAAAAACGCTCGAGCGCGGCTGGCGCGCGTTGATTCGCGCCGAATCCGCCGACCGCGCCGGCGCGATCGATGCGCTGCTGTGGACCTATAGCGAACAGACATTCCTGCCCCATGCCCAATTGGGCGACGGGGATGCCGCGCGCCAGCCCGTCCTGATCACGGTGGAAGAGGGAAACCCCAACCATGCGCAGCTGTTGTTCCTCGTCGGCGGCGCATCCGCTCCCGACTGGAGCAGCGCAGCCGCAAAGGCATTCGTCCGCATCGTCATATTGTTCGACGGACGCGATTCCTCTGCCGTCGCCGCGGCGCGCACGGCCTGGAAGGACGCCAGGGCCGCCGGCCACGACGTTACCTATTGGAAAGAAACCCCGGCAGGAAAATGGGAGAAGCAGGGGTAGGGCAGGTTTGAAATCGACGAAACCAAAAACCCCACCATGCCGTGCCCCGAAGACCTCGGTTCGGCGCCCGTGGCGAGGTGAGAGGCGTTCGACTGCATCAGCGCAATCTGAAATCGTTCTAACTTGTAGTCACCCCGGCCTATTGCTAAGGACCACGCCCCACATCCGGAGCCGTCCTTGGGCTACATTTTCTTTCTGGCGCCGCTTATCCTGGAAGTCGCCTGCATCATTCACGCGATCAAGACAGGGCGTAACTTTCTCTGGGTCGTCGTCATCTTCTTCCTGCCGATGGTGGGCTGCATCGCCTATTTCGCGGTGGAGATCATGCCCGACCTGATGCGCAGCCGCGCGTCTCACAGGTTCGCCACCAATGTCCGAGCGGCGGCCAATCCGTATGGCGGTCTCAAACAAGCCCAGCGCGCCGTCGAAATGGTGGGTTCGATCGATGCCAAGCGTGCCCTTGCCGAGCAATATGTCGCGCGCGGCGCCTATGCCGAGGCCGTTGCGCTCTATCAGGGCATGCTGGTCGGACAGTTTCACGACGATCCCGCCCTGCTGCAGGGCCTGGCGCGCGCCCAGTTCCTGGCGGGCGACGGTGCCGGCGCGCAAGCCAGCCTCGATGCGCTGCAGAAAGCCGATCCCGGTTTCATGACCGAGGATGCCCGGCTTCTCTACGCGCGCGCGCTCGAGTTGCAGGGGAAAGACGGCGAAGCACTCGAGGAATATCGCAAGCTCGTGCGCTATTTTGCCGGCGAAGAGGCGCGTTGCCGCTATGCCATGCTGCTGAAGAAGACCGGCGCCGAAGACGAAGCGCGATCTCTTTTCGCCGAAATCCTCAAATCGCTGGATGGCGCACCGCGGCACTACCGTCGCGCCCAGCAGGAATGGGGCGACATCGCCAGGGCGGGTCTCAAATAGGGATTCGGGGACAGGTCATGTGAGCCGCAGCAATGTTTGCCGCTCGCGCGCATGCTGGCACTGGAGGATATCTGTGTCATGCTGTGCGATCGCCTCATCCATGAGTGCGAGATCGATTGCGCCGATGCCGATGCCGGTTTCGCGTGGCGCGAAGGCAACGTCGTATTCGACGTTCACAACGGCTTGCAGGACCGCGCCGGCGAATAAATGGATCGCGCTGCGATCGTCAAATCGAAGTTTCGAGGGCGGCAGGCGATCGGTCTGTCGCCCTTTTCGTTGTGCAGCTGTTCCCGTTTTCTCCGCGTCGGACGTCGAAAATCGGATGCTGCAGAACGAGGCGCCGCGACAGCCGTTTTTCCTTGATTTTTATCAGTGCGTTTTTCTGGCATTGCCCTATGCAAAGGGAGCGGTGCGGCACTGCGCGATGCGTTGGTTTTGAGGTATTCATCATGGCCGAGCGCGGCTGGCGACATTTCCCGCATGACGCGGATCTCGGTATCTGCGGATGGGGCGCCACCGTGGAAGCCGCGTTCGAGGAAGCGGCGCTGGCGCTTACCGCCGCAGTGACGGATGCCGACGTTGCGTCTGCCACGCGTCTCGACATCCGTTGCGAGGCCACCGATCGGGAACTGCTGTTGGTCGCCTGGCTCAATGCGATCATCTACGAGATGGCGGTCAGGCGCATGCTTTTCGGCCGGTTCGAGGTCCGCGTTTCAGGAAGCACTCTGACCGCGTCGATTTGGGGAGAGGCGATCGACCGCGCGCGGCATGAGCCTGCCTGCGAACCCAAAGGTGCGACCTACACCGAATTGAACGTGTCGCAGGACGAGAGCGGCCGCTGGTCGGCGCGCTGCGTCGTTGACGTCTGAAGGAGCATCCGGATGGATCCCTCACGCTTCACGAAGATCGACTCCACAACATGGCGCATCGAGCCCGTCGGCGCGATGCGTGTCCCTGGAATCATCTACGCCGACGAACAATTGCTGCGCGATATGGACGACAAGGTATTCACCCAAACGGCAAACGTCGCGGCGCTGCCCGGGATTGTCCGTGCGGCATACGCGATGCCCGACGCGCATTGGGGTTACGGTTTCCCCATCGGCGGGGTCGCTGCATTCGATCCGGACCGGGGCGGCGTGATTTCGGCGGGTGGTGTGGGCTTCGACATTTCCTGTGGCGTGCGCACCATGTTGACCGGAATTTCGCTGCCGGAGGTCAAGCCCGTTCAAAGACAGCTCGCAGACTCCCTCTGCGAGCAAATTCCGGCGGGGCTCGGCAGCGAAGGCGCCATCATGCTCGAAGCGATCGATATGGAGAGGATGCTTCAAGGTGGCGCCCGGTGGGCGCTCGAGCGGGGTTGGGGAGACGCTGGCGATCTCGAACGGATCGAGGAGGGAGGGGTGGTTGCGGGCGCATGCGCGGAGTGCGTTTCCGAGCGGGCCAAGAAACGCCAGCGGCGCGAGATGGGGACATTGGGCTCGGGCAATCATTATCTCGAAGTTCAAACGATTGCCGACATCTACGACGAGAAAATCGCGAAAGCATACGGCCTGGTCCGCGATCAAGTCGTCGTGACGATCCATTGTGGATCGCGAGGCCTGGGCCATCAGGTCGGCAGCGATTTCCTGGCTGAAATGCTGCCCGCGGCGCAAGCGGCCGGCATCTCGCTGCCGGATCGCGAGCTCGCTTGCGCACCGATCCATTCGGAATTGGGCGAACGCTATCTCGGCGCAATGCGTGCGGCGACGAACTGCGCGCTCGCCAATCGCGAAATTCTGGGTCATCTCGCGCGGCGCGTCATGCGGCACTTTTTTCCGCAAGCGGAGATGCCGCTTCTTTTTGACGTGTCCCATAATACCTGCAAGGTCGAAATACACGCGGTGGAAGGCAAGCAGCGTGAACTCTTCGTTCATCGCAAAGGGGCGACGCGCGCGTTCGGTCCCGGCCATCCGAGTCTGCCGGCAAGCCTTCGCGATTCGGGCCAGCCCGTGCTGATCGGCGGCAGCATGGGAACAAATTCGTATATTCTCGCCGGAACGGCAACCAGCGAAGAAAAAGCGTTTTCGTCGGCCTGTCACGGCGCCGGCCGCGCCATGTCCCGCCATGCCGCCGCCAGGCAATGGAAAGGTCGGCAGGTCAGCGACGAGCTTTATGGGCGCGGTATTGTCATCCGCAGTCCGTCCTCGCGCGGCATCGCGGAGGAAGCACCGGGCGCCTACAAGGACATCGGCGCCGTCGTCGCGAGTGCCGAACAGGCAGGGCTTGCGCGGCGGGTGGCCCGGCTCGCGCCGGTCGTCTGCGTGAAAGGCTAAGCGAAGGCATATTGCAAGAGGCTCGTGCCGCCAGCCTTCCACCCGCAAAGTTTCCTTCTGGGCGCCTCAGGCTTGGCGGCTGCGAGCCCGCTGACCCGCATCAACAGCGTGCCCGGTACATCGCATCGGCAGATCGGCGCCCAAAGAACGCTTCGCTACCTTGCTTCTCCGGCACTGCCTCCGTGGGCCAGACGACGAATTGAACTGCAATTTTGCCGCTATTTCCATGATACGGATCAATGCAAACAAATTTTGCGGGCTCGTTCGCAGGATTTCAAGACGATCTGATTTCGCCAAAACCGATTGCGAGCCGGCAAAGGCGATGCAAAAGATCAGGCGTGATCGCGCCTCCAGTTCTTATAGGGGTTGGAGGCGAGATTGGCGTTGAAGTAGCGAGGGTCGTCCGATACTTCGTCCGTCACCCAGGATGGCGGTGTGATCTGATCCGTATGGCTGGCAACTTCGACTTCCGCCACGACCAGACCTTCGTTGTCGCCGTGGAATATATCGATCTCCCAGACCCGTCCGTCGAACATCTCGCGATGGCGGGTTTTCTCGATGAGCGGCCGCTCGCACAGTCGATCCAGCATGACGGCGGCGTCTGCAACGGGGATTGGGTATTCGAATTCCAGGCGGCTTATCCCCACCGTGAGGCCCTTTACCGTGAGGTAGGCCTTTTCGCCCATGATACGCACGCGCACGACGCGTTCCTTCGCCGACGAAAGGTAGCCCGGCGGTACAGCACGCCGCCATTTTGCGGACGCCACAGAGCGGTATCGACCAGAAATTTGTGCTCGATCTCGGTTGCCATGAATTATTCCCTCCACCACTCACGCCGATTGGCGTTCAAGCCCGAGGGCGCGCTTCAGTCCGCGCGGATAATTGGTGTTGTTGTGGCCGTCAAGACCGAGAGCGCGCAACGCCGCGAGGACGCGCTCGGGATTCTCGTGTTCAAACGACAGACTGTCGAGCACCAGGGATCGAACCGTGAGCTGCGCCAATTCGGCGATACAGTCGGAAAAGCTGAAAGCGCGACGTGATTTGTGAACCTGGACCGCCGCGAGACACCGTCGCAGCGTGACCACTTCGTCGATGAATTGTCCGATGGTGTAAGAACCCCGGCGCAGGTCCTGGAACGGCAATGTGCAAGCCGCAGAGGCTGCAGCCAGATCGCTTCTGCTCAGCGGAAATCCAAGCTCGATGACGGGTTCCCATAATTCAAGGCCTTCGGCGTTGGTCTGGCGCAGTCGCTTGATATCGAGGGTGCCGTCGCGAACCTTCGCGTTCTCCGTCTCGCCCGGACCGAGAAGATAGGTTTCGTCGCTTTCACGCGAGGCGGTGTCGTGCGGCATCGATGCCGCCTGCGCCAATTCTGTGAGGGAAGGTGCGAAACACCGCCATTCCCATCGCGGAACGACAGCGCCCGCGCTCATTCTCGACCATTCCGTATCCGGCGACGAACCACCCCTGTCGTCGTGGCGCCGCCATAAAGAATGTGTGCCATGCCTGCCCTATCCGCCTTCAGTTGTCGTGCACAAGGCAGCCCGGGCGCTCCCGGTGCAGGCGCATCAGCACGTGACGTGCATCAGCGCGATTTTATGTCCATGCGCTCGGTTGAAAGACTTGATCGCCTCCTGAGTGGGCTCCAACAACACTTTGCAGCCTTTTTTCGCGAGATAGCTCTCTGCCTCGGGCGAAAGCCGCACGTTTCCCTCCTGGCCGGTGCCGATGATCAGCAGATCGCTTCCCTTCTCAAAAACGGCTTCGGCCTCTGCCTCCGAGATCGTGTGCGACGTGCCATAGAGTTTTTTAGAGAGCTTTTTCTTTCGCTTCCAGACGTGGCCGGACAGGCCGATGACCACGTCGTGACCGTAGGTCTTGCCGTCGATCGTGACGCTGCCGAATTCGCTGCGATCAATGTGCATGTCCTGCCTCCCGGTTCTGCCCTCGCCGGCGGTCCCGCGAAGATGCCAGCGCGGCGAATATCCAAATTACCCTTTCGCTGGGGGAATTGTGTTGATCGCGGTCAAACTCCTGGGGCCTTCTGCACCGGCGCAGGGGCGCCGAAGCGGGACGGCGCGAAAGGACGTATACGGATGAAAAATTCGCTGTCACTGTTTGCAGGGAATTGGCTTGCGGCTGGTGCGCTACCCTTCGCCCGCCGCCGATTCGTAGGCTTCCGACGCCGCCAGCCAGCGCAGCTCCGCCGCTTCCAGTTTGCGGGCAGCCTCGGCGCGTTTGCGGGAAACGGCGGCGCCCTTCGCCGGATCGCGCGTGAACAGCAGCGGATCGGCGAGCGCGCGGTCGAGTTTGACGATCTCGGCGTTGAGCTCCGCTATCTGCGCTTCAGCGGCCTCGGCCTTGTCCTTCAGCGGTTTGAGTTCGCGCCTTCGTTCGGCGGAGCCGCGGCGCATGCCCTCTTTTTTCACCGGTGTTTCGTCGCGCGCGCGCGTGCTGTCGCGATCTCGCGTCAGCAGAAAACGCCGGTAATCTTCGAGATCGCCGTCGAACGGTTCGACCGCGCCGCCCGCCACGAGGAACAGGCGATCGGCGGTGGCTTCGATCAGCCGCCGGTCGTGGCTGATGAGCACCACCGCGCCTTCGAATGTGTTGAGCGCGTCGAGGAGCTGTTCGCGCGCGTCGATGTCGAGATGGTTGGTCGGCTCGTCCAGCAGCAGCAGATTGGGCTTGTCGAGCGTGGCGAGCGCCAGCATCAATCGTGCGCGTTCGCCGCCCGAGAGCTTGCCGACCGCCGTCTTCACCTTGTCGGCCGAGAAACCGAAGCCGCCGAGACGCGTGCGCAATTCCTGTTCCGTCAGCCTGGGGCGCAATCTTGCGAGCGTTTGGAGCGGCGTCATCGCGCCGTCGAGTTCGTCGAGCTGGTGTTGCGCGAAATAGCCGACGGTCAGCTTGCGCGAACGGATCATTTCGCCCGCCATGGCGTCGAGCTTGCCGGCGAGCAGCTTCGCTAGCGTCGATTTGCCGTTGCCGTTCTGGCCGAGCAGCGCGATGCGGTCGTCGGGATCGAGCCTGAGCGACACGTTCGACAGGATCGGCTTGCCAGGTTCATAGCCGACGGACACGTGTTCAAGGGTGAGGAGCGGCGGGCTCGTTTCCTCCGGTTGCGGCAGGCGGATCGGCGCGACGTTTTCGTCGAGCGGGATGTCGATCGTCTTCATGCGCCCGAGCATTTTGAGGCGGCTTTGCGCCTGACGCGCCTTCGAAGCGGTGTAACGGAAGCGGTCGACGAATTCCTGCATGTGCTTGCGGGCGGCTTCCTGCTTGCGGGCGAAAGCCGCGTCGAGGGCGCGCCGCGCCGCGCGCGTCTCGACAAAGGTGTCGTAGCCACCAGTATAAAGCGTGAGCTTGCCGTGCTCGAGATGGAGAATGAATTCGGCCGCCGTGTTGAGGAGGTCGCGGTCGTGGCTGACGATGAGAACGGTGCCGCGATAGCGGCGCAGGAATTCTTCGAGCCACAGCACGCCTTCGAGGTCGAGATAATTGGTCGGCTCGTCGAGCAGCAACAGATCGGGCGCGGCGAAGAGGATGGCGGCGAGCGCCACGCGCATGCGCCAGCCGCCGGAAAATTCGGAACAGGGACGCAGCTGCGCGTCGGCCGGAAAGCCCAGGCCGGCGAGGATCGAGGCGGCGCGGGCCGGTGCCGAATAGGCGTCGATTGCCTCCAAACGCGCATGGATGTCGCCGAGGCGATGGGCGTCGGTTTCGGTTTCCGATTCGCCCAGGAGCGAAGCGCGTTCGGAATCGGCGGCAAGCACCGTGTCGAGCAGGCCCTCCGCACCCGCGGGCGCCTCCTGCGCCACTGCGCCGATGCGCCAGCTCGCCGGTTTCGCAATGTCGCCGAGGTCGGGATGCAGCTGATCCAGGATCAG
This sequence comes from Rhizomicrobium sp., assembly GCA_049692035.1. Taxonomy (GTDB): domain Bacteria; phylum Pseudomonadota; class Alphaproteobacteria; order Micropepsales; family Micropepsaceae; genus Rhizomicrobium. Next base: position 29,010 of record JBAVOL010000104.1, read on the forward strand.
TTTGAGCAGCGTCGATTTGCCGGCGCCGTTGCGCCCGACAAGGCCGATCCGCCGCCCGGCAGGCAGACGCGCGCTGGCGCCGCTCAGAATCTCGCGGCCGGCAATCCGGTATGTGACGTTGTCAATCGTAAGCATTCTCAACTCCAGGTGCCGGGGCTTCTACCATGCCTTGCGGCCAGGCCAACCCGCTTCTATAAGGCCCCGCTTTCCCCATAGACGGAGTTTCACATGGCGACCGAGCGCACGCTCTCCATCATCAAGCCGGATGCGACGCGGCGAAACCTGACCGGGCAGATCGTTGCCCGCTTCGAAAGCGCCGGTCTGCGCGTCGTGGCGCAGCGTCGCATGCTTCTGTCGACCGCCCAGGCTGAGGCGTTCTACGCGGTCCACAAAGCGCGGCCCTTCTTCAGGAGCCTCGTCGAGTTCATGACGTCGGGGCCCGTTGTCGTGCAGGTGCTCGAAGGCGAGAATGCCATCGCCAGGAACCGCGAAGTGATGGGCGCGACGGACCCAGCAAAAGCCGCTCCCGGAACCATCCGCAAGGATTTCGCCGAGTCGATCGAGGCCAATTCGGTGCACGGCTCCGATGCGGCGGAAACCGCGGCGAACGAAATCCATTTCTTTTTCAGCGATCTCGATATCGTGGGGTAAATGGGCCGCGGATTTTTTCGGGCGAGATGCGCCTGCGATGGTTTTTTCATTGCCGGAGGTCTCTTTCATGAGCGGCAAAACCGTTGTCATCACCGGGGCGACGTCGGGGATCGGGGAAGTCGCGGCGGATCGGCTGGCAGTGAAGGGCGCGCGGATCGTCTTCATTGCGCGCGATCGCACCCGCGGCGAGGCAACGCTCAAGCATTTGAGGGCAATCGCGCCGGGCCCGGACCACAAAGCCTATTACGCCGATCTGTCGCGGCTTGCTGAAATCAAGCGCGTCGGCGCCGAAATCGCCGCCGCAGAACCTCATATCGACGTGCTGATCAACAATGCGGGCGCCATCTTCATGACCCGCCAGATAACGGAAGACGGCCTCGAGAAGACCTTTGCGGTCAACCACATGTCCTATTTCGTGCTGACCAATCTGCTGCGCCCCTGCCTTCATTCCGGCGGGCGCATCGTTTCCACGGCGTCGGCGGCCCATAACGCCGCCAGGCTCGATTTCGACGATCTGCAGTCGGGCAAGCGTTATTCCGGGATGGGTGCTTACAGCCGCTCCAAGCTTTGCAATATTTTGTTCACACGCGAATTGGCACGGCGGCTCCAGGGCACCGGCGTCACCGCCAATTGCCTGCATCCGGGCTTCGTCGCCACGCGTTTGGGGGCGCAGAATGGCGGTTGGTTTGCATTCGTGCAGGGGATCGCCAGGAATTTCGCACTGTCGCCAGAGCAGGGCGCCGAGACGATCATCTACCTTGCGTCCTCGCCCGAGGTCGAGAATGTCAGCGGTCTCTATTTCCACAAATTGAAACAAGAGCAGCCGACGAAAGAGGCGCAGAACGACGCCGATGCGAAGCATCTATGGGACATCAGCGCCAAACTCGCAGGCATGGGCGCGTAAGGCGAACGTGCCGCGTGGGCGGCGTCATTGCGAACATTCGCGACAAATCGAGACAAATCCGCAAAACATTCGCCGGCATGAGCATGCTAAGGTCATTCTTGCATTCCAAGCTGAAGGTATTCCATGTCGCCTATGAAAGTTCTCGTCGCCGCGATGTCGTTTGCCGTGTTTTGCGCGCCTGCCGCCCTTGCCGAACCGCCGTCCGATGGCGCCGCGCCCCACGCCTGGCACATGCCGGACAAGCAAGAGATGGCTGCCTGGCATGCGCGCATGTGCAATGATCGTTACGCGCGCCAAGCCGGCCGGCTCGCTTATCTCGAAGCGTCTCTTGGCATCAGCGATGCCCAACGCAGCGCATTCAATCAGTGGCGTGATTCCGTGTTAAACCGGGCCAAATCGCGTTCGGAAACCTGCCTCGCGCGCACGCCGATGCCGGCTCATTTCCCCGACGCTCTGGAGCGCAATGCCAATCGGCAGAAAATGCTGGAAGCGCGGCTTGATGCGCTGCGGAGCGAACGCCCGGCGCTCGAGGCGCTCTACCAGTCGCTCACACCCGAGCAGAAGAAACTGTTCGATCAGGAAGCGGATCATTTTGGCCATCGCCACGGCCCGCAATTCGGCGAGCGCTTCGGTCAACGCCACGGCGGCGACGTCTACCAGGAGCACGGCTGATCCGAGCGAACCTATAGCGCCGGATTGAACAGCACGCCCGTATTCGCCGGCATTGCGGCGAATACGGCGCTTGCGCCTTCGAGCTTTACCAGGCCGTGCGCCAACAGCCCGAGCGCCATCGGATAGAGTTTGTGCTCCGCTTCCAGCGTGCGTGCTGCGAGTGTTTCCTCGTCGTCCGAGGCGAGCACGGGCACGGCGGCTTGCGCGATGATCGGACCAGAATCCAGTTCCGGTACGACGAAATGCACGGTACAGCCCGAGATGCGCACACCCGCATCGAGCACCTGACGATGCACGTCAAGGCCCTTGAACGCCGGCAAGAGCGAGGGATGGATGTTGAGCAGGCGTCCCTGCCAGCGGCGCACGAAGCTTGCTGAAAGAACGCGCATGAAGCCTGCCAGGCAAACGATTTCGATTTCCGCGTCGCGCAGCTTTTCATCCATCGCGGCATCGAAAGCCTCGCGCGCTTTGAACCCGCGATGGGAGACCGTCGCCGTTGCAATTCCGGCGTGGCGCGCGCGCTCCAGTCCCTGGGCATCGGCGATGTTGGACAGCACCAGTGCGATATCGGCCGGATAGGTGGGGTCGGCCGCCGCATCGATGAGGGCCTGCAAATTGCTGCCGCGCCCCGAGATCAACACGGCTGTGCGCTGGCGCGAACTCACAGCCGCAACGCGCCCCTGTAACGCACTTTGGGTTCGCCTTCGCTGGCGGCCAATGTTCCGATCCGGGTTGCACGCTGTCCGGCGGATGCAAAGGCGGCGATCACCGCGTCCGCCCGGTCCTGGGATGCAATGGCGACAAGCCCGATGCCGGAGTTGAAGGTGCGCAGCATCTCGGACGGGCCGATGCCGGCCGACTTCGCCAGCCAGCCAAAGACTGCCGGCGGAGTCCATGCGCCAAGATCGATTTCGGCGTCGAGGCCTTCGGGCAGTGCCCGCGGCAAATTTTCCGTAATGCCGCCGCCCGTGATATGAGCGAAGCCGTGCACACCGCCCGCCCGAATCGCGGCGAGCGCGCTTTCGACATACAGCAGGGTGGGGGTGAGCAATGCTTCGCCGAGCGTTTGGCCGACCGCAAACGGCGCCGGTGCGTCGTAGGACAGCCCGCAATCGGCGACGACGCGGCGCACCAGCGAATAGCCGTTGGAATGGACGCCCGAGGAAGCAACGCCGATCAGCGCGTCGCCCGCCCGCATGCGATCGGTCTTGGGCAGGATATCGGGACGCTCGACGGCGCCCACGGCGAAGCCCGCAAGATCGAAATCGTTTCTGGCATACAGGCCCGGCATTTCGGCCGTCTCGCCGCCGATCAGCGCGCAGCCCGTATCCCGGCAGGCTCTGGCGATGCCTTCGACGACCGCGGCCGCAACTTCGACTTCCAGCTTTCCGCTGGCGTAGTAGTCGAGAAAAAACAGCGGCTCGGCGCCCTGCACGACGATGTCGTTGACGCACATCGCCACGAGATCCTGACCGAGCCCGCCGAAGCGCCGCGTTTCGATGGCAATTCTGAGCTTGGTACCGACGCCGTCGGTCGCGGCGACCAGGATAGGGTCGTGGAAGCCCGCCGCCTTGAGATCGAACAGGCCGCCGAAGCCGCCCAGCGCGGCATCGGCTCCGGGCCGGCGCGTGGCCTTGGCGAAAGGAGCGATACGGTCGACCAGCGCGTCCCCACGGTCGATATCGACACCTGCGTCCTTGTAGGTCAGTGCATTTTTGCCGGGTTCAGTGGTCATTGCGGCCGGGCGTAAAGAAAGCATCTTTCGTTTAAGGTGGCACCGCGCAAGTCGCAAGCTGTGGGAGCGGTGACGGTTCGGGCTCCGTGACGGAAGAAACCGCGGGATCTGGGCTAAATATGCACAAAACCGGCGCATGCCCGAATTAAAAGTGTCTCGATCCAGGCAGGCGTATTGGGCAGTCTCGCTGGACCGCCTTCCTTGGGCGCGGCTTGCCCACTATAGTCTGACGACCCGAAAGGTTCCCCATGCAGCGTGTTGCTCTCATCCTCGTGCTCGGCTTGGCGTGTATGCTACCCTTTGCGGATGCGCGCGCGGCCGATGACCCATTCACTGTTTCCGGCGTTGCCGTGGACGCGACGGCATCGTCGTCGTCCGTGGCCCAGAATATCGCCATCGACGAAGGGCGAAGCCGGGCCTGGACCACGCTGTTCCGCCGCCTCACCAAGACGCAGGACTGGCCGCGCCAGCCGGTGCTGGACGACATGGCGCTGCAGCGCATGATCCGGAACTATGTGGTTGCCGACGAACGCCGTTCGACCACGCGATTCGTCGCGAGCATGAGCTATGTCTTCAATCCTGACGCGGTGAGAAGGCTGCTGCGCAGCCAGGACATTCCCTATGTCGATATGGCGGCGAAGCCGGTCATGGTAGTCGCCATGGCCCCCGGCTATTCGGCCCATTCACCCTGGGCCTTGTTGTGGTCCAATCCCAAATATGCGACCGGCGCCGTGCCGATTGTTGCCCCGGTAGGGGATGCGCTGGACGCCCAGGCGTTGGGCGTGATCAATTTTGCAACGGCCCAATGGCCGGACGTGGAGCCGGTGGCGTCGCGCGTGCATGCGACCGATGTGTTTCTCGTCCAGGCAACGCCGGGCAAGGGCATGATTACGGTAGCGTTGCGCCGCGTCGGACCCGGTGCATCGCCGCCGATACCGAATGTCGTCGTGCCGGTCAAACCGAGAGAACCTGCAAGGCAAATCTATGCCGCTGCCGCCGATGCCGCCGCGGCAGCGATTGTCGACGCCTGGAAGGGCCGTTCGGCGATCGATTTCAGCAAGCGGTGGAAGCTGACCGCCGATGTCCAAATCGCCTCGCTTGCCGATTGGGGAACATTGATGCAGAAGCTCTCGGCGGTCCCCACGGTGACCGACGTGGCCGTTCTGGCGATGGACACCGGGGAAGCCCGCATCGCGATCACTTATGTCGGCTCCGCCGAGCAATTGGTGGAATTTGCCGCGCAGTCGAATCTGGACCTGTCCAACACCAACGGGACATGGCAGCTTGGCGTGCAGGTGCCTGTTCCCATCCCCGCGCCCCAGTGAGCGGCCTTTTCAAGTACATTCCCAATCTCCTGACGTGGTTGCGTCTGGCTGCGGCGCCGGCCGTGGCGTTGCTTTTGATCGGCGGCAACGATCGCGCCGCGCTCGGCGTTTTCGCGTTCGCAGGATTGAGTGATGCCGCCGACGGGTTTCTCGCCAAGCGTTTCGGTTTTGCCACGCGCTTTGGGCGTTACCTCGATCCCGCGGCCGACAAATTTCTCATGCTGGCTTCGTTTCTGACCTTGACGGTGATGGGCGTCGCCCCGCTTTGGTTGACGGTGATTGTGGTTGGCCGCGATGCGGCGATCGTGCTGGGCGTGGTGCTGGCCATCTGGTTCGAATGGCCGATCCGCATTGCGCCGCTCTTTGTCGGCAAGCTCAGCACGGCTCTTCAAATCGGCTATGTTGCGCTCGCATTGGTGGCGCTGTCGGCCGGCCTTGATTGGTCGCGTTGGTTGCACAGGATGGCTGTCGCGACAGCTGCTGCGACGCTTCTCTCGTGGCTCGCCTACGGACAATTGCTGTTAAAGTCGATTGCGCAGAATCGCCACCGCGCGGTCTGAGCCGACATTTTCGGGAGTGAGGGATTGGCGTTGCAGCTCGTTTTGCCCCTGTCACCGCAGCCGGCGCAGGGACGCAGCGATTTCATCGTTGCTCCGGCCAATGCGCAGGCGGTTGCGTTTCTTGATGCATGGCCGAACTGGCCTGTGGCGAGGGCCGCGATCTATGGGCCGTCGGGCTCCGGCAAGACGCATCTCGCATCCATCTGGCGGAGGGCTTCCGGGGCACAAATCTGTTCGGCCGCCGACCTTGTGCGCGATGTGCCGGCGAACGGTCCCCTGGTTGTCGAGGACGTCGATTCTCTGCCGCCAACGGCCGCGCGCGACGTCATGCTCTTCGGCCTTCTCGAAGGGGCGACACCTCAGGCACCCGTCCTCTTGACGGGAAAGGAAGCCCCCGCGGCCTGGGCCTGCATGCTCCCAGATCTTGCCTCGCGCTTTTCGGCGCTCCTGAGCCTGCCTGTCTGGGCGCCCGACGACGAACTGCTCGCAGGCCTGGCACGAAAACTTCTGGCGGACCGCCAATTGTCGGTATCGGACGTGGTTGTCGAAACTATGATCCGCTCGTTGGAGCGCTCGCCCGAATCCATTCGACAATTCATTGCTAAGGCCGACGCGAAGGCATTGTCGGAGACGCGCCCCATCAGCCTCGCCTTGGTGCGCGAGCTTCTCACAGGCTGCGATGAAAGGTTGCCATGACAGAATCGTCCAAGACCGCTATGGTTTCGCGCACGCCCGCGAGACCGAAAATGGCAAGGACCAAAGCGAAAATGGAGCCTCTTTCCGTCGCGGTTGCGCCGGATGGCGAAATTCCATCGGACGCAATTGACGTGAAAGCAAAACTGGCTGCCGAGGCGACATCGCCCGACCGCTTCATCAATCGCGAACTGTCATGGCTGGCTTTCAATCAGCGCGTATTGGAGGAGGCCCTGAACAGGCGCCATCCGCTGCTGGAGCGGCTGCGCTTCCTGTCGATTTCCGCCTCCAACCTCGACGAATTCTACATGGTCCGAGTCGCCGGTTTGAAGGGCATGGTCGCAGCAGGGGTAGCCTCGGTCAGCGATGACGGTTTGACCCCGGCACAGCAGATCGCCCGTATCGAACAGGTCGCCGGCACATTGATCGGCGACCAGCAGAACATATGGGCCGCATTGCGCGCCGAATTGCGGGACGCAGGTATCGCCGTCGTCGAACCCGAAGAATTGTCCGATGCCGATCGGGTCTGGCTCGATACCGAATTCCACAAGGAGATATTTCCGGTTCTGACACCGCTCGCCATCGATCCGGCGCATCCGTTTCCGTTCATCCCAAATCTCAGCTTTACGCTGGCGCTGCGGCTGTTGCGCAAGCGCGAGGGCAAGACGGTCACGGCGCTCCTGCCGGTGCCCCAACAATTGACGCGCTTTGTGCGGTTGCCCGGCGAAGGGGCATCCGCGCGCTTCATCTCGTTGGAAAATGTCTTCGGACTCTATCTGCACCGTTTGTTCCCCGGTCATACCGTCATCGGTTCCGGTCTCTTCCGCATCGTCCGCGACAGCGATGTCGAAATCGAAGAAGAGGCCGAGGATTTGGTGCGCCTGTTCGAGACGTTGCTCAAACGCCGTCGGCGCGGTTCGGTTATCCAGATGTTCTGCGGCGGTTCGATGCCGGCGGATCTGCGTCAATTCATCGGCGATCACCTCAATCTCAAGACCTCGGAAATTGTCCTTGTCGATCATCTGCTTGGCCTGTCCGATACCCGCAGGCTCATATTGGAAGAGCGGCCCGATCTTCAGTTCGAACCATTCCTGGCCCGCTTTCCCGAACGCATCCGCGATCACGGCGGCGATTGCTTTGCGGCAATTCGTGCCAAGGACATTGTGGTCCATCATCCTTTCGAAAGCTTCGACGTCGTCGTGCAATTTCTGCGACAGGCCGCCGCCGACCCCGGCGTCGTCGCGATCAAGCAGACGCTCTACCGCACCTCGCAGGACTCGCCGATCGTCAAGGCGCTTATCGAAGCGGCCGATGCCGGCAAGTCGGTCACAGCGCTGGTCGAGCTCAAAGCCCGCTTCGACGAGGCGGCGAACATTCAATGGGCGCGCGATCTGGAACGGGCCGGCGTGCAGGTGGTATACGGCTTCATCGAGCTGAAGACCCATGCCAAAGTCAGTTTGGTCGTGCGCCGCGAAGCTGGCCAGCTGCACACCTATGTCCATTTCGGGACCGGTAACTATCATCCAGTGACGGCCAAGATTTACACCGATCTGTCGCTGTTTTCGGCCGATCCGGCGCTCGGGCGCGATGCGGCGCAATTATTTAATTATATCACTGGTTATGCCGAACCCATTGCTCTCGAGAAGATCGCGATTTCGCCTTTGACATTGCGGGGCAAGCTGATCGACAGCATCCAGGAAGAAATCGCGCATGCGCGGGCCGGCCGCCCGGCCGCGATCTGGGTGAAGCTGAATTCCCTCGTCGACGCCAAACTGATCGACGCGCTTTATCTCGCGAGCCAGGCCGGCGTCCGCATCGAACTCATCGTGCGCGGCATATGTTGCCTGAGGCCCGGCGTGCCCGGGCTCTCGGACAACATTCGCGTCAAGAGCGTTATCGGCCGCTTCCTCGAGCATGGCCGCATCGTCTGTTTTGGCAGTGGGCACGGTCTGCCATCGCCCAAGGCGAAGATCTATATTTCCTCGGCCGACTGGATGCCGCGCAACCTCGACCGCCGCGTGGAGACGCTGGTGCCGATCGAGAATCCGACGGTGCACGAACAGGTACTCAATCAGATCATGGTTGCAGAGCTCAAGGATCAGGCCCAAAGCTGGCAGATGATGCCCGATGGATGCTACATTCGCGATCCCTACGCGATGGCCGACGATGCGTTTTGTGCGCATACTTATTTCATGACGAATCCGTCGCTGTCCGGCCGCGGTCGCGCCCTCAAAATCGACCAGGCGAGATCCGGTGCGATATCTGCGATTCCGGGACGGCGGGATTAAGATGGTGTCATCGCTTTCCAGCGCGCCTGTCGATCTGCGTGGGGTGGGCGTTGCGCGCAGTTCCCGTGGCCGCAGCGGCCCTGTCGCCATCGTCGACATCGGTTCGAATTCCGTCCGCCTGGTCATCTACGAAAGCCTGTCGCGGACGCCTGCAGTTGTTCACAACGAAAAAGCGATCTGTGCCATCGGTCGCAACATGGTGACGACCGGCAAACTCCACGACGAAGGCATCGCACTTTCGCTTGAGGCACTGAGCCGATTTCGCATGCTGGCCGAGGCGCATCGTGTCGATATCCGCGAGGCCGTTGCAACGGCGGCAGCGCGGGACGCCGTCAATGGTCAAGAATTTGTGCGACGAGCCGAAGCGGCATGGGGCGGCCCGATCCGCATCTTGTCGGGCGAAGAGGAAGCTCGTCTCGCTGCCGAAGGCGTACTGGCCGGCATCCCCCGCGCCAGCGGCCTTGTCGCCGATTTGGGTGGCGGGAGCCTCGATATGGTCACCGTTCATGACGGCCAGACGGGCGATGCGCTCACCTTGCCCTTTGGCCCTTTGCGGCTGATGGACGTTGCCAAGGGCAATGCGGACAAGGCGCGCGGTGCGGTGGATGACGGCCTGGGCGCGCTGGAGGCTCTGGGTTCGCTGGAAGGCGACGCTCTCTATGCCGTCGGGGGCGCGTGGCGAAGCTTTGCCCGCGTCGACATGGAAGAGGCCGGTTATCCGCTCCATGTGCTGCATGGCTATCAGATACCCCGCGCCCGGGCGCTCAAATTGTGCAAGGTCGTGGCACAATTGTCGCGCAAATCGCTCGACAAGATGAAGATCGTCTCGCGGCGGCGCGCGGAATCGTTGCCCTATGGCGCGGTCGTTCTCGAGCGGCTGCTGTTGGCGAGCGATCTGCGCGAGGTGGTGATCTCGGCCTATGGCCTGCGCGAAGGCCTGCTGTTTGAAAAGCTGTCGGCGGACGAGCGCGCACGCGATCCGCTGATCGCGTTTGCCGCTGCGACCAATACCAGGACCAGCCGGACGCCGGCGCATGCCGAAGGAATCTTCGAATGGGCATCGCCGCTGTTCCCGAACGAGCGCGCCGACGAGCGCCGCGTGCGCCACGCCGCGAGCCTGTTTTCCGATATCGGCTGGCGGCGCCATCCCGACGACAGGGCCTCGGGTGCGTTCCATCAGGTGCTGACTGCGCCCTTCGGGGGTGCCGGCCATCGCGCGCGCGCGGTCATCGCTGCGGCCGTTTTCTACCGTTATTCGGGCGACGAGGACTTCCCCCGCGAATTGGCGCTGGGCGATCTTCTAAGCGCCGGCGACGCCATCCTGTCGCGGCAGATCGGGCTTGCGACCCGCCTTGCCTTCGCACTGACGGCTTCGGCCGCCGGTGAGTTGCAGCATTACAAATTGCGCTTGACCCCGACCCGCGTTCTTCTCGAGGTTCCGCGCCGCCGCGCCTCGATCGCCGGTGAACCTGTCCAAAAGCGGTTGGGGGATTTGGCCGCGGTTCTCGGCAGGAAAGGTGAAATCCTTATCGGTTAAGCTTGCGCCGTGAGGGCCGAAGGGTCTTTAAGGAGGAGCGGGACGCGCCCCCTCCGGGGTGCGAGAAGGGTTGTATGCCCTTCGCCCCGCAAAAGGAGACGGTTTCATGGGTGCGCTCAGCATATGGCATATCCTCATCCTGCTGATCGTTGCGGTGCTCCTGTTCGGCGGCCGCGGCAAGATATCCGACCTGATGGGTGATGTGGCTAAAGGGATCAAGAGTTTCCGCCAGGGTCTCAACGACCATGACGACGAACCGCACCGTATCGCGCCGGACCACCGCGAAGACGCCGCGGCCAAGAAGGACCAGTAGGCGGGCCTCCCCGATCGGCAGCCATGTTGGATTTCAGCTGGAGTCACATTCTCCTTCTTCTCATCGTCGCGTTGGTCGTGGTGGGACCAAAGGACTTGCCGAAACTGATGCGGATGATGGGGCGCTGGACCGGAAGAGCCCGCGCGATGGCCGATCAGCTGCGCAAGAGTTTCGACGAAATGGCGCGGCAATCCGAGCTTGACGAACTGCGCGCCGAGATTGAAGCGCTGCGCCACCAGCGTCCGCTGGCCGACATCGATCATTCGCTGCATCAATCGATCCTGCCGGCGGAACTGCCGTCGCCGCAGCCTGCGGAAAATCCGGCGCCGGGCGATGCGAAACCGCAGATGGCCGACGCATCGGAGGCTGCCCATCAACCGGCTGCCGACGCGCAATCATGACCACCGTGTCGCCGGAAGACGAAGCCGCCATCGAGGCGACGAAAGCGCCGTTGCTCGAACATCTGGTCGAACTGCGCAAACGCCTCATCTGGTCGATCGTCTCGTTCGTTGTCGCATTCCTTCTCTGCTTCGTGTTTGCGAAACAGATATATGCCTTCCTGACCGAACCGCTTGCCCAAGCGCTTGCCGGCCAGCCCAACCATCACCTTATCTACACCGCGCTTTACGAAACCTTCTTCACTTATGTGAAGGTCGGGATGTTCGCAGGACTGTGCCTGTCTTTTCCGCTGATCGCCGCGCAAATCTGGATGTTCGTGGCGCCCGGCCTATACCGCCACGAACGCCGCGCCTTCCTGCCGTTCCTGATGGCCACGCCGGTATTGTTCATGACCGGTGCGGCATTCGTCTATTACATCATGCTGCCCTTCGCGATCCGTTTCTTCGTGGGTTACGAAACGCCCGGCGGCCACGGCACGCTGGGCATCGAGTTGCAGGCCAAGGTCAGCGAATATCTCGATTTCGTCATGACGCTCATTTTTGCGTTCGGCCTGTGTTTCCAGATGCCGGTGCTGCTGTCGCTGCTCGGACGTGTCGGTATCGTTACGAGCAGCCAATTGCGCAGCATGCGCCGCTACGCCATTGTCGGTATCTTCGCCGTTGCCGCCGTGATGACGCCGCCGGACATCTTCAGCATGCTGAGCCTCGCGATTCCTCTCGTCGGGCTCTACGAGATTTCGATTCTGTGCGTCATGTTGATCGAGCGCCAGCGTGCTCGCGAAGACGCCGCGCGCGAGGCGAAATAATGCGTCGCGCAGATTGGCCGCGCGGGTTCCGCGCGTGCGCCCTTACGCGCCCGTCCGTTCCCTGAAGAATGCGATGACTCGCTCTTCGGCCAATTTGGTCGGCGTGCCGGGGAGGTCTTCAAGATTGATCGTCAACACGGAATGCGGCGCCATTGGGCCCGGTGTTGCGTCCTTCGGATCGATCTCGATCGCTTCGAATCGCTTGCCGAAAGTTTTTTTGTAGGTGTCGAAGCGGGCGTCGGGGACGACCGGATCGCCGAAGAAGCGCAGGCCGATCATCGTGAGGTCTTCTTTCTCGAAGCGGTCCTTGGCGCAGGCGATCTCGGCGGGCGAAGCGTCGATTCCGGCCGCCCGTTTTTTCGAACCGGCCGCCATGGGCATTGATGGCTGCGACAGGACCGGCGCCACCACAGAGGGTTCGGTCATCATCGCCAGCGCATAACCGCCGGTGAAGCACATGCCGATCGCGCCGACACCCTTACCGCCGCACTCGCCATGAACTTTCTTGGCCAGCGCCCGCAGCCAGTCGACGATGGGACTGGACTTGCCCGTATGCCAGACATTGAATTCGCGACGAATGCAGATGCTTTTGAACATTTCGCTCAGCGTATAGCCCATGGAAACCGGCCTTCCGGGCGTGCCGAACAAAGTCGGCAGGAACACCGTCATGCCCGCCGCCGCGACGCGATCCGCAAAGCGGACGACGAGCGGGTGCAGGCCCGGCATTTCGTGAATGATGATGACGGCAGGTCCGCTCCCGCGCCTGTAGACCGTGCGCATCCAGCGTCCGTCGTCGAACGCGAACGCAGTGTAGTCCTTGAGAGCCGGCGAATAATCCATCGTTTCCCCCAATTTTGGCGCGTCGGACTAAAGGCAAGCGGGCGGTTGCTTGCAAAAAAGACTGGGAAATGTCGTGTCAAAGAGGGTGCGTAAAGAAGTGCGGCCACAGCCCCACGGCGCCGATAACGATCAGGTAGACCGCGACGAGATAATTGAACAACCGGGGAAGAAGCAGAATGAGAACGCCGAAGATCAGCGCGACCACCGGCTGGATCGTCACGATATCGATGCTGCTGATGGCGGACATGGACCGGTCTCCTTCGACAATGCGGTCAACGTCGCCTGCAACATCCGCATCGCGGTGAATACTACGTCAACAGATGCAATGCAGCAATTGGTTCGCTCGCCATGTTCCGTTTCAAACAGGTGGCGAAGCTGTAGACCGGATGTCAGGTCGTCTTGGGCGTCTTGCAGGTCTTGATGCCGAAGGGAAGATAGGCGGGGCACCACCCTACAACACCTGTGATTAGCGGCGCGACGCCGATCCAGCCCCATACCGGCAGCTTGCCGATCACCGTCGCAGCGATGAGGGCCAATCCCACGACGATGCGCAGGATGCGATCCACTGTTCCGACATTCTTCGGCATGAGGTGCTTCCTCCGTTGAGCTGGAATTCCAAACATTATAAAATACTAATCTTTCACGGAACAGACCCAGCGCGCCGCAGCCGTTGACGTTAACCCTTGAGGCAAATTTGCCGGATACGCCCGGTTTCCAGACCCTCTATGGTGATGCTAGATTTCTGTTGCGATAGCGCGCGCCCCGGTGGCGCGCACGATTGTGGGGATCGCGGGTACGCGTTATGACCGTTGAGCTGGAAAACCCGATTGAAGCCGCTTTGGTGCGGGCGAAGACCGATCCTGCGGCGCGGCCGGAATTTTATCGCCTGCTGATGAACGAGCCCCTTTTTGTTTGCGGCGAAGTGGAGCGGCCCGAGGGCGCCGCCACATCTGCCGCACCCTCGTCCAGCGGCAATTTGAAGCTCCCGGTCGTCCGCCGCAATGGCCGTTCCTATCACCCGATCTTCACGACGCGCGCACGGCTCGAAAATTTCGTCGGTCAGACAGCGCCGCATTTTGCGATTCTGGGCCGTACCTTGTTCGAATGCGCCGTGGACGCCGATTTCGTCCTCAATCCGAATACGGATCGCGGCAAGGAACTGCTCGCCCGCGAGATTGCCTTCTGGCTTGACCCTTCGGCGAGGGCGCGACGGACGCTTGCCAAGAATCCGCCTACCGCCCAGCTCAGCGAACCAACCGACTATCCGACCAAACTGGTCAACGCGTTTTGCATGCTGTTTGTCAACCGACGCGATGTCGTGGCTGCCCATCTCCTCTATGTGGCATTCAGCGACCGCGCCGAGCCGGCGCATCCGCTTCTCGGCATCCAGACGGCAGGCGACTGGGCGAAGCTCTCCGGCGAGGTGAGCGAGCTTGCCGAGGCGATCATGCCGGAAATCATCATCGATCTTGTTCCGCTTGGCGGCCCCGAGACCGATGAAGGTCTTGCCGCCGCATTGCGCAAGGCCCTGCCGTTCTATAAGCGCGCGGCGGTAACGGACTGAAGACGCGAGCGCGCCTTCGCTCTATGGCGCCAGCGCGAGCGTCGATTGCATCACCACTACGGCGTACGGATTCCAGGTCGAAAGGAGCCAATAGATCGTTGCGCTCCTTGTTGCTGCGCCTTGCGGCGTCGCGTCCCGAGTGAAACGGTTCATCACGAACGGCGCGTAGAATATGCCCGGCCATGGGTTGCCGTTCGGGAGCGTCCAGTAATTGCGCCGTGCTAGGCCCGGACAGCCGGCCACACTCATGATGAGCGTGCATATAACGGCGGGATTTTGCGCAGCGCTCAGCACGGTGGTGGGCGGCGACCACGGCCCCCACGGCTTCGGTGCAAAGCGCGCTTCTACCGTCCAGGGCGCACAATTGTAGAGCAGAAGCCACGTGTGGAGCGGCGCGTTCCATGTCACCGAATGCTCCCCGACGCAGCGTTCCCCGGCAGGCGAAGCATCGTAGATTTCCGCACCCGGCGGAGGCGCCCATTCGCCATGCGCGTTGCGTCCGCTTTCCCATTGGGCGCGCGTGATCCAGACGGGATTTCCTGCGACGCGGCCGGCGAAGAACGACCATGTCGCCGGATCGCCGAACGTCTCGCGCGGCGCAATCGCCAGATAGGGAATGCTGGCGCGGTATCGCGCCGCTCCGAAAACCGCAATTCCGGGCGGCCGCCGCCGGATGGGCTCGACGGCGATTTCCGGCGCCGTTTGCGCCGCGCTCACATAGACGAACCCGCTCGGCATGTGTCTGAGCGGGTTCTGGAGCAAAAACGGTTCGGTGGGAGCCGTCTGGCGAAAGAGCACCGGATTCGCGGGCGACGCGGCGGCGAGCACGCTCCGCCCCACGCTGTTGATCGCCGCGGTTTCGGCGCAGGTCGCGTTGGGCGGCGGAAGAGACAGAGGCGCTCCCGGATCTGGCGTCAGGACGCCCGGCAGCACGCAATGGTTCGTCCAGAAGAACGCATAGAAAATGTTGTCGAAAAATATGCCGCCGGACGGCACGTTGAACGATCCCTGCAGGATCGGCGGGAACCCCGTCGGATGGGCGAATTTTTGCGGCGCCTTGGTCGCGAGCTGAAGATCGAGGCAGGTGCTGCTGTCGGGCGGAGCCGTGCGCGTCGTCCAGCCCAGCGCATCGTCCGGCGGCACGGATGGAATGCTGCCCAACGGATGCCCATTCGGTATGGCATCGCCAAACAGGAAAAACAGCGGGCCCGTGCCGCTATCGACGGGAAAGCCCAGATCGACGGCGTCCAGTCCGAAATGCGACAAGGTTTGCGCGGCCGTCGGCTGGTTGGTGGCCCAATCGGTCTCGCCGGTGAGCTGGCAGATTTTCGTGCTCGCGCCCACGAGCGAAAGCGTTGCGGCGTCGGCGTGGAGAGGAACGAACGCGACTGCGGCGATCACCGCCAGCAATGCCGACATGCGCGACATGCTCACCCCCTGATTGCGCCCAAACGATCAAACGGCGCGGAATGCGCTGCATTCACCGGATGGATTGCCGATCCATTATATATTTGGACAGTGTAGGCTCGATGACTGCCGGTGGAAAGCGGGGGTATTGCAGGCATACGGGCGGCGTCCATGTCCGCGAAGTGGTTCTCAGATGGAACCGCCCGAAAGACTCGCTCCGCTAGGACGCGGTACCGCCCGACCGCAACGCCGATGCAGGACGAACCTCGGAGGCCCAGGTCTCGCTTCGGCTGCGAACTTGCTCTACCGCCGTGCGCCAAAAGGCAGGATTATCGGCCAGGAACTTTATGTTGAACCTGTCGGAAGTCCGGAACTCGAGCACCTCGACGCCGCCCTCTCCGGGCGTGTAGGTGTATGGCGCATCTTCGCCGATGAAGAATCCGTCGCCAGGTCCAAGCTCTTCCGATCCGATTCGGAGTGTGCCCGCGACGACGTAGTAGAGACAGTCGGCATTGTGCGAATGCCGCGGCAGCGGGAAGCCGCTCTTGAACCACACATGGGTGAGGCTGAATCCGGGCGCCGAGAACAGCAGCTTGACCTCATGCCCGCCGTCATAACCGGCCTCCTGCAATTTGGGCCAATTCTCTGCAACGGTCGGCGACATTGCCTCCGCATACATGACAGGCACCTCGCTGTAGAAGCGCGCATCCCGTTCGCGGAAGATCGCGAACCGCGGCAGTTCCTCATCGCGTGTGGTTTTGGGCACGGCGTATCTCCCTTTTCCTCGTTTGATCGTATCAGGCGGAGCGTTGCTCCCGTTCGGCCTTTCGTCGATCGTCGTCCCGCCAGCCTACCGCAAAGGCATCCTCATAGTCGCCGATGCGGGCGCCGTGCGGCACCGAATGCCCGTTGATCTCCGCGAGAGTGGGAATCGCGTTCCCCGGCGGGACATAATATCGAAGATCAGGCCCGCCCCACATGCTGGCAAAAGCACGACGCGCGGTCGGATGATTCTCGCGCCCTTGAGCGCCATGGAGGACGTTTCCGTGAAATATGAGCGCGTCACCAGGCCGGACATCCCAGCTCAATATGTCGAAGCTGTCATGGTATTTCGCCACGTCCGGCGCTACGGGAAGCGAATCGTCCCCAATCCCTGCAAAGGGGCGATCCTTGCCTTCGCCGGCGGTCATCACCCTTGTGCTGTCCGCGGTCGCGCTGTTGTAGACCACGTTCCAGCGGTGTGATCCGCGCACGACCTGCACGGTCAGCTCGCCCGGGGAGAAATCGCAGGTCAGCCAAACGCGTGCCATGTCGTGGCCGCGCACGCGAAGGAACGGCGTATCTTGATGCCATGGGGTCGGATTAACGTACCCCTTCTGCTTGTAGAATATCTGGTCGAGGATGAGCTGCGCCGACGAACATTCCATCAGCCTTGCCGCAATCTCGGGGACCGTCCCCGTCGCGAGCAACATCTTCAACGACGGGCAGCGCAGGGAGGGGAACAGGTCGAGAAACGTATCGCCTTCCCCCGCGGGACTGCGTACGTTCATGTACCCCTCGCTCGGGTGCGCATAGGCTTCTTCCAATCCGCGCTCGAGCAGAACGAGCTCCTCATCACTGAGGACACCCTTGATCAGGATGGCGCCGTCGCGCTGATACTGCGCGATCTGCTCGGTGGTGATGCCGCATCCACGTGTCCTGCTCATCGCGTCTTCTCTCCGGTTTTGCTTTTCTCTGCCGGGTTGAACAACGGGTGCTGGAGGGCGCCGCCCGGCAGGATTCCACGAAGGCTGCGGCGCACCGAACCTCCGTCCACCGTCTCGCCGTCACAGCAGCCGCACCCGGCCGGCCGGATGACTGCGCGAAGCTAAGGACGGTTCTAGATACGTGTCAACTTAAAAATGGACACGTGACTAGTCTGGCATCTTGTGCCAACCTTTGGCGGTTCCCTCGGATAAGGATTGCCCGTTGCTCAGGGAAGATCGGGTAGCGGAGGCCCGGAGCCGCCTCCGGGCGCAATCGCAGCGGTAAAATTTGATCATGGACCAATCATTGATGCTGAAGCGAGCAGCTAGCCCCGAGAGGGGAAGCGCCACGCTCGCCAAAATTCGAGCAGCGGCGCGCAGCATTTTCTACGCGAAAGGGTTTCACGCATCTTCGGTTGAAGAAATCGCCGAACGATCGGGGGTAAGCCGGGCCACGATCTATCTGCATTTTCGCAGCAAGGACGAAATGCTTCTCGACCTGTTGAAGGACGACCTCAATTATCAGATGATGCGCTATGATAGCCTTGTTTCCATCAGCCAGATCACCAAAGCATCTGTGAAGAAGTGGCTGCTCGCCTTTCGCGCCGCCATGGACGAACGCAGGGGGTCTTTGACGCTGTTTTCTGTTTCGTTCAACCTCGTCTCCGAACTCGAAGCGAGCGTCGATCAGCACCGGGAAGCGGCCATCGCGAAGCTGGGAAGCCGCTTCAACGGATTCGATCTTGACGCCCTCGATCGCACCGCAAGAAATCTTCAACGCGTAAAGTGCTATATGATGATCTTCCTGATAGAGGGCGTCGCCGTCACCTTTTCCAGCGCACCGTCCGCACCAAGCCTGGAAAGCGGAGTCGATGTGCTGGCGGCGATTCTGCTTCGCTTCTTGCGATACGGCGAGATCAGAACGAATTGACGCGGGGCAGAGTGGGGATATACAGCACTTATTTTTTTCATCGGCGCACAGGACAGAGTGCGTGTCCCCATTTTCTGACCCTTAGGGAGCGCGTGGGGCCACATTAGGCAGTTCGGGAGACGGACCATGCAGGCAAGGCTTCAAGGCAAGGTGATCGTGGTCGCGGGTGCGGGCGGGATCGGCGATGAACTTGCCAGGCGCTACGCGGGCGAGGGCGCTTCGGTAGTGCTCGGCGATCTCGACGGGGCAGCGGCAAGGGCCGTGGCCGATGAGATCGTCGCGGCGGGCGGCAATGCGACCGGCATCGAACTCGATGGCGCCGATGAAGAGTCGGTAAAGCAGACAGTAAACCTGGCGGTTTCGGCATTCGGCGGGCTCGACGGTTTCCACGCCAATTTCGCCAGCTTCAAGGACGGCGGGAGCGCCGACGATGTGCTCGGCATGTCGCTCGACATCTGTGATGAAGTTATGCACGTCAACACGCGCGGTTTCGTGCTGTGCACGCGGCATGCAGTGCCGGCGATGCTCGCACGGGGTGGCGGCTCGATGGTTTATACCGGCTCGGGCGCGGCCTACATCGGCGAGCCGGTCCGGGTTGGCTACGCAATGAGCAAGGCGGCAATCCATGCGCTGATGCGGCATGTGGCAACGCGCTTCGGGCCTCAGGGTATCCGCGCCAATGTCATCGCGCCGGGCGTCATTGCGCATCCGCGCTTCGAGGCGGTGGTAAGCCCTGAAATCGCCGAGACCTTCAAGAAGGTGACTGCGCTCAAGACCCGGCTGGGCTCGTCTCGCGACATAGCCGCCATGGGCGCGCTACTGATGTCGGATGAAGGCAGTTTCATCACCGGCCAGGTCATCAGCGTCGATGGTGGGAACACCATGCGCCCTTGATTGCGGAGTTGCCTTGGCTTGCCCTCTGCCGCTAGCGGGAGAGAGTTGGCCTTCTGCCGGTTTAGTGTCCCGTCCGCGGAGCCCCCGACTTCAGTCGGGAAGGGGCTTCAGCCGTAGCCTTGGGAAAGCGGGATTTCCGCCCTTCGAGCTATGCTTCATCTGTCCCTCCTTCTGTCAGGCCAGACTCTAATCCCAACTGGAGGAAATTACCCGCGGCAGGTCACTTCGACGAAGATATCGGCCACTGTTTGCGGCGCTCGATGTCGCCAATGGCCAAGTGTTTAAACACCGCCGCGCGCTCGCAGGGGCTGCCCATAGCGTGGATCCTGGCGCTGGTCGTTGCCGCCTTGGTCGGATTTCTGCTGGGGCGCGCGCAAGGAGGCGATGCTCTGTCGGACCGAAACATAAGCGATCGGCCTATGAAACCGGCCGTGCTTTTTTTCGATCAAGTACTTTACAATGCAAAGTCCATGATCGATAATTATGTGCGGGATGCGGTCGCGTCACGGGATCGTAACCGGGGGATGTGCGCTCATGCGATCAGGTTCCACGGTGTGGACATGAATACTGAAGTCTTGCGTGCGGACGTCCTCGCTCACGTCCCGCCCCACCTCGCTCGCAATTTCAGCCTGGCGGGCTACACCGCCGAGCTTGGTGATTCGTTCCTTACGGCGACGGAAGCTCGCGAGCACCGTCCGCTGTTTCGGCATTGAGATAGATGATTCGCTCGCGAGCTTCCGATGGCCAAGGAGCAGCGTTGTCGGTGGAACTTCGCGAGCGGGTAGTGGCGGAGGTCGCCGGCGGGCCGGTGCGCGGGATAGGGAAGGAAGGAGCCTTGGATGGTTGAGCGGCGCCACACCGTCTGCCGTGTCTGTCACGTCGCCTGCGATCTCGTAGTGACGGTGGAAGATGGTGAGATCCAGACCGTCTATGGCAATAAGAACAATCCGGTCTATCGTGGTTTTTCTTGCATCAAAGGACGCGCCTCGGGAGCGTTGTTAAGGACTCCTTCGCGTCTGCTGCACAGCCTTGAGCGCCAGCCGGATGGCAGTCACCGATGGGTGGAGGCGGAGCAAGCCATTGCGCGCATCGCCGCTCGGCTCAAGGACATCATCGATCAGCACGGCCCACGGTCGGTGGCTCTGTTCGCTGGCACCTATTGCACGATCAATCCCCTGTTCGAGGCGTTCACTAAAGCCTTCATGCGATCGATCGGTAGTCCGATGGTCGCGGACAACGTCACGATCGACCAGCCAGGCAAATCAACCGCACCGGGACTGCTTGGCACATGGCTTGCCGGCACTCCGCCCATGGATCAGTGGCAGGCGCTGCTGCTGGTCGGTGCCAACCCGCTCGTTTCCATGAACGGCGGCCTCGGCGTCAATCCTGCACACCAGTTGAAGCTGATGCGATCGCGCGGCATGAAGCTCGTGGTAGTGGACCCCCGCCGTACGGAATGCGCTGCGCAGGCTGACATTCACCTGCAGCCAAGACCTGGCGAAGACGCCGCAATCTTGGCGGGTCTGATCCGCCAGCTCATGATCGACGATCAGCTCGATCGCGAATTCGTCGATGCGGAGACGCAAGGGATCGAGGCGCTTACGGAAGCCGTCATGCCTTTCACACCGACGATGGTAGCGGAGCGCGCCGGCATATATCCGGACGCGCTTGTCGAGACGGCCAGAATTCTCGGCCGCGCGCGCCGGGGCGCTGTGTCGATGGGCACTGGCGCTAACATGTCAGGGAACGCGACAACCGTTGAGTATTTGGGCCGCGTGCTCACCAGCCTCCGAGGCTGGTGGCGGCGTGCGGGAGAACAGCTGTCAAACCCGGGTGTTTTCCTTGAGCCCCTGCCCGCAATCGCGGGTACGCCAGGCCCAATTCCGATCAAGGACGTCGGCGAAAAGATGCGGGTTCGAGGCCTGACGGCGAGCATCGCAGGTATTCCGGTCTCGGCTCTGGCGGACGAGATGCTCACGCCGGGCGAAGGGCAGATCCGCGCGCTCATAGTCGCTGGAGCCAATCCGGTCCTGGCTTGGCCGGATCAGGCTAAGACCGTGGAAGGATTGGCCAATCTGGACCTGCTCGTCTGCGTCGATCCGGTCATGACTGCGACCGCGGAAATGGCCGACTATGTGCTCGCTCCCAAGATCGGGTTGGAGTGCGAGACGAATTCTGCAGCTAACGAGAAGTGGGCGTTGGGCGGTCCGGGCTGGGGTTATGAGAGGCCCTATGCTCAGGTAGAGCCCGCCGTCGTGGAACCACCGGCCGGCTCCGATTTGAAGGAAGATTGGGAATTCTTCTACGAGCTTGCGCAAGCTATGGACCTTCAGCTTGAGTTGCATGCCATCTCGACGGTTGATCCCCAAAAGGCTACGGCTCTCGCGACGCGACTCGATATGACCGCGAAGCCCAGCACAGCCGAGGCGTGGGCGATTGCGTTCAAGGGAGCTCCCGTTCCCTACGAGGAGCTGCGCGCCTCGCGTGGTCTGCGTCTGATCGATAGGCCGGCGACGATCGTGCAATCCAAGCCCGCAGGCTGGACCGGTCGGCTCGATTTGGCCACACCGCTCGTCATGGAACATCTTAGGGCGCTTGCACAACGAGCGCCGGGCCAGGATGAGCGATTCCCTTTCAGGCTGATTAGCCGGCGCCTGAACGACGTTGTGAACTCCTGCGCTCACGACAACCCGGTCCAGCTTCGCAAATGGCCGTACAACCCTGCATTCATGCATCCCTCGGATCTTGGGCGGCTCGGCATCAGCACAGGGTCCTTGATCGAGATCAGGTCCGCGCATAGCCAGATAATCGGCGTCGTGCAGGAGGCTCCAGACGTTCGCCCGGGCTGTGTTTCGATGCCCCATAGCTGGGGTCGACATCCCCGCTGGGATCAGCGGCCTCGCATTGATGGCACAAATACCGGACGCCTCGTCGCCACCGACCGAGATTGCGACAGCTTGACGGGCCAACCCTTGATGAGCGGTATTCCAATATCGGTGAGCCCGGCCCTGGAGCATGGCTTGGACACACCGGGGAAAGCAGGGACTTCCGCCGCGGATCTCGGGCACGCCAGCGCCCCGCATCCCCTGTAGGAGCGATTGCATTCTGGATTTGCGAGAATGCCGCGAGAGACGGTCTTAAACGGAACACGGCCGCCCAAGGATGGCAGAGATAGAGGAGAATGAAATGCGTATAGAACTTCCCGCAGAGCATCACGATCGGCCGTTCGAACATGTCGCCAAGCATTATGCGCCGGAAATCGTCTCCGCCGGTGGCGCCTTCGGCACGGCGCCCTACCAGTATAGCAAATTGTCGCTGCGCGAGCTTGAGGCGGCCCGCTATCGCACTGCGCTAATCAATGGCTGCAACGTCTGCAAGAACATGCGTGGCGGGCGTGATTTCCCGGGCATGTTCGATATGTTTGACGGTGATCTCGACAATTCCGTCTACACCCACGGTCCGGCACCTGATGAGGAATTCTACAGCAACGTTTTGAACTGGAAAGACTATCCCGAGTTCAGTGAGCGCGAGCGCCTGGCCATTCGCTATGCCGAGGGAATGGGCCTGACCCCGGATCAGATCGCGCAGGACGAAGATTTCTGGAGCCGAGCCAAAGCCGTGTTCAGCGACGACGAAATCGTTGACCTGACATATTCGATCGCTGCCTGGATGGGTACTGGGCGCGCGCTCCATGTGCTCGGCCTTGATGCGGTGTGTTCCTTCGCGCCAGTTGGGAAAGCTGCCTGAAGCTGGCGCGGCGCGCCGGCGCTTTCCAGGCCGTAATCTGGTTCGGATGAACATCGAAAACCTGCGCCAGATCGGCCAGCGTCTTCTTGCTCTTGATGGCGGCCAACGCTGCCTTCGCTTTGAAGGCCGGTGTGTGGTTGCGGCGAGGTCGTCTCGTCATGATCTCTCCTGAATCCGCGGCAATCCTCGCCGCTGCCAGGCAGAAAATCCACTTATCTCACTGTCCAGATTCCTTCAGCCAGATCTCCCCCGCTCGCGCGGCGGCTCCAAGTTCGCGAATTTCGGCGAGTTTAGTTTCGACGTTGGCCTTGCGAGCAGCGGCGGCGAGTTCCTTTGCAACAACCGCCGTTCCGACGGGCGCAAACGATCTCGCGGCAACGCCCGACTGTCGGAACCTTCACCCGCAATCTCTGGACGTGGCGATTATTTGGCCAAATAAGAAAATACTAATAAAAGGCAGAATGATTTCGATTGTCGCCATTAGGGATAATATAAATATTTACGGCCAATGTACTTTCTCAACGCTAGTATTTTTTGAGAGGTGTTGATCCGTTCCGGGGGTATCTGCAATGCAGATTGATCCGGTTGTGGTACTTGTGGAAGAGGTTCGCTGGACTGAGAAAGCTCTGGCAGCGGCGCAAGAAAGAAAATTCTGGGACGTGACCAGCTACCTCCTCGCCAAGCTTCTCCGTCTCCATGCAGAACTGGGAGAGACGGAACCCACGAGCGCAGTCGGTGCGGGCGAACTCATTCTTTTCGCCGCAAGCCGGTTGCCGGTCAGCAATCCCTTCTATGCAGATCAATTGCGTGTCGTGGCGAACCGCCTCGGCAACGGAATACGCTACCTCCCCGATCTGATATGGCTGCGGCGCATGATGGAAGCGCTGGCCAATGGCGTGTGCGGCGAAAGCGGCATCATGACGGTGCCGATGATCCGCTTGGCAATTAAGGGCGCGGCGCGCCCGGTGGTCATCTTCCGCTCCTTCCGAGAGTGAAAGCCGGCAGGACGACCGCGCCAACTGAAGCGGACCCCGAATCTGGGACCGGGGGCTTAGTTGGAAAATAGGCCGTTCTGTTGCTAAACGGAGCGGACGATGACGAAGAAGACGAGACGCAAGATTGATGCGGCGTTGAAGGCGAAGA
>JBAVOL010000105.1:0-29744 GCA_049692035.1 Rhizomicrobium sp.
GCCGTAGTGGTTTACGTTCCCGACGCGGGCGATAGGGCAAGGCAACGCCTGCTGAACTCGCGGAAATCCGGGCGAAATCGCATGCCTTGATCGGATAGGCTTGTGCACCAGTTGCAACGGGCTCTACCCCCCGACTCGTTTTCGGATTGAGCGGCTGCGCATCAGATGCCGAGAACGTTCACCCTCCCTCAAGGGCGATTATGCCGAACTTGACGAATAGAACGACTCGGCTATCCTGCCTTTTGGGGAGCAAGATTATTGCTCTGTCGAAGGGATGCATAGCATGGCTGCGAACTACTGGCGTGGCGTCAGAAGGCAGGCGCGCAAGGAAACAAATCAAACCCTGTTTGGCTCCGTGGGCGAAGCCATGATTGGAGCCGTAGGATGGATACTTTGGCTCGCGGCAGTTTTTATCGTTCTCAAAAATGCCGATCTAAAGAATGAACTATTGATAGGCGTAATTGCCGGAGCTGCACCCGCGCTTCTATATCCGATTGTTTATGGGATCAAACTACTTCGCATCCCGCCTAAGTTACGTGCGAAGGGACAAAGGCGACAACAACAAGCCGTTGATCGTATCGCGGTATTGGAAAAACATCTTAATCCTGAAACGGAATTGACGATTAAATTGAATCCAGGCCCTACCGCCATAGGCGGTCTTAGAGATTCGCATGGAAAAGTGATGTCTCTAAGGATGGCATTTATCGTGCGGGTGGAGGCGGGAAAACACGCTCTACGAAATTGTCAAATCAAGCTTGGTGAATATCCTCGTTTTGCGTACCCGGCTTCTAAGCCGTTTGATTTGCGCGCGGGGGAACACAATGATGTCCCCGTGCTCTATGTGGAAGATGATAACGATGGGCGTGGAGCGCGAGCAGTTCTCTACTTCCTGAGGCCTTCTGACTGGGAAATAGAAACCGCGGGGTGCGGATGGTTACTGGGACCGGGCAAATATGGCATTCAAGTATTTTCTGACGATACCGCTCCTACTTTGCTCTTTGCGACGTTGGCAGCGGACATCAACAATGGTCGAAGATATAATTGGAGCCTGGAAGCGTGTACTTAGATGCTCTCAATCGCCGTGCCAAAAATATCTGCATTCTTGCGGTTATTATAGCGGAATTGGAACTCTGCGACGTACAGCGGGAGATATTTGCGACTCACTTTGTGGAACGTGCCCATGATACCGCGCTTCATGATCGACCAGAAACCCTCAATCGTATTCGTGTGGATCGCGCCGACAACGTATTGCTTGGCCTGATGGCGCACGGCATGGTGCGGGTAGTCTTTCGACAGGCGACGATATGCGCTGTGTTCGTCCGTGTTGAGCAACGAAACGTCGGTCGAGACGACTTCGCGCACGAAGTTCTCGAATGTCTCGGTTTTGGTGTTCTCGATCACGCGGGCCACCACGTTACCCTTCCGTTGCGCCGCACCGATGATGATGTCCTTGCCGGAGCCTTCACCACCACCACCGCCGGACCGCTTGTCCCAATGCTTATTCTTGTCCTTGCCGCCGACATATGTTTCGTCAACTTCGACGATGCCCATCAATTTGCGGAAAGCCTTATCGACAAGCCCCGCACGGATGCGATGGCACATGTGCCAAGCCGTGCGGTACGAACCGAAGCCCATTTCGCGATAAATCTGATGGGCGCTCACGCCCTTCTTGCTGACAAGCATCCTATGGATCACGCGGAACCATGTGCGAAGGCCGACATTCGTATTCTCAAAAATGGTCCCCACAAGCACGGAGAAGCGGTAGGACGTGCCGTCGCCGCAATCCATGCACTCCCATTTGAACGCCATCGTTTGCAGCGCATAGACGTGCTCAGAACCGCAGCGAGGGCACGTAACGGCCGTGGGCCAGCGATGCTTAGACAGGTAGGTCATGCAGGCTGCATCGTCTGGGAATGCCGCTTCCCATTGGGGAACCGTCATTTGATGAATGCGCTTAGAGGTGCCCATGTCCCGTCTCCGATCTAACGAAGCAGAATATAGGCCATTTCGGGCTACTCGTCAAATAGTGCATAATCGCCCCCTCAAGGGGAGGGTAGGATGAAGGTCTACGCCGTCGTGTTTGAACAGCGTTCGATTCGACGCGACTCGAAACCGCGTTAATGGGCGATCATCGGGAATTGAGCGCGTGGCGCAGTAAGCCGCTCCGAACCCATTTCCTACCGTTCCTATTTCCCCTGCCAATGCGGCGCACGCTTTTCCACGAAAGCGCGCACCCCTTCGCGCGTATCTTCGGCGTTTCGCCACGCGGCAAAGGCCGGATAGTCATTTTGATTGCGCAGCGCCGCCGGCAGCGACGGCTCATCCAGGCCGCGCAGGATCGCTTCCTTCGAGGCGCGTATGGCGAGCGGCGCGCATTTCAGCATCTTCGCGCACCAGCGATTCGCAGCGACCGCCAATTCCGCCAGAGGAACGACCTCGTTGACGAAACCCAGCCTTTCGCCCTCGCGCGCCGTGACGCTCTCGGCGCTCAGGACCATCCCCATCGCCTGCTTCAGGCCGATCTGCCGCGCCAGGCGATGAAGCCCGCCGCCAAGGGCGACCGCGCCGACCAGCGGTTCGGGGAGCCCGAATTCCGCATTTTCTGCCGCGATGACGATGTCGCAGGCCAGCACGATCTCGAATCCGCCGCCCAACGCGACGCCGTTGACCGCCGCGATGAGCGGCTTGGACAAATCGTAGCGCTCGATGAGCCCGGCATAGCCGTTCTTGGGGTATTTGCCGGCCGCGATGCCGGCCTGCGCCGCCGCTTTCAGGTCGCTGCCGGCGCAGAAGGCGCGCTCGCCCGCGCCCGTGATCACACCGATATATTGATCGGCATCCGCCGCGAACGCATCGAGTGCCGCTTGCATTTCCGCATGCATGGCAGGGTTGATCGCGTTCATCACGGCGGGACGATTCAAGGTGATCGTCGTGACATGGAAGCGGGATTCGACCTTCAGGAATTCGTAGGGCATCGAGGCCTCGTGATGGCGTCAAAATCGGCAGGGAAGCGCGCGGCAAGCCTATGGTGAATTCTGCTGCCGCGAAAGATCGGCCGTGGGCTTCTGTCCGTCGACTGCCATCCGGCGCGTCTCGATTGCTCTCGAGCGGAGACGCATTGATCCGGATCAAAGAACCACGAGCGATAACCCCGTCAATGTGGATTTTGGAGATGTATGTGCTGCTGAAAAGGACCGGACGTTGAGCGAGACCGCGGAACCTCAAATTCAAGTGCTACCCTATGAACTGATCGGCGGCGACGCGGGCCTGCGCAAACTCATCGACCGCTTTTACGACATCATGGACAGCGATCCCTCGCTTGCCGAATTGCGGGCCCTGCACGGTGCGGATCTGGCGCCGATGCGTCAGCGCCTGTTCGAATTCATGAGCGGCTGGCTGGGCGGTCCCCGTCTCTACGACAGTTGCGTGATCAGCGCGCATCGGCGCTTCGCCATCGGCGAGCGCGAACGCGATCAATGGCTGGTCTGCATGAAGCGGGCGATGGCGGACATGAATCTGCCGAAATCCACGCTCGATCTGTTTGCCGTACCCTTCGCCCGCATGGCCGACGCCATGAAGAACAAGTGAGCCCGCCGGGCGATTGCCGGGAATTAACCACCAAAACTTAACGTCTGGCGTCGTATAAGGCCTGCGGTGGAGAAACCATCGATGCCCGACGCCCGCGCGCGCCTGACCCGCCTGATCGAGCTTGCGACGCAGAACGCGCCGGAGAAGCAGCGCGCGCTGGCCTTCGAATTGTGCGACCTGCTGCTCGAATGGCCCGCCCGTTATCCACACGCGATGCGCGAGCCGTTCGAAGCGTTGCTCGAGAAGGTCCTGCGCCGGTTGGACGGCACTACGCGGCGCATGATTGCCGGGCGCTTCGCCGTGCGCGCCGATGCCGCAATCGCGCTTCTCAACGAAATCTATCTGGATGTGCCGGTCGAAGCGCGGGCGGCCATTCTCGAGCGCAACGCGGAGCTGGACGACGGCGTTTCCGCGGAGGCCGACGCGCCGCAACGCGACGAGACGGCGTTGCTCGATGCGGCTCGCGCGTTGCGCGGAGCGGAATTCGTGGCCACCTTCGCCCGGTTCCTCGAGATTCCTGCGGCCGTAGCCAAACGCATTCTGGACGATGAGAGCGGCAATGGATTGGCGGTGGCCTGCAAGGGCGCGCATCTCGGACGTGCCACATTTTCGGCGCTCGTCGTGTTGAAGGCCGCCGATCTCAGAACCGATCCGGCCGGGCGCACCGCCTGTCTTGCCGCTTTCGAAGGCATTCCCGGAGCCGGCGCGCAACAGCTGCTGCACTATTGGCGTCAGACTCGCGCAGATACTCCGCCGCTCGAACCGGATGTGTGCGCGGCGTAGACCTCAACCCTGCGCTTGCACATCCGCGCGTTCGCGCGTCTTGGCAAAGCGCAAATTCGGGAACCGTTCGGCGACATAGCCGAGCTCCCAATTGCTCTTGGCGAGAAAGACGGGGGCGCGGTCGCGATCTTCCGCCATCTGGCCGCGATAGACGCCGAGGAATTTCTCGATATCGCCTTCCGGTCCGCTGAGCCAGCGCGCCGTATCGTAAGGCGAGGCTTCGAGATCGGCATCGAGGCCGTATTCGTCGCGCAGGCGGCTCTTGAGCACGTCGAGCTGCAGCGCGCCCACCACGCCGACGATCCATTGCGCGCCGATCATCGGCTTGAACACTTGCGTGACGCCTTCTTCGGCGAGGCTTTCGAGCGCGCGCGTCAGGTGTTTCTGCTTCATCGGATCGCCGAGCCGCACGCGGCGCAGCATTTCCGGCGCGAAATTGGGAATGCCGGTGAAGACGATCTCGCCCGATTCCGACAGCGTGTCGCCGACACGCAAGACGCCGTGATTGGGAATGCCGATAATGTCGCCGGGCCAGGCTTCGTCGACCGTCTCGCGCTCCTGGGCGAAGAACAGGATCGGATTGTGCACGCCGAGCGTCTTGCCCGTCCCCGACTGCTTGAGCTTCATGCCGCGCCGGAACCTGCCCGAGCACAGCCGCAGAAACGCCACGCGGTCGCGGTGGTTCGGATCCATATTGGCCTGGACCTTGAACACGAAACCGCTGACTTCGCTCTCGCCGGGCTCGACCATGCGGCCTTTGGCGGCCTGGGAGCGTGGGCTCGGCGCATGCTCCGCCAACGCGCCGATCAGTTCCTTGACACCGAAATTCTTGAGGGCCGAACCGAAGAAGATCGGCGTCAAATGTCCCTCGTGATAGCGGTGCGCATCGAAATGGAACAGGCCGGCGCGCGCCAGTTCCGATTCCTCTTCGAGTTTCGCGAACCCCGCATCGCCCAGATACGCGCGCATGGCAGCATCGCCCAACCGCTCGCCGGAATTGAACACGATGAAATCATCGGAATACAGATCGAGCATGCCCTTGAAGTTGAGCCCCATCCCGGCCGGCCACATCATCGGCGCGCATTCGAGCTGCAGCTGGTCGGCGATCTCGTCGATCAGCTCGAGCGGTTCGCGCGCCTCGCGGTCCATCTTGTTGATGAAGGTCATGATGGGGATGTCGCGCAGCCGGCACACTTCAAACAGCTTGCGCGTCTGGCTTTCGATGCCCTTGGCCGCGTCGATCACCATCACGGCGGAATCGGCGGCCGTCAGCGTGCGATAGGTGTCCTCGCTGAAATCCTCGTGGCCCGGCGTGTCGAGCAGGTTGAACACCGCCCCGCCATATTCGAACGTCATGACCGCGCTGGTCACCGAAATACCGCGTTCCTGTTCGATCTTCATCCAGTCGGAACGGGCGCGCCGCGCCTCGCCGCGTGCCTTCACGGCGCCGGCCGCGCGGATCGCACCGCCCAGCAGCAGCAAATGCTCGGTCAGTGTCGTCTTGCCCGCGTCGGGATGCGAAATGATCGCAAAGGTACGCCGCCGCGCGGCTTCTGCGGCGGGCGTGTCGGGGCGGGGGGTGGCGTCGGCGCTCATAAGGCGGGTGGGGGTAGCAGGAGCGCGCGGATCGCACAACAGGCTTGTGGCTTACGGTCCAAAACCCCTTGTCATCGGCCTCGATGTGGCTCCGCACATGACATGGTGCATTCGATCACTTCCCCAGCGCGCGCTCCTTTTGGATCTTGTCATACGCCGCGTTGATCGCCGCGAGTTTGATGTTGGCCATCTGCACGAATTCTGGCGGAACACCGCGCGCCATCAGGCTGTCGGGATGGTTCTCGCGCACCAGGAGGCGGTAGGTGCGCTTGATCTCGACATCGCTTGCGTCATGGGCGACGCCGAGCACCGCATAGGGATCGGCCGCGTCGGGCCCGAAATGCGAGGCGCAGATGCGGCGGAATTCGCCCGGCGCGAAACCGAAAATTTCCGCCACGCGTTCGAGGAACGCCTGCTCGTTCCGGTGCAGTATGCCGTCGGCCTTGGCGACCTCGAACAGGCCGTCGAGGACATCTTCGAGCATGGCGGGGTTGCCACGGAAGACGCGCGCAATTTGCCCCGCATAGACCTCATAGCCGGCCGTATCCTGGCGCGCGAGATCGAAGATGCGCCGCACATTCGCGGTTTCCGCGGGCGGCACGCGAAAGATGCGCTCGAAGGCGCGGATTTCGGCGTCGGTGACGACGCCGTCCGCCTTCGCCATCTTGGCGCCGAGCGCGATAATGGCAATGGTGAAGACGAGACCCGGCTCCTGCGCCGCGCCGCCGCTCTCGCGATCGAACAGCAGATGACCGGCAATGGCGCCCGCCAGCGCGCCCAGGGGGCCACCGCCCAGGATAAATCCCGCTGCCGCGCCGCCCAATTTTCCCCAGATGGACATGGTAGGAAGCATTAGGACAAACTGGGCGCAATTGCGATGTCACAAAACAAATCTTCGCCCGCCACTGGAAATTGCTCGCCCGAACCCGGCGCGTGGCGGTTTTATGTCGACCGCGGCGGCACGTTCACCGATGTAGTGGCACAAGCCCCGGACGGTACGCTTTCGTGCCTCAAATTGCTGAGCCAGGATGCGCGCTATGACGATGCGGCGCTGGAGGTGATCCGCCGTTGCCTGGGCCTGGCCGCCGCCGCACCCATTCCGCCCACGCGAATCGCCGAATTGCGCATGGGAACCACGGTCGCCACCAACGCGCTGCTCGAGCGCAAGGGCGAACGGGTTCTCCTGGTCACGACACGGGGTTTCAAGGATCAGCTGCGCATCGGTTACCAAAACCGCCCCAAATTGTTCGCTCTCAAAATCGAGCGGCCGGACATGCTCTACGCAGGCGTGATCGAAGCCGACGAGCGGGTGAGCGCCGAGGGGGAGGTGCTGCGCCCGCTTGATGACGACGGCTTGCGCAAGGATTTGGCGGCGGCGCGAAGCGATGGCTTCACCGCCTGCGCCATCGTGTTCCTGCATGGTTATCGATACCCGGCACATGAACGCCGCGCCGCGGAACTCGCGCGCGCGCTGGGCTTTTCTCAAATTTCCATGAGCCACGACACGGTGCCGCTGATGAAGTTCGTCAGCCGTGCCGATACGACCGTGGCCGACGCCTATCTTTCGCCCGTCCTTGACCGCTATGCGGACCGCATCGCGCAAGCGCTCGGCGCAGGGCCGCGGCTCTTTTTCATGACCTCGAATGGCGGCCTTGCCGCACCGCCTTTTTTCCGCGGCAAGGATGCGATCTTCTCGGGACCTGCGGGCGGCGTCGTCGCCATGGCGGAAACGGCGCGTGAAGCAGGGTTCGACCATGTCATCGGATTCGACATGGGCGGCACCTCGACCGACGTCTCGCGTTTCGACGGCAGCTTCGAGCGCACCTACGAAGCGGAAGTGACGGGCGTGCGCCTGCGCATGCCGATGATGGCGATCCACTCGGTCGCGGCGGGCGGCGGCTCTGTGCTGCATTACGATGGCGCGCGGTTCCGCGTGGGGCCCGATTCGGCGGGCGCGTACCCCGGACCAAAATGCTACCGCCGCGGCGGACCACTCGCCGTCACCGACGCCAATGTGATGGTGGGCAAGCTCAGGGGCGAATTCTTCCCCCATCTGTTCGGCGCGAGCGCGTCGGAGCCGCTCGACGAAGACGCCGTACGCGCGGGCTTCGCGGCGCTGGCACACAAGATCGGCGACACGCCCGAAGCGATCGCCGACGGCTTCATCCGCATCGCCGTCGAGAACATGGCCAATGCCATCAAACGTATCTCGGTCGCGCGCGGTTACGATTGCCGGCCCTATGTGCTCAATTGTTTCGGCGGTGCAGGCGGCCAGCACGCCTGTCTCGTTGCCGATGCGCTGGGCATGACGCGCATCTTCATCCATCCGTTTTCGGGCGTGCTGTCGGCCTATGGCATGAAGCTCGCCGCTCTGCGTGCATTGCGCCTGAGGCCGATTCTGCGCCCCCTCGATTTCCATCTCGTCGAGCGCCTGCGGCAAAACGCTGACGAATTGGCGCGCGAGGCCGACGCTGACATCGCGGCGCAAGGTGCCGTCGCGACACAAACAACGGTTATGCTGCATGTCCGCTACGAAGGCAGTGACGCGACCTTGGCCGTCGCGCTTGCCTCGCATGACGACATCGCACGCGAATTTGCCCGAACCCATGCACGGCTTTACGGCTTCGGCTTCGAGGGCAAGCCCTTGATCGTCGATTCGATCGAAGTGGAGGTGGCAGCGGCGCCTGCACCGACACCAATGCGCATTGCCGAACCCCAATCGACGGAGCCCGCGGCCCTGCGCTACACGCGATTCTTTTCGCAAGGCGCCTGGCATGAGGCCCGAATTTTTCAGGTCGGCGCGCTCGCGCCGGGTGCAACGATTGGGGGGCCGGCACTGCTCATCGAGCCGCACCAGACGATCGTCGTCGAGCCTGGCTGGCAGGCGGAATTGACCAAAACGCGCGCGGTCATCCTGACGCGCACAGCCGCGCAATCCCACACATCTGTGCACAACGCAACAAAAACCGATCCTGTTCTTCTCGAAGTATTCGCCAATCTGTTCATGGCGATCGCCGAGGAAATGGGCGCCACGCTGCAGAACACCGCGTCGTCGGTGAACATCAAGGAACGGCTCGATTTTTCCTGCGCCATCTTCGACGCCGAGGGCGGGCTGGTGGCGAACGCGCCGCACATGCCCGTGCATCTGGGCTCGATGGGCGATTGCGTGAGCGCGATCATTGCCAAGCATCCCTACATGATGCCGGGCGATGCGTTCGTCACCAACGCGCCCTATGACGGCGGCACCCATCTTCCCGACATCACGGTGGTGGCGCCTGTGTTCATCGACGGCGTACGTCGCTTCTTCGTCGCCGCGCGCGGGCATCACGCCGATGTCGGCGGCATCACGCCCGGCTCGATGCCGGCCTTTTCGCATGACATCGCGCAGGAAGGAGCGCAGTTCAACGGATTGCGCATGATCCATGTTGAACATTTCGACGAAGAAGCCATGCGCCGTGTGCTGGGCGCAGGCGCGCATCCCGCGCGCAATCCCGACCAGAACATCGCCGACCTCAAGGCACAGGCCGCCGCCTGCCACAAGGGCGCGGAAGAATTACGGCGCGCAGTCGCAACTTACGGCGCCGATACGGTCTCGGCCTATATGCGCCATGTGCAGGACAACGCCGAAGAGGAAATCCGCCGCATTATCGGCGCGCTCAGGGACGGCGAATTCGCGATGGCAATGGATGGCGGCACGCAAATCCGCGTGAAAGTCTCCGTCGACCGCAACGCGCGCTCGGCACGCATCGATTTCACCGGCACCAGCGCCGAACAGCCGAACAATCTCAACGCGCCGCACTCCGTGACCAAAGCGGCGGTGCTTTATGTTTTTCGCTGCCTCGTCGACAGCGACATCCCGTTGAATGCGGGCTGCCTGAGGCCGCTCGAAATCATCGTGCCGGAGGGCTCGCTGCTATCCCCTCGCCCGCCAGCGGCAGTCGCCGGCGGCAATGTGGAAACCAGCCAGGCGGTGGTCGATGCGCTGTTCGGCGCGCTGGGCGTCATGGCCGCGGCGCAGGGTACGATGAACAACCTCACTTTCGGCGATGCCCGCCATCAATATTACGAAACGATCTGCGGCGGCGCGGGCGCCGGCAACGGCTTCGACGGTCAGTCTGCCGTCCACACCCATATGACGAATTCGCGCCTGACCGATCCCGAAGTGCTCGAAGCGCGCTTTCCCGTTCTGCTTGAGGAATTCTCGATTCGCCACGGCTCGGGCGGGAGCGGCCGCAACAAAGGCGGCGACGGCACGCTGCGGCGAATCCGTTTTCGCGAACCCATGGCGGTGGCGATTCTTTCCACCCGACGCGAAACCGCACCGTTCGGCCTGCAAGGTGGCGAGGCGGGACTTCCCGGCGCTAATATGGTGATCCGTGCCGACGGCGAGACGGTTCCGCTCAGGGGCCGCGACGAAATCGCGCTCGAAGCGGGCGACGAAATCCTGATCGCCACGCCGGGCGGCGGCGGATTCGGAAAGGAACAGCCATGAACGTGCTCGTAACCGGCGCGAACCGGGGATTGGGATTGGAGTTCGTCAGGCAATTCGTGCAAGACGGCGCAACGGTATTCGCGTGTTGCCGCGCTCCCGGCACCGCAAAACTCTTGCGCAAGATCAACGATGAAGCGGCCGGCAAGGTCAGCGTGCATGCGCTCGACGTGACCTCGCCCACATCGATTGCCGCACTGGCCGAAGCAATCGCCGCCGAGCCTATCGACCTTCTCATCAACAACGCCGGCATCTATGGGCCGGCCAGGCAATCCGCCGACGCAATGGATTACGACGGCTGGGCCAGGACATTCGCCGTCAATTCCATGGCGCCGTTGCGAATTGCCCAGGCCTTCCGCGAGAACCTGCGAAAAGGCCGCGGCAAAAAACTCGTGACGATCACCAGCAGCCTGGGTTCGATGGAACAACACGATGGCGCCGTGTTCGCCTATCGCGCCTCGAAAGCCGCGGTCAACAACGTCATGCATGGGCTCGCCATGGCCTGGAAGAAGGACGCCATCACGGTCGCCCTCCTCCATCCCGGCTGGGTGAAAACCGACATGGGCGGCAAGCACGCCGACCTCGAACCGCATGAAAGCATCGCCGGAATGAAGCGCGTGATCGCCACACTGACGCTCGCCGACAGCGGAAAATTCTTCGACTATGCGGGCGCGGAAGTACCGTGGTGAGTTACATTCCGTATACGGATTTATTGGGAATTGTCGGGAACAAGAAACGGTTTTCCCGGATTTTCGCGGCTTTTGTGCGGTGCAATGTCGGCTATGTTGCAAAATGAAACTGTTGTTGCCGCTTCCGAAGCGGTCCGATTTGATGCAAACTGGTCGGGTCCGAAGAAGCTGGAGGGACCATGCTACGCGAAGTCGAACTTCTCGCTGTCAGTCTCGTCTTTGTTTTTCTGGGAGCAATCGTATTCGGCGTGATCCATTAGCCGAGACATTCGGGGATACGAGTTCGAGGCCGGAAGCACCGCTTCCGGCCTTTTTATTTGCGCGTCGCAAGCTCCTTTACGCCGCCGCCGCGCGCGGATCGTAATTGAGCAGGGGAGAGAGCCAGCGTTCGGCTTCGGCAAGCGTCCAGCCCCTGCGCCGCGCATAATCCTCGACCTGGTCCTTCTCGATCTTGCCGACGCCGAAGTAACAACTCTCGGGATGCGAGAAATAGAGGCCCGAGACTGACGAGGCCGGCCACATGGCGAAGCTCTCCGTCAGGCGCACGCCGGTGCGCGCTTCCGCATCGAGGAGACGAAACACCGTCCTCTTCTCGGTGTGGTCGGGTTGCGCCGGGTATCCGGGCGCCGGCCTTATGCCGCGATAGGCTTCCGCGATCAGCTCCTCGTTCGTCAAATTCTCGTCCGGCGCATAGGCCCAGAATTCCCGGCGCACGCGGGCATGCAGATGTTCGGCGAACGCTTCGGCGAGGCGGTCGGCCAGCGCGCGCAGGAGGATCGCACTGTAATCGTCCTTGTCGGCTTCGAAGCGTTTGATATGTTCGTCCTCGCCATGCCCCGTTGTCACCACGAAGCCGCCGATGTAATCGGCGATGCCGCTCTCGCGCGGCGCGAGAAAATCGGCGAGTGCGAGATTGGGCTTGGTCGATTCGCGCGACATCTGCTGACGCAGCGTGTGAAGCACGGCAATCGGCTCCCCGCGGTCCTCGTCCGCAAACAGCGCGATATCGTCGCCCGTCGCAGCCGCCGGCCAGAAGCCGATCGCGGCGCGCGCCGTCAGCCATTTCTCGGCGACGATTCTTTTCAACATCGCTTGCGCGTCAGCGAACAGGCTGCGCGCCGCCTTGCCCGCCTGGGCGTCTTCAAGAATGAGCGGATAACGCCCGACCAGTTCCCAGGTCTGAAAGAACGGCGTCCAATCGATATAGGGCGCCAGCGTGCCCAGATCATAGGAGGAAAAACCGCGCACGCCCAAGAAACGCGGCACCGGCGGGGTGTAACGCGACCAATCGAATTTAAGCTTGTTGGCACGCGCCTCGGCGAGGCTGAGCCGGCGGCCGGGCGCCCGCGGTGCCGCGTATCGTTGCGCGATGTCCTCGTATTCCTTGCGTACCGCGGCGGTGTAATCGCCACGCGCGCTCTTGCTCAACAGGCTCGAGGCGACGCCCACAGCGCGCGATGCATCGGCGACATAAACCGCCTGGCCGCGGTGGTAATTGGGATTGATCTTGACGGCGGTGTGAACGCGGCTGGTGGTGGCGCCGCCGATCAGCAGCGGGATCGCGAAACCCTGACGTTCCATTTCCGCCGCGACGTGACACATCTCGTCGAGCGAGGGCGTAATGAGGCCCGACAGGCCGATGATGTTGGCGCCCGTCTCGCGCGCCGTGTCGAGAATTTTCTGGGCCGGTGTCATCACACCCAGATCGATCACCTCATAGCCGTTGCATTGCAGGACGACGCCGACAATATTCTTGCCGATGTCATGCACGTCGCCCTTGACGGTAGCGAGCACGATGCGGCCCGCGGGCTCGCGCGTTGCAGCCTTCGACTGTTCTTCTTCCATGTATGGCATGAGATGGGCGACGGCCTTTTTCATCACCCGCGCCGATTTGACGACCTGCGGCAGAAACATCTTGCCCGCACCGAAGAGATCGCCGACGACGTTCATGCCGGCCATCAGCGGACCTTCGATGACATCGAGCGGCCGCTTCGCCGCCAGCCGTGCCGCCTCGACGTCTTCCACCACGAAATCGGCGATACCGTGAACGAGGGCGTATTTGATCCGCTCGTCGATCGATTGGACCCGCCAGGCGAGCGTCATCGCCTCTTGCGGAGCCGAGGAATCGTTCTTGTAGCGTTGCGCGAGCGCGATCAAGCGTTCGGTCGCGTCGGCGCGGCGGTTGAGGAGCACGTCTTCCACGCCATCGCGCAGTTCGACCGGCATGTCCTCATACACGGTGAGCTGTCCGGCGTTGACGATGCCCATATCCATGCCGGCGTGAATCGCGTGATAGAGGAAGGCCGAGTGCATGGCCTCGCGCATCGTCTCGTTGCCGCGAAACGAAAAAGAAATGTTGGAGACGCCGCCGGAGATATGAACGTAAGGCAGCTGTTCGCGGATGCGCTTCACCGCCTCGATGAAGTCGCGCGCATAATTGTTGTGCTCTTCGATGCCCGTGGCCACCGCAAAGATGTTGGGGTCGAAGATGATGTCTTCCGGCGGGAAGCCGACCTTGTCGACCAGGATGTCGTAGGCGCGCCGGCAGATCGAAAATTTGCGTTCCGCGGTGTCGGCCTGCCCCTGCTCGTCGAAGGCCATGACGACTACGGCTGCGCCATAACGCAGGACCTTCCTGGCGTGCTCGACAAACACGGCTTCGCCTTCTTTCAGGCTGATCGAATTGACGATTCCCTTGCCCTGCACGGTCTTGAGACCGGCTTCGATCACGCTCCATTTGGAGGAATCGATCATCACGGGCACGCGCGCGATGTCGGGTTCGGCCGCGATGAGGCTGAGGAAGCGGTGCATCGCGTTTTCCGAATCGATGAGCCCCTCGTCCATGTTGATGTCGATGATCTGCGCGCCGTTCTCGACCTGATTGCGCGCGATATCGAGGGCTGCATCGTAATCATTGGCCGCGATCAGCTTGCGGAACTTGGCCGAACCGGTGATGTTGGTGCGTTCTCCGATATTGACGAAATTCGTTTCGGGCGTGAGCGTGAAAAGCTCAAGGCCGGACAGCCGCAGGTAACGCGGCTTTTCCGGAACGGGGCGCGGCCTCACGCCGGCAATTGCTTCGGCGAAGGCTTTGATGTGAGCCGGGGTCGTGCCGCAACAGCCGCCCACGATGTTGACCAACCCAGCACGGGCGAATTCGCCGATCGTGGCTGCCATTGAATCCGGACCGTCGTCATAGAGGCCGAGTTCGTTGGGCAGGCCGGCATTGGGATGGGCGCTGACGAGCGTGTCGGCGGCCTGCGACAATTCCTCGACATAGGGACGCAATTCTTTGGCACCCAGCGCGCAGTTGAGCCCGATGGCGAAAGGTTTCGCATGACGCACGGAATACCAGAACGCTTCGGCGGTCTGCCCGGTCAGCGTGCGGCCCGAAAGATCGGTGATGGTGCCGGATATCCAGATGGGCAGGCGCTCACCCGCCTCGTCGAAGGCCTCCTCGATGGCAAAGATTGCGGCCTTGGCGTTCAGCGTGTCGAACACCGTCTCGATCATGATGAGATCGGCGCCGCCCTTGATCAGGCCCAACGTCGCGTCACGATAGGTGCGACGCAGATCGTCGAACGCGATATTGCGAAAGCCGGGATCGTTCACGTCGGGCGAAAGCGAAGCGGTGCGGTTGGTCGGCCCCAGGACGCCGGCGACGAGCCGGGGGCGGCTTGCCGTCGAAGCTTCGTCGCAGACGGTGCGCGCCAGGCGCGCGCCGGTCTCGTTGAGTTCGTCCACCAGATGTGCGAGGCCGTAATCGGCCTGCGATATCGTCGTCGAATTGAACGTGTTGGTCTCGATGATGTCTGCGCCGGCATCGAGATAGGCGTGGCCGATGTCGCGAATGATGTCGGGCCTGGTTAGCGTGAGAAGGTCGTTGTTGCCCTTGAGATCGTGACTGTGACTACCGAAGCGCGCCCCGCGGAAGTCACCCTCGCCAAGGCCACGGCCCTGGATCATGACACCCCAGGAGCCGTCGAGGAGCAGAATGCGTTCCTTGGCCTGCTCCATCAGCCACGCAATGCGCCCTTTGCGATCGAAACTCATGCCACATCCCTTTTCGCCGTCCTGTCCTGCGACGGCAGGCCGATGAGCCGGCATGCAGCATAGGTGAGGTCGGCCTGGTTCAACGTATAGAAATGGAAACGGGCGAAGCCGTATTCGCTCAATCGCCGGACTTGCTCGACCAGCACGGCGGCGGCGATTGCCTTGCGGCTGTCGAGGTCGTCGTCGAGGCCTTCATAGAGGCGCCTGAGCCAATCGGGCACGCTCGCGCCGGAACGTGTCGCCATCCGCAGCACGCCTTTGAAATTCGTGGTCGGCATCAGGCCGGGGATGATCGGAATGGCAAGTCCGTTCGCCGCCACCCGATCCCTGAACCGCGCGATCGTCTCGGTGCTGAAGCAGAACTGCCCTATCGCGCGCGTGGCGCCGGCTGCAGCCTTGGCGGCGAGCAGCGCAATGTCGTCGTCGCTGGTCGGCGAGTCCGGATGGCGTTCGGGATAGCACGACACGCTCACTTCGAACGGTGCGATCCGCCTTATGCCGGCAACCAATTCGGGCGTCGATTGATAACCCAACGGATGGGCTGCATAGGGAATGCCCGGCGTGGGCATGTCACCGCGCAACGCCACAATGTGGCGAACGCCTGCCGCCCAATAGGCGCGTGCGACTTCGTCGACTTCGGCGCGCGCGGCGCCCACGCAGGTCAAATGCGCGGCCGGCACGAGGCTCGTCTCTTCGACGATGCGTTTGACTGTTGCATGCGTGCGCTCGCGCGTCGAACCGCCGGCACCATACGTCACCGAGACAAAGGCCGGCTTGAGCGGCTCAAGGCGCCGAATGGCGCGCCAAAGCTGCTCTTCCATTTCCGCGGTCTTCGGCGGGAAGAACTCGAATGAAACATCGAACGGCGTGTCGGAGGCGGTGAGGCCTTGCGGGCTCATGTCAATTCCTTCGTGCGCGCGTGCGCCGGCGCCGATGCCGCCGCCCAAATCTTCACCGTCAGCTTTCCGGAACCGCCGGGCGAAATCGATTGCGTCTCCGTCGGCAGCACGCCACAGCCGCGAAACCAGCCTTGGACTTCTTCATCGGAAAAGCCAAGCCGGCGATGATTGAGTTCGTCCCGGCAGAATTCGAGCTGGTGCGGCGCGAAATCGACCACGACCACGCGGCCACCGGGCTTGAGCACGCGCACGGCTTCGCTCACTGCCGCTTGGGGATCGTCGAGGTAATGCAGCACTTGGTGAAACAGGACGGCATCGAAGCCTTGTTCGGGCGTGCCGTCCGGAAACGGCAGACGATAAAGATCGCCGAGCCGGACCTGGCAGTGATGTGTCCTGGCCCGCTCCAGCCGGTCGCGGGCGATGGCCAGCATTTCCGGGCTGACATCGATACCGACGCCACGACGGATATGTGGCGCCAGCAATTCGAGCATCCGCCCGGTGCCCGTGCCCGCATCCAGCAATGCCTCGACGCTCGCGCCACAGAACAAACGCACGATTGCCGCCTCGACATCCCGCTCGGGCGCATGGAGAGAACGAATGCGCTCCCACTCCGATGCATTCGCCTTGAAGAAGGCCGCAGCAACAGCAGCACGCGCCTCACGCACGGCGGCCAGACGGCGGCGGTCGGCTTCAAGCTCGCCGGGTTCGGTGCTTGCCAGCGTCGCGAGCGTGGCACCCAGCTGAGCGCGTGGCCCGCGGTCAACGGCCCGGTAAAATACCCAGCTACCTTCCTTGAAACGCTGCAGCAGACCTGCCTCGCAGAGAAGCCGCAAGTGGCGCGATACGCGTGGCTGGCTCTGACCCAGAATCTGGGTCAATTCGCTCACGGTCAGCTCGGCCTCACGCAGGATGAACAGCAAACGAAGCCGCGTCGGATCGCCGGCAGCGCGCAGCATGCTCAAAACTTGTTCCATCTTACAAACTCATGATCATGATATATAAAGATATCTTTATATCATTATATATCAGGATACAATTAAAAAAATTTAGGTGCAGGGCCCAAAATATCCGCTAATGGCGCTTCGCTGTGGCACCTTGAATATGTTAAGGTTAGCCATGTGGGCGGGCGAGCGGGTTTGGCCAGCGCATACCAACTGGAAACAGATTCGGGCATCTGCGAAATATGCGTGGATCGTGCGCGGTAATTGTCATTGCGCTGGGCCTTGTGGCGTCCGGTTGTTCAAGCACATCCAGGGAAGGGCCTACCGGCCCAACCGACCCGGGCGATCCATTGGAGTCGTGGAACCGGCAGGTTTTTGCGATGAACCAGGGTTTCGACCATGCGGTTCTGCTGCCGACAGCGCGCGCCTATGTGGATGTCGTGCCCGATCCCGCCCGCGACGGGGTGCATAATTTTCTCGACAATTTCAACGCGCCAATCGTCTTTGCGAACGATCTGCTCCAGGGCGAACTCGGTCTGGCATGCGAGACGGTCGGCCGTTTCGGCCTCAATTCGACCCTCGGCTTGGGGGGACTGATTGATGTCGCGACGCCAGCGGGCATTCCCAATCACAGTGCGGATTTCGGCCAGACGCTCGGCGTCTGGGGGGTCGGCGATGGGCCATATCTTGTGTTGCCCCTGCTCGGCCCGGACAATCCCCGCGATCTGACCGGTCTGGCTGCGGACATATTCATGGATCCCCTGATGTACGCCCACATTCGGGACTACACCTATTGGAGTATCGGCGAATATGGCCTGGTCGTGCTCGACACGCGGGCGCGTAATATCGAAACAATCGAGGACCTTGAGAACAGTTCGGTGGATTTGTACGCTTCCGAGCGAAGCCTCTATCGGCAATATCGCGACAACCAAATCCATCACGGCAAACCGGACGTAAAAGAGTTGCCAAATATGTAAGCTTGCGCCGGCCGAACCTCGCCACGAACTTGCCACAGACGAACGCGAACATATTTTCAGGACGGGGCGAGAACCGCCGAGGAGATGATTGCAATGAGCCGCTTTAATTCCGCCGCGTTGTTCCTTCGCCTGAAGGTCGCCCTGAGCGCCTGTATGATCGCGATCGCGACTGTGGTTGCGGCGCCGGCGCTGGCGCAAACGCCTGCCGAAGCCTATGTCCAGCAGAATGTTCAGAAGGGACTGACGATTCTCAACGATCACAGTATCCCGGACGCTCAGCGGCGCGCCGAATTCCGCGAATTCCTGACGTCGCTCACCGATATTCGGCGCATTGCGCTGTTCACGCTGGGCGCGGCGCGGCGCACCGCCTCCCCGGCCGATATCGAGGCCTTCGTCGATGCATTCCGCGACTATGCCGTCGCCGTCTACGAATCGCGCCTTAATCAATATTCGGGTCAATATTTGCGCGTGACGGGTTCGACCGAGATCAAGCCCGGCGACGACATCGTGGAAACGGTGCTCGTCGATCCGTCCGGAAAAAGCAACGGACAGGATCCGATCAAAGTCGATTTCCGCGTCGACCAGGAAAATGGCAGGAGTGTCGTGGTCGACGTGAGCATCGTCGGCGTCTGGCTGGGGCTGGAAGAGCGCGATCAGTTCGCCGCATTCCTGCAGCAGCACAACAACGATATCTCGGCTCTGGTCACGCATTTGCAGGATCTGACGGCGAAGCTGCGCAATGGCGCAGCGCAGGACCAGACGCATTGACACTGCGCCGTTTCAGGCCCGCGCAAACCGCTTGTACTTGATCCGGTGCGGCGTCTCGGCGTCGATACCCAGCCGGCGTTTGCGATCCGCTTCGTAATCCTGGTAATTGCCCTCGAACCATTCGACATGGCTTTCGCCTTCGAAGGCCAGCATGTGCGTCGCGATGCGGTCGAGGAACCAGCGGTCATGGCTGATGATCATCGCGCAACCAGCGAAATCTTCGAGTGCGGATTCGAGCGCGCGTAGCGTCTCGACATCGAGGTCGTTGGTCGGTTCGTCGAGCAGGAGAAGATTGGCGCCGGATTTGAGCATCTTGGCCAGATGCACGCGATTGCGCTCGCCGCCTGAAAGATTGCCGACCTTCTTCTGCTGATCGCCGCCCTTGAAATTGAACGCACCGACATAGGCGCGGCTGGGCATGGTGCGCTTGCCGAGTTCGACGACATCGGTGCCGCCCGAAATCTCCTCCCAGACATTCTTGTTGGGGTCGAGCGTATCGCGCGATTGATCCACATAACCCATGACAACGGTATCGCCGACGCGCAACGTGCCGCTATCGGGCTTGTCCTGGCCGGTGAGAAGGCGAAACAGGGTGGTTTTGCCGGCGCCGTTGGGGCCGATCACGCCGACAATGCCGCCGGGCGGCAGGCTGAAGGAAAGATTTTCGAACAGCAGACGATCGCCATAGGCCTTGGACACGCCGTCCGCCTCGACCACGAGAGAGCCGAGCCTGGGACCCGCGGGAATGGTGATCTGGACAGGTCCCTGGCGCATTTCCTGCGATTTCGCCAGCAGCTCCTCATAGGACTTGATGCGCGCCTTGGATTTCGCCTGCCGGGCGCGCGCGCTCGTTTGAATCCATTCGCGCTCGCGCGCAATCGTGCGCTCGCGCGCTTCTTCGCTTTGGCCTTCGTGCAGCAGGCGCTTGTCCTGCACTTCGAGGAAGGAGGTGTAATTGCCTTCGTGCGGAATGCCGCGGCCGCGGTCGAGCTCCAGAATCCAGCCCGTAACATTGTCGAGGAAGTAGCGGTCATGGGTGACGAGCACCACCGTGCCCTTGAATTCGCGCAGCGTATGTTCGAGCCAGGCGACGGATTCGGCATCGAGATGGTTGGTCGGTTCGTCGAGCAACAGGAGGTCGGGCGCCTCCAGCAACAGGCGGCACAGCGCGACGCGGCGCTTCTCGCCGCCCGAAAGCTTGTCCACCTGCGCGTCGCCTTCCGGACAGCGCAATGCGTCCATCGCCATTTCCACC
This sequence comes from Rhizomicrobium sp., assembly GCA_049692035.1. Lineage (GTDB taxonomy): Bacteria > Pseudomonadota > Alphaproteobacteria > Micropepsales > Micropepsaceae > Rhizomicrobium. The sequence goes on from JBAVOL010000105.1 coordinate 20,039, forward strand.
TGCGAATCCAGGTCCCACAAATTCTGGGAATCGATCTGGTCTTGCAGCGCCGCCATTTCGTCGGCGGTCTCGTCGGTGTAATTGGCGGCGATTTCATTGTAGCGGTCGAGCAGCGCCTTCTTGGCCGAAACGGCTTCCATCACGTTGCCGAACACGTTGAGCTGGGGGTCGAGCTGCGGCTCCTGCTGCAGATAGCCGACGCGCACGCCTTCTGCCGCCCACGCCTCGCCGACGAATTCCTTGTCGATCCCCGCCATGATACGCAGCAGGGTCGATTTGCCGGCACCGTTGACGCCGACGATGCCGATCTTGGCGCCGGGCATGAAGCTGATCCAGATGTCCTTTAAGACCTGCTTGCCGCCGGTAAAGGTCTTGGACAGGCCTTTCATCACGTAAACATATTGGTGCGCGGCCATCTATTTGAATTTCCTTAGATTTTTCGCTGTCATCTTGCCTGTGTAGGTTTTGGGCCATTTTCATGCGTCCACGCCCGAAACAGCCCTCTTTTGGCTCTAACAGACGGGAAATACCACCTCCAACTGAGACCGTGAAAAGCGTCATTGGCCCGGTTAGACCTTAAACGCCTTCAATCACGCCGCTTGCTGGTTCGCAGCAAGCCCCGATCGATCATCGTGAGAAGGTGGTGATTCCCGATGAAATTCACAGGGTTTGGGGTTTATTTCAAGAAGAAACCAAAAGCGTGCGTTTTATAGGCGGCGAATACGTCCCGCCGACAGACTAGATCTATCCGGAGACATGGAACGGGATCATGCACCTTCCGGACGACGTAGCCCTCAAGATTTCGGATCACGATGGCACTTACCTCAAGCTGCTCTACAGCCTTTGGGGCGATTGGCTGGAAGCAATAGGCGACGACGCTGTCATGCGCTTGGAAATCGCGCTTTCATTTCGACTCTGACCCGATCTTCGGACGGATCCCCTTCTCGGAAGGAACACCTACATAAGAGAGAGCCGCAACAGCAAGTCGGTCGTCGCCTTTGGCTCGGTGATCATCAGGTCGTGGCCGGTGTCGACTTCCCAGACACGCTCGCCTTCCAGCGCCCGTCGCGCGGACTCCGGCGGGCGCACCTTCATGGACCACGAGGCGTTGATATTGGTGCGGGGGATATTCCGGATGGCCGCTTCATTCGCCAGCCGCAGCGGCTGCTCGAAACACTTCCACGGGTGTGGCGTAAGCTTGTCCATCAGCCATGCCGCGTCGTCTGGCTGCGTCACGCCCATCATTTCGACCACTTCGCGACTGGGCCACATTACGAGCTCGACACCGTCGACCATGCGCGATGAACTGCGGGCAAAATCCATCAGTGCCGGGGAAGAATCCACGAGGGACTCGCCGTTGCGTGGATGGGCCGCATCAAGGAAAACCAGATGGCCGACGCGCGACAATGCGCGATCCGCCACCCCGGTAATTACCATGCCACCGTAGCTATGGCCCACTACGATTGCGTTCGTAAGTTCCTCGAACTGAAGAACGCCGACGATGTCGGCGATGTGCGTGTCCAGATTGGTCTCAGAACTGACCAGGTGGGCGCGCTCTCCCAATCCCGTCAATGTCGGCGTGTAAACCTCATGCCCAGCCGATCGAAGCAGCCGGGCCACTCGTTGGTAGCACCATCCACCGTGGCCGCCGCCATGTACCATGACATATGTCGCCATCGCTTCCTCTCCGCTCTCATTTTTATTCGCTACTTTCAACCGTTCCGTACAAATGTGAGAGTGTCAACACCAACTCGTCTGTAGGTAAGATATTCGGTCCCCGCTTCGCGGCGCATTCGCTGCGTGGAGTTAAACGACGCGTGTCGCGCGATTCATTTCGCCCGCTGCCGTATTGTTCGTGACGCCGGAGCACAATCGGTCGGTGCCGGCGGCGGTGAAAAACGCATTGGATATGGGCTCGAGGCCCTAGGGGGCGAGTGTGTGGAGCGGCAAGCCCGGCGCCGTCGTCAGCGCTTCGCCCGGCGCGATCGGCGGGTTCGGCGCCAACCATCATCTGCGTCAATCGCTGGTGTTTCTCAACGTGCCTGCGATGCCGCAACCGGAGGCCTATATCGGCGGCACTGATAAATTGTTCGCCGCCGACGGCAAGCTCGTCAACGACGGTATACGCAAATTCCTGCAAGGTTTCATGCAGGCGTTCGCCGCATGGATCTCCGCCAATACCAAAGCAGGCAGAACTGCTGCCCGTGACTTTCGCCATGGCGCGTCTGCGTCCTGAGAAGCCGGGTTTTCAGAAATTGATCTTGGCGCGGGAAATGACAGACAGCGAATTGGCGCCGCCCAGGCCCGGGACATTCATCTGGTAGCCCGCATTCGCCTGCAACGCGAGCGCGCCGTTCATGAACGTCGTCACGTAACCCAGTTCCAGATCGGTTTCCGGCGTCGCGCTCGAAAACGATTCAAATCCACGGCCGGTCTTCCAATTGTCTGCCGCGTCGAAGCCATCCGCCACCGACATATCCACGCCGCCGGCATAGACCTGCAACGGACGCGAGATCGCGAAGCCCAGCGAATCGTCGTCGCCGAAAAGGCCGTGCTTGGCGATCGTAAAGCCGTAAGCACGGCTCTGCAGCGTATCCGACGAACTCCCCGCCAGCGCATTCGGCTTGAGACTGAGCTGCGTAATGCCGGCATTGTAGGAGAATGTCGTCACCCACCCATTGCCAAATGCGACATGTGCAGACACGCCGATGGCGGACGTGTTGGCCGATTTCGCAACGGACAGCGCGCCGGAATCGAAATTGCCCAGCAAGCCGTTGCGCTCCGCGGTCTGCGTGGCGACCAGGTCGAGGCCACCCCAGGGCGCGAAGTCCCAATCGACTCCGGCCAGGCTCGTCTGCGCCCAACGAGGATCGATTTGCAGGCGCGATGCCCAGATCGGAGCATCATAGGAAAATGCGGGAATGCCATATGCCGAATGCAGCGGGTTGAGGATCGCTTCCCCGAACCGCACGCTCACAGAAGCGGACAAGGCGACCCGCGAACCCACGCTGCTCCCGCCATTCGTGAGCGCGGCATAAGGCGAAACGAGCGCCGACGCAGACAGGAACAACCCATCATAGGCCGCGCTCGACCGGCCGTCATAGGCGCCGAAACGGCCTGCCATGGCGGCGTCATAGCTGATCTCGAGATCGACATCCGGCGTCAGCCGATCGACGATTTCCAGATCGCGCACCGAATACCGGTGGCTGTCGGGGCCGATGAGAAAATCGTCAGCCAGCAGCTGCGGCGCCGTGCTGTCGATCGAATATCCCCTGGCAACGATATCACCGGCCGGCCCTGCGAGCGCGGCCCCGAAAGCGGAATAGGCGTTGAACACGCTGTATTCGGCCGGTACGTATGGGGACGAAGCTTCGAGCGAGGCGCGGCCTGGCGCAGAATCATTCGCGGCGGCGGCCTGCGCCGTCGTTCCGCCCGTGTACAGGGCCAGCATCGACGCTGCTGCCACTATGTATCGGACGCGCATGACCCCCTCGAAATTGCCAGGTACGGCGGGTTTCTATCGGCCTGCCGCACGGGCAAAAATTTTACCAGATGCCCTTAACCGATCAAACAACCGATTCCCCAAAACTGTGTCCTCAGGGCCACAAATCTCGATAACCTTGGAGCGCAAATCCAATAAAGCAATTTTATTGCGCGCAGACCACCTTCCACGCCGGCTGGTCGACGAGAAGCTTCCCTTTCCGTCACCCATGATGCCTATATGAGGCGTCTGCCATCCTCTGCGATATTGCGATGTCCGAAACATCCCTCAAACTCCTTCTCGTCCCGGTGACGCCGTTCCAGCAGAACTGTTCGATCCTGTGGTGCACAAAAACCATGCAAGCTGCGGTCGTGGACCCCGGCGGCGATCTCGCCAAAATAGAAAAAGCCGTTTCCCAGCAAAACGTCAGGGTGGAAAAAATCCTCCTCACCCACGGTCATCTCGATCATGCCGGCGGGGCGGCGGCGCTCGCCCGCAGTTGGACCGTTCCGGTAGAAGGGCCACATGAGGACGACGCGTTCCTCCTCGATGCGATTGCCGAGCAGGGGAGCCGCTACGGCATTTCCGGCGGCAAGGACTGCCGGCCGGACCGCTGGCTGAAGGATGGCGACACCGTCCGCTTTGGCGAGGCCGAACTGGGGGTGCGTCACTGCCCCGGTCACACCCCCGGCCATGTGGTGTTCTTCCATTCCGGTGGGAAGCTCGCCTTTGTCGGCGATGTTCTGTTCAAGGGCTCGGTCGGCCGCACGGACTTTCCCCGCGGCAATCATGACCAGCTGGTCCGATCCATCACCGAGCGGCTTTGGCCGCTCGGCGACGACATGCGCTTCGTGCCCGGCCACGGCGAGACCTCGACTTTCGGCTGGGAGCGGAAAACCAACCCCTATGTTTGCGACCCTGCACTGGGGAAGGGGTGAAGCGTGGAGCGCGGGCTTCCGGCCCGCATGCGCACAAGATGCGCGCGCTCCAATCCATTCACCACCCCCCTACTTCCAACCACGCCACTCAGAGTATGGCGAAGGCGATCGGTGCCGTTTTCGATTCCGCACAGGTTCGCGCCAAACACGCCGGCGTTATGAAAGGGAATTTCTATTGCCGCTGGCCCGGCGGCGTAGGCGATGGAAGATCACTCGATACCACTCTCTGTTTGACGGGCGAATGCGACATGCCGCCTGCATAGGCATACGTGACGGCTGCGCCGATCGCGGCCGCGACGATAACGGCGCTCATGATCTTGCCGCTGTTTCCCAACTTCATGTCCCCGTGCCTAAAATTTCCTCGTAAATCACTCATCGCTGTCTCCTCCCTGTTTTTCCCACTGCTTATCAAGAACGTGCACGGCGCTATGCGTTTATCGATAGAATGTTGTTAAGGCGGAATTGCGGCGAATATCGCCGAATTGAAAAAAGCCCGTTCGGTGTCGATCCGGAATCGATCGATGCGTGCGCCAACCGCCAGCATCTTGCATCGCTCTTTCCCCACTCAGCGCCCGCGGATTAAGTGTAGAGTGCATGTGTTAGAATATTCTTTCGCGAACCGATCGAATTTTGTTCCAATCCGCGAATCTCGTACGAAAAGGACCATGGAAATCGATTCGAGTGTGCCGACATGTCGCGGCCCATTCGGTGCGAGCGTGCACTTCGCTCAAAACCGCCCGTGAACTGCGCCTACCATCACGGGCGCAGCGCGATAGAGGCCGGCATAGAGGCGCTTGAGGTTCGCGATCTTGGGCAGATCGTTGTCGACGATATAAGGCTGGTCGGGATGGTGGATCAGATAATCCTGGTGATAGCCCTCGGCCGGATAGAACGCGACGAGGGAATCGACGCGCGTCACGATCGGCGCGCCAAACACATGCGCCGCTTCGAGCTGGCGAATATAGGCGAGCGCGATGCGCTTCTGCGTTTCGTCGGCGGCGAAGATATTCGAGCGATATTGCGTGCCCGTGTCGGGGCCCTGGCGGTCGAGTTCGGTCGGATCATGCGCGACCGAGAAATACACCCGCAAAATCCCGCCGTAGGAAATCTGCCGCGGATCGAACATGATCTTTACCGACTCGGCATGGCCGGTCGTGCCGGTGCTCACCATATCGTAATGCGCCGTATCCTTGGCGCCGCCCGAATAGCCGGCGAGCACCTGGACGATGCCTTTGACGTGTTCGAACACGCCCTGCATGCCCCAGAAACAGCCGCCGGATAGCACGGCCGTTTCCATACCGCCGCCCGCAGATGCCGGGCTGTCGAGCACGGGCGCGGGCAAAAGCTTCGGCGCTTCATCGGCGCAAGCCGGCAGAACGAGAGCTGCGAATGCGGCGAACGCCAGACTGCCGCCGCGGCGAAGAATACGAGGGATCGGCATTACCGGCATCTCCTTGCGGGGTGAAAGAATGCGTTGCATCACGCCCGTTTGACGAAGCGCAATGCCGCGGAATTTATGCAATAGCGCAGACCCGTCGGCTTCGGCCCGTCGTCGAACACATGTCCCAGATGCGCGTCGCAGCGCTTGCAGGATACCGCTGTGCGGGTCATGCCGAAACTGTTGTCGGCCGTCTCGACAATGTTGTCGCGGGAGATCGGCTGCCAGAAGCTCGGCCAGCCCGTGCCCGAATCGAATTTCGTCCGCGAATCGAACGCGGCCGTGTCGCAGCAGATGCAGCGATAGAGCCCGTCGGCATGATTGTTCCAGGTAGCGCCGGTGAATGCCTCTTCCGTGTCCGCATGGCGCGTCACTGCGAACGATTCCGGCGACAACAACCTGCGCCACTCGGCTTCGCTCTTCACGACCTTGGCGACAAGCACGCGCCCGAGGCTCTTGCCCGCCGGCGAAAAATTCTCGATCGAAACCATCGCGACTGCGGCACGGGCGGGATCCGGCAATATTCCTGCCGCTGCGGCAATCGCCAGCCACGCCGACGAAACCACCAACCGGCGCCGCGCGAGATCGGGACCGCGGCAGGAACGAGAGGGAATGGCAGGGGACATCGATGCACCTCCTGGGAAGACCCCGACAGCACCTTATTCGCGCCGGGCCGGCAGAATGTTACGTCACATCGCGCGTGCCGGAGCAATCGCGCGGCTTCACGAAAGCGTGCGCGGGCGAAGCCTCGGGGGCAAAATGGGGCTATTGGTTGGTGAGCACGATTCCGACAGGCGGTGCCTGGATCGCGTCGAGATAGTCGAGCGCGGCGCCGAGCGTGCCGCGCGGCGTGCCGTTGCGGGCGGTCACCACGATCAACGCGTCGGACAGCCGCGCGACAAAGGGAAATTCGTGCGCGTTGGCCATCGGCGCCGCATCGACGATCACAAGGTCGCTGACTTGCCGCAGATGCGCCATCAGGCGTTGCATCGCGGACGACGCCCACACCGCGCGCGGATCGCCATGTCTCTGCGCGACCGACAGGACCAGCGTATTGGACCGCGGATCCTTGAGCAGCGCTTGGCTCAGCCGCGCGGTGCCGCGTAACACCTCCATCATCCCGGCTTGCACAACCGGAAGACGCGTCACCGTGCCGATCGCCGGCGCCTGCAGGTTCCCGTCGACGAGAAGCACGCGACACCCCAATTGCGAGGCCGCGCGCGCGAGGCTGACGGCGACCGTCGTTTGGCCGTCCCGCGGATCGAGCGACGTCACCGCAATGATCTTCGGCGCCGCAGCCTGGCGCGATGCGGCGATGCGTTGCGCCAGCGACCGGATAGCTTGCGCGAATGGCGAATTCGGCTGGTCGACGACGAAATCCACCGCACCCAGGGCAAAAGCACCGGAAATTTGGGCAAGAACGGGTACGCCGCGCAACGGGTCTTGCGGCACGACGCGCGGTGCGCTTTCGCGCGCGCCACCTTCGGCCTGCCCGCCCATCCGCTCGGCGATCAATATGGCCAGAAATCCCAACAGCACTCCGGTTGGAAGCGATGCAATGGTAACGATGAACCGCGGCGGCCAGTTGGGCGAGACCGGGACCGGCGCGTGCGAGATCACGCGCGCATCCGTCATCTGCAACATGTCCTGGCCCTGCGTCTCGCGCAGGCGGGTGACGAAGGATTCATACATGCTTCGCGTGGACGCGGCATTGGCTTCGAGCGATTGGAGCTTGACGCGCGCCATGTTGTCGCTGGCGGCTTGGCTTTCGACTTGCCGGAAACTCGTTTCCAGCGAATGCACCTGCGCGCGTGCTACCACCAGATCGTTTTGAACGGAGCCGGCGATGCGATCGACCTCTTCTTCGATCTTGGCGTCGAGATCGCGCCTTTGCGATTCGGCGGCGATCAATTTGGGATTGCGCGGCCCGTAGCGCGTCGCGAGCAAAGCTTCCTGGCGAATGGCATCGGCCTGCTGTTCGCGCAATTGGACAATCAGGGGCGAGGATACGATCTGCGAGACATCCGCTGCGTGGCCCGCACGCAGCAGCGACACAACGCGTTCGTTTTCGGCTTCCCTGGCGGCCAGGTTCGCGCGCGCCTCCACCAATTGTGCATTGATGGCAGCGAGTTGCTGATCGACAAGCGAACCGCCGGCCGGCGTATCGTTCAGATTGTTCTCGCTCTTGTAGCGCTGGACATTCGCCTCGGCCAGTTGCACCTGCTGGCCGAGTTGCCGAATGCGATCGAGCAGCCACGCGGTCGTGCGCTGGGTCACATCGAACTTAACGGCCGCTTGCGTCTCGATGTAGGTGTCGACGACCGTGTTTGCGATCAAAGCGGCCTTTTCGGGATCGCGCGAGGAAAACGTCACATTAAACGTCGTCGAAAGTCCGATGGCCTCGACGGAAAGACGTTTGAGGAAAATATTGACCACGCTGTTGTAGTGCCGCTCCGCGGGGCTCGGCATGCCGGCTTCCGCGCCGGGCTGCAGCCAATGAAGCGGATCGAACGGTACGCGAAAAAATGCGCCGTCGAATTCCGGATCGTCGGCAAGCCCCAATTTATCGACGACGCGCGCGGCGAGGTCGCGAGACGTCAGCAGCTGGATCTGGTTCTGGATGGAGGCAGGATCGGTCGGCATCTCCGAAAGCACGGAGGACTGGTCGGTCACATTGTTCCTGCGCGGTTCGAGCATGACCACGGCCGAGGTCGAGTAGCTCGCGGGCAGCGCAAACACCACCGCCACCACCAGCACGATTGTGGCAAGCGTGACATTGCGGAAGAGACGCCAATGCGTCCGCAGCAGGTGCCCCAAATCGGCAATATCGAGGTGGGGCGCGCCGGGCATGGCGGATCGGCTGCCGGCGCCGTTCGGACGCGCGCCGGCAGGAGACATCGGCTCCCGGATCGCCATGGACAATTTACGGCCCTCTGCCTGCTGACGATCGCTCGAGCGTTCCCTCAGCACATCCGCACATTTTTAACCCGGCTTGCGCTGAGGAACGGTTAAGAAGCGGTTCCGACCGGGGCCGCGATTGACCCGATTTGGGACTCCCGAGGCCGCGCCGCTTCCGCCCATGCTTGGTCATGCGCGCGCGAATGCCTCGGCCATCGCATGCCACATCGCCGTGTGCCGAAGGTCCGGATCGAGCGGGAGTTCGCGCGGGGTTCCGCGCCAGAGCCTGTCGCGCCAGCCTTCCGCCTTGAGGAAGCGATCGGAAAGGCCCCAGGTCAAAACCGCGATTGTCGCATCGCAGCCGAGCATCACGTCGAGGAAACGCCGGCTTGCGTCGGCGACGGCGCGGTCGCGCTCGCCCGTATCAGACGGTCCCCCGCTGTCGTCGACATCGTGCTCCGTCACGAGAATCCTGAGGCCGAGCGATTTCACCCGCTCGAGGAATGTCCGCAATTTGCCCTGATCGACCTGCGGCCCGAAGGCCGCCAGGTGCCCTTGCAGGCCGAGCCCGTCGATCGGCACGCGTCGCGACAGCGCCCGTTCCAGGAAATTCAGCGTCGCCGCGCGGAAGCGGTCATTGTCCGCCTCCCCCGCTTCGCAGCCCCAATCATTGTAAACGAGGAGCGTGTCCGGGTCGGCTGCGCGCGCCGCATAGAAGGCCTCGTCGATGTAGCCGGGGCCGTATGCCTTCAGCCACACCGTGTCGCGCAGATCGTCGGCACGCCCGTCTCCCGGCGCGATCGCCTCGTTGACCACGTCTACGGAGTGCATGCGGCCACGATAGCGGCCGGCCACCGTCGCGATATAGGAAGTCAGGAGTCGAGAATCGCGCGACGACAACAATGCGTCGTCGAGCCAATCGGGATTGCGCTTGTGCCAGACCAGCGGATG
>JBAVOL010000106.1:0-7987 GCA_049692035.1 Rhizomicrobium sp.
TCTTCGCCTTCAACGCCGCATCAATCTTGCGTCTCGTCTTCTTCGTCATCGTCCGCTCCGTTTAGCAACAGAACGGCCTATTTTCCAACTAAGCCCCCGGTCCCAGATTCGGGGTCCGCTTCAGTTGCCTTCGCCGTCACACTGAAGAAGTAGTGTATGTCCCCACTTCCCCACTTCATGCCAATTATTGTCGATATCCACCCCACACCTAATTTCCCACAATCGCCCACTGATCCGGATAAAACCCGTTGAAATTCGTCCGCACCGCCACGGAATACGCGCCGATCGCGTCGAACACGATGAAATCGCCGGGGCCGATATTCTCGGGCAGCATCAACGGACGCGGCAACACGTCGAGCGTATCGCATGTCGGTCCGTAAACCCGAAACGGCGTGTGGCCGTCCGGCTGCGGCAGCACGCGCCCCTTGCCGTCGGCGGCGAACACGCGGATCGGATAATCCGCCGTCCAGCCGGGCAGCGTCAGTTCGTCGAAGCTGCCATAGATGCCGTCATTGATGTAGAGCTTGTCGCCCTTGCGCAGGAAGACTTGCGTCACGAGCGAAACGCCTTCGGCGACCAGCGCGCGGCCCGGCTCGCACAGCACCGGAAGTTTTTCGCCTTCGGGCAATGTCGCCAACGCTTCTTTGATGGTGTCGAAATACCAGTGATAGGGGGGCACGTCGTTGCCCTGATAGGGGCCAGGGAAGCCGCCGCCGATGTCGAGTGCTGCGAGGCTGACGCCGGCAATCGCCGAGGTGCGCCGCGCCATCTCGATCGCTTGGGCGTAGGAAAAAGGCGACAGGCATTGCGAGCCGACATGAAAGGTCACCGCAGGCGCTGCGCCTGCCTCGGCGACGCGCTTGAGCAGCCGCGCTGCGTCGGCGGGCGAGGTGCCGAATTTGCTCGAGAGTTCGAGCACGGCGCCGCCCAATGGCGTTGCGATGCGCACGAAGATGCGCAGTTTTTTACCGCCTTTGGTTTCGGCGAGCAGCTTGTCGAGTTCGTAATCGCAATCGATGACGAAATCGGTGACGCCATGCTTTTCGAACGCCGCATGGGCCGCGCCGGGCGCGCGCACCGGCGCCATGAAATGGCAATGCGCGTCGGGAAAGCGGCCGCGCACGATTTCGATCTCGGCGAGCGAGGCCGTATCGAAATGGCGGATGCCGGAAGCATGCACCAGATCGAGTACATGCGGCGCCGGATTGGCCTTGATGGCGAACAGCGTGTCGCCCGGGAACGCGTCGAGAAAGCGGCGCGCGGCGACGCGAAACTTGTCGGGATGCAGCGCATAGATCGGCGCGACCGGCTTCAGGCGCTGGATCAGCTGTTCGATCGAGGCAAAGCGTGGCAAAGCTTCGGCGGGAGCAATGTTCATTTTCGCGCGACCCCTGAACAGATTGCGCGCGTCTTAGGGCCGGTGGCAGGTAGGGTCAAGGCCGGAGGTTTTGGCCGGCACCGGCGCGCAGGTCGCGGATGGTGGGTCGCCCATCCGCGGACGGTTGATAGACGGACGTCATCTCGCCCAGGGCACGTTCGAATTGATCGAGCGTGAAATTTTCGCGAACCTCGAATCCGGTAAAGCCGACGCGGGCCATGAACGCGATCTGGTCGTAGAGGAAAGCCCCGCTGCCGCGGATTTCGCCTTCAAAGCCCAGCCGCGTGCGCAGCATGCGCGCCCAGGAAAAGGCGCGGCCGTCGCGAAATTTGGGAAACTCCAGCACGACGACCGAAAGACGATGCACATCGTCGCCCAGGCTTTCCGGCGATTCCTCGGATTTGAGACGCACGCCGAGCGGTGCGTTGCGCGCCAGCAGCGCGTCGCGCTCGCGGGCGAAGCGGGCAAGCGAGACGATGGTGCCGTTCGCCGGCATTGGTTCGTCGTCGGCAATATTCTGGAACGTGTCCTCGACGAGAGCGCCATCTTTAATGAGCGGCATAGGCGCCCTCCTTGAACGGTTCGATGCCGAGACGGCGCACGGTGTCGAGAAAGCGTTCGCCTTGGGTACGACGTTTCAGATAGACGCCGATCACGCTTTCGACCGCGTCGACGATCTCGTGTTCGCCGAAGGCGGGACCCAGGATTTCGCCGATGCTGGCGTCTTCGGCGCCGGAACCGCCGAGCTGCAGCTGGTAATATTCGACGCCCTTCTTGTCGACGCCGAGCACGCCGATATGACCGGCATGGTGATGGCCGCAGGCATTGATACAGCCGGATATCTTGATCTTCATCTCGCCGATTTCGTGCTGGCGCGCGAGGTCGGCGAAACGTTCGGAGATCGCTTGCGCGACCGGTATCGAGCGCGCATTGGCGAGATCGCAATAATCGAGTCCGGGGCAGGCGATAATGTCGCTCACCAGCCCGGCATTGGGCGTGGCGAGGCCGAGCGCTTCGAGCCGCGCAAAGATCGCGGGCAGATCGATTTTGCGCACATGCGGCAGCACGAGATTCTGTTCGTGGCTGACGCGCAGTTCGGCGTGGCCGTATTCGTCGAGGAGGTCGGCAAGCCCGTCCAATTGCCGATCGGTCGCATCGCCCGGCACGCCGCCGATCGGTTTCAGCGAAATTGTCGCGATCGCATAGCCGGCGGCGCGATGCACCGCGAGATTGGTGTCGCTCCAGATACGGAAAGCGGGATTTGCGGCGCGTGCGGCTTCGTATGCGGGGGCGCCGTCGTCGAGCGCCTCAAAGGCAGGCGGCGCAAAATAGCGCGCGATGCGGGCGTGTTCATCTTCGGGTACCTGCAGCGTGCCGGATTCCTTGATCTCCGCAAATTCGCGTTCCACCTGGCGCCGCATCTCCTCCGGTCCCAGCGCATTGACGAGAATCTTGATGCGGGATTTGAAGAGATTGTCGCGCCGGCCGGATTGGTTGTAGACGCGCAGTACCGCTTCGAGGAAGGCAAGGATGTCCTGCTTGGCGACGAAGTCGCCGACGACATGGCCGATATAGGGCGTGCGCCCCATGCCGCCGCCGGCATAGACGCGATAGCCCGTTTCGCCGCGTTCGTTGCGAATGATCTCGATGCCGACATCGTGGAACTTGACCGCCGCGCGGTCATGCGTGGAGCCCGATACGGCGATCTTGAATTTGCGCGGCAGGAACGCGAATTCCGGATGCAGGCTTGACCATTGCCGGACAATTTCGGCCAACACGCGCGGGTCTTCGATCTCGTCGGCCGCCGCACCCGCGTAATGGTCGGCGGTGACATTGCGGATGCAATTGCCGCTCGTCTGGATCGCATGCATTTCGACACTCGCGAGATCGGCGAGCGCGTCGGGCACGTCGACCAGCTTGATCCAGTTGAACTGGATGTTCTGCCGCGTCGTGAAATGGCCGTAGCCCTTGTCGTATTTGCGCGCGATATGAGCGAGCATGCGCAGTTGGCGCGCCGACAGGGTGCCGTAGGGGACCGCGATGCGCAGCATATAGGCGTGCAGCTGCAGATAGAGCCCGTTCATCAACCGCAGAGGCTTGAATTCGTCTTCCGTCAGTTCGCCGCTGAGCCGGCGTTCGACCTGGTGGCGGAATTGCGCGACGCGTTCGGTGACGAAGCGAGCGTCGAATTCGTCATACCGGTACATGATCGCTTGCCTGTTTACCGAGATCGGTTCGCACCGTCGGCCCGGCCGCGCGGATGATTTCGCGTTCCTTGACCGGGCGAATGGCACCGTCCTCGATGCGGGCCTCGAACAGATAGGGCGAGACCACGACCCGTTCCTTCACCGCCGCGTCGGCGGCCTTGAGGGCGGCGTTCGCAGATGCCTTGTCGACGAAGATGTCCGCGTCGGTCAGGAGGCCCGTCCACGTGCCGGCGCGGCCATAGACGACTTCGCCGTCGCTCAGACGGTTCGCGGTGAGAATGTGGGCCAGCTGCGCCATGGGAATTAAATCACATAATGGCGCCGGAAATTCAAGACACTACATTTACATTATGTATTTTTTTTAGTTATACATAACTATGCTGTGAATTCTGGTTTTCGGGCAGCGGTCACGCTATTGCGGCGTGCAGCGCCGCGGACACCTTCGCTGCGGCGGCCGAGAATTCACTCGTCAGCCGGAAGCTTTCGTCGCGCCCGGCCGGGGATGCGAGCGCGATATCCGCGGCAATGCGCCCGGGGCGTGGCGTCATCACTACCACGCGGGTGGACAGAAAGGTGCTCTCGAAGACGCTGTGGGTGACGAACAGAACGGTGAGGCCGTCTTCGCGCCACAGTTTCAACAGATCATCGTTCAGGGCGTGACGGGTGGGTTCATCGAGCGCGGCGAAGGGCTCATCCATCAACAGCAGTTTGGGCGCTGCCGCGAGGGCACGTGCGATCGACACGCGCATCTTCATGCCGCCGGACAATTCGCGCGGGAATGCGTCGGCAAATTCGCCCAGGCTGACGCGTTCGAGCGCACGCTGCGCGCGTGCATGCGCTTGGCCGCCGGCAATTCCTTTGAGATCGAGAGGCAGGCGGACATTGGCGAGCGCACTTGCCCAAGGCATTAGCGTCGGCTCCTGGAATACGAAGCCGATCTCTGGACGGGTTTGCGGAAAAACCACCTCGCCCGCGCTGGGTGCGAGCAATCCGGCAATCACCCGCAATGCCGTCGACTTGCCGCAGCCCGAGGGGCCGAGCAGCGACACGAATTCGCCTTCGCGCACGGCAATGTCGACTGGCCCGAACGCCTCGGTGCCGTTCTCGAAGGTTTTCGAAACGCGGGAGAGGGAAAGGAGCGGGGTCATGGTGAGACCTGATCCTCGCCCGCGTTTGGTGAGAGAAATAGTGGCCTCCAAAAAAGCATGTCATCCCCGGCCGAGCGAAGCGAGGGCGGGGATGACACCAATTTGTTGGCTGGAGTTCATTTAATGGAGCGTAATCATGGGCGGGGCATGCGTGCCGACACGAATTTTAGATCATAGGCGTTTCTGTAGGGCAGGCGCTTGTCGTAGAGGCCTTCCGCCGCCATCGTGTCGAAGAAATTTTTCCACCGCGCGTCAGTCATGATTCCGATGCCGGAGACGAGCGCATCGCCCGACAGCACGATGCCGTAACTCTTCATCTTGGCGATGGCTTGCGCGATCACATCATCCGTCATATCCGGATTGTCCCGTTTGATCAGCGCATTGGCCGGGGCGGGATTGCCGAACAGATAATTGTGCCAGCCCTCGCGCGTCCCATCGACAAAGGCTTGCACGGCGGCGGGATTGCCGGCGATCCATTTCTGCGGCACCAGCACCATGTTCGCATAGCCGGGATAGCCGTTGTCGGCGAGAAGGAATATTTGCGGCTTGAAGCCGCCCTGTTTCTCGATCGTGTAGGGCTCCGAGGTCAGATAGCCTTCCTGGATCGCTTTCGGATCGACCAGGAACGGCGCGAGGTTGAACGTGTATTTGCGGATCTGCGTGTCGTCATAGCCGTATTTCGCCTTGAGCCACGGCCAGAACGCGACCGTCGACGCATCGGCGATCATGATCGGCTTGCCCTTCATGTCGGCAAGCGATTTCACGTCGCGGCGCGGATGGGCGATGAGAACTTGCGGGTCCTTCTGGAATATCGCCATCACCGCTTTGATACTGGCGCCTTCGCGCAGCATGTTGAGCGGAATGAAACCGTTCGAGCCGATGCCGAAATCGGCGGCGCCGCCGGCGAGCAATTGGGGGACGTTGACGCTGGGGCCACCTTCGAGAATCTTCACGTCGAGGCCGCGCGCCTTGTAAAGGCCCTGGGCCAGCGCTTCGTAGTAGCCGCCATGCTCGGCCTGCGCCTTCCAGTCGGTCACGAACGTGATGTGCGTCGGGTTCGCCGCTTGTGCCCGGCCCATGGCCAACAGGCACAGGGCGGCCGCGCCCGCCAGAATTCTCTTGCCCCTCATCGTCCGGCTCCTCGTTCGTCGCCGGAGCTTTAACGCAATCCGTGCGCCGAGGCGATGGGGTGAACCGTGGTGCAGCTGCTATGCCGGCGAATCGCGTCGAGTGCCGAGAGGTGTTTGTCGTCGTCGATGAGCAGGCGGAACAGGATCAAGCCTTTGTCGGTCGGTGCGAACAGGATGACGCGCTCCACGGCATCGTCAAGCGCGGGCCAGGCCATGCCGGGTCTCACCAGCAAAATCTCGATCGAATTTCCGGCGATCTGCCGGTCATTGCGGACGAAGAAATTGTTGGTTGCGGCATCGAAGGCGGATACCGACCAATAGGTCGAATGCGGCACGCGCGCATGCACCCGAAGCGGCCCTTTGGACAGATCGAACGGACAGGTCGAATAGAGGAGATCTGGGCTCGGCATGACAATGGCGCGCGCCGTAGCATCGGGGCGCTTTGGGTAACGCATGGTGTTGGGAGCGCCCATGGCGGCCAGCGCCCGTGCCATGACGAGTCGCGGCACCATATAGACCGAGCCGATATGGACGAGCACGGCGACGACGACAATGGCGGCAACCCACAGGAACCGTTCGCGTGCGCGTTCGCTCATGAGCACACGCCCCTCGCGATCGTCGGCAGATCGGCATCAGCCGGATCGAGCACGATGTCGGGGCCGGGATTGTAGAGGCGCAAGGTCAGCGAAAAGGGCTGCGCTGCCACCGCAATCCGATTGGCGCCGCCGGGATTGCGTCCCACATCAACAATGTACGTGCCGTCCGCGCGCCGCACGATCGACGTCTTGGAAACGGAATAGCGGTTGGCCGGATCGGGAATGAGGAAATCGTCGGCGCCGTAGGCGGTGATGCTCCACCAACGTGCATTGGGGTCGCGTCCCGAAACTTGATAGCGGCAATGGCCGTCGAGCCTGTGGCCGTCGCTGTCGCGCGTCGCCGCGTAGTAGAGCGCCTCGCTGCGATTGAGGGCAAACAATCCGTGCAGCGCGACCGAAGCGCGCGTGTAGGGATCGCTCTGCAGGCTGCCGATGGCGAGACTGGTGCGCCACGGGCCGTCGCTTATTCCGCCCGGCATGCCGCCGCGCACGACCGTGATCCAGGTGGCGAACAGACCGATCAGTGTCCCCGCCGCCAGCACCGCCGCTATTTTTGCTGCCAATCGCATGACGAGAATCCGTTTCCTCCGAGGCGATGTTTCAGAAATTGAAGCGACTCCGTTTCAATGTGCGTTGTCGTCCTGGTTCTGCGGCGGTGAAGAATCCTGATTGCCGGGATCATTATCGGGCCCAGCCGGCGGCTCGGCAGGCTGTTGCTGGGCTTTTCTTTGTCCGAACAGCCAGTTCCAGAAGGATTGCGGTTGCGGCGGAGGCGCACTTTTCATCGGTGCCGCTTCGTCATCCGTCGTGACGGACGCGGTGGGATTGCTTTCGGTATCGGTGGTGAAGAACGAACCATTGTCTTCGCTTGGTGCTACGGGCGCGGATTTGTCGAGTGCCGTCGCCGGCAGTTTGCGTTCCGCAGCACTCATCACGTCGTGCCAGATCGCGGCGGGCAGGCTGCCGCCCGTCACCGATTTCATCGGCGAGGAATCGTCATTGCCGACCCACACGCCCGCCACGTAATCGGCTGTGAAGCCGACGAACCAGGCATCGTGATAATCCTGCGTCGTACCGGTTTTTCCTGCGGCTTCGTGGCCGACCAGCGCCGCGGCGCGGCCGGTGCCTTCGGTGACGACGCCATAGAGCATCGCCGTGAGATCGCGGTTCACATGCGATGCGACGACGCGCTGCAGCACCGGCGGTTTGCGCAGATAAAGAACATGGCCGGCACTGTCGTCGACTTCGGTGACGTAATAGGGATAGACGCGATAGCCACCCGAGGCGAACGTCGCGTAAGCCGTGGTGAGCTCGATCGGCGTGACTTCCGAGGTGCCGAGCGCGAGCGATGCGTTGGCCGCGAGCGCGGAAGCGATGCCGCAACGATGCGCCGCGTCGACTACCGTGGTGATGCCCACTTCCTGCGCCAGCCCCGCCGTGATGGTGTTGATCGAATGGGCGAGCGCCTCCGACAGCGTGACGGTGCCGTAGGAACGGCCGCCGAAATTCGTCGGCGTCCAGCCGTCGA
>JBAVOL010000107.1:0-40252 GCA_049692035.1 Rhizomicrobium sp.
ACCCCGGCCTTGAGCCGGGGTCGGCCGGGGATGACAGGTGTTTTTCTTTGAAGCGATCACACGCTGGTCTTCAGAATTACGAGTGGTGATTTCCATCAGCGCGGTTCCGTTATCTCCCGCTCTGTGTTGCCGAGTTCCAATTCCGCTATATGCCGACGATATCGCACTTACTGACCCTATCACCAATGATGCGCAGGGGATGCGTATGTCATTGGAGATAATTCTGAAAAACGTTGGGCACTTCCCAGCACAATATACTTCTGTCGATTTCAAAATCTTTGTCACTCCCGCAAACATCCGAGAGGCTGCCAACAAAGTGTGCAAAGATACTGAAATTGGGGACGTTAATTTCTGGAATGCAGTAACTCTTTTCCCCGAAAAGCCGACGCCCTATGGCATCGGCGAGACGTTCAAGAAAAGCGAAATTCTGAAGGCTAAATCCTATTTCAGAGGAGAAAAGCGTCCTGTGACGGAGCCGATAATCATTGGCTGCATCACATACAAACTCACCAGCAATGGGGAGTACCACCACACCCCATTCATTCGCATGCTTGAGATGACTAACCCAGCTGACGCCTCTGGGTGTTGCACCGTTCCGTTTGATCGGCCATTCATTCCCGCAAATGCCATTACTCTGAAGAGCATTCCCCTTGATCAAATCGGGCCAGCCACCTGACGCGCGCCGATCCTGTAGTCCCGGAAATGTAGAACACCGGCCAGCTTCCTCCGTCACCATGGGCGGGCTTGACCCGCCCACCCAGGTCGCGAGCGTCTGCGAGCGATGAGTCATTCGCCGCACGGACGCGCGGCGGCTGGTTGGCCGGCTCAGGGCCGGCCATGGTGAAAATTTGTGGCCCTACGGCCCCTCGACCCTATACCCTTGCGCGCGCAGCAGCGCCGGCACGCCGTGTGGTCCGACGAGATGGCCGGCGCCGACGGTGATGAAATAGGTCGCATGCGCCTGCAGCATCGTATCGAGTTGTTTCACCCACGCGGCATTGCGGTCGTCGATCAACGCCTTCTTTGCGCCGGGCACGCTGTCCAGTTCCTTGTTCATCAGCCGGCCGACCGATTTCACATCGCACTCGTCCCACGCATCGACCATGGCGCCGATGGTGGATTGTTCGGATTGGAATTGCTTCAGATCGGCATCGAATTCGGCGATCTCGAGCTTCGTGTCCTTCGGCATGAACAACGCCAATTGCTGTTCCGGCGTTTCGAAAGCGCGCACCGGCTTTTTTCGCTGCTCGGCCAACGCGAATATTTGCCGATCGACGCCGCCTTCGACCATGTAATGCAATTGCTGCAGATAGGCGACGTCGATGACGATTTCCGCAAGCCATGGGCGTTCGTGGTCGAGCGTTTCGGGCGCGACATGGGCGAGGGCGAGCGCGCGGCGGTAATCCTTCAGCGCATCCTTGCCGAGCAGTGAAGGCAATGTCGTGCCGGCCGGCAACGAACCGTATTTGCGGATGAAATCGGCGACCGCCGCCTTGCCGGCATCGTCCATCGGTGCTTCGAACACGAAAATGTCGGCGGCATCGAGTGCGGCATCGATTCTCCCGGTGTGCCAGGCGATGTTCGTCGGCAACAGATGGATCGAGCCGAACAGATAGGCCGTCGCATTGTTGCTGCGAACCGTCCACAGCGCGGGATGCGCCGCGATGTCAGCCATCCGCACCGGCGCATCGGCGGCGGCGGAGAATGGCGCAACAAACATCACGCACGCGCCCAGAAGCACGGCAAATAGCGAGTGGCGAATGGCGAATGGGGTGTGGTGCATTCGTGGTTCTACGGCACGGACGTAGCGCCTGCAAGCGAACAAAAAGAATGTACCGTAAAGGTTCGCACCTTCCTGTTCGCCATCAATCCTCGCCGAATTTCGCATCGATGAGTGCGAGGATTGCCACCATCGCCTCGTCGCAATCTGGGCCCTCGGCGACGATGTCGATGTCGGCGCCCATGTTGGCGGCGAGCATCATCAGCCCCATGATGGAACGCGCATCGACGCTCTGGCCGTCCCTGGTCACGGTGATGTGCGATTGAAACCGCGCGGCCGCTTCGACGAGCTTGGCCGAGGCGCGCGCGTGCAGACCTTTCTTGTTGACGATCCTCGCGGTGGCTTCCCGCCGCAACGGGGTGCCCATCCGCTCAGGCTCCGCCCGTGAGGTCGGCAGAGCCTGCACGCATATATTTGCGGCCAGCCTCGATTGCTTCCTTCACGGCCTTGTCGAGCGGAAGCTTGTTGCGGACGTCGACGAGCTTGATCAGGCTCGGCAAATTGGCGCCGGCCAGCACTTCGATCTTGCCGCGATCGAGGAGCGTCAGCGCAAGATTGCAGGGCGTGCCGCCATACATGTCCGTGACGATGACCACGCCCTGGCCGACATCGACCGATTTGGCGGCGGCGGCGATTTCGCGCTGGCGCCGTTCGATGTCGTCTTCCGGACCAATGCACACGGCCCGCAGATGCGTCTGCGGCCCGACCATATGCTCCATCGCCGAAATGATTTCCTGCGCCAAACGGCCATGCGTAACAATGACAATGCCGATCATAGTCTCAAATATCGCGAAGCGGGCGCGAACGATAGCAATTATGCCGGGCGATGGAAGCCCCTATTCGGGATTGCTTTCCTGGCGGAAAAGCGCGCCGGCAAAAGCCGCTGCGGCGAGAGCGACCTTGGCGGGAGCCGAGGCGTCGAAGGCTGCCAGGCTGAGGACGGGGGGGCGGGCACCTGCCGAAATTATGAGCGGATCGGGCGGTTCGTAGCGTTCGGCCGGCGGCAGGCGCGGCACTGAGTCCGGCGCAACCAGCCTTATGACGAGCGCCACGCGCGCTTCCGCCGCATGGGGCAGCGCGACGATGCCCAAGCCACGCACTTCGATCAGTCCCGCAAGTTTCGCCGGCGCTCGCACCCACAATGCGTCGTCGCGCACGAACAATTCGATGCGGTCGTCGGCGACGAGGGTTGCTCCTTGCGCGATCAATCGCAGCGCCAGATCGGATTTTCCCGCGCCGCTGTCGCCCAGGAGGAGCACCCCGTCGCGCGGATTGGCGCCGAATGCCCGGCCCGCATTTGCGAGGGTGACGCAACTCGCATGGATGTTCGTCATCGCGCCTATCCTGCGAGCGGCAATTCGAGCACGAAGCGGGCGCCGCCGGTCTTGTCGACGCCCGCCAGTCTGTTCTCGGCCCAGATGCGCCCGCCGACACCTTCCGTGATCTGGCGCGCGATCGAAAGCCCCAGTCCCGAATTCTTGCCGAAACCGTGCTCGGGGGGCCGCTCGGTGTAGAAGCGGCTGAAGATCGCTTCGAGGTTTTCGGGCGGTATGCCGGGGCCTTCATCTTCGACCGCGATGCGTGCCTTGCCGTCTTCGACGCGTGCCGAGATCGTCACGACGCCGTCTTGCGGGCTGAACGACAGCGCATTATCGATCAGGTTGCGAAATATCTGGCCGATCCGTTCGTCGCGCCCCAGCACTTTCGCGCCCGCCGGAAGATCGACCGTCAGCACAAGGCGCGTGCCCCTGGGCGTGCCGGTCAGTTTGTAGATGTCGACGACGGTTTCGAGCAGATGGGTGAGATCGACGGGCTCGGCGGTTTCGCGGCTCAACTCCGCATCGAGACGCGAGACGTCCGAAATATCGGTGATCAGCCGATCGATGCGCTTGATGTCATTGCGCATGATTCCCATCAGCCGCTCGCGTGTCGTGTCGTCTTGCGCACGCGCGAACATCTCGACGGCGCTCTTGAGCGAGGTCAGCGGATTCTTGAGTTCGTGCGCGACATCGGCGGCGAAACTTTCGATGGCGTCGATCCGGTCGTAGAGCGCCCGCGTCATCGCCGACAGACTTTCGGCGAGATCGCCGATTTCGTCGTCGCGGCCCTCGAGCGAAGGGATTTGCTCGCGCCCGAAGCGGCCGTGCCGCACCCGGTCTGCCGCCGAGGCAAGCATGCGAACGGGTTCGGCAATGACACCGGACAGCCACAGCGAAGACAGGATCATGACGATCAGCGCCACGATGGCGACGCCGATCAGCGATGCGCGCTCCTCGCGCAGGATGTGGTCGATGTCGCCGCTTTCCGTCGACAGCAGCAGGACGCCGTAGATGGCTTTGAAACGCTGCACCGGAACGGCCACCGACAGAACGAGCTTGTTCTGTTCGTCGACACGTTCGGCTCCGGCCGTATCGCCGGCGAGCGCGGTGTTGACTTCGGAATAGACGCGGCCATCGTCGCCCGCCTCGAAATAGGGCGCCAGTCTGGTGAACGGCCGCACGCCTATCACGCCGTCATAGAACCGTGCGATTGCGCCCTTGAGCCGGCTCCAGAAATCGAGCGGCGGCAGTTCGACCGTTTCCACCACATTGCGCGCCAGAAGATTGCGCGTGTCGACGATGAGCTTTCCGTCGGTTCCATACAGTCTTGCGCGCAACCGCGTGGGCGCGATGAGCTGGCGCAACAAAGGCTCGGCCTTGGTGTCGTCGATCGAAAGCGGTTCTTCAAGCGTCGCATACTCGGCGAGCGTGCCGGCGACGATCATCGCTTCCTGCTTGATGGCCGCCATGCGTTCGTCGACAAGGCTCGCGCGGTTCATCTGCACGATGAGAACGCCCGAGATCAAAACAAACAGCGCGACGGTGTTGAAGAGGATGATGCGCCGCGACAGCGCGGAAATGTGCCGGCGTTTTCGTTTATGCATGATTGCGGGTGGGTTCATGCGCGCGCGGGGGGCCGCGTTTGTCCAATCTCACGCCTCGCGGTAGCGATAGCCGACGCCGTAGAGCGTCTCAATGGCATCGAAATCGTTGTCGACCGCCTTGAACTTCTTGCGCAGGCGCTTGATGTGGCTGTCGATCGTGCGATCGTCGACATAGACCTGATCGTCATAGGCCGCGTCCATCAGGTTGTCGCGGCTCTTCACGAAGCCGGGCCGCTGGGCGAGACATTGCAGGATGAGGAATTCGGTAACGGTCAATCGCACGGGTTTTCCGTCCCAGGTACATTCGTGGCGCTGCGGGTCGAGCGCGAGCTTGCCGCGCACCAGCGATTCCTTCTTGGCTTCGCCGGGCAGCGCCTTGTGGGTCTCACCCCTTCGCAGCACGGCCTTGACGCGTTCGAGCAGCAGGCGCTGCGAGAAGGGCTTGCGGATATAATCGTCGGCGCCGGCATTGAGCCCCATCAATTCGTCGATCTCCTCGTCCTTGGAGGTGAGAAAGATGACAGGCAGATCGCCGTTCTGGCGCAGGCGGCGCAGCAACTCCAAACCGTCCATCCGGGGCATCTTGATATCGAGGATTGCCAGATCGGGCGGGATTGCGGAAAGCGCCGTCAGGGCGGCAGCCGGGTCGGAATAGGAGCGGACGTGGTAGCCTTCCTGCTCCAATAGCATGGTGACGGAGGTCAGGATGTTCTTGTCGTCGTCGACGAGCGCGATGGTCGCCATGATAATTCCGCCCCGATTGCGTTGCCGGACGGCCAATATAGTGCGATTGCCCGCAAAACCAACATGCCGTGGTGGACTTGGGATGCGGGGCCGGGTCTCCTCGTGATTCTCTTTGCACAGCCAAAAAGGGGCTAAACGAACTCCACTTTCAATATCTCATAAGACCGCGCGCCGCCGGGGGCGGCGACTTCGACCGTGTCGCCCTTGGATTTGCCGATGAGCGCGCGCGCGATCGGCGAGGAGATCGAGATGCGCCCGCGCTTCGCGTCGGCTTCCATGTCGCCGACGATCTGGTATTTCACCTTCGCGTCGGTGTCCTCGTCGACCAGCGTGACCGTCGCGCCGAACTTCACCGTCGTGCCGGACAGCTTCGACACATCGATGACGTCGGCGCGGCCGACTTTGTCTTCCAGCTCCATGACGCGGCCTTCGATGAACGCCTGGCGTTCCTTGGCCGCGTGATATTCGGCATTCTCCGAAAGATCGCCATGGGCGCGCGCTTCTGCGATCATGCGGATGATGGCCGGTCGCTCCACCGTCTTCAGATGATTGATCTCGTCCTCAAGGGCTTTAAAGCCCCCGGCAGTCATTGGAATGCGTTCCATCGACATCGATCCTAATAGCGGCAAAGACACTCCAGCCGGTCTGCCTCTCGGCCCAGCCGAATCCAGAACACGGGAAGCTTTACCTTAAGTATTTGTTACGCCAAGGATTTTTCAATAATCACCAGGCGAGCAGGCAAAAACTTTAAGACCGAGCCCATAAGACTGCAAGAGAGCTGTCCGCCTGCCGGCAAAAACGCTGGCTTCCGAGCACAATGCCTGAATTCGGCAAATGGGGGGCCGCGGCCCCACGATTCATCAAGGACATCCGGGCTGAAATGGGCGGATGCACTTGTGTAGAAGCCGATATCTGCACCCCGCTTCGGTCCAAGGCATGGCGAATTTCGAATTCGCCACACAAGGGTCACACAACAGTCAAATTTGGTGTTTGGCTCGATTGGTCGTAAACTAATTTTTAACGACTTTGAATTGGGGTTGGGGGCGTCAATGCAGTTAACTGCATTACAGAAGTCGGTAGCGCAAGCCATTGTTAATATTTTCGAAACCGGCTCGGTTCGCGGCGATTATGGGGACGTCACGCTGCTTCCGGGCGATTCCGGCCAACTGACCTACGGGCGCTCGCAAACGACGTTGGCGAGCGGCAATCTGTTCCTTTTGATGCAGGACTATTGCGCCCGGAGCGACGGTGAGCTCGGCGCGGCTTTCAAGCCCTACCTGCCACAAATCGAAGCCTGCGACGTGTCGTTGAACCATGACATGACGTTTCGCGGCCTGCTCAAGGATGCAGGAGACGATCCCGTCATGCAGGAGGTCCAGGATGCGTTCTTCGACCGTATCTACTGGGATCCGGCCATGCGCTCGGCGGACGTGCTGGGTGCCCACTCCGCGCTGGGCGCCGCGGTCGTCTATGACAGCACGGTTCACGGTTCCTGGGCGCGCGTTCGGGACCTGACGCGCAAGCAATTCGGCGAGCTTCGCGACATCGGGGAAGACAGCTGGATGTCGCATTATGTCGACACCAGGCGGGAATGGCTCGCCACCTACCCCAATCCGCTGCTGCACAAGACGGTCTATCGGATGGATGCATTTCGTACGATCATCCATGCGGGCAACTGGAAGCTCGGCCTGCCGTTGAACGTGCGCGGCTTGGCAATCACGCCGGACTCGTTGGCTGATGTGGTTCCCGTGAAGGTTCCGGCCGAAGGCACGCCGCGTCGGCAGCTGCGCTTGAAGACGCCGCCCATGACGGGGCCGGATGTGAGTTGGCTGCAGGAGCGGCTGACGCTTGCCGGCATTCGGGTCGCCGACAGCGGCACTTTCGACGCACCGACCGATGCCGCGGTTCGTGCCTTTCAGACAGCCAACGACCTGAAAGCGGATGGTGTTGTCGGCCCCGTGACGCGTTCGGCGCTGGAAGACATTCCGGTCATCGCGCCTGCGCCGTCGCAAACCTTGTCGGAAACCGAGCCGATGCCGGCGGTGTCGCAGCCCAAACCCGTTGCCGTTCCGGCTCAGCCCGCGGTCGTGCCTGCCGGCGGCAACGCAGTGGCCGACATCAAGCAACATGTCAGCACCGAGGTGCAGGCGGGTGTCGCGACGATCCAAAAGACGATCGCTGAAAAGCACGAGCAACTCGTCACATTGGTTGCGCCGGCGGCAAAAAAGAAGCCTGCCAAAGCGGTAAAGCCTGCAGCGGCAAAACCTGCCGGTCCGATGGCGGACGAACTCCGCTCCATTTTGACGAGCTTGAGCCTGAGCGGTCGTACCGTGCTTGCAGGAGCATTGAGCGTTGTCATCCTTCTTTTTACCGAAATCCGCGATGCGATCGCCTGGGTCGCGGCAGGGCTGGCGAAGACGGGCGCGGCCGGCAAACTCGTTCCGCCGCTACCCGCTCTGCCGCGCTCGACCGCCGATCTCACGCATTTTTTGTCGGACACTTACAACTATCTCCATGGGATCGCTGCATCGATCCCCAACGAGTGGATGTTCCGTATGCGGGTTGTTGCGATCGTACTGATCTTCTACGCGCTCTACCGGCTCCGTTCCGCGCATGTCAGCCTCAGCAAGCTGGAGCAGCGCTTTGCGGAAGCGCAGCAGGGCGCCGCGGAGGCCAAGCAGGTCGCGCAGGATGTCAAGGAGGTCGCACGGGCCGTAAAATAAAATAGGTGCGGGGGGCTTGGCGAAAGAATCCGAGGCAGCAGTAAGGGGGAAACGGTGGAAGCGAACGAAATCCAATCGTCCCGAGTTTTCGGGCCTGGCATCTACATTCCGTTTTTGACGCGTATTCCCCTGCTTGTCAGTGTCATTCTGGTCTTCACCCTGTCGGATATCGCGATGCCCGGCGCCATGCAGGAGGCGCTGCGTTATTCGATTGTCGACCAACCGCACCAGCTTGGGCTGATCGCGATCGCGCTGTTCGCAGCCTGCGTCGTCCTGCGCTTCAGCGGTGAGGTTATCATCGAGCTCGTTTCGCCCGACTTGTACGACGTTCCGGGAACGGTGCACCTGCTTGCCGATCTTTTGCCGCGTGCATTCGCCTTGGCCTTGGGAAGTGCGACGGGCGTACCGTTTATTGAACTGGCTTTGGACACGCGCGCGCTTCCCTCGATCCATGACCGGCTCATCGCCGCCGCCATGGGGCTTCTCTGTCTGTTCATCGGCGGTGTCGTTGCTGCCGTCGGGAAGGGGCCGCATGCACCGGCCTTTGCGATGCGAAAGCCGTCCGTTGCGCTACGCTGGGGATTCGCCGTTTTCCCGCTTCTCCTGGCGGTCATGTTTGCGGGCGCGGTCCTTGGCCTATGGCAAAGCGACAGCGGAACGGCCGACCACGCACTCGAACGCTATGTGAGCGCCATCGTGGGCACGGTCGACGATGGTTCTTCGCCATCCGGCGCGCTTGAGAGCTATGTGCACGATGCCTCGGGCGCTGCGGTCATGCGTTACGAGACCTACATCAAGCCGGCGCCCTATGCCGTTTCGACAGTCTCGCCCTTGTGGGTGTTGGCCGAATTGGTTTCGCTGTTCGTGAGTTGCCTCATCGCGCGGCTGGCGATTGCGATTTTTCTCGATCTCGTCACTCCAAACCTTGGCAGCGGCGGGTTTGTCGCGCGCGCAGTGCGGGCTTGGCTCCCCCGCCTTGCTTCCGCGGGGCTCGGTTTCGCACTCGCCGCGCAGATGTTCTATGCCTATTTGCGCCCGTCGGCTGGACTTCACCTTTCACAGAGCGAAACCGTCTGGGCGTGGGGGATCGCGGCGGTTTATGCTGCGATAGGTGTGTTGGCGAGTCTCGGCTCCGGCAGCACTTATGTGGCCAACGGCCCATGGCGCGAAACGAGGAGCGTTGGCAGAAGGTTTATGGGAGCGGCCCGGCGCCTCTCTTCGCTCGATTCCCGCTGGCAGTGGTTTATCGGCGGTGTGGTTCTCGCTGGCGGGGCGGTCTTCCTGCTTTTTTCCGATCTGCACTATGTCGGGATCGCGCAATGGATCGGTCCGGTCGCCATCATTCTTCTTTGGGGATTCACGGCGACGGCGTTGTTTTTTCCGCTCGCTTATATGTCGCACATGACGCGGATTCCTATGCTCACCATATTGCTGCTCGCAGGCGTGACTTTCGCCGGCTTCGATCTGAACGACAATCACGAATTGCGGGTGGTCCGTGGTCCTTCCGGCGCGCCCACGCCGACGTCGCCTTCCAAGCAGGCATCGGCCGTGCAGACCGACCGCCGCCAAATACTCGATCTCGCCCAATGGATCTCCAGCCGGCAGGATTGGAACAAATATGATCGCTATCCCGTCTTCCTGATCGCGACGGAAGGGGGCGGCATTCGCGCCGCCTATTTTACCGCGTCGGTGCTCGCCGCGCTGCAAGAGCGCTGCCCCGCTTTTGCGCAGCACACACTAGCGATCAGCGGGGTATCCGGCGGCAGCCTCGGCGCGGCGGTCTTTGCGGGGTTGGCTGCGGACCATGCCAGCAACGTGCCCGATCCCGGTTGCAATCTGGACGGAGTCAAGGAGGCGGGGCCGATCGTCCAACGGGCGCGCGCGGTTCTGTCGGCCGACCTTCTTTCGCCCTTGATCGGCGCCATGCTGTTTCCCGACGCCCTGCAACGCATCATTCCCGTTCCCATACCGCAGGTCGACCGCGCGCGCGCGATCGAATATGCGATAGAAGACTCTTGGCGAAATGCAACCACGGGCGGTTGCGGACGTTGCGACGGCGCGCGCATGTCCGAAAAGGCCGCCGATCTTTACGGCCGCCCGGCGCCCCAGAACGCAGTCCCCAACCTGTTTTTGAATACGACCGAAGCCGGAACCGGGCGGATCATTCCCTATGCGACGGCGCGCGTGGCGGGGCTGGCCACCCCGTTCCGTGAGCAAGCCGAGATCGATCACCGCAATCTCGGCTCTGCGCAACCGTCGTCGGGCCAACTCGATCGCCTGTCGCTGCAGGATCGCATGGCCGATGACCGCATACCGCTCAGCACGGCGGCGATCGTCAGCGCGCGGTTTCCCTATCTCACACCGGCAGGCCATGTCAGCTATAGCGGCGGACATTATGTCGATGGCGGCTATTTCGAGAATTCGGGCACATGGCTTCTGTCCGGCCTTGTCCAGTATCTGATCGGCGAGCAATTGTCCTATCCGGCCGGCAAAAGTCCGCAACTCGATGCCGCCCGCAAGGCCGTGTTCGTCGTCATCGTCATTCACTCGGAGCCCTGCACGCGTGACTCCGTCGACGCCGGCTGCGATGAATATTCAACAACGGCGGACGACAGCTGGAACGAGGTTCTTTCGCCGCTCCGGGCATTGCTGTCCACCCGCGACATGCGCGCGGAATATTCGATCGAGGGTTTGAACGCCGAAACGGCCTTGATCGAGCAGTTATCACTGAAGGGCGCAAGCCCGGGACAGGCAAGCACGCCGAACAGCGGCATCGGCTGCGACTATCCCATCTGCGCTGCTACGCTCCGGTTCCGCAACCGGACGCGCACGGATATTCCATTGTCCTGGGTGTTGTCGAGCGAGGCTCGCAAATCGATGGACAATGCCGTCGACGGCATGGAGCAGGCGGACGTTCGGCTTGCGCCGCCGCCCGCGAGCGTGACTTCGCCCGACGATTCCCAGGATATCGACAGAGTCCTCGGTTCGTATCGGCGCATTCTGTGCATGTTGGCCGCTCGCACGGGCGCCGCGGCCTGCAGAGCTGCGCCGCCTGCCATGGCCCTTGCGCGTTAGCAGTGAGACGAATCTTCGGGCTAAAAATCCGTCAGCAAATAGCTCGTCGATTTGCAGAGGTTGACATGGCTTCTTGTTATGCGGTGGCCGTCCTCGAACATCGCCTTGAAATCGAAGAAGCAAGTCGAGTGCGCAGGTATTTCAAATTCGATCTGCTTCTGGATGCCGAGCGGCCGGCGATTGAGCATGTCGGCCTGCCACGTGCCCGTTTGGGACTGTCGTGTCTGGAGTGAAACCATCGCCGTGCGCGTGCCGTTGACGATGGTGATTTTCCGCGCGCCAGCGAGGTCTCCGGCATAGCCGGGAGCCAGCGCGCCGGTCAGAGCTGCGCTCGTCATGGCCAGCGCGATGATTGTGGCTGGTACCGCCGCACGTAACGATTTCGATCCGCTGCGCATTGTCCCCCCGCCGTCCCCTTTTCGCACTTTCAACAATACAAAATAGCGCGGCTATTGTGAAGCGATCGGGCCGCGAGATAGTGCTACAGTTTGGTTATCCGAGCCCGCGAGGGTGAGTTTGCCAGCTGCAAAGCTGGCAGATAATGCAGATAATGGGTAATGAATGAAGATTTATATATAAATGTGTCGGAACGCTCCGATAGTAAAATGGCGTGGAGTCAACATGCCGAAATATACAAGACAGCATCTGACGGCAAAAGCATAGCTTGAGAGAAATTCCCTGGTCCGCTTACCAAGCCAAGGATTGCGGTCTTATACCAAATTCCTGAAGACGTGACTCGATTGGGGATTTCCAAATCAGTGAAGTGACTCAAGGCGGCGAACAGAAGAGGTTCGCCATGGCCATTCCGCTTCGGGCCGATTTTGATGCACAGATGGTCAGGAGCGCCGCCGGGAATGGGCGCCGGCAGGTCTCTCTATCGGTGGCTGAGTCCGGGATTGTCCGGCGCCAGCCGAATTCGCAGGGAATTCTGGACGAAAGAAGTCGCGACGTATTGTCCGACCATCATCGTGAATTCGATCATCTGCGCCTCGTTCCAACTTTTCGCCAGCACTTCCCAGGTGGAATCGGAGAGGGCCTGGTCGGCGAGCAGCTCCTCAACCCCGCGCAGGATGGCACGTTCATGCTCACTCCAACCGGCGGCCGATGACCCTGCGGTCACACGTTCAACCTCCTCTGCGCTGAGCCCGTGGCGCTTGCCGATATCGACATGTTCACCCCATTCATACGGCGCGCGGCAGAGCCAACCGATCCGCAGGACGGCAAGTTCGCGCTCGCGCGGCGGGATTTTCCCCCGAAAAAGCGCCGTACCCATTTCCATTTGGCAGCGGAAAATCGCCGGGTGCTTGAGCATGACGCGCATGTATTCGGGCACTCGGTCGAGCTCGGGGGCGGCTCCGGCCGAAATGCGGATACGCTTGACGAGCTCTATCGCTTCACCATCGATCGCGTCATCGCGCAGCGGCGTGATGCGGGGGCCCTCGCCCACCACATGCGCCTGGCGGGCTTCAATATCGAAGGAAATACTGCCTGTTTGAGGTAGCCCCATGGGTTGTTCCGTTCCAATAGAATGTCTCGTCTATTGAGTAGTGCCGCCTTGCGACTGCGATCGCAAGTGCTCCCTTGCCGGTGACGTGAGCGCTGGCTTCGCGTTATGGCCGTGATCGGCAGTAATCGGCCGATATTGTTGGAAAAGTCCGCAAGCCTGATTTTGTCAGGCTCGATGGGTCGAATGGAATCCGCAGGCAGTGTTCCTTGAATCAATGGCATGCGCGGCAAATATTTATCGAAATGACATTTCACGCCTGTCTAGGATGTCGACTTTTTCAACACTATCAGCCAAATGTTGAAGCAATCGGGCCACAATACCTGAGGCGCGGATTTGCGGTCGGCTCCGCATCGGCACGACGCGGACCATGAGAGTTTTGCGCAATTGCTTGAAATGTTGGGGATATTGCTTGCGCGGCGCTGTTCGCGGTTGATGCATTAGATGTAGCTCTGCAGCGGGGCCACATCGAGCGCGCCCTGCCGCAGCGCTGCGATGGCTTCAGTGACGGCCGCGGCACCTGCCATCGTGGTGTAGTAGGGCACCTTCATCTGGAGCGCCGTACGCCGGATGGACAGTGAATCGGACAGGGCCTGGGAGCCCTCCGTCGTATTGAACACCAGCTGCACCTCACCATTCTTGATCGCATCGACGACGTGCGGCCGTCCCTCGAGCACCTTGTTGACGAGGCGCACTTCCAGTCCCGCGGCCTGAAGCATTTTCGCGGTCCCGCGCGTGGCGATGATATCGAAGCCCATCGCCCGCAAATGCCGCGCGGGTTCGATCGCAAACGGTTTGTCGGCTTCCTTGACGGAGATGAAGACCGTGCCGCTCTGCGGCAGCTTGGCGCCGGCGCCGATCTGGCTTTTGGCAAAGGCGCGGCCGAAATTCGCGTCGAGCCCCATCACTTCGCCGGTCGAGCGCATCTCCGGCCCGAGAATTGTGTCGACGCCGGGAAAGCGCGCGAAGGGCATCACGGCTTCCTTGACGGCGATGTGGTGCAGAACCGGTCTTTCGAGCTTGAGCGAGGCGATCGTCTCGCCGGCCATCGCGCGCGAGGCTAACGCGGCGATGGGAAGCCCGATCGCCTTGGCGACGAAGGGCACGGTGCGGCTCGCGCGCGGATTGACTTCGAGCACGTAAAGATCGTTGTTTTGCACTGCATATTGTACATTCATCAGGCCGCGCACGTGGAGTGCCCGGGCCAGCGCGACCGTCTGGCGTTCGATCTCGGCGATGGTCTCGGGCGCGAGCGAATGGGGCGGGATCGCACAGGCCGAATCGCCCGAATGAACACCCGCCTCCTCGATATGTTCCATGATGCCGGCGATGAAGACATCGCCGGTGCCGTCGCCGATCGCATCCACGTCGACTTCGGTCGCGCGATGCAGGAAGCCGTCGATCAGCACGGGATTGTCGCCTGAGATACGAAACAACTCGCCCGATTGCAAGGTTGCCTTGAGCATCACTTCGTCGGTTACGACCACCATGCCGCGCCCGCCGAGCACATAGGAGGGTCTCAGGATGACGGGATAGCCGATGGCGCGCGCGGCTTCGATGGTCTCTTCCGCGGTCATGGCCGTCGCGTTGCGCGGCTGCTTGAGGCCGAGTTCGTTGAGCAGAACCTGGAAACGTTTGCGGTCCTCGGCAAGATCGATCGCGTCGGCGCTCGTCCCCAGGATCGGCACGCCGGCTTCGACGAGCGTGTTGGCGAGCTTAAGCGGGGTCTGCCCGCCGAACTGCACGATCACGCCGACCACCGTGCCGGCCGATTGTTCTTTCGCCACGATTTCGAGCACGTCTTCGGCAGTGAGCGGTTCGAAATAGAGGCGGTCCGAGGTGTCGTAGTCCGTCGATACGGTTTC
Organism: Rhizomicrobium sp.; assembly: GCA_049692035.1. GTDB lineage: Bacteria > Pseudomonadota > Alphaproteobacteria > Micropepsales > Micropepsaceae > Rhizomicrobium. The sequence goes on from JBAVOL010000107.1 coordinate 14,615, forward strand.
GGGATTGCAATTGACCATGATGGTCTCGAAGCCACGTTCCGACAGCGCAAACGCCGCATGGCAGCAGCAATAATCGAATTCGATGCCCTGGCCGATACGGTTCGGTCCGCCGCCCAGGATGATGATCTTGCGCGCGTCCGTCGGTCTGCTCTCGCATTCGACGCTGCCATCGACGGGCGATTCATAGGTCGAATACATGTAGGGCGTCAGCGCGGCGAACTCCGCGGCGCAGGTGTCGATGCGTTTGAACACGGGCCGCACACCGCGCGCGCGACGCGCCTCGCGCACGGCACTTTCCTTCAGCCCCGCGAGCTTTGCCAGGCGCGCGTCGGAAAAGCCCATGGCCTTCAGACGGCGCAAGCCGTCGGCGTCTGGGGGCAGGCCGTCGCGCGCGATTTCGGCTTCTGCAGCCAGGATGGTTTGGATTTCGCCCAGGAACCAGCGGTCGTAGCGGGTAATCGCGGCGACCTCGTCGAGCGGAAAGCCTTGACGCAGCGCTTGTGCCGCGATCCGCACGCGGTCGGGCGTGGGCCTGGCGAGCGCGGCGCGGATGGCATCGGGATCGGCGGGCAGATCGTCGATTTCGTCGAGGCCGGTAAGACCGGTTTCGAGAGATCGCAACGCCTTCTGCAGGGATTCCGCGAAGGTTCGGCCGATCGCCATCGCTTCGCCGACGGATTTCATCGATGTCGACAGGAGCGGTTCCGCCCGGGGAAATTTCTCGAACGCAAAGCGCGGGATTTTCGTCACGACATAGTCGATCGTGGGTTCGAACGAAGCCGGCGTCACTTGCGTGATGTCGTTCGTCAGTTCGTCGAGCGTGTAGCCGACGGCCAGCTTGGCTGCGACCTTGGCGATCGGAAATCCCGTCGCCTTGGAAGCCAGCGCCGAGGAACGCGACACGCGTGGGTTCATCTCGATGATGACCATGCGCCCGTCCGCCGGATTGACCGCGAACTGGACGTTCGAACCGCCGGTCTCGACGCCGATCTCGCGCAGCACCATGATCGAAGCGGTGCGCATGCGCTGATATTCCTTGTCGGTCAGGGTCAGCGCGGGCGCGACGGTGATGGAATCGCCGGTGTGCACGCCCATCGGGTCGACGTTCTCGATGGAGCAGATGATGATGGCGTTGTCGGCGCGGTCGCGCACGACTTCCATTTCGTATTCCTTCCAGCCGAGCACGGATTCTTCGATCAGAACTTCGTTGGTCGGCGATGCGTCGAGGCCTTGCTCGACGATCTCGAAGAACTCCTCGCGGTTGTAGGCGATGCCGCCGCCGGTGCCGCCGAGCGTGAAGGAAGGGCGGATGACGGCCGGCAGGCCGACCTCGTCGAGCGCCTGCAACGCATGGGCGAACGCTTCCGGCGACAGCTCCATCAGCGGGTTGTTCTGGCCGTCGTATAGAAAGTTGCCAAGCTCGTCCTTCTTGTGGCGGAGATAGCCCTTGAGCGTGATGCCGCACGGTACATCAAGGCCGATTTTCATCATCGCCTGGCGAAACAGCTCGCGATCTTCGGCCTTGTCGATCGCGTCGGCGCTCGCACCGATCATCTCGATATCGTATTTCTCCAGCACGCCGCGCTTGCGCAGCGACAAAGCCGTGTTGAGCGCGGTCTGGCCGCCCATCGTCGGCAGAAGCGCGAACACGCGCCCCTCGGGTACGTTGGGCCGCTCGCGCGCGATGATCTTTTCCACGAATTCCGGCGTGATCGGCTCGATATAGGTCGCGTCCGCAAGGCCCGGATCGGTCATGATGGTGGCGGGATTGGAATTGACGAGAACGACGCGGTAGCCCTCCGCCCTGAGCGCCTTGCAGGCCTGGGCACCCGAATAGTCGAACTCGCAGGCCTGCCCGATGACGATGGGGCCGGCGCCGATGATGAGGATGGTGTGGATGTCGTCTCTACGGGGCATTCATTGTCCTTGCAGAAAAAAGCCCTCGCCTTGGGGGGAGAGGGCTTGGAACCTTCGCGTTTTCAGCTTCGCCATCGCAGCGTCTTTGCCTGTAACGGATTCGTAAACGGCGCGCCCGTCGCGACAGCCTCGGACCACGCCTTCTTGAGGCGGTGGTACCACATCGCCGGCACATCCGAGTCCTGAATTAGCATCAAGGGCGGGTCGAATTTAAGCCCCTCGCGCTGAAGTTCGACCATGCGGCGGTCGTCGCCCAAAAAGGTCTCCCCCAGCAGCATGAAGAACGGTTTGATGAAGCCGAGCCAGAAGGGCCAATAGAAAATCTGGGTGACCTGTGTCGTTTGGCTGTCGAGGGGGGTGCAGACGGTCAGGCCGGTGACCTGGAGGGGACGCCCGGCGAAGGTGCCTGCAATGTTCTCGAAGCGGGTACTTGGCAGTTCGAAGGTGATCTCCGTCGAAACGTCGCCGCCCATGAGGCGGTATGCGGGCTTCGATGGCGCATGGCGCAGCATCACGAAGCCCCTGGCCAGTGGGGCGTAGTCCTTCGTCTTGAGGCGCAGTGGCACGCGCCACCACCAGCGGCCATGGACATAAGGAGCATGGGCGGGATCCATCAGGCCGATCACGGCATGGTCGATGCCGCAGGCGAAAGTCTGGCTGATGGTCCAGCGTGGCTTGGCATTGGGGACGGGAATTTTTGGGGGAGCACAGTCGGGTTCGGCGTTCTCGCGGCCGGCGGCGGGCATGAAAACCCATAGCAGGCCGTCCTGTTCGAGTAACCGGTAGGCCCGCACCCGCAGCTTTGCGGGATCGATGTCCTGGCCCTCGACGAACGAGGGGATCGCACTGCAGGCACCATCGGTGCGGAAACGCCAGCCGTGATAGGGGCACTCGATCGTGTTGTCCCCCATCATTTGGCCGGCCGACAAGGGTACACCACGATGCGGGCATATGTCGCGCATGGCAAAAGCGCGTCCGTCGCGCGTCCGGCCGAGAAGGACGGGCTCGCCCAGGAGCATCTGGCGGCGCAACGCTCCGGGCTTCAGCGCCCCGCCAAGCGCCGCCATGTACCAAAGGTCCCGCAGGAAGCCGTTATCGTCCGGCGCGGCGATTTCTGAACGGGACACCGATTGCAACATTCCCATGAACCTTCGATGCCCCTGTTCCACCATTTTCCGTTTGGGAAGTACACCGGAATTGCTGCCAGGCGGTATCCGGTGTGCTGCGTATGCCGGAGTTCTCCGGTCCTTTCGGGGATTTTCGTGCCGGCTGCTCTGCGGCCCTCATTCGTTACCCGCTGATTGTGATGCCCTTCACGGCGTGGATCCGTGGTGGCGAAGCCAGAAATGGATGTTTGGGGGCGAGCCGATAGTTGACCGACGCAACGGCGATCCCCCAAACATCCATTTCCGGCGGGGCTGGAAGATGGCTGCGCAACGCCAAATGATGGCTGCCCGAACTGGCACGCGACGACCGCGACACGTCTTCAAAGGGCCGGTTCAAGAATTGAGGCTTGGGGCGGGCGGGACAATCCCGTTAATAATCGAATGGAACGAGGGAGAGCCATGACCAAGTCGATCACCATCTACGGTATCAAGGCCTGTGGCACGATGAAGAAGGCGCGTGATTGGCTTGAGACGCGGGGCATCGCCTATGTGTTTCACGACTACAAGGTCCACGGTGTCGAGCGCGCTGTGCTGGAAGAATGGGCGCGCGAGGTGGGGTGGGAGAAATTGCTCAACCGTGCCGGCACCACGTTCCGCAAGCTGGCGGACGCAGACAAGGCTGGCCTCGACGAGCGCAAGGCGATCACGCTGATGCTCGCTCAGCCTTCCCTGATCAAGCGTCCCGTGCTGGACGCCGGCAATACGCTCATCGTCGGCTTCAAGCCGGAGACCTACGCGATGGCGTTTCGCTGAAGCCTGGGAACGCCAGCCTCCTACCCGCCCTGGCGGACGTACTGGCCGACATGGCTCAGATAATCGATCTTGCCGATCTCGACGCCGTTATGGCGCAGGATGTCGTAGGCGGTGGCGACGTGAAAGTAGAAATTGGGCAGCGCATAGTCGCGCAGAAACTGCAGGCCGTTCATTTCGATGGCCATGGTCGTGCCCGGCACCGGAATCTTGACGTCGCGGTCCTCCGCGCCCTCGAACGCGGCCGCACGCGCTCTCTCGACATAGCCGATCGTCTTTTCGATGCGTGCCTTGAGGTCGTCGAATGTCTGTTCGGCGTTCTCGTAGCGCGGTGGCTCCGCACCGGTGAGACGTGCCGCGGTGTCTTTCGCGTGGTCGCAGGCGATCTGTATCTGCAGGGCGAGCGCAAACATGTCCGGCGCGAGCTTTGCGTTTACCAGCGCGGCTGAATCGAGATTCTTCGCGTTTGCATGTGCGGCTCCCTTGTCGAGAATCCGGGACAGGTTGCGCAGCATCGGCACGAAACTATCGACCGCCATGGTGTGTACCGAAATTTTCATAGAGCTTACTCCTCTTGGCCGCGTGAGCGGTTGTGCTCAGCGTCGATCCACTTGTTCGAGCGTAGGGCAGCCGGCGTAGCCGGCGGCGCCGGCACCCATGCAGAATGTGTCGGTCGGTCGGGTCCGGCGCGGTGCTGCGGCGAACCCCGGGCAGGGGGTGGCGATGAACGGCCGACCGAACGAGACCAGATCAGGCATCCGCTGAAGCGCAGGCGTCAAGTGGGGGGCGCATATACGGGCTAAGCTCGGCAGTCTTTCGCAATTGCGCTTTAAATTGCGAGAAGGCGCAAGCCTTTGCCGAACATTTCCTCGACGCCGACCACTATCACCGCACGCCCGCGCAGCGGCATGCAGCCATTCCAGCGGCGTCGATAAGATTTACACTGTCCCAGTATAACTCCGTCTCGCCAAAAGACACCGCAAGCGCGGTCCGGTAGCTGAAAATATAGTCCTGGCAAGTTGATGATGGCCACACCGGGCATGGCGCGGAAGACGGGTCCAATACTGTGTTCTACTCTGCGCCGCGTTTTTGGGTTAGGCTGCGACGGAATGCAGCATCCGGCGCTGGACGGGAAGGGGTGGAGGCATGCTCGGGCAGTTGATCGGCGGTATTATTCGCCAGGGGACGGTGGTGGTTGTGGGGCCGCGCGGCGCATCGCAGACCTACGGCGCGGGCCTGCCGAAGGTCACCGTGCGTTTGCATGACGGCGCGGCTTTTGCCGAATTGGGACTGCACCCGGACCTCAAGCTCGGCGAGCTTTACATGGACGGACGCCTGACGGTCGAGGAAGGCGATATTGCCGAGTTGATGGACTTGCTGATGTCCAATCTGGCGGGGATCAGGCCGCCGGCCATCCTGAGGTTCATGCGCGGCGTGCGGCGCGTGATGAAGCGATGGACGCAATTCAATCCCGCTTCGCTGTCGAAAGCGCATGTCGCTCATCATTACGATCTGTCGGGTCGCCTCTACGACCTGTTTCTCGATCGCGACCGCCAATATTCCTGCGCCTATTTCTCGACTGCCGGCGAAACGCTCGAAGCGGCCCAGATTGCCAAGAAACGCCACATCGCAGCCAAGCTCCATCTCGACCGCGCGGGTTTGCGCGTGCTCGATATCGGGTCGGGCTGGGGCGGACTTGCGATGGATCTTGCGCGCGATTGCGGCGCCAATGTGCTGGGCGTCACCCTTTCACAAGAGCAGCTCGCGCTGGCGCGGGAGCGCGCGGCGAATTTGGGCCTGAGCGAACGTTGCAAATTCGAACTGATCGACTATCGCTCGCTCGCGGGCACGTTCGACCGCGTCGTTTCGGTAGGCATGTTCGAGCATGTGGGCGTCGCCTATTATGATGCCTATTTCACCAAGGTCAGCGAACTCCTCAACGAAGACGGCGTGGCGCTCATCCATACGATTGGGCGCTCCGACGGTCCCGGCGTCACCAATCCGTGGATCGCAAAATATATTTTTCCCGGCGGCTACACGCCCGCGCTGAGCGAGATGCTTCCCGCCATCGAACGCGCCAGATTGATCGTTTCCGACATTGAAGTGCTGCGGTTGCATTATGCGGAGACGCTCAAGGAATGGCGGCGGCGCTTCAAGGAACATTGGCACGAGGCGGTTCAACTCTACGACGAGCGGTTTTGCCGCATGTGGGAGTTCTATCTCGCGGGCGCTGAAATGGGGTTCCGCCGCGAAGGTCTTGTGGTTTTTCAGGTGCAACTCGCCAAGCGCATCGATGCGCTTCCCATCACCCGCGATTATATGCTGGAATTGGAGCGGACAATGCGATTCGCGGGCGTCGAGCAAATGCCGCGGCCCATCCGGGCGGCCTGACCGGCCAAGGCAGCTGTCTTTCGCATCGCATCATCGAATTAGCTGTGGGCAAGACGACACGCGCCTTGCGGTCGGCGTCGCGCATCGATTGATTCGCCTCCCGCCTTGACCCACCGCAAGCGGCATCGCGACAGACAAGGCGACAGTTCAGAACCGTCATGGAACACGAAGTTTACCGCCACGTCCCATACGACATCGATGTCGAGCAGGCCCTGCTCGGCGCGATCCTGGTCGACAATCAGGCGATCGAGCGCGTCTCGTCGGTTCTCAAATCCGAGCATTTCTACGATCCGCTGCATGCGCGGCTGTTCGACGTGATGATGGCAAGTTTCGAGCGCGGCGGCGGCGTTATCACACCGCTGACCCTGCACGCGGCGATGAAGGCCGATCCCGGCCTCGTGGAAGTGGGCGGACACGCCTATCTGTCGGGCCTCGCCCAGGCTGCGCCCGCGCTGGCCAATGTGCGCGACTATGCGCGTATCCTGCACGACCTCGCAGTGCGCCGCGCGCTCATCCGGCTCGGCGAGGACATCGTCAACACAGCGTTCGAAGCGCCGCACGAGATGCCGCCCCAGGCGCAAATTCAAGAGGCGGAAAAAGCACTCTACCGCATTTCCGAAACTTCGCGCTACGGCGAAGGGCCGATCGATTTTGCCGAGGCGCTCAAGCGCGCGGTCGATTCCGCGGAAAAAGCGCAATTGCGCGGCGGGCGGATTTCCGGCGTGTCGACCGGATTTGCCGATCTTGATTCGCTGCTGGGCGGCTTGCAGGCGTCCGATCTGCTGATCCTGGCCGGCCGCCCCGGCATGGGCAAAACTGCGCTCGCGACCAACATCGCTTTCAACGCCGCGCGCTTTTACGCCCAGGACTTGGCCGACAATGTGGAAGTGACGCGCGGCGCCCCGATTCTTTTCTTCTCCCTCGAAATGGCGGCGCAGCAGCTCTCTGCCCGTATTCTATCCGAGCAGACCGAGATCGAGATGTCGAAAATCCGCTCGGGGCGCTTTTCGGATTCCGAGTGGCAGACCTTCGTGCACCGGATGCAGGATCTGAGCACGCTGCCGCTCTATATCGACGATACCGGCGGTATCTCCATCGCCCAGATCGCGGCCCGCGCCCGGCGCTTCCGGCGGGAGAAGAAGATCGGCGTCATCGTCATCGACTATCTGCAGCTCATCGAGCCGTCGCGGCGCGCGGAAAATCGCGTGCAGGAAATCACCGAAGTAACCAAGGGATTGAAGGCGCTGGCCAAGGAGCTGAACGTGCCGGTGCTGGCGCTGTCCCAGCTCTCGCGCAGCGTCGACAGCCGCGACGACAAACGCCCGGTATTGTCGGATTTGCGCGAGTCCGGTTCGATCGAACAGGACGCCGACGTGGTGATGTTCGTCTACCGCGAAGCCTATTACCTCAAATCGCGCAAACCCGCCGAAGACGATCCCGAATTCGTCAAATGGAGCGAGAAGATGGAGCGGGTGAACCATCTCGCCGACGTGCTGGTCGAAAAGCACCGCCACGGCGCCACCACCCGCATCGAACTCTTCTTCGACGATCGCTTTACCCGATTCAAGGATCTGGCGGATCGGGGTTGAGCGCCGGTACTTTCTAGCAAAAAATTGTCATCCCCGGCGAGCAGCGCATAGCGCTGCGAGGGAAGGGGACCCAGGTGTTCAAGCCGCATTTCTAATTCAAGTTTTGTCGATGTGTAGCTGTCGTGTGCGTAATTTTCCAATACGTGTGTATTTGAACTCCTGGGTTCCCTTCCCCTCGCTTCGCTCGGCCGGGAATGACAGTGAGTTTTATGCGAAAGATACCGGCACGAGCCGCAAGAAGCGTGTACGCTATGAGCAAGAAGCTTCTTAAACCTATTCCCAAATTCCGGGGTGAGGCGGAGGAGCGGCGCTTTTGGGAGACGCATGACTCCACTAATTATATCGATTGGAGCACGGCCGAGCGCGTCCGGTTTCCAAATCTGAAATCGTCGGCTACGGCGATCACGTTCCTTTCACGCAGCCTTTGACCGCGAGCCCCGCTCCCTGCAATGGTGGCGGCCTCATGAGTCATTCAGATTTCGATGTTGCGTGCCTGACGGTGCGGCTGGGCGCGATTGCAGAGAATTACCGCATCTGCGGCCGGCTGTCGGGCGCGGCCGTGGCCGGTGTGGTCAAGGCGGACGGCTATGGGCTGGGCGCGGCCGAGGTCACGCGCGCACTTGTTGCCGCCGGCTGCGACACCTTCTTCGTAGCCCGGCTGGAAGAAGGCATAAAGCTGCGGCCCGAGGCCCCGCAGGCACGCATTTTCGTGCTCGACGGTGCCCGCGCCGAAACCGCCCAGGCGCTGATCGACCACCGCCTGACGCCTGTGCTCAATACGCTGGGCGACATCGCCGCATGGTCGTCGGCCGCCAGGGCGCGCGGCGGTTCGCTCGATGCGGCGTTGCACTTCGACACCGGTCTCAACCGGCTGGGATTGACGCCGGAGGAACTGTCGATGGTGTCGGCGGGCCGCACGCTCGCCGGCCTTAATCTTGTTCTGGCGATGAGCCATCTGGCCTGTTCGGACGACCCCGCGTCGGCGATGAACGCGCAACAGCTCGACCGTTTCCGTGCCGGCCTCACGATGCTGCCGCCAGTACCGGCGAGTCTGGCGTCGTCGGGGGGCATATTGCTGGGCAAAGACTATGCCTTCGATCTCGTCCGGCCGGGCATCGGGCTCTATGGCGGCGATCCCCGGATCGGGCCCCGGATCGGTGGCGCCAATCCGTTTGGCGTTGCGGCCCGGCTGACCGGCCGTATCGTCCAGCTTCGCCGCGTTGACAAGGGGGAAAGTGTTGGCTACGGAGCCTCGTTCCGGGTCGAGCGGCCGATGGGGCTTGCAACCGTTGCACTGGGATATGCAGACGGCCTCATGCGGGCGCTTGGCAATCGGGGGAAAGGTGCGATCGCGGGGCGGCGAGTGCCGATCGTCGGGCGTGTATCCATGGACCTCGTAACGCTCGACGTGAGCGATATTCCCGAACCATCGTTGGTGCAGGGCGCCGAAATCGAGTTCCTGGGCGATACGATTTCGCTCGAGGAGATCGCGCACGCCGCCGGCACGGCGAATTACGAGATACTCACCTCGCTCGGCAAACGCGTTCCGCGGCGATACACGAACGGGACTGCATCATGAATATCCTGGCCATCATCGGTCGTGTCTTTCTCGCCTTCCTGGCGGCGACCGGGCGCCTTGCCCTGTTCACGGCCTCTGCCGTGTCGAATTGCGTGCGCCCCCCCATTTACTGGTGGCTGATCGCACAGCAAATGATGCGGATCGGCTATTTTTCGCTGCCGGTGGTGGGCTTGACCGCCTTTTTCACCGGCGGCGCGCTGGCGCTGCAGATTTACATGGGCGGCAGCCGGTACGGCGCCGAATCCTTCGTGCCGAATATCGTCGTGCTCGGCATCACCCGCGAACTGGGTCCCGTCATCGCAGGTCTGATGGTCGCCGGGCGCGTTGCCGCCGCGATCGCCGCCGAGATCGGCACGATGCGCGTCACCGAACAAATCGACGCGCTGACCACGCTGTCGACCAACCCCATCAGATATCTCGTCGTGCCGCGGGTGGTCGCCGCCGTGGCGACGCTGCCTTTTCTCGTTCTCGTCGCCGACGCGATCGGCGTTCTGGGCGGTTATGTGGTCGGCACCCGCAGCCTCGGCTTCAATGGCGCGATCTATATCAAGAACACTGTCGATTTCGTCACGAATGACGACGTGCGCTCGGGCGTCATCAAGGTCGCGGTGTTCGGCTTCATCATCGCGGTCATGGGCTGCTATCATGGGTTCAATTCCAAAGGCGGCGCCCAGGGCGTAGGCGCGGCGACGACCAACGCGGTGGTCACGTCTTCCATTCTCATCCTCGCTGCGAACTACTTCCTCACTTCCATGCTGTTTTCCAGGTGACACATGGAGGCTGAAACGCGCCGTATTCCCAAAATCGAGCTGCGTAACGTCAAGAAGCGCTTCGGCTCCAAGATCGTGCTCGACGGCATCGATCTGACGCTCGATGCAGGCAGCTCGCTGGTCGTCATCGGCGGCTCGGGCACGGGCAAATCCGTGATGATCAAATGCGTGCTCGGCATTCTCACGCCCGACGAGGGGCGCATCTTCGTCGATGGCGTGGACGTGACGCACGCCCGCGGCCGTGCGCGCGACGCCATGCTCAAGAAATTCGGCATGCTGTTTCAAGGCGCGGCGCTGTTCGACAGTCTGCCGGTCTGGGAGAATGTCGCATTCGGGCTGATCCAGGGCCGCGGCATGGGCCGCAAACAGGCCCGCGACATCGCCTACGAAAAGCTCGCCAAGGTCGGATTGGGAGCGGAAGTGGGCGCTTTGTGGCCGGCGGAGTTGTCCGGCGGCATGCAGAAACGCGTCGGCCTTGCGCGCGCCATCGCGGCAGACCCCGAAATCATCTTTTTCGACGAGCCGACCACCGGCCTCGACCCGATCATGGCGGATGTCATCAACGATCTGATCGTCTCCACGGTCAAAGACCTCGGCGTCACGACGCTTTCGATCACCCATGACATGGCGAGCGCACGGAAAATCTCCAATCGCATCGCGATGCTCTATCAAGGCAAGATCATCTGGGACGGCCCGACCGCCGAGATCGATCGCAGCGGCAACGCATATGTCGATCAGTTCATCCACGGCCGGGCGGAAGGCCCCATCAAGATGGAGGTGCGCCGGTAGGACCGGCTTTGGGGATTGGTGAAGTGACCCCCTCACCCGCGTCTACCGAATCGGTCCATCTTGCACCGTCCCCTCTCCTTGCCGGAGAGGGCTGCAATACCCACAAGGCGATATCGCGCCAATGTGGGTGAGGGGTGAACGTGTCACCTTCCTGTGATTTCGAGTACTAGCGTGGTACGGGGCGTTCGAATGGCACGCGCAGCTGCGAGTTTTGTGTGCCAGACCTGTGGCGCGACGCATGCCAAATGGTCCGGCAAGTGCGAGTCGTGCGGCGGCTGGAACACGATCGTCGAAGAAGGTCCGCGCCTGCCCGCAGGCGCTGGGAGCCGCAAACCGTCGCGCGGCCGCCCCTTTGCCCTTGAGGATTTGAAGACCACCGACGATGCACCGCCGCGGCGGGTCACCGGCCTGCCCGAATTCGATCGGGTGTGCGGCGGCGGGCTCGTGCCCGGTTCGGCGCTGCTCGTCGGCGGTGATCCGGGCGTCGGGAAATCCACATTGATCCTGCAGGCTCTGGCGGCTTACGCGCGCCTGGGCGGCCATGCCGTCTACATCTCGGGCGAGGAAGCGATGGCGCAGGTGCGTCTGCGGGCCGCCCGGATGGAGCTCAGCGACGCGCCGGTGGCGTTGGGTTCGGCGACTGCCATCGAAGACATCCTGGCAACCCTCGATTGCGCAGCCCCGCCGGGCATCGTCGCCATCGATTCGATCCAGACCATCTGGACCTCGGCGCTCGAAGCGGCTCCGGGCACGATCGCCCAGGTGCGCACCGCCTCCTTCGATCTCGTGCGCTACGCCAAAGCGTCCGGCGCAGCCCTTCTCCTGATCGGGCATGTCACGAAGGAGGGGCAGATCGCCGGACCCAAGGCGGTCGAGCATCTGGTCGATGCGGTTCTCTATTTTGAAGGCGAGCGCGGCCATCATTTTCGCGTTCTGCGGGCGGTGAAGAACCGTTTCGGTCCGACCGACGAAATCGGCGTCTTCGAAATGACCGGGCGCGGACTCGCGGAAGTCCCCAATCCGTCTGCCTTGTTCCTGGGCGACCGCAACAGCGCCTCGCCGGGGGCGGCGGTGTTCGCCGGGTTGGAGGGCACGCGGCCGCTGCTGGTGGAAGTGCAGGCGCTGGTGGCCGCGCCCGGTTACGGGACGCCCAGGCGCGCGGTGGTCGGCTGGGACAGCGGCCGGCTTGCCATGATCTTGGCCGTGCTCGATGCCCGCGCGGGGCTTGGGATCAGCGGTCACGATGTCTATCTGAACGTTGCCGGCGGTCTCAAGATCGGCGAACCGGCGGCCGATCTGGCGGCCGCCGCGGCGCTGATTTCCTCGTTTGCGGGCCGGCCGCTGCCGCGGGAATGCGTGTTCTTTGGCGAGATCAGCTTGGGCGGTGATGTGCGGCCGGCGCCGCAGGCGGAGTTGCGGCTCAAGGAAGCCGTCAAGCTCGGCTTCACCCGGGCGGTGGTGCCGCGAGGCACGAATGTCGAATTGGCCGGGCTGGAGCTGACCGCAATCGAGAATGTGGGCGAGCTTGCCGCACTGGGAGCCGAGAGCGGCGCTGAGCGCGAGACGCCGCAACGTGGTAGAGTGAAAATATGAATCCGGACTTCTCCTGGCTGGACGTCCTGGTGGTCCTCGTGATCATCGTCTCGGCTGCCTATGCCTCGTATCGCGGCTTCGTCAACGAAACGCTGACGATTTTCGCTTGGGCCGCGGCCGCTTTCGCGACGCTCTATTTCGCGCCGGCGATTGCGCCATTCCTGCGCGCGCGCATGTCGCCGCTGGTGGGCACGCTGCTGGCGTATGGCGGCGTGTTTGCGGTCGTCCTCATTCCGTTGTCCTTCGTCAGCTATCGTTTTTCCGAATCCGTGCGCCATTCGCCGGTCGGTGCGCTCGACCGCGTCTTCGGTTTCGGATTTGGAATCGTGCGCGGACTTGCGGTGATCGGCATCGCCTATCTCGTCTTCAGCATGATCGTGCCGATTCGGGACCATCCACGCTGGATCAGCGACGCGCGCCTGTTGCCGCTGATTCAAGGTTCGAGCGACGTGCTCCTCGCGCTGGTGCCGAACCAGGGTTACCGCGACGCGGAGGATTCGGCAGCACCGGCGGAAGACGGTACCCGTGCGTCCCATCCCTCATCGCGCGAAGCCCGGAAAGCCGCCAATGCCAGACATGCGCGCAAATCCTATGGCGCCGACGAGCGGCGCGCGCTAGACAGGCTCATCGAGGCGACGGGAAGCGGCAACAACCAGCAATGACCGGCCCACACCAACACACCCAGACGCCCTTCGACGACGATTCCCTGCACGAGGAGTGCGGCGTCTTCGGTATCCTCGGCCGCCCCGACGCTGGCGCGTTGACGGTGTTGGGGCTTCATGCCCTGCAGCACCGCGGCCAGGAAGCCGCCGGCATCGTGACCTTCGACGGCGTGCAATTCGTCGCCGAACGCCATTCGGGACTGGTCGGCGATGTCTTCGGCAACAACAGTGCCCATGCCCAGAAGCTGAAGGGCACCCAGGCTCTCGGTCATGTGCGCTACTCGACGACCGGCGGCTCCTTCGCGCGCAATATCCAGCCCATGTATGCCGATCTGTCGGGCGGTGCCATTGCGCTGGCCCATAACGGCAATCTGACCAATGCGCATCTTCTGCGCGAAGACCTCGTGCACAAGGGCGCCATCTTCCAATCGACGTCCGACACCGAAGCGATCCTCCATCTGGTGGCGCGCAGTTCCTACCGCCCCATCGTCGATCGTCTGATCGATGCGCTGAAGCAGGTCGACGGCGCCTATTCGCTCGTCGCCCTGACGGCGAAGAAGCTGATCGGCGTGCGCGATCCGTGGGGCGTGCGCCCGCTGGTGCTGGGCGATCTCGATGGCGCGCCGATCCTGGCGTCCGAGACCTGTGCGCTCGACATCATCGGCGCGCAATTCGTTCGCGATGTCGAAGCCGGCGAGATGATTGTCGCGACCAAGGACGGCATCGAATGTTTTCGTCCCTTTAGCCACCAGCCCAAGCGCTTCTGCATCTTCGAATATGTCTATTTCGCCCGTCCCGATTCGGAGGTCGAGGGGCAAAACGTTTACGAGGTACGCAAATCCATCGGCGAGCAATTGGCGCGGGAGGCTCCGGTTGCCGCCGACATGGTGATACCGGTGCCGGATTCGGGCGTGCCTGCAGCGCTGGGCTATGCAGCGGCGTCCGGTCTGCCGTTCGAACTCGGCATCATCCGCAATCACTATGTGGGGCGCACCTTCATCGAGCCGTCCGATCCGATCCGCCATCTGGGCGTGCGCCTCAAGCACAATCCCAATCGTGCGAAGCTCAAGGGCAAGCGCGTGGTTCTGGTCGACGATTCCATCGTGCGCGGCACCACCTCGAAGCGGATCGTCGAGATGGTGCGCGACGCGGGCGCCAGCGAAGTCCATTTCCGCATCGCCAGCCCGCCGACGACCCATTCCTGCTTCTACGGCGTCGATACGCCCAATGAGGACGAACTGCTCGCCCATCGCATGACGGTGGAAGAGATGCGCAGTTACATCTGCGCCGACAGCCTCGCTTTCGTGTCGATGGACGGGCTTTACCGCGCGGTGGGCGAAGCAAGGCGCAATCCGAAACAGCCGCAATTCTGCGACGCGTGTTTTTCCGGCGACTACCCCATCGAATTGACCGATGTCGATGGCGGGCACCGGCAGCTTTCGCTGCTCGCCGAAGTCGCGTGAGGAGATCATGACAGCTGCGTTTGCGGGCCGCGTTGCGCTCGTCACCGGTGCGTCGCGCGGCATCGGCCGGGCGGCGAGCTTGGCGCTGGCTGCGGCGGGCGCCCATGTGGTTTTGATCGCGCGCACGGTCGGCGGCCTCGAAGAAGTCGACGACGAAATCCAACGGTGCGGCGGGCACGCGACGCTGGTGCCGCTCGACCTCAAGGATTTTCCTGCGCTCGACCGCCTGGGCGCCTCGATCTACGAACGCTGGGGCAGGCTCGACGTATTTTTCGGCAATGCCGGCATCCTCGGGGAACTGACGCCGCTTTCCCATCTGAACCCCAAGGTTTTCCAGGAATTGCTCGATGTGAACGTGACGGCCAATGGACGGCTGATCCGCTCGCTCGATCCGCTGCTGCGCGCCTCGGATGCGGGCCGCGTGCTGTTCGTCACCTCCAGCGCCGCGCGCAAGCACACCCCGTTCTGGGGCGGCTACGCAATGAGCAAGGCGGCGCTCGAATCGCTCGCGCTCACCTATGCGGCGGAATGCGCCGGCACCAATATCAAGGTCAATCTGCTGAACCCGGGCCCCCTGCGCACGCGCATGCGGGCGAAGGCGATGCCGGGCGAAGACCCGATGTCGCTCGATCCGCCGGAAGCGGTGGCGCCGTTGATTCTCGATCTGCTGTCGCCGGAATGTGCGAAGAATGGGGAGTTGGTGAGCTTTCGGTAGGGGATGACAAGTGTGGGATTGGGAACGCGGGCGTCCCGCCCGCATTTGCGTAAGTTTCGCCGGTGATGCGGGCGGGACGCCCGCGGTCCCAGTTGCAGCCGACTTTACTCCGTATACGGATTCTTCGTCGTGCGCAGGGCGAAGCGCAACGGCACGCCGTTGAGGTCGAACGCTTCGCGCAATTCGTTCTGCAGATAGCGCAGGTATGATTCCGGCAGCGCGTTCAGTTGCGTGCCGAACAGCGCGAAGGTCGGCGGGCGGCTTTTGGCCTGGGTCATGTAGCGGATGCGCACGCGCCGTCCGTGAATGGCGGGCGGCGGATGCTTCGCCAGCGCGTCGGCGAGAAAGCGGTTGAGCTGTGCGGTCGGCACGCGCGTGTTCCACGCCCGATCCGCCGCGAGCACCGCCGGCAGCAGGCGGTCGAGGCCTTCGCCGGTGAGCGCCGAGACGGCGATGAGCGGCGCGCCGGCAATCTGCGGCAGGAGGTGGTCGAGATGGGCGCGAAGCCCTTTGATCGCCCCTTGTTTCTCCTCAAGCTGGTCCCATTTGTTGACCGCGAAAACGATGGCGCGGCCCTCGCGGGCGACGAGATCGGCGATCGTCAAATCCTGCTTCTCGAACGGTGCAGTCGCGTCGATGACAACCAGCACGCATTCGGCAAAGCGGATGGCGTTGAGCGAGCTGTGAATCGACAATTGTTCGAGTTCGTGACCCGCGGCTCGCGCGCGCTTGCGCAAGCCCGCCGTGTCGTGGACGACGATCGTGCGGTCGCCCGCCTGCCAGACTGCCGCGATCGCGTCGCGGGTGATGCCGGCCTCGGGGCCGGTCAATGAGCGTTCCGCGCCGAGCAGCCGGTTGAACAGACTCGATTTGCCGACATTCGGCCGGCCGACGATCGCCAATCTGAGCGGGCGCACGCTTTCTTCTTTGCCGGCGTCTTCGCCGTGTTGCGCCTCTTCATCCGCGGCGGCGAAGGGCGCCAGCGCATCGGCGAGTTCGCCGATGCCGATCGCGTGTTCCGCCGACAGCGCGATCGGTTCGCCGAAGCCGAGCGCATAGGCTTCGTTCAGATCGATGCGGCCCTCGCATTTGTTCGCGGCGAGGACGACCGGTTTGCCCGAACGGCGCAGGGCGGCCGCAATCGCTTCGTCGCCCGTCGTGACGCCGTCGCGCGCATCGATCACGAACAGGCAGACATCCGCTTCGGCGATGGCCCTGAGCGTCTGGTCGGTCATGCGTGCGGGCAGGCTGCCCGGCTCGCTCTCGGCGAATCCGGCAGTGTCGATCAGGCGGAACGCCAGTGAACCCAGCTGCGCGTCGGCCTCCTGGCGGTCGCGGGTGACGCCCGGCGTGTCATGGACGATGGCGAGCCGCTTGCCCGCCAGACGGTTGAACAGGGTCGACTTTCCCACATTGGGCCGACCGATTATGGCGACGGTAAAGGGCATGGCGGTTTCCGCGCTGCGCGCGCAGTCGCACGGCTAGCGCAAAGCGATGAGTTCGGCGTCGTTCGTCAGGAGATAGAGCGTTCCGTTGGCGACGACCGGCGCGATATAGGTGCCGTCGGGAATGGTCATGCGGCCCAGCAATTTGCCCGTATAGGGCGAGATCGAGATCGCATAGCCGTCCGAAGAGACGAGGATCAACCGGTTGGAAACGAGCACCGGTCCCGACCAGACGATCGGGTTCTCCTTGTTTTCCATGTCCTGCCAGCGTTGCAGCTGGTGAATCCATTTGACCTTGCCGTCCTTGCGCTCAAGGCAGAGGAGCTGGCCGTCGGTGGTCGTCACATAGAGAAAATCGCCGGCCACCCATGGCGTCTGAATTCCGCCGATGTCGCGCGACCAGACGCGATCGCCGGTATCGAGGTTGATCGCGGCCATGATGCCGGAATGGCTGATCGCGAATACCATGTCGCGGTCGATGACGGGACGCCCGGCAATGTCGTCGAGTTCGGAAATGGCGGTGACGTTGCCCGAACGCGTGAGCATGTCATTCCAGGCCGGTCTGCCGTTTTCGACGCGGATGGCAAACAATTCGCCCGACGAATAGGGCGCGATTACGAAATCGCCCGCCACCGCCGGGCTCGTGCTTTCCAGAACGCCGGCCGATTCCGTAATGCCCTGATGGTCCCACAGCTTGCGGCCGTCGATCTCCGCCAGCGCGTAGAAATGATTGTCCTGCGTGCAGACAAAGACGCGTCCGCCATTGGCCGTCGGCGCGTCGATGACGGGCACGTCGAGTTCGGTCTTCCACAACATGCGCCCGCTGGCCGCATCGAGCGCGAACACCCTGCCGAAACCCGTCGTGACGAATATCTTGCCGTCGTCGAAGGCGATGCCGCCGCCGAAACCTTTCGAGGGGTCGATGTCGTGATCGGCGCCGACGAGTCCGAAGCTCCAGTCGAAACCGGAATCGGGGCTCGCGGGCGCGAGATCCTTGTCCCACACCGGCTTGCCGCCGGCCGCTTCGAAGGCATAGACGTGGGATGCGGCATCCAGGACGAAGATGCGCCCGTCGGCTACGATCGGCGGCGCCGTCAGGCGGGAATCATCGTCGGAACCCTTGCCGGTGTCCTGTTCCCAGATATCCGTGAGCGCGCCGTCGGCCTTCAGGTGATACATTGCATTGGCGGCGAAGCCGCCGGGCTGCGGCCATTCGCTGTTTTCATAGGGCGGGGGCAGCACCACATCGACGCCCCTCAGCGTCGCGTCCGGCTTCAGCGAATCATCCGACAACATGACCGAAATGCGTTCGCCCTTCAGCTTCGACTTCTTGGACGATGTGAACCAGTCCGACGCAAAGTCGAACATCTCGCAACCGGTGAGCGAAAGGACGAGGGTCAGGCAAATCGCGACACGAAAGATCGATCTGTTCATGGCCGTCTGGAACCTCCGGCGGAACCGGATGGGTTCTGCGCGCTGGGAGCGGCTTGCGGGCCGCCCGTTTCGTTGGGCGCGGGTGGCGGGACCGAGCCGAAATCCTTGTCGCCGCCGGCTGCCAGGAAAATGGCCATCGCGTCGGCGCGCTGGCGCATTGCGGACGGCGTGTCGTGGTCCTTCGCGATGCCCTGGAATTCCCCGAGCGCCTGTTTGATCGCGCCCGCGCGGTAGTCGGCATAGGCGAGAATCTCGCGCGCCATCGGATGCCAGGGGCTCAACGGATCGACGAGGGGGGCCAGCAGCGCCGCGACATCGGAGCGCGGTGCCGTTTCGACGATCGCCCAGGCGGCGCGGATGCGCGCGACGGGGGCCAATAACGCATTTCCCTTGGCCGCAACCTGCTTGTAGAGATCGACCGCTTCGGGCGTGTTTCCGGCGGCGTAGAGGGCATCTGCCTCCTCCAGAAGCGCCAATTGCGCATAGCCGCTGGGTCCGTTCTGCGCCAGCTTGGCGAACATTGCGGCGGCCTCGTTGGCTTGCCCGGATTCCAGCATCTGCTCGGCGAGCACATAGCTCGTCGATGCGGCGGCGCGCTGGCGCTGGTCGTAGATGCGCCAAAGTTGGAAGCCCGCCGCGGCAATGACCAGGAGCGCCGCACCTGCAATCAGGTAGTCGCCATATTTTTTCCAGAGCTTCTCGAAGCGCTCCTGGCGAAGATCCTCCTCGACTTCCCGAAAGATGTCGGTCACGCGGGTGTTCCCTTTTTTGGCGAGGCCGGCCAACGCATTGGCGCCGCGCGATGATTAGCCCAGCGCAGGCCATGCTGGCAACTCGGCGGACGATGAAAGCGCAGTCACATGGATGGGCTTTTGCCCGGCTCCGGCCCTAGCCCGTCCGCTTCATCGTGTAGACGTTGTCCTTGCCGGGGAATTGGCGCGCGCGCACATCGGCGGCATAGGCCTTCACGGCTGTTTCGATATCGGGACCCATCTGCCCGTATTGGCGGACGAATTTGGGTGGGTTGGGGTTGAGGCCCAGCATGTCCTCCATGACGAGGATTTGCCCGTCGCATTCCGCGGACGCACCGATGCCGATCGTGGGGATGGCGATATCGTGGGTGATCTTGGCGGCGAGCGGTTCGGCCATGCCTTCGAGCACTACGGCGAAAGCGCCTGCATCGGCGACGGCCCTGGCATCGGCTTCGATTGCAGGCCATTCGGCCTGGGTGCGCCCCTGCGTCTTGAAGCCGCCCAGCACCTGGATCATCTGCGGCGTCAGTCCGATGTGGCCCATCACGGGGATGCCGCGCTGCGCGAGATAGTGAATGGTGTCGGCCATCCGCGCACCGCCTTCGAGCTTGACGGCGGAACAGCCGGTTTCCTGAATGACGCGCGCGGCATTGCGGAATGCGACCTGGGGGCTTTCCTCATAGCTGCCGAACGGCATGTCGACGACGATGAGCGCGTGATTGGAGCCGCGCATGACGGCTTTGCCGTGCAGGATCATCATGTCGAGCGTGACGCCGAGCGTCGTCTCCATGCCGTGCATGACCATGCCGAGGGAATCGCCCACCAGCATCAGATCGACATGGCTGTCGAGCAGACGCGCGGTATGCGCGTGATAGCAGGTGAGACAGACGATCGGCTTCGCGTTCTTGGCGGCGCGAATTTCCGGAACCGTGACGCGTCTGGTCTGAACGACTGCCGACATGGGTGCCTCCGATCACGCGCAGGATAGCCGATCGTGGGCGCTGTGTCGCCCACGGGGAATTGCGTATTCCTACGCGTTTTCCGTCGTCTCGGCCTCGGCCGGTGCCGCGCCTTCCTCGAACAGGGCCTCGGCCTCGACCACCGCTTCTTCGGCTTCTGTGCGTTCCGCCAGCACGTCTTCGCCGCGCGCCTGGCGTTCGGCCTCGTCCTCGGTGCGGGCGACGTTGATCGTCACCGTCACGCGGACTTCGGGATGCAGAACGACGACTGTCGGGACCAGGCCGATCGCCTTGATCGCCTTGTCGAGCGGAACCTGGGTGCGATCCACCGAGAATCCGCCCGCACTGATCACGTCGGCGATATCGCGCGGGGATACGGACCCATAGAGCTGGCCGCGGTCGCCCGCCTGACGCAGCAGCACGAAGGTGTGGCCGTCGAGTTTCTTGGCAATGGCGAGCGCTTCGCTCTTGCGCTCGAGATTGCGTGTCTCGAGCTGGGCGCGCTGGGTTTCGAAGAACGCGCGGTTCTTGTCGGTCGCGCGCAGAGCCTTTTTCTTCGGCAGGAGATAGTTGCGGGCGAAGCCATCCTTGACCTTCACCTCGTCGCCCATCTGGCCGAGTTTCTCAACGCGTTCGAGCAGGATCACATGCATGGCCGCCTCACTTCACCACATAGGGCAGAAGCGCCATGAAGCGGGCCCGCTTGATGGCGACCGCAAGCAGGCGCTGCTTCTTGGCCGAAACCGCCGTGATGCGCGACGGCACGATCTTGCCGCGCTCGGAGACGAAGCGCTGCAGCAGCTTCACGTCCTTGTAGTCGATCTTGGGCGCGCCCGCGCCGGAGAACGGACAGGTCTTCTTGCGGCGGAAAAAGGGACGGCGCTGGGCGCCACCGGCCTGGCTCATTGTTCGCTCTCCTGCACCGCCGTCGCGCTCTCGCCTTCGGGCTTGCGCTCGCCGTCGCGCTCGCGGCGCGCCTTGTTGGAACTCGATTGCTCGAACTGGTCGACCTTCACCGTGATGAAGCGCAGCACGTCTTCGTTGATCTTGAGCTGGCGCTCGAGTTCGTGGACGGCCTTGCCGGGCGCGTTGATGTTCAACAGCACGTAGTGGCCCTTGCGGTTCTTCTTGATGCGATAGGAGAGCGAGCGCAGGCCCCAATATTCCTGCTTCTCGACCTTGCCGTTTTCGCCTTCGACGATGGTCTTGAGATGGGTCGCCAGCGCGTCCACCTGCTGCGCGCTGATATCCTGGCGCGCGATCAGGAGATGCTCGTAAAGAGCCATATTCGTCCCTTTCCGGGCTGCGGACCGAAGGAGCAAGGGAGCCCCGATCGGGTTCGGATCACCGGGACGCCGGACGATTCCGGCATCGATCCTCGGGCTTGAGCCCATGGACCTCCCGAGCGACCGCAGCCGCTAAGGGGCGGGCGTATAGCGGAATGAGCGGAGAAGGGCAAGGCGGGGGATTGCGGGATAGTGGGTCAGTTTGAGCGTCGCCGCTTATCGAACCTATCTCCGATGTTCCCCCCAATAGCTGCACCAATGAAAGCACCCGCGCCTCCGGTGATGAAAAGGCCCGGCTCAAATTTAAAATTGAATATCTGGCCTAAGATCAAAATTGTCGGGACGCTAATGAGAAGACCCCACAGTCCTCGTTTTAGATATATCATCATGGCCCTCCCGTTTCTCGACTGCTTTTACGATATCACCGATTTCCCAAAGGCGGGACTCGACGCCAGCGGCCTTTTTGGAGCGCGGGCTCCAGCCCGCATTTCGATGTCGACGCCACAATGCGGGCAAGATGCCCGCGGTCCCAGTGGACGCCATCCCGACGCCGCTTGACTTGGGCCTTGCCCCTTGATTTGTCTCCGCCGCGATTTTGAACGCTGAGACCCTTGGGCCGATGACGCGCGCTTTCATATTTCCGGGCCAGGGCAGTCAGGCCGTCGGCATGGGCAAAGCCTTGGCCGAGGCCTTTCCTTGCGCGCGCGAGGTGTTCGAGGAAGTCGACGAGGCGCTCAGCCAGAAGCTGTCCAGGCTGATGTGGGACGGTCCCGAGGCCGATCTGGTCCTGACCGAAAATGCCCAGCCCGCGATCATGGCAGCGAGCTATGCGGTCATCCGGGTGCTCCAAATGGAGGGCGGCCTCGACTTTGCGCGCCACGCCCGTCTCGTGGCCGGCCATTCGCTGGGGGAATATACCGCACTTGCCGCGGTCGGCGCTTTCACCCTGGCCGATGCTGCCCGCCTGCTGAAGATTCGAGGCCGCGCGATGCAGGACGCGGTCGGCGTGGGCGAAGGCGCGATGAGCGCGCTGCTCGGCATCGACATTGAAGGCGCCGAAGCTGCCGCTCGAGAGGCCGAAGCGCTTGGTGGTGTCTGCGTGGTTGCCAACGACAATGCGCCGGGACAGGTCGTGATTTCCGGCAGCGCCCAAACGGTCGCGCGTGCCGGCGAGATCGCCAGGACGAAAGGCGCCAAGCGCGCCATGGCGCTCGCCGTCAGCGCGCCGTTTCACTGTCCGCTGATGCAGCCCGCCGCCGACAGGATGCGCGAGGCGCTGGCACAGGTCACGATTCGCCCGCCCGCCGTGCCGATCCTCGCCAATGTCAGCGCGGCCGAAACCAGCGAGCCCGAAACGATTCGCCGCTTGCTGGTTGAGCAGGTCACGGCGCGCGTGCGCTGGCGCGAGAGCATTCTGGCATTGCGTGGGCTCGGTGTCGACACGACCGTCGAGGCAGGCGGCAACAAGGTGCTGACCGGTATGGTCAAGCGCATCGACAAGGACTTGCAGACGGTCGCGCTCGACACGCCGGCCGATATCGAAGCGTTTGCGAAATCGCTGTGAGAGAGGCGTGATGTTCGATTTGACCGGCAAGGTTGCGCTCGTCACCGGCGCCAGCGGTGGCATCGGTGGCGCCATTGCCCGGGCGCTGCACGGGCAGGGCGCCAGTGTGGTTCTCTCCGGCACGCGCGCCGAAGCGCTCGAAGCGCTCAAGAACGAGCTGGGCAGCCGCGCGTATGTCGCGGTCTGCAACCTGGGTGATGCGGCGTCGCTCGAGGCGTTGCCCAAGACGGCGGAGCAATTGGCCGGCGCGATCGACATTCTCGTCAACAATGCCGGCGTCACCCGCGACAATCTCTTCCTCCGGATGAAGGACGAGGAATGGGACGAGGTCATTGCCGTCGACCTGACAGCAGCCTTCAAGCTCTCCCGCGCGGTGCTGCGCGGCATGATGAAGAAGCGCTGGGGCCGGATCATTGCAGTCACATCCATGGTTGGCACCGTCGGCAATCCAGGCCAAGCCAATTACGCGGCGGCGAAGGCCGGCGTCGTGGGCATGACCAAGTCCCTCGCCGCCGAGGTGGCCAGCCGCAACATCACGGTCAATTGCGTGGCGCCCGGCTTCATCGCTACCGCGATGACCGATGTTCTCGCCGAGGGGCAGAAGACCCAATGGCTCCAGCGCATTCCCGCCGGCCGCATGGGCGAGGCACGCGACATTGCCGGCGCAGTCGTGTATCTGGCCAGCGAAGAATCGTCCTACGTCACCGGCCAGACCCTCCATGTCAATGGCGGGATGGTCATGATCTGATTGCAGGGTCAAAGGTTTAACCCCGTTATGGCGGGAGCGGAGGCTTTATGTTACCAAGCCGCGTCCGCACGCGCGGGGAATAAGAATAGCGGACGCCGCGGTCCGCTCCGTAACCAGACGCGGCACGAGACACCAAACAAGAGGTTTTAGACAGCAATGAGCGATACCGCCGAGCGCGTGAAGAAGATCGTGGTCGAACATCTGAACGTGGATGCCGACAAGGTCGTCGAGAGCGCGTCTTTCATCGAAGACCTGGGAGCAGACAGCCTCGACACCGTCGAGCTGGTGATGGCGTTCGAGGAGGAGTTTGGCATCGAAATTCCGGACGACGCCGCGGAGTCCATCGTGACAGTGGGCGATGCCGTGAAATTCATCGACAAAGCACAGCCGTAAGGCTTCGCGGTGACCGTGACCGGGATGCGCAGGGTTGTCATCACGGGCCTTGGCCTCGTCACTCCGCTCGCCTGCGGGGTCGAAGAGACGTGGTCGCGTTTGCTCGCCGGACAATCCGGCGCGCGGCCGATCACGAAGTTCAAGGTCGACGATCTTCCTGCGCGCATCGCCTGCGATGTGCCGCGGGGCGACGGATCGGACGCAACGTTCAATCCCGATGCCTGGGTCGATCCGAAAGAGCAGCGTCGGATGGACGATTTCATCCTCTTCGGATTGGCTGCTGCGGCCCAGGCCGTCGCGGATTCGGGGTACGAGCCGAAGACCGAAGAACAACGGTGCCGGACCGGCGTGCTGATCGGTTCGGGCATTGGCGGCCTCCCCGGTATCGAGGAGGCCTCGATCCTTTTGCACGAGAAGGGGCCGCGCCGGATCAGTCCGTTCTTTATTCCGGGCCGTCTCATCAATCTGGTCTCGGGCTATGTCTCGATCCGCTTCGGCTACAAAGGTCCCAATCATGCGGTTGTGACGGCGTGCGCTACAGGCGCGCATGCGATCGGCGATGCCGCTCGCCTCATTGCGCTGGACGATGCAGACGTCATGCTGGCCGGCGGCGCCGAAGGGGCGATCTGCCGGCTCGGTATGGCCGGATTCGCGGCGTGTCGCGCTCTGTCGACGAATTTCAACGACACGCCGCAAAAGGCCTCGCGTCCCTACGACAAGGATCGCGACGGGTTCGTCATGGGCGAAGGATCGGGCATCGTGATGCTTGAGGAATACGGCCACGCCAAGGCGCGGGCTGCGAAAATCTATGGCGAAGTGAAGGGCTACGGCCTGTCGGGCGACGCTTATCACATCACGGCGCCGTCGGAAGACGGCGATGGCGGCTATCGCGCCATGAAGATGGCGCTGGCGCGTTCGGGCCTCGCGCCGTCCGATATCGACTATGTGAATGCCCACGGCACTTCGACGATGGCGGACGGCATCGAACTCGGCGCGGTCGAACGTTTCCTCGGCGATGCTGCGGCCAGGACATCGATGTCGTCGACAAAATCCGCGATCGGGCATCTGCTCGGTGCCGCAGGCGCGGTGGAAGCGATCTTTTGCCTGCTCGCCATGCGCGACCAGATCGTGCCGCCGACGATCAATCTCGACAATCCCGACGTCGCGACCAGGATCGACCTCGTGCCCCACTCCGCCAGAAAGCGCGAAGTGAACGCCGTCATGTCGAATTCGTTCGGTTTCGGCGGCACGAATGCAGCGCTGATTCTGACGCCCGCCCATTAACGACGCCGCAATTTCGCCATGGCCTCCCGAACACGCTGCGTTTAAGCCGACATCAAGGAAGACAGGATGTTCCGCTTTGTCGCCTTTTTTCTGCTTGCCGCGATCATCGGCCTGGGCGCATTCGAATGGGAACGGGCCAATTTCCAGGCGCCGGGGCCGGCGTCGCGCGAGACCGTCGTCCTGATCGCTCCCGGCGACGGAGTTGCCGCAATCTCGCAAAAGCTCGCACATGCGGGCGTGATTCCCGATGCCGGTTTGTTCCAATGGGGCGTGCGGCTGCGCGGTGAGGCGGCGCAATTGAAGGCCGGCGAATATGCGTTTCCTGCGCATGCCAGCCTCGCCGACATTGCCGCCATCCTGATGTCCGGCAAATCCCTGCAACACAAGAT
>JBAVOL010000108.1:0-4317 GCA_049692035.1 Rhizomicrobium sp.
TCGATCGTCGACGACGTGGTTCTGGGCTGCGTCGATCCGGTGGGCGAGCAGGGTTCCGATATCGGGCGCATGGCCGTGCTGCACGCGGAATACGCGGAATCCGTTGCCGGCGTGCAGGTCAATCGATTCTGCGCCAGCGCTTTGGAGGCGACCAATATGGCGGCGGCGCAGATCATGTCGGGCCAGTCGGATATGACGATCGGCGGTGGCGTAGAATCGATGAGCCGGGTCGCCATGGGCGCGTCGGGCGGCGCTTGGTCGACCGATCCCTCGCTCGCCATCAAGACATATTACACGCCGCAAGGCATCGGTGCCGATCTGATCGCGACGCTCGACGGTTTCTCGCGCGACGATGTCGACGCCTATGCGGTCGAAAGCCAGAAGCGGGCCGCTCATGCCTGGAAGAACGGTTATTTCTCCAAATCCGTCGTCCCCGTGAAAGACATTCTGGGCCAGACGATCCTCGACCGCGACGAGCATATGCGCCCCGACGCGACGATGCAGTCGCTGGCCTCGCTCAAGCCGTCTTTCGAGCAATTGGGCGAATTCGCGGGTTTCGACGCGGTGGCGCAGCAGCGTTATCCGCAAGTCGAGAAGCTCAACCATGTGCACCATGCCGGCAATTCGTCGGGTATCGTCGACGGTGCCTCCGCCGTCCTGCTGGGCACCAGGGAAGCGGGCAAGGCAACAGGCCTTCGCCCGCGCGCACGCATCCGCGCCTTTGCCTCGATCGGATCGGAGCCCTGCATCATGCTCACCGGCCCCAGTTACGTGACGGAGAAGGTGCTCAAGCGTGCCGGCATGAACGTCAACGATATCGATCTGTTCGAGCTCAACGAAGCATTCGCAGCGGTGGTTTTGCGCTTCATGAAGATACTCGACATCCCGCACGAGAAGACGAATGTAAACGGCGGTGCCATCGCCATGGGCCACCCGCTTGGCGCGACCGGCGCCATGATCCTGGGCACGGCGCTCGACGAACTCGAGCGCCGCAACCTGTCGACGGCACTCATCACGCTGTGCGTCGGCGCCGGCATGGGCACCGCCACCATCATCGAGCGCGTTTGATACGCCGAACCGCATCCGGGAAGGAATTGCATCAATGCAACTTACCAATTTCAAATGGAATCAGGACGCCGACGGCATCGTCACGCTGACATGGGACGTTCCCGGCCGCACGATGAACGTGCTCACCGATTCGGCGATTGCGGAGATCGTTGCCATAGCGGAGAACGTGGCGACGGACACGACCATCAAAGGTCTCGTCATCACCAGCGGAAAGTCGAACGGCTTCTGCGCGGGCGCAGCGCTCGACGAGATGGAAAGCAATATATCGGGCGCCGGTGCCTCTTCGCAGGATGCGATCTCGGCGCGCTATCGCGGGGTCATGGAATTTCACCATGCGTTGCGCAAACTCGAGACCTGCGGCAAGCCGGTGGCAGCTGCGATCAACGGGTTGGCGCTGGGCGGTGGCTTGGAGGTAACGCTTGCCTGCCATTACCGCGTGGTGGCGGACAATCCGAAGATTCGGCTGGGCCTGCCCGAAGCGAAAGTGGGATTGCTGCCCGGCGGCGGCGGCACGCAGCGTCTGCCGCGCCTGATGGGCGCGATGCAGGCGTTGCCGCTGATCCTGCAAGGCACGAGCGTCGATCCGCACAAGGCGCTCGCGCTCAAGATCGTGCATGCCGTGGTGCCGGCGGCCGAGGTCGTGGGCGCGGCGAAGAAATGGCTCAAGGAAACGCCCGATCCCGTGCAGCCCTGGGACAAGAAGGAATTCAAGATTCCCGGCGGCGGTCCGTTCTCGCCCGAGGGCTCGCAGGTCTTCACCATGGGCAACGCGATGGTCCGCAAGGAGACCTACGGCAATTATCCCGCGCAGCGTTTTATCATGTCGTGCGTCTATGAAGGCATTCAGGTTTCGATCGATACGGGTTTGCGCATCGAAGCGCGCTACTTCACCAAGCTTTTGATGGAGCCCGAGAGCCGCAACATGGTGCGCTCGCTGTTTCTTTCGATGCAGGAGCTGGGCAAGGGCGCCCGCCGACCGAAGAACGAAGCCCAGAGCGACGTGAAAACATTGGGCGTGCTCGGTGCCGGCGTGATGGGCGCGGGCATCGCCTATGTGTCGGCGGCGGCCGGCATCGATGTCGTGCTCCTCGACACGACGATCGAGAAGGCCAAGGCAGGGCGCGATCATGCTGCGGGTATCATCGACAAACTGATCGAGAAGGGCCGCTCCAGCCCCGAGAAGAAGGCCGAGATTCTCGGCCGCATCAACGCAACGACGGATTTCGCGGAATTGAAGAGCATCGATCTGATGGTCGAAGCGGTGTTCGAGGATCGTGGCGTAAAGGCCGAAGTCACAAAGAAGGCCTGTGCCGTGATGCCGAAAGCGGCGGTGTTCGGTTCGAACACGTCGGCCTTGCCGATCACGGGCCTCGCCGAAGCGAGCGACCGCCCCGAAAGCTTCATCGGCATTCATTTCTTCTCGCCGGTCGACCGCATGGGGCTCGTCGAGATCATCATGGGCAAGCAGACCAACGCACATGCGCTCGCCGTGGCGATCGACTATGCCAGCAAGATCGGAAAGACGCCCATCGTGGTCAATGATTCGCGTGGTTTCTACACGTCACGCTGCGTCGGTACCTATCTGAGCGAAGGCATGGCGATGCTGGCCGAAGGCATCCATCCTGCGATGATCGAGAATGTCGGCCGCATGGCCGGAATGCCGATGGGTCCGCTCGAGCTGATGGATTCGGTCGGTTCGGATACGGCCCTCAAGATACGCCGCCAGAACAGAAAGGATATTGGTATCAACGCGCCGGACGCGGCCGAGGAATTCTTCGCCTGGATTGTGGAGACATCGAACCGGCCGGGCCGCAAGACCGGCAAGGGCTTTTACGATTACGACGCGAAGGGCAAGCGCCTGCGGTTGTGGCCCGAACTCTTTTCGTACAAGGGCGTCCATTGGAAGACCGACGCCGATGTCGCGGAATTGAAAGCGCGTTTTCTTACCGTCCAAGCGCTGGAAGCGGCGCGCTGCTTCGGGGACGGCGTCATCACCGATCCGCGCGACGCCGATGTCGGTGCCATTCTCGGCTGGGGCTATGCGCCGTTCACCGGCGGGCCGATTTCCTATATCGACACGATCGGCACGGAAGCCTTCGTCAAGCGCTGTGACGAATTTGCGGCGAAATATGGCGAACGCTTCAAGCCCAATGCGCTGCTGCGCGAAATGGCGGCCAAGAACGAAACCTTCTATGTGCGTTTTGCGCCGGTAAAGCAGGCGGCATAAACGCAGCACCTCATCGTGTTGTTCATGCGAAAGGGCCGGGGGAAACTCCGGCCCTTTGCGTTTTGACCGTAGCCCGAAGAGTCATAGAATTGTCGCCTCAAGACTGAGAAAGGGAAACGTTCGATCATGGACAGGCAGATGCTTCTCCTCGCGCCGTGGAGCGGTCCCTATGGCGGCGTGCCGCCTTTCGACTCCGTGAAGGTCGAGGATTTCAAACCGGCGCTGCTCGAAGGGATTGAACGAAACCGCGCCGAAATCGCCGCAATCGCAACCCATCCGGCCCCGCCTACATTCGACAACACCATCGCGGCGCTCGAGGATGCGGGGCGCGCGCTCGGTCGCGCCAGTACTGTCTATGGCGTCTATTCCTCCACCATGAACGACAAGGCCATGCAGGGCGTGGAGACGGAGATGGCGCCGGTTTTGGCGGCATTTTCCGACGAGGTGATTCATGATGCGGCGCTCTTTGCGCGTGTGAAAACGGTTTACGATGCGCGGGAAACCTCCGGTCTCACGCCCGAACAGCAGCGTCTCGTCTGGGTCGTCACCCGCAATTTCGTGCGCCACGGCGCCGCGCTCGCGTCCGAGGACAAGGCGCGTCTCGCCGCGATCAACCAGCGCCTTGCCGCGCTCCATACCGTGTTCGGCCAGAACGTGCTCGCCGACGAGGAAGATCATTGGCTGACGCTGGACAGCGAAACCGACCTCGCGGGCCTCTCGGAGCATCAGTGCCAATCGGCCGCTGCTGCCGCGGAAGCGAAGGGACTGAAAGGAAAATGGGTGATTGCCAACACGCGCTCCGATATGGAGCCTTTCCTTACCGCTGCGCGCCGGCGCGATCTGCGCGAGAAGGCGTTCCGCCTGTGGACGATGCGCGGCGACGGCGGAACGCACGATAATCGCGCGATCATCGGCGAAATTCTCGCATTGCGGGCGGAGAAGGCGAAGCTGCTTGGTTTTCCGACATTCGCCCATTGGGCGACCGACGACCAGATGGCGAAGACGCCCGATGCCGCCATGGC
>JBAVOL010000109.1:0-10106 GCA_049692035.1 Rhizomicrobium sp.
TGGATCGAAGAGCGGGCCGGCAAGGACCTCATCAAGCTTGACGGCTCCGTGCGCGACCAGAAGACATTCGCCAAACTGACCCGTACGATCCTCAAGGATCTCGAATTGAGCGAAGACTTCGCCAACGAGACGGAGAGCGAAGGCTCCGACGAATCCGGCGAACCCGAATCGGAAGACGGCGACGAGAACGCTGAAGTGAGCGCGGAATCGGAGCTGTCCGACGCGGAGATGAGCCAGCCCGACAGCGAAGAAGGCGAAGAGACCGCTACCGAGACCCAGGCCGAAGAGACCGCCGAACCTTCGGATTCTCAGGAGACCGACGAAGGCATGAAGCCGTGGCGGCCGGAGCAGCCATTTTCGCACCAGAACGAATGGGATTATCGCGTCTTCACTACCCAATTCGACGAGACGGTCGCCGCAACCGATCTGTGCGATCCCGACGAACTGACCCGTCTGCGCAATTTCCTCGACCAGCAATTGCTGGCGATGCAGGGCGTGGTGGCGAGACTTGCCAACAAATTGCAGCGCTTGCTGATGGCGCAACAGAACCGCAGCTGGGAATTCGATATCGAGGAAGGCCTTCTCGACACCGCCCGCCTGCCGCGCATCGTCATCGATCCGATGTTTCCTTTGTCGTTCAAGCGCGAGAAGGAAATGGTATTCCGCGACACGGTGGTGACGCTGCTGCTCGACAATTCGGGATCGATGCGCGGCCGGCCAATCATGGTGGCGGCGATGTGTGCCGACATTCTGGCGCGCACGCTCGAACGCTGTGCCGTGAAGACGGAAATCCTCGGCTTCACCACGCGCGCCTGGAAAGGCGGACAGTCGCGCGAGAAATGGATAGCCGATGGCAAGCCGCCCCACCCCGGCCGCCTCAACGACCTCCGGCACATCATTTACAAAGCCGCCGACGAGCCTTGGCGGCGCGCGCGGCGCAATCTAGGTTTGATGATGCGCGAAGGCCTGCTCAAGGAAAATATCGACGGCGAAGCGCTGATGTGGGCGCATAACCGCACCGTCGCGCGCCCCGAGCAGCGGCGCATCCTGATGGTGATCTCCGACGGCGCCCCGGTCGACGATTCGACGCTGTCCGTCAATGCCGGCAACTATCTCGAACGCCATCTTCGCAATGTGATCGAGGACATCGAAGCCCGCTCGCCGGTCGAACTCGTCGCCATCGGCATCGGTCATGACGTGACGCGCTATTACCGCCGCGCCGTCACCATCGTCGACGCCGAGCAACTGGGCGGTGCGATGACGGATCAATTGATTTCGCTGTTCGTCGAGGAAAACGCCAAGGCGTCCCACAAAGGCCACCCTCGCAAACGCGCTCGCGCAGCAGCGTAGCATCTGTCCCACAATGTTCGGCAAAACCAGGCGGGAGGTGCGCGAGACGCGGGTGAAAAGGCTTGGCCCCGCTCATTGCGGCAACAGCCATTCCCCGTTCGCAACGAAATATTTTTCTAGCACAGCGTCCCCGAGCGGTTTCAACATCTCATAGACCTTGGTCTGGATATGCGCGCCGCCTTCAAGATGCGGGTAGTCCGTGGAGTAGCAATAGCAGCTGGCGAGGTGGGGATAGCGGGTGAAGAATCCGGCGACCGGCTCGACGATATTGTGTGGCGTCACCCTTACGTTGCGGGCCAGATATTCGGACGGCTTCATGGAGAGGGTCTGCTTCATCCTTCGGGCGAAGACAGTGGTCGCCCACATGTCCAGGCTGTCGGCGAGCGGCCCCAGCCAGTGCGCGCCAAGCTCGATCGCGCCGAATCGCAGGGTTGGATGCCGTTCGAACACGCCGCCCATCACCATAACCGTCAGAAAATGCTCGATGGCAAGATGAAGCGTCGCGTAGGAATAAGGCTCGAGCCCTACCTCGAGGGCGAGCTTGTTGGGCGCGAAGGCTGGCGCGTTGCTCCACTGCGATGAGCGCAGAAAGCCGAGATCACTACCCACATGTGCCAGCACCGGCACGTTGCGCTCGGCCAGCACGCCCCAGAACGGGTCAAGCTCCGGTGCGGCGGGGGACAGGCCCGCCGGCGGAGAACCGGTGTTGATCAGCAGCGCGCGAAGGCCGCGATCCATAAGGCCTGTCGCCTGTTCCATAAGGTCGCCGACGTCGCGAGGGCTCTTGAGCATGCCAACAGACCGCAGGCGATCGGCATCGTGGGCGGTCGTTCGGATCGCCCATTCATTGTACTCGTCGATCCCGGCGAAACCGAGCTCTCGCGATTCCTGTGCGCTGAGGCCTTCGCCCAACAGGTTCTGCATGACTTGGGCGATGGCGCCGCCGCCGTCCGGCCCGGTCGACAGAATCTGGCCCCACAGTCCATAGCTGGGAAAGATGAGCTGGCGCCGGACGCCCATTAGGTCCATGGCCTCGAGCCGCCGCTTCATGTCGAACGCGCCCGGAGCGCCGGTATGGCGAAGCGTCCAGACATTCTCCAGCGTCATCGGCGCATCGTCGCCAGCCTGATCCGGCCGGAGAATATAGCCATCACCCATCATGGCGATGAACGGTTCGCAAACCTTGGACAGACGCTCCGCCGTCGGACCAAACAGGGTGCCCCACAGATGCGGCGGCGCGAACTCATGGCCATCGACATCCAGGGTCCTGTTCAACGGCGAACTTTCGGCTTTCGTCGTGCGCTCTTCCCGTATGCTCATCAGCTTTCTCCCGGGCACTCTCACGTTACGACATTTCGTCTGACCGACAGGCGGGATTGCCCGGACGCCACTTGAGACGCAGCAAATTTTGGACGAAGGCAATCTTGTGGTAGCGCCCGACCATCATTGGCGGTTCGATCAGATGCCCATTCTGATGCCGATCCGCCTCGGATCGATCTTCAGCGGGCGCTCGTAAGAGCAGTCCGTCCGGTTGCGCGCAATCGTGCCCACGGCCGCATAGGCTTCGGCCGCATCCGGCGTCACCATGCCTTCACCCCACCATTCCAGGACGCATTTGCGCGCGGCGATCCGCCATTCACCCTCCCGCTTCTCCATTCTGTCGATATAGCGGCCGCCATAAGTCGCCAGGTGGTCGCCGTCCGCAGTCATGCCGGCGAACATCCAATAGGTTTCGCAATGTGCGACGTTCCCTTCAAGGTGGCAGGTGTGATTGGTCATGATGTGCTGGTGGGTTCGGAAGAAGCGGAGATGGCTGGGATCCGTCCAGTCGAAGAACTCGCCTGCAGGCCCGACGAACATGCCGTGATCATCGATTGCGTCAGGGTGATAGCAACTCAGTAGGAGGTCCATATCCTGGCGATCCACGCCCCGGCCGTATCTGTGGACCACGTCGCGGATAGCCTGCTTGTCGTGAAGCTCCCGGACCATCCGTTCGAGCTCGGTATCCATCGTCATCTCCCATTTTTGTTCGGTGCTAATCTGTTGTCGTCACTCCCTCAAAGCGGAGCCTCTCGACCCCCCTGGCGCAGCGCCCGAGGATCAGATTGCCGGCGCCGTCAGAGGTGATCTTATGGATCGTCGCCGAAAGGTCAGCCCCTTCGGAATTCGCGGGCTGGAAGCTATCGACGAATTGCCATGCCGCAAGGTCGACAGTCCACACGCGGCTGTTGCTTCCGTCCCCGATAAACATAAACGCACCGTCCGGGCTGAAGGCGACGTTGAAGGTCGAACCGTAGGGACAATCGACCTTCAGTTCCAGCTCGCGCACGAAGCGGGGTTGCACGCGCCCGATCGCATCGAACACCTGGATGCGGCTGTTGATACGGTCGCAAACATAGAGGTGTCCCTCTGGGCCGAGGCTGATCGCATGTACCGGATTGGCGAAAGTTTCGGGGCCGGATTTAGCAAACGGCGCGGTCTTCGCATAGGCGCCCCATGCGCGCAAAAAGGCGCCGGTATCCGAATCGAACACTGCCACACGATGATTCACATAACCGTCGGTGATGTAAACTTCCCGCCGAGCCACGTCGTGATAGGCGTCCGTCGGGCAGCCGAGGAGGTCGTGGCTCTCGTCTCCGCCAGTCTTGCCGAACTGGCCGATGCGTAGGAGCAGTTTTCCGTCGCGCGTGAACCGCTGGACGGCATGGTCGTAGCCGACATTCGCGCCAAAGACCCACAGCGTGCCCTCGGCATCGAAGGCGATAGTCTCCTCATTGTGCGGCCATTGTGGATTGCCGTCGATGATCGGCAAGTGGTCAGGTCCGCCCCATGCCTGGAGGAAGTTCCCCTCCGCATCGAACTCCACCACCGGCGGCAGGCGGGCGGCTGGATCGTTCGTGGAGCCCGGCGGTCCCCAGTCCATGTGCCTGGCGAGATGCAGCACCCAGATGTGTCCGTCGGGGCTGACCTGCACCCCGATCACCGCACCCACCGTCCGTCCCGGCGGCAGCCTAACGGGGGAAGAGGACTCGGTCGAAAAGCGCGGCAGCGCGCGTCCATGTTTTTCTGGGGTGATCATTTGTCCGCCTCTTTCGCCTGCAAACTCACGATGCGCGTGAACCGGTCGGCGGATACGGCATGTCCATCTTAATCACGAATGATTTTGTTGTTCGCCCGAGATCGCTGCAGCTTCAAAGAGTTTGCATCCGCGGAAGAGCTTACTCGACATTCCCCATATTGCCAGTCGATCCAGCTCTCTGAGGGAAAGTCTAGCGCCGCCGGACACAACCCGGAAGTGCGAAACCGACGTATTTCGCCCCTAATCCGCTTCGCCCCCCAATCCATGGCTTGGCCGCAGGGAGCCTACATTTTGCTCCATTCAGCGGGGCATCGGACGCAGTTCTCCCGTCGGTTGGCGCGTTCGGCAGCGCAATGTGGCTCAACATCGCGCCGTTCGCCCTGGTCGAAGCCCGTCGATCATTTGAAGAACGCGTCGAAACAGATCGCGCGGCACCGCGACCTCCGCCATCTGAAAAGTCATGTAGCGCCCGTGGGCGACAAGCTTCGTACCGATCTTGACGAGCTTTCCCCGCAGACTTGTCAGCGACCATTTGTCGATCTCATCAGGCAGCGCCAGCGTGCGTAGGAAGTTTCCAAGATTGTACGCGACTGCATGGAGTTGCAGCCGCACGGCGTTGGCGGAGAACGAGCAGCACGACAGCCGCGTCCACTTTGCAGCGTTCTTGCCTTCTTTGATCCATTGCTCAGCCGTGCCGCGCCCGTTGTAGAAGGCAACGACGCGCAAAGCAGCTCATTGCCGAGACGCGGCTGCCGATCCCGATGAAGCCCGGACGTCCGGCGCGTTGTGACTATGAGTACGAGCGCAACGGCACCGCCAACCTCTTCATGAAGTTTGCTCCGCTCGAAGGCCGGCGCCATGTCAAAGTCACCGACCGCCATACCGCCGCGGACTACGCTCACGTTCTGAAAGACCTGGCCGATCTGCACTTCGCCAAGGCCAAGACCATCGTTCTGGTCCAGGACAATCTCAACATTCACAGCAAGGAGTCGCTCTACGAGGCTTTCCCGGCCGCCGAAGCCAGGCGGCTGGTCGAGCGCTTCGAATGGCATTATACGCCAAAGCACGGAAGCTGGCTCGACTTGGCGCAGTCCGGGCTCGACGTCCTATCCTGCCAGTGCCTCGACCGCCGTATCCCCGACAAGCAAAACCTTATCGACGAAATCGCCGCCTTGGAACACGACCGCATTGCCAATCACGTCAAGGCAAATTGGCGCTTCACAACCCCGATGCCCGCATCAAACTCAAACACCTTTACCCCTCAATCTGAATGAATCGGGCGAGTACGGAAAAAGGGCGAACTGACGGCGCATCCGCTGTAACGCGTACCCGCCTATCGTCGTCCCCTCCGGGCGATTCTGGCAGCGGTGGCCTCCGCTCTTGGCCGGTCTACAGGTTGCCATAGTAACGACAGCAGGCCTCGACTTCCTGCAGCAGCACGCCCCGCCGGTATCCCAACAGCGCGGTTTCTGCTTCGGACGGTTCATAATCCGGCATGCCGAAACTGAGATAGGAGAGCGCGAAATCGGGGACAATCGGATGCCCCCGGCGTACTTCCAGGTCGCGCGGCCGGCCGGCGGCCCTGAACCACAGTTCGAAATAGTCCTTCCAGGTCAGGTTTACGTCGCCGATCAGATAGGATTTGCCGGATTCGCCGCGTTCGAGCCCGCCCAGCATGGCCTCGGCAACCGAGCGGCAGGTCATGAAATTGGCGCCGCCCGGTGGAGCGAACTCGGGAATGCCCTCCAGCTTGCCCTGGGCGTATTTCGCAAGGGCGGCCCAGTGCGCTACCGGAAGGCCGGGCACGTAACCAACAATCCACGGCAAGGCGCAGCTGCAGACATTGAAGGACGGCGCGCTCAGCGCCCGTATGGCTTGATCCGAAAGATGGCGCGACCGGACATAGGGAATCGTCCCGATATTTTCAGGAGCGACAAACGAATAGAAGCTGCCCATGTAAACGGCGCGGGAAATGCCGGCGCGTTTGGCTCGCTCAAAAAAACGGGGAAGGCCGATGATATTGGTCTTCTCGAAATAGTCCGCCTCGCTGACCGAGCCATCCTGCGGGAACTGGCCGAGATCGTTTCCGGCCGCGAAGACCAGCCAGTCAAACCCCTCGAGCCGGCCGTCGCTGAAGTCATCGTTGACATAGTCCCCGCGGATGTAGGGCAGATCGTTGAGCCGCGACGTGCCTTTCGGCCTCGATCGCGACATGATCGTGACATCATGGCCCAGATCGTGGAAATGGAGCGCGGAAAAACCGCCGACAAAGCCGTTGCCGCCTACGATCAAGGTTTTCACGCGATCATTCTCCTCATGAATAAATATCTTTGCATCGTGTGTTCAAATCCTGGCCGGAATGATCATGCCGGGTCCCACACCAGATCCAGCCGATCCACACCGATCGTGTTGGTCGTGTGATATTCGAAGCGCCCGCCTTCGGGGCGGCGGATGTTCTTCATCCGCGAGAGGAATGCCTCAATCATGATACGCATCTCCCGCTTGGCGAGATGCACGCCAAGACAGACATGCGGGCCCGTGCCGAATGTGATGTGGCGCGGCCTGCGTGCGATATCGATGATATGGGGGTTCGGCCAGGCCCGCGGATCGCGGCCCGCAAGGAAAGTCGGGAGCAGGACGCTTTCGCCCTTCTTCATCGGCACGCCGTGGAAGATCATGTCCCGCGCGACCGTGCGCGAAGGGGCGCTGACGCCGAAGGCGCGGGTGAATTCCTCGATGGCAGCGGGGATGTCTTGCGGGTTGTCGCGCAACCGGCTTTGCAGCGCCTGGTCCTTGACGAGATAGGACATGATCCAGCCCATCGTGCTGTACACCGTGTCGAGCCCGGCGACGAAGAGCAGGTAGCAGATGCCGAGGATCTCGGCGTCGTTTAGCGGGCGGTCCTTCATCCGGCCGGTAAGAACGCCGCGCATGATATCGGTGCTCTTTTCCGGATTGGCCTTCTGCTCCGCGATGAAGGCCTTGATATATTCGACGACGGCATGGCCCGCGGCTAGGCTTTCCCCCACGCTGGAGCCGTGAATGATGGCTTCTTCCCATGCCATGAACTGCGGTAGCATCTCGCGCGGCATGCCGAGCAGCGAAATGACGATGGCGTTCGGCAGGATGGAGGCGAATTCGCCGATGAATTCGCAAGAGCCGCGCTCGACGAAGCCGGCGATTAGCGAATCGCAGAGCTCCTGCACCGCTGAGACACGCCCATTGACGGCGGTGGGAGTGAAGAAGGGGTAGAGCACTTGTCGGTAGTAGTGATGGTCGGGCCTGTCGGCCTCGACCGGCAGCAGCAGCCAGTTCGGGTCCATGACGGCGGCATTCGCCCCGCGCGCGCTCGAGAACTTCTCGTAGTCGGTGAAACCTTCCGCGACCAGCGCGTGTTGTGTGAATATCCACGCCGGCTGGCCGTGCGCAGCGGTGGCCGCCCATATGATGCCCGGCCCCTCGCACAGCCGACTGCCGGCGAGGTAAGGATCATTCCCTTCGGCCAGGAACGCGGCGAAATCGTGGTTCCACACGCATTCAGGCGGGACATGGGCGGGGACGTCCGCCGCCGGGTGGGTCATGCTACTCATTGCACACTCCTCTGCGTTGGCGGACAAGTCCACCTCAATTCACCGGCACTGCGGCGTAGAAATCGATCCCCGCCTGCAAGGGGCGGACATATTCGACGTAATGGCCAAGCTCCGGCGCCTTGACGTAGTAGGCATCGATGAAATTGCCGGTCAGCGTGGAATAGGCGATCGGCCAGCCGCCCTCCTGCAATTCCTGCTCAAGTTGTTTCCAGCCGGCCTCGTCCGGAACCACGAAGCCCAGATGGTGAAAGCGGATCGCGAATTCGCCCTGGGGCAGCATCTCATTGTAGAACTCGGTGCACGGCCCGCTCGCCATGATGATCTCGTAGATCTGTCCGCCTGCCCAGGCGAAGGCAACCTTGATCCTGCCACCCTGCGGCATCGGCCCTTCGAGGAAGGAGAACTTGCTGATGCCATAGCGCTGGGTGAAGATTTCCAGCGCCCGGTCCATGTCGTTGGTGACATAGGCTGTATGCGAATGCTCCTTGCACAGCATTCCGGGTCCTGTCGCCAGCGGCGGCCGCTTGAACTGACCCTGCATCCTGGCTCTCCCAATTCGTTGTTGCCAGCGGGTCGTCCCGCAGCCGGGCAGAGCGCCGGCGCGAGTTCGCCGCTACGAGGCGCATGTATGAGACGGGCCGGAAGCTCTGCTCAAGCCCGGCCGACGCGAAAATGTCCGGAATTTGGGGTCTGACCGGATTTCTGTTGCCGGATTTCGCTGGGTTGGACCCCGCACATCCGACGGAATGCCTGCGCGAAACTGGCTGCGCTCGCAAAGCCGAGGCTTGCGGCAACTTCGCCAATCGAAATGTCTGTCGTGATCAGGAGGTTATGTGCGCGTTCCATAATGGACACATCGACAAACCGGCCGACCGTCTGGCCGGTCTCGGCCTTGAACGCCCGGCTAAGCTGCCGCTCGGTCATGCCGCATAACTCGGCCAATTCAGCCAGCCGGGGAGCGGGGGCATCGGCCAGTACCCGATCGCGCAGCGCCCGCAGGTGCCAGGGCGCAAGTCCGCCCTTGCGCAATTGCGGCTCCACCGGATGGCCCTGCCGCATGCGCCGCCCCAATTCGACACACAGGGCATTGGCATAGGCTTCAGCCGCTGCCTGCCAGCCGGGCAGTTGCTGGCGAAGCTCCCGATAGATCCGGTTGAGCAATCCTTCGATCTCGGAACCCGGGCCGCTGAGCTCCATCACCCGGCCGCATCCGTCCCAGTCGATTTGTTGCCCAAGGCTCTCGTCAAACTTGCGGCGGCTTAATGCGCAGTGGATCGAACGCAGCTCACCGCTCGGGGCACTAAGGCGAAAGCTGGTGCCGGGCATTATGACCATCAGCCGGCCGACATCCTCTGCCTTGATGCGGCTCTGGCGGCCGAGTCTGGCGATTCGCGTGTGCGCGGGACGCGGGGTCAGGGCCATGTTGAGGACGATTACATCCTTCTCGACCGAGACGACGTCCTCCATCGGTCGCGACCAGAGGTAGCTGCGAACTTCGACATAGCCATGCGGAAAGCGCAGCTGCTGTTCGACCTTGTAGGATTCCAAGATTTCGGAAAACCCGTTCAGGGTTGGGTTTAGCGATGTAAATTGCTTGCAAGCCATGGCGATCGCATCCCTAGCTGTGTCTGTTTTCTTCATCATGCTGCAGATCATTCAGAATGGCTATCGGGCCGAAGCCAGGCGGCTGGTCGAGCGCTTCGAATGGCATTATACGCCAAAGCACGGAAGCTGGCTCGACTTGGCGCAGTCCGAACTCGGCGTCCTATCTTGCCAGTTGCCTCGACCGCCATATCCCGACAAGGGAAACCTCATCGACGAAATCGCCGCCTGGGAACTCGACCGCAATGCCAATCACGTCAAGGCAAATTGGCACTTCACAACCCCGGATTGGCCTGTCCCCGGTATCGTTGACAGGCACTTAAGCTAATCCAGCTTTCATCTCGAACTCCATAGGGCTCAGTAAAGTGGACCCTGTTGGCAGGACCACAATAGCCGGGCTGTTAGTTGGAAACGCGGCCGTTCCTTTCTTTTACCATCATCAAGCTGCAATTTCTGCTGTTACGGCTGTGGGCATGTGGACAACG
>JBAVOL010000110.1:0-10406 GCA_049692035.1 Rhizomicrobium sp.
TGCGGCTGTGCGGCGACAGGAAAGAAAAAGGGGCGCCCCATGAGGGGCGCCCCAGTCGGGACAGGCACTGAGAATTTTGTTCAGTCGTGCACGGTTTCGCCGTGGAGAACAAAATCGAGCCCCTCGATTTCCACTTCGGCGGGAACCCGCAGGCCCACGACGATGTCGATGATCTTGAGGATGATGAAAGTGCCGACGGCGCAATACACGAACACCGCGGCGACATCGTAGAACTGGATGAGCATCTGATGCGGGTTGCCGTCGATCAGCCAGCCCTTCGCCGACGAGTTGATGGCGTTGGAGGCGAACGCGCCCGTCATCATGGCGCCCCAGGCGCCGCCGACACCATGCACGCCCCAGCAGTCGAGCGCGTCGTCATAGCCGATCCATTTCTTCACCCACACCGAGGAGAAGTAGCAGACGACGCCGACCGACAGGCCGATGATCAATGCGCCCTGCGCATTGACGAAGCCCGATGCCGGCGTGATCGCCACCAGCCCTGCCACCGCGCCCGAGATCATGCCCAGCACGCTCGGTTTCCCGCCGATGAACCACTCCATGCACATCCACGACATCGCCGCCGCCGCGGTTGCGATTTGCGTCGCCGCCGCCGCCATGCCGGCATTGTAGCCCGCCGTCGTCGCCGAACCGGCATTGAAGCCGAACCAGCCGACCCACAGCAGCGAAGCACCGATGACGCTGAGCACGAGATTGTGCGGCGCCATGTTTTCGGTGCCCAGGCCGATGCGCTTGCCCAGCACGAGACAGGTGACGAGGCCCGCCGTGCCGGCATTCAGATGCACGACGGTACCGCCGGCGTAGTCAAGCGCGCCCAGCGTGCCGAGCCAGCCATTGCCCCACACCCAATGGGCGATCGGGCAATAGACGAACAGCAGCCACAGCGACATGAACCACATGAAGGCGGAAAACTTCATGCGGTCGGCCAGCGCACCGGCAATCAGCGCCGGGGTGATGATCGCAAACGTCATCTGGAAGAACATATACACCGATTCCGGTATCGTGCCGGCAAGCGGGTTAATGGCCTTCAGGCCCATTGGCCCAAGCATGAAATAGTTGAAACCGCCGACAAATTGCTGGATTTGCGAATTGGGGTTGGTGGTGAAGGCGATCGAATAGCCGATCACCATCCACAACACGGTAATGACGCAGGTGGCGCCGAAGCTTTGCGCCAGCGTCGCCAGCACGTTCTTCTTGCGCACCATGCCGCCATAGAACAGCGCCAGGCCCGGAATGGTCATCAACAGCACCAATGCGCTCGATGTGATCATCCACGCCGTGTCGCCCGAGTTCATCGGGTCCGGCGGCGCCGCCGCCGCAAATGCGGCCCCGCCCGTTGCCAACAGCGCGCCCAGTCCGGCGACCGCCCCCAGCCCGATATGTTTCCAGTTTAAAAATCGCATTATTCGAAGCTCCCCTGATTGAGATGTGACATCGACAGAATTCCCTCTAGAGTGCGTTTGCATCGGTTTCGCCCGTGCGGATGCGCACCACCTGGTCGAGCGGCGTGACGAAAATCTTGCCGTCGCCGATCTGGCCGGTCTTCGCCTTCGACGTGATCGCCTCGATCACCGCGTCCACCAGTTCCGCACGCGTCGCAACTTCGATCTTGAGCTTCGGCAGAAAGCTCACCGCATATTCCGCGCCACGGTAGATTTCCGTATGACCTTTCTGGCGGCCATAGCCTTTGACCTCCGTCACCGTCATGCCTTGTACGCCGAGCGCCGACAGTGCTTCGCGCACCTCGTCGAGCTTGAATGGTTTGATGATTGCCGTAACGAGCTTCATGGCTGGTCCTTCCTTAACTCATCGTCCCCCAATCGGGGTGAGCCTAGACGCTTCATCAAGAAGCATGCCGCGGCACGATGAAGATGCAATAATATTACAACCCATTGGTATGCAATGATATTTCCAATTGAACGCAGCCAGAAATGCCTTGAATAACGGCTTTCATTGCATCGGCGCTAAGCAAATTGACTTATTTGCCTATTTTTTGATCATTTTATGCGCAAGCAATGTTGCTGCAAATTTTCCGTGGGGAAAAATGGTTGCGCAGGCTAATCTCACGGTCATGGCAACGAAGCGCGAAACCGATGTTTTCATCAGCGGCGGCGGCATGGTGGGTCTCACCCTCGCGCTCGCTTTGGCACATGGCGGCTTGCGCGTTACCATCGCTGACCCCGTAGCGGCCTGTGCCGCGCTCGATGCCGGTTTCGACGGCCGGGTCTGCGCTCTTTCCTATTCGTCGGTTCGTATGTTCGAGGCGCTGGGTGTTTGGGAAAACCTTGCGCCCAATGCCCAGCCCATCCACGACATTCTGGTCACCGATGCCGGTCTTGGTCGTGCGCCGGGTCCGTTCTCGCTGCATTTCGATCACCGCGAGATCGGCGTGCCGATGGGTTACATCGCGGAGAACCGCCACATCCGGCTGGCGCTCTACGAGGGCGTGGCGCGCAGGGACGACATCGCATTGCTGACGCCGGCATCCGCCAGCGAACTGGTTGTCGGGGACAATGCCGCCGTCGTGCAGCTGGGCTCGCATGGCACAGTTGCGGCGAGGCTCGCTATTGCCGCGGAAGGGCGCGATTCGGTGTTGCGCGAGCGCATGGGGATCGGCCTTGTCGCGTGGGGCTATCCGCAATGGGGAATCGTGGCGACCGTGGCGCATGAGCGGCCGCACGAAGGCGTTGCCTATGAGCATTTTCTCCCGTCGGGGCCATTTGCCATTCTGCCGATGACCGGCAATCGCTCGTCGCTGGTATGGACCGAGCGCGACACGATCGCACCGCGCATGCTCGAAATGCCCGATGACGCATTCAATGCCGAAATCGCCCGGCGCTTTGGTGCGCATCTGGGCGCCACGCAAATCGTTGGTCCGCGCTGGTCCTATCCGCTGCGCTTTCATCTCGCACGCTCGATGGTCCGTCCGCGCATCGCCCTCGCCGGCGATACGGCGCATGGCGTCCATCCCATCGCAGGACAGGGCCTCAATCTCGGTCTCAAGGATGCAGCAGCGCTCGCCGAAGTCGTGCTCGATGCGGCACGTCTCGGCCTCGATATCGGTGCGGGCGATGTTCTCAAGCGCTACGAACGCTGGCGGCGCTTCGACTCGGTCGTCATGGGCCTGACGATGGACGCAATGAACCGTCTGTTCTCCAACGACATCGCCCCGCTGCGTGTCGCGCGCGATATCGGGATCGGCATCGTCGATTCCGTGGGGCCGCTCCGGCGTTTCTTCATGCGCCAGGCGGGCGGCGATGTCGGCAAGCTGCCGCGGCTGTTGAAGGGCGAAGCGGCGTAAAGTGCATATGGAGCGCGGGCGTCCCGGCCGCATGCGGGCAAGATGCCCGCGCTCCATTCACTACTCGCTTCTCGTTAATTCAGTTTGTCATTTCCCCGCCGCGAAGCGA
Source organism: Rhizomicrobium sp. (assembly GCA_049692035.1). Taxonomy (GTDB): domain Bacteria; phylum Pseudomonadota; class Alphaproteobacteria; order Micropepsales; family Micropepsaceae; genus Rhizomicrobium. The sequence goes on from JBAVOL010000110.1 coordinate 3,429, forward strand.
GCGCTGCCGGCAGGTCCTGATAGAATATCCGGGCCTTCGCCACCACGACGGCGTTGCGCGCGGTTTCCGCTTCGTTGCGCGTAGCGAATTTCTCGCCTTCGAACACATAGCGCGTCACGGCATCACCGGTGCGTTCGTCGCGCTCGACCAGTTCGCCGACCTCTTCGACCTGCTCATTCGCCAGCAGCAATGTGTGCTTGTAATGGGCTACGGGATCTGTGCGGTCGCGCTGTTCTTCTTCCTGACGTGCGACATTGCGTTCGTCGAAGCGCTTGAGGACAGCAAGAATTTCCGCACGAAAGCGATAAATCAGGATCGCGGCGAGCAGCAATCCCGCGGTACTGTAAAGGCCGCTCACGAATGGCTTCCCCTGGCGAGGGAGCGGCGCGTGCTACGATCGTTTGCCATGGCGGCGCTTGAAGTAACCTTCGCTTTGCATCTCGACGAGGCGTGACGCCGTGCGGCGGAATGCGTCGGCACCGTCGCCCGCAGCATAGAGTCTATCGGGTGCCGCCGCGGCCGAACAGACGAGTTGTACGCCCTCATCGTAGAGCGTATCGATGAGCACGACGAAGCGGCGCGCTTCGTTGCGCTTCTCCGGCCCCAGAACCGGAATGCGATCGATCAGCAGCGTCGGAAATTTGTTGGCGATCGCGAGGTAATCGGCCGCACCCAATGGCTGGACGCACAATTCGTCGAACGTGAAGCGCGCGACGCCGGCGGCCGTGCGCGGCACCGGCACGGTGCGTCCCAGAACACTCAGCGTCTGGGGGCGCGCCGCAGCGCCAAGGGTGAGGGCGTTCCACGCCGCATCCATCGCGGCATCGGCTTCAGGCCCCAGCGGCGTGACGTAGTGATTGAGCCTCGCCATGCTCTCGAGCCGGTAGTCGCGCGGGCCATTGATCTCGACCAATTCGAGACGCTTCTCGATCAATCCGATGAACGGCAGGAACAATTGACGGTTGAGACCGCCTTCGTAGAGATGTGCCGGGGCGGTGTTGGATGTTGCAACGATCACGACCCCGCGCTCGAACAATTGTTCGAACAGACGTCCCAGGATCATCGCGTCGGCCACGTCCGTCACCTGGAATTCGTCGAAGCACAGCAGCGTTGCTGCCATCGCGATGGCGCGTGCGACCGGTGGAATGGGGTCGTCGCCCGCCTCGCGCACGAATTCCGGCCGGCGGCTGCGCGTCCTGGCGTCCAGCCCGCGCCATTCATGAATGCGTGCATGGGTCTCGACCATGAACGCGTTGAAATGCACGCGCCGTTTGGCAGCCACATGCGCCTTGTCGAAGAACAAGTCCATCAGCATGGACTTGCCGCGGCCCACATCGCCCCAAATGTAGAGCCCGTGCGGCACTTTCGCTTTGCCGAACCACGAACGCCGTCCCGGCCGATAGGATTTGAGCGCGCGCGCGAGTGCGTCCAGCCGTTTGACCGCCGCTTCTTGGGCCGCGTCGAGGGTGATTTCGCCCTTGGCGATGCGACGGTGGAAAGAGAGAAACGGCATCAGACGCGGCGCGGGCAAAGTGCCCAATAGTCGAAATCGAGAATGAGCTCTTCCGGATATTGACCATCGGCGTTCTTGTCGGGAAAGTCCGCGCAAGGGAGATTCTTGGTGGCGACGAGCCGCAGGCGCAGCGCCCCCAGATCGCTGCGCGCCGCGATTTCTTTCTTGTCGAGGATTTGCGACCACGCGAACACCGTGTCGCCGGCGAACAGCGGATTGACATGACGTCCGCCATTGATCGCCGAGATCGCCAGCGCGTTGGCAAGCCCGTTGAACGACAGCGCGCGCGCCAGACTGATCACATGGCCGCCATAGATCAGGCGACGGCCGAAGCGGCCTTTCCCTTCGCTGTACTGGTTGAAATGGACACGCGCGGTGTTCTGGTAGAGCCGTGTCGCCATCATGTGTTCGGCCTCTTCGACCGTCACGCCGTCGACATGGTCGATTTTCTCGCCGATCGCATAATCGTCCCACAGATAGGGGCTACCCGACTGGGCGCAATCGAAGCGGGCGAAATCCGTGCCTTGGGGAATTGCCAGCGCGTCGGCGGACACAGCCTCCGCCAGCTTTGGAACATGCGCGTCGGCGACTGCGGCAGCGACGTCGCGCTTGCGCACCATCACCCAGCGCACATAGGAAAGCACCGCATTACCGCTTTCGTCGAAGCCCTCGGTGCGGACGTAAACGACCCCCGTCTGCTTGTTGGAATTTTCCTTGAGACCGATCACCTCGGACGTCGCCGACAACGTGGTGCCGGGAAAGACCGGCCGCAAAAAACGCCCCTCGGCATAGCCGAGATTGGCCACGGCATTGAGCGAGATGTCCGGCACGGTTTTGCCGAAGACGGTATGGAAGACGAGCAGGTCGTCGAGGGGGCTGCGCACAAAGCCAAGTTGCCGCGCAAACGCATCCGCCGATTGCAGCGCGAAGCGCCCGCCGTAAAGCGCCGTGTAGAGCGCCGCATCGCCTTCGTTGAGCGTGCGCGGCGTGGCATGGACGAGTTTCTGGCCGAGACGGAAATCCTCGAAGAAATTTCCGCCGTTGGTTTTCATCGCAGCGCTCATTTCGCGGCGAGCGCCGCAATCGCGTCGGCAAGCGCCACCGTGTTGCGGGCGATTTCGGCGTGCAGCAGTTCGGCCATGCGACCGTCGAGGGCGATTGCGCCCTTGCCCTTGTTTTCCGGCCGCTCGAAGGCGGCGATGATCTTGCGGGCGGCTTCGACCTCATCCGCCGACGGCGCGAATATTTTGTTGCAGGGCTCGATCTGAGAGGGATGGATCAGGGTCTTGCCGTCGAAGCCGAAATTGCGTCCCTGGCAGCACGATTCGTAGAATCCGTCCGAATTGTTGATGTCGTTGTAAACGCCGTCGACGATTGCCAGACCATAGGCCCTGGCCGCCGCAACCGAAATTCCCAAGGCGGCTGCAAGATTGAGCCGGTCCTGGGTGTGACTCGCCCGAAATTCCTTGATCAGATCATTGGTGCCCATAACCAGGCAGGCGAGCCTGCCGCCGGCGCCCGCGATCTGCCCAGCATTCAGGATGGCGAGCGGGGTTTCGACCATCGCCCACAGCGCCACGCGCGCTCCGCCCAGTCCTGCTTCCGCCGCCGCCAAATCCTGCGCGGTTGACACCTTGGGAACGAGGATGGCGTCGGGGCCGGCGGCGGTCGCGGCGGCCAAATCGTCCGCGCCCCAGGCGGTCGAAAGCGCATTGACCCGGATCACCACTTCGCGCTTGCCGAAGCCGCGCGCCTTGACGGCCTCGCAGACTTGGGCGCGCGCCAATTCCTTGGCATCGGGGGCGACGGCATCTTCGAGGTCGAGGATGAGCGCGTCGGCGCCCAGACTGCGGGCCTTTTCCAGCGCCCTTGCATTCGATCCCGGCATATAAAGGACGGAGCGGCGTGGTCGGATGGCGACAGTCATGGAATTCCCCTGGTTCAGGCATCCCGACACCTACCCTAAGGCTCTCGCCTCGCCAAGCCATGACGCTAGGATCGCCAGACCATGAATGTGCTCTCCATCCAGTCGGACGTCGTTTACGGCCATGTCGGCAATGCCGCCGCGCGGTTTGCGCTTCAGCGGCTGGGGCATGAGGTCTGGGCGCTGCCCACGGTGCTGCTGTCGAACCATGCGGGCTACGCGAACGTCGCCGGCGAGAGCCTTCCAGCCGATCTCTTGCGCCGGCTGATTGGCGGTCTTGCGGCGAACGGCTGGTTGTCGTCTTGCGATGCGGTTTTGTCCGGCTATTTGGGGCATGCCGATCAGGCAGCGGTGGTGGCGGATGTCGTGCGGCGCGTGAAGGCGGCAAACCCACATGCGCTCTATTGCCTCGATCCGGTTTTCGGCGACGGGGGCCGCGCATACGCCAAACCGGGCGTCGCCGAAGCGATGGCGCGGCTGCTTTTGCCGCTCGCCGATATCGTCACGCCGAATTTGTTCGAACTCTCCAGTCTCGCGAGCGTGCCGATTCGCGATGTGGACGACGCAAAAACAGCGGCTGTGCGTCTGGGTCGCCCGCTCGTCCTGGCGACATCGGTGCCGGCAGGCATTGGCCGCATCGGCACGCTCGTGGCGGCTAAGGACGAAGCGTGGTTCGCTTCGACGCCGTATCTGGAACAGGTGCCGCACGGCTCGGGCGATCTGCTCGCGGCATTGTTCCTGGGCCGGCGTCTGATGGATACTGCATCGTGCGACGCACTCGCGCACAGTGCGGCCAGCGTGTTTCACATCCTCTCCGCAAGCGTTGCCGCTCCGGAAATGCGGCTGATCGCGCAACAGGACGTGATTGTGTCACCTCCCATGTCGAGCGCGTTGCGCGTGGAAAAGATATGATTGTTGCCAAATTAGCTTGTCATCCGCTTCCCCTCGCTTCGCTCGGCGGGGGATGACAATCAATTTTTTAATGCCATGAATGGACCGCCGTTCACGCCGCCTTCTTGAGCAGATTCCTGTTGATCAGGCATTCGGCGATCTGCACCGCATTGAGCGCTGCGCCCTTGCGCAGATTGTCCGACACCACCCACAAGGAAAGCCCGTGGTCCACGGTCGGGTCCTTGCGGATGCGCGAGACATAGGTCGCGTCCTCGCCGGCCGCTTCGACCGGTGTGACATAGCCGCCGTCTTCATGCTTGTCGACCACGAGCACGCCCGGCGCCTCGCGCAGGATCGCGCGCGCCTGTGCGGCGGTGAGCGGCTTCTCGAATTCGATGTTGACGACCTCGGAATGGCCGATGAACACCGGTACGCGCACGCATGTCGCGGTGAGCTGGATGTCGGGATCGAGAATCTTCTGCGTCTCGACCATCATCTTCCATTCTTCCTTGGTGTAGCCGGAATCGAGGAAGACATCGATGTGCGGGATCACGTTGAACGCGATCTGCTTGGTAAACAGCACGGTTTCGATCGGATCGGCGACGAACACCGCGCGCGTCTGGCGGAACAATTCGTCCATCGGCTCCTTGCCGGCGCCCGACACGGATTGATAGGTCGCCACCACCACGCGCTTGATGTGGGCGGCGTCGTGCAGCGGCTTGAGCGCCACCACCAGTTGGGCGGTCGAGCAATTGGGATTGGCGATGATGCCTTTCGGAATGCCGTCGTCGAGCGCGTGCGCGTTCACTTCGGGCACGATCAGCGGCACTTCGCGGTTCATCCGCCAGAACGACGAATTGTCGATGACGATGGCGCCTTGGGCGGCGATTTTGGGCGCCCATTCCTTGGCAACGTGGGAGCCCGCCGACATCAGCACGATATCGGTACCCTTGAAGTCGTAATGTTCGAGCGCCTTCACCTTGAGGGTGCCTTCGCCGAAGGAGACGTCCGTGCCCACGCTCCGCGAGGAGGCGAGGGCGACAACTTCACTGGCGGGAAAGGCGCGCTCATTGAGAACGCCCAGCATTTCTCGCCCGACATTCCCGGTCGCGCCGACGACGGCAACCTTGTACGACATGACTTGACCCTTTTGGTGCCGGCACGACCTTCGCGCGGGCGCCAGAGCATTACTGCAAGACGACGGGGTGGGAAAGTGGCGGTCCGGGCCTTAATTGCCGGTAGGCCAACTCAGGCGGATGGTTGCCGCGCGCGCGTCGAGCGTCCCGGACAGATTGCCCCCGAGGAATTGCCTGTCTTCGAGGCCATAAGAGACGAAATGCATGCGCGCCTCGTCGGTGCCAAGGCGCATTTTAAATGCCCCCACCGAGAGCAACGTTTGCGAAAGCGGCACGATGTCGAGCGGCGGCGGGTTCAGTGCCTGAAAGTCGATCGTGCTGTCGCCCGGCGCGGCATGATTGGGGAAGAATGCGGATTGCGGCAGGCGCAGTACATCGCTCTCGGGGACTGTCGTGTCCGGCAGATTGAATGTTGCGGGCTGCGCGGCTGCGTCGGCCACCGCCAAAAGAAAAAGTCCCATTGCCAAAGTTGTTGCGCGCATGGGTATCCCCGTTGGAAAAACTATCCGCCCCAATTGCCAAAACTTCCTTGCGCAATATCAAACGAAAAAGGTGCGTTCGTTAACCGCAAACGACGCGGCGCCTTCGAGCCTGGCGCAACCGATCCGTCGGCCGGCGAAGGCGACGGAAAAGAGGCGTTCGGATATTGGAGCGTCCATGTCATTAGCGCTGCGACGCCGAAGAGATTCGCGCCTGCGTCCCGTTGATGCTATTCTGTCTCGCGTAGCAGATCATTGCGATGGTGAGCATGGGATTCAGGGCGGAAAGCGGCGCTGTGGCGCTTGCTGTGATGATGGCGGCCAGTGGTGCTGTGGCTGCGCCGAAATGCGCGATGCATGACGAAGTGACGGCGATTCAGGCCGCCGCGATCCAGCAACAATTGATGGTAGCTGCTCTGACCTGCAACCAGGTGGTGCATTTCAACGCGTTTCAGATCAGTTACGCGAAAGAATTGCGCCGCTCCGATGCGGCGCTGGAGCATATGTTCCGGCGGCTTTACGGCGGGGGACAGGGCGAAGCGGAATATCATGCCTTCAAGACGCGGCTGGCGAACGATTCCTCGATCCGCAGCATTCATGACAATGCCGCTTATTGCCATGATGCAGACATCGTGTTCGAAGCGGCGCTCGCCCCCGACAAGCCGTCGCTCGCGGGCTTTGTCTCCGGCATCGAGGTGACCGAGCAAGGCCCCGTCGATGCATGCGAGATGAAGGTCGCGGTCGGGTTCGCCGGAATGATTCCTGCGGTGGTGCCGCAGCCGAACCCGTTGCGTCTGGCTGCACTCGCGGCGCCCCCGGCGGCTCCAACTGCCGCGGCAAGCCTGCCTGCGCCGCCAGCCGCCAATTAGAGCATTTTTGTATGGACATGACGCATTAATCCCACCTCACCATGGGCGGGCTCGGACCCGCCCATCCAGCCGCGATCCCCGCATATGCGGGGATCAGCGAGCGATGAGTCATACGCCGTGCCGACGCGCGGCGGCTGGTTGGCCGGCTCGGAGGCCGGCCATGGTG
>JBAVOL010000111.1:0-19606 GCA_049692035.1 Rhizomicrobium sp.
CCCACCATTGCGGCAATCCCTTAGTTGTCAGGCGCCGAAATCAATATTTCACTCACCTCCATCGGATACATGTCGTCCGTACGAGAAGATTTGCCGGGTGCCGGCTTCGCACAGCCCAACGAGGTGAGGAACGCATCGCATGTCGTCCTTCGAGCAGGATATCGAGGACAATCCGGCCGCCTCGGCGGTGCTGGAGCGTTTGCTCGCCGTGCTGCCGAACGATCGCGTCTCGCTGGGCTGGTTCCACGACGAATTGCCCGAGCATTCGTTTGAAATGATTGCCTTTATCCTGGCGCTGATCGGCGTGTTGCCCGGCGCGTCCGTCATGATCGGGCTGGCGATGGTCGTGCCCGCGACGGGAATGATGCTTTCGAACGGCGTGCGGCTGCCTTCGGTCATGGCGGAGCGCTCGATTTCGGCAAGCCAGGCGCGCTATGTCATTGCGCGCGCCATTCCGTTGCTGCGCTCGTGGGAAGCGGCGGACCGTCGGCCGCATCAGCGCATCTGGAAGCTCGCGAGGCCGGCTGTGGGACTTCTGGCCCTCCTGCTGGGCATGACGCTCCTGGTCCCCGTGCCGCTCAGCAATGTTCTGCCGGCCCTGGCGATCGCCGGGCTCGCGCTCGCATCCTTCGAGGGCAGTTTCACATTGCTGTGCATATCGGCCTTCGCGGGCGCGAGTTCGCTCGCGGTGACGGGGGCCACACTGATTGCCGCCTCGCAAGCCTTCGCGAATGTGTGGCACTAGATCGGGCGCATTTATAGTACGTATACAGAGTAATACATGGTCGAGCGCCGATATATGGCGTCCCCCGGCGCAGTCGCGCAACCGATGCTCCACAATCTTGCCCCATTCGAACTCTATGAGACCGCTGGTCCCGATAGGGCGCATGGGTGCGCCGGGGTGGCCGGTTCGAGACAGCGCAAGGCTGGGACGGGGCATGAAAAGGCAAAGGTTTGCCATTGCGGCGCGTGCCGCGCTCGGGCTGGCGCTCGCGTGCCCCCTTGTCGCGCGCGCACAGGATTTCGAGGCGCAGCTTTCGATCGATCGTCTCGCCTATATCGAGCCCGGCACCTATCTCGCCGGCGACACCGTGACCTTCAGCCTCGACAGCGCCGGCAGCAATTTTCTTTTGCGTTTTGCCGGGTCGCCCGAAACCTTCGTCCTTTATGTCGATCCTGCTTCGCTGGGCGGGCGCATCCTCAAATATGATTCCGGGGAGACCGCGCTGAAGGTGACCGGCTGGGGCGGCATGACGCTCTACACCGACGCTGCGCCGCAAGGACTTCCTGCAGTGCGCACGGGCGATTCCGTTGCACCCGCGCCGGATTTTGTGTCGGTGCAGGCGATGCAAAGCGCGGCGAGCGACGAATCCGAGCGGCTTGCCTATGTGCGCCGTCTCAATATTCAGTTCACGGCCGATTGGAACGCGCTGAACGACAATGCCGACATGCGCGCCTTTGCCTACGACACCATGGAGAATGCGGCACGCGGGATCGAACGCTTCAGCGCATCGAATGCGGCGCGCGACGCGTTTGCCAAACGCATCGGCAGCGTGGCGATCAAGCCGGCCTCGCGCCCGACGATCGCGCTGTACGGCAAGACCCTCGTGGTGACATTCAACCCCGGCCAGGGCTTCGTCGGCCGAGCCTCGTCTCGGGCGATCGCGCGCGCGCTGGGCAAACTGCTGCAGGGTTCGCGCCGTTAGCGATTGCTGCGCAGGCGTGGCGCAATCCGACGATAGCGTGAAACAAGAACAGCGCTTGTCGGAGCGCGGCCATCTTGCCCGCATAACAATGTCGAAACCGTAATGCGGCCAAGATGGCCGCGCTCCAAATCTACCGCTCGGCGTCTTGCGGTGTCGTCATCACGCGCTCGCCACGATGGGATGGGGTGCGCCGCGCGCAACCAATGTCGCAATGCCGAGCGCCACTGAGCGCGCGTCGTCGAGCGCGTCGTGGCGGCGGCCGGCGAACGCAGCACCGGCCAAGCGGGCAACGTCGCAGGCATGCGATCCGCGGGGATCGATTCCTTGTGCCTTCAGCCACGGAACGATGTTGATATGGGCGGGAAGCGGCGGCGCATCGATGATGCCGTAGAGCCCGAGATTGTCGGCCAGCACGAGATCGTCACGACCGAAGGAGACGAGCGGCGCGCCGTCGGCGAATGCGATGAAGGCACGATAGGCGTGCGCAAGGTCGATACCCTCGGCCGCGAGCACGCCATTGCCGATGCCCGTCAACTCCTCGAAATAGGGCGAAAGACGCGGATTGAGACGGGGTCTGGTGAGCCGGCTGAATGAAGCCGTCTCGGCGAAAATGCCGGCATCGACTTTGACGGCGCCGATCTGCACGACTTCGCGATGTTCGCCGGGCCGCAGCCAGCGCTGCTCCATGGAGCCGGGCCAGGCGGTGTATTCAAGGTCGAAAACGACGGCGCTGGGCATGAATTCGGCGGATGTAGGGGGCGAGGTCACTGTCCGTATCGATTGGCGCGATCGCGTGTCAAGGAGGATAGGCTGCACAATTCGCGTTAGTCCCGCGCCGCAACGCCCGGTAACGGGCCAGACGAGAGACTTGCCCACCGCTTTTTCCGGCTGCGGCCATCGTCGCGAATTGCAGAATCATCAAGATTTCATGACAGTGGGTTCCGGAAACATTCCGAAGCCGCGCCTTGCACGGATTTAACAGATTCTTAACGCCGAAGCCCGAGCCTGAGTCGACCACATTTCCGGGAGGCTTCTCCATGGCAGCCAGTCTTCGCGTCGCGCCTGTTCCCCAAGCGCCCGCCGCCGCGAAACAGCCTGCTGCACCAGACGCCGCTGCGCCCAACGCCGGCGGCGCCACCGCGTCATCGCTGGCAGTCTCCCCCCACGCCTATCTGGCCCGTCTGGCAGCCCTTCATGACGAAGCTGCCGAGACCGCCCATCTCGCCAATCTGCTGGGGCGCGCGCCCTGGGCAGCGGCAGCGCTCGGCATTGCAACGCTCGCCAGCGCACTGGCAGCGGCCCCGTCGGTGTCCGCGACGGGACTTGTCATCTGGCTGCTGCTGATGGCCGCAAGCGTTGTGGCCATTGCGCGGGCCTATGGGCAGACGATTGCGGCGCCGTTCGAGCGCGCGCCGCTCAAGGACTTCGCGCACGATCTTTCCGCGATCCTGCTTTATGCGGGGTTTGCGTGGGGCGCCGGCCTTTTCCTGGTATTTCCGGCCGATATGGCGATTGCGCCTTGCGTCGCCTTCACCGCCGGCATCTCGATCGTGCTGGCCGGCGTGGTGCGGGCCCGCGACGTCGCGTTCTGCTTTCTCGTACCGGCCACCGCGATGGGAGCTTTCGCCGCGCTGATGCGTCCCGCGGAGGGAAATGCCTTGACCATGCTGGCGATTCTTGGCGGCGGACTTGTCGCGGCCGGCGCGGTCGCCCTGCTGGAGCGGTGGTCGGCACCAGGCCTGTCCCGCGTGCCCCAGCCCCTCTGAATTCCCGTCTTTCGACTTCCCGGCGGGCGGGCAGCGCGATAATGTCCGGCGCCGAGCCGCAATAGCCAAATTGTTGCGGGCAGTCCCCTGGAATAGGGGTGGGCGACCGCTTAACGCGTGCCGGGTGTGTCCCTCCCGATGGGGATTTCCGGCCCGATCTTCCGCGAATGGACGAACATGATTCCTGGTGCAGCCCAAGCGGACCGCATGGATTGCGCAGACGCCGCCATTGCCGCTGGCGCCCTCGGTGCGGAAGCCGCCAAAAGGATTGCGGCTGCCACCGCCCTGATGGGCTCGGCTTCTCCTGCGGCGCAAAACTTCTTGAGCGCATTCTACCAGGGCGCCTCGCCGGAAGATGTCGCACGCTACGCGCCCGAGGATCTCGCAACCCTCGCCGGCCTCGTCTATTCGCATGCGACCGAACGCAAACCGGGCGAAACGCTCGTCACGCTGTTCGAGTTCCACGCCGGGACGACGACGCACGCGCGCAACGAGACGGTTCTGCTGGCCGTCAATGACGATATGCCGTTCCTGCTCGATTCGGTGATCGGCGAAACGAGCGCGCAAGGCGTGCGCGTTCAGGCCGTGTTTCATCCGGTCATGGCAGTAACGCGCGATGCAACGGGCGTGCGCTGCGAACGGGGCGCGCCCTCGCGCGAAAGCGTGATCGTGCTGATGCTCGAGCCGCTGATGGACACAGAGCGCGAGGCCGCGCTGGTGGACGGGGCGCGCAACGTGTTCCGGCAGGTGCGTCTGGCCGTGCGCGACTGGCGCAAGATGCGCGAGCGCCTCGATCAGACCGTCGCCGACCTCAAGAGCAATCCGCCGCCGCTCAAGCCCGAGGAACTGCGCGAAGGCATCGCACTCCTCGAATGGCTGGGCGACAATCATTTCACCTTTCTGGGCAGTCGCGACTATGCCTTCCGCGACGGCGCGCGGGCCACTCTCGATCCGCTCGACGAAACCGGCATCGGCGTTTTGTCGGACACCGGTGTACGAATCATCCGCCGCGGCGAAGGCGACACGCGCCTGAGCGCCGAAGCGCGCGCATTCCTGCTGCAGACCGAACCGCTGCTCATCACCAAATCGAACGAGCGCTCCCTCGTTCACCGCCGCGTGAACATGGATTATGTCGGCGTCCGGCTGTTCGACGGCAAAGGCCGCCTGACCGGCGAGCGCCGCTTCGTCGGCCTGTTCACGTCGGGCGCTTACAACCGGCGGCCGGCCGATATCCCGCTTCTGCGGCTCAAGGCCGGGCGGGTGCTGGCGCGTGCCGGCCTCGCCCCCGACAGCCACGACGGCAAGGCGCTCGCCCATATTCTCGACACCTATCCGCGCGACGAGATGTTCCAAGTCAGCGAAGACGAACTGTTCGCCACCGCACTCGGCATCCTGCATCTGGGCGAACGGCCGAAGGTTCGGGCCTTCCTGCGGTTCGATCATTTCGACCGCTTTGTTTCGGCCTTGGTCTACCTGCCGCGCGACCGCTACACCACCGAAGCGCGCGAACGCATCCACGACATCCTCGCCAGGGCGTTTCACGGCCATAAAACGGCTGCCATGCCGGCATTAGACAACAGCCTGCTCGCGCGTATCCAATACATCGTCGGCCGCGACGAGGGTCCGCGTCCGCATGTCGATGTGCAAGCGCTCGAGGCGGATATCCGCGCTGCGGTGCGCACCTGGGAAGACGGCTTCGTCCAGTCGCTGACCAACGCGCATGGCGATGTCGAAGGCATGCAGCTGTTTCGCCGCCATGCCGGCAGTTTTCCCCTGCGCTATCGCGACGCCTTCTCGCCGGACGAAGCGGTGCGCGATCTGGACGAACTCGTCGCCCTGCTTCGTCGCTCGAACAAGGCGATCAAGGCGCGCGCCTATCGCCTGCAAAGCGATTCCCGCTCGGCGCTGCGGCTCAAGCTTTACGTCGTCGGCAGCGTGCTGCCGCTTTCGGCGTCTCTGCCGATCTTCGAAAATCTGGGCTTCCGGGTCATCGCGGAAAACAGCTACCCGGTATCGCTCGCAACGCCTGCGGATGGCCAGTGCGCGGCCTCCGTGCTCGACTTCCTGATGGAACGGGCGGACCAGATCGCGACCGATCTCGACGATATCAAAGCACCGCTGGAAGACGCCTTTCACGCGACTGTTTCGGGCGAAGCGGAAAACGACGGATTCAACCGCCTTGTCGTCGGCGCCGGCCTTCCCTGGCGCCAGGTCGGCGTGCTGCGGGGAATCGCGAAATTTCTTCGCCAAACTGGCATCGCGTTCAGCCAGGACTACATGGAGCAGGCGCTCGCCCGCAATCCCGACATTGCAAAACTGATCGTCGAACTGTTCCTGACGCGCAGCGATCCCGACGCCAAGGATCGCGACGCACGCTGCAAGGCGCTCGCGGACAGGATCGATGCAGCGTTGAATGACGTCCCGAGCCTCGACGACGATCGCATCATCCGCCGCTTCCGCAATTTCGTCGAAGCGATGCTGCGAACCAATTTCCATCAGCGCGGGCCCGACGGTGCGCCGCCTTCCTATCTCGCGGTCAAGCTCGACAGCCGCAAGCTCGACGAATTGCCCGCGCCGCGACCGCATGTGGAGATCTTCGTCTATTCGCCGGCAGTGGAAGGCGTGCATCTGCGCTTCGGCAAAGTGGCGCGGGGCGGCATTCGCTGGTCGGACCGGCGCGAGGATTTCCGCACGGAAATTCTGGGCCTGGTCAAAGCCCAGCAGGTGAAGAACGCCGTCATCGTGCCGGTGGGCGCCAAGGGCGGTTTCTATCCCAAGCAATTGCCCGTCAACGCGACGCGCGAAGCGGTGGTCGAGGCGGCGATCGACGCGTACAAGACGCTGATCAACGCGCTCCTCGATCTTACCGACAACGTCCTGCCGGACGGCACTGTCGTGCCGCCGGAGCGCGTCGTGCGTCACGACGGCGACGATCCCTATCTCGTCGTCGCCGCCGACAAGGGCACGGCGACATTTTCCGATATCGCCAACGCCATCGCGGAAGACCGCGGCTTCTGGCTCGGCGACGCTTTCGCCTCCGGCGGCAGCCACGGCTACGACCATAAAAAGATGGGCATCACGGCCAAGGGCGCGTGGGAGGCGGTCAAGCGGCATTTCCGCGAACTCGGCCGCGACGTCCAGAGTGAAAATTTCACCTGCGTCGGCGTCGGCGACATGTCGGGCGACGTGTTCGGCAACGGCATGCTGTTGTCGAAGGCCACGAAGCTCGTCGCCGCGTTCGATCACCGGCACATCTTCGTCGATCCCGATCCCGATCCGGCCGCGAGCCTGGCCGAGCGCCAGCGGCTGTTCGACCTGCCGCGCTCGAACTGGGCCGATTACGACAAGACGAAGCTCTCCAAAGGCGGCGGTGTGTTCGCGCGCACCGCCAAGCAGATCGCCCTTTCGCCCGAGATGCAGGCGCTGACCGGCGTCGCCGCGGCCAAACTCTCGCCCGACGAATTGATCAAGGCGCTGCTCAAGGCCGATGTCGATCTGTTGTGGTTCGGCGGCATCGGCACCTTCATCAAGGCCGAGGGACAATCCAATCTCGACGTCGGCGACCGTGCCAACGATGCGGTGCGCGCCAACGGCCGCGACATCAAGGCCAAAGTCGTCGGCGAAGGCGCCAATCTCGGCGTGACGCAGCTTGGCCGCGTCGAATATGCGCTCAACGGCGGACGCATCAACACCGATGCGATCGACAATTCCGCGGGCGTCGACACCTCCGACCATGAAGTCAATCTCAAGATTTTGCTGAGTGGCCCGTTGCGGCGTGGCGAATTGTCCGGCGCAGCACGCGACGCGCTGCTGGACGAGATGGTGGACGATGTGGCGTCCCACGTTCTGCGCGACAATTACGAACAGACGCTGGCGCTGTCGGTCGCGCTGCAGCGCAATGTCGCCGATCTCGACGCGCATGGCCGTTTCATTCGCGATCTCGAAAGGCGCGGACGCCTCGACCGGGCTGTCGAATTCCTTCCCGACGACGAAGGCCTGCGCAAGCGTGCGCTGGCCGGCCGCGGCCTGACGCGGCCCGAGCTTGCCGTTCTTCTGGCATATGCGAAGCTCGATCTTGACGAAGAAATACTGGCCAGCGATTTGCCCGACCAGCCTTATTTCGGCGGCGAACTGTTGGCCTATTTTCCGCGTGCGGCAGCCGCGCGTTTCCCTCGGGAACTGGCGAACCATCGCCTGCGGCGGGAGATCATCGCAACCTCGCTGAGCAATCGCATCGTCAATCTGGCGGGGCCCGCCTCGGTCCACCGCATCAAGGAAGTCTCGAGCACATCGGGCGCATCGGTGGCGCGCGCCTGCGTCGAGGCCGACGGCGTATTCGGCCTGAGCATGCTCAAGGCGCGCATCGAAGCCCTCGACGCAAGCGTTGCGGCGGACGTGCAGACGGAAATTTATGCCGACATTGCCGAACTGCTGCGGCAGCTCGGATTGTGGTTTCTCGTCAACGTGCCTGCGAATGCCGATCTCGGCGAGACCATCGCGCGCTATCGCACCGGCGTCGAAAGCCTGCGCGGTACGTTCGCCACGCTCGTTTCGCCTTTCGAAGCACAGAACACCGAAGCGCGGATCGCGACATTGCAAAAAGCGGGCGTTCCACTCGACATCGCCGAAGACGTGGCGATCTTGCCGTTGCTGGCGGGGGCGCCGGAAATCGTGGCGCTGGCGCTGGCGCGCACCCTGCCGGTCGATTGCGTCGCCGGCGCATTCTTTGCCATGGGCGCGACCGTCGGGCTCGACCGTCTGCGCTGGCTCGCCGCGCATATCAAAGGCGGCGAGCATTGGGACCGTCTCGCAGTGCGGCGCATCGTCGACGACCTCTATGTCGGTCAACGCCGGCTGGCCGACGATGCGTTGCAGACGATCGATCCGGCCGCGGCCTGCGGCGGGCGTGCGCGCGGTGCCGAGATCGTCAAAGCCTGGGCCGATGCGCATGCCGACACGCTGGCACGCACGCGCAACTTTCTCGCCGAACTCGAACGCACCGGCGATCTCTCCATCGCCAAGCTGACGCTGGCGAACAGCCAGATTCACGAACTCGTGGGGCGGTGAGCGCAGAACTGCGAATAGTGGATGGCGGGCAGGAACGCCGTGTGTCCGCGGCTATGCCCGCCACTCGCTTCTCTTACAGCGGGGCCATTCGAATAGCGCCGCTCACAGCTAGCGCACCACCATGAACGGATTGACCGGCTGCTCGGGATTCGTCTTGTCGGCTTGGGTATTCGCGAATTCGAGCGCGATACCGTTTTCGTGGTGACGCACGACGCGTCCCGCCGTCTGCCCGATCAATACCACTTCGCCCATCGGTGGGCGCACTTCCGTCTTCAGCGAGACGCCGCTCAAGGACAGGTCGAGCACTTCGCAGGCGACGATGTCGCCATTGGCACGGGTAAAGCGCGCCATGCCCTTGGTCGGCGCGCGATCGTGGCGACGCACCACCGTTTCCTCGACGACGTCGCGATTCATGTAGACGGTGAGCTGCTCGGCGATTTTTTCGCGTTTGAGGGCCGAACAGTGGAAGCGTACGCCGAAGCTCGCTTCCGCCGGGCGCGCGACGACCCCTTCGAAGCGACCGAAGCCGTCGATATAGAGGATCACCTGGGTATCGGCAGGCGGCACGAACTCGCTGACAATTTGAGCACCGCCGGGGGAAAGATCGACGATCTGGCAGCGTGCCTCCCGTTCGTCGGCGGGCACGAAAAGGCGACCGGCCAATTCGACGCGCACGCGCAGATATTGGCGGCGCTCGGCTTTCGCCCGTGCCACCACATTGCTTCGATCAGCTGTCATGGCGAGTGCCAGAGCTGGCATGCCCGGCCCCAAATATTGCCTCAGATTTCATTTGTAAGGCTTGGATCGTCAACGAGTGGTTTACGCCGGAGGGGCCGGTTTGCTTTTTTGCGCGCCGCCCATTTTGCCCGCGACCCTCGCAGGGTATAGAGCACGTCGTTCGAATTGCGTCGCGGAAAGTGCCGTCCGCGGGCGCCCCCCCTGTCAGGAGAACCGGCATGGCCTTTGCCATCGCGTCGTCATCATTATTTCTGGCCTCTCGCGCCCGTTTCGCCCGCTTCTTTGCCGTGTCCGCCGCCCTGGCATTGGCCGGCTGCGTCGGCAATTCGGCGTTCGACGATCTCAATGCGACCCAGCCGGTGGGCTCGGCGTTCTCCGTAGCCCTGTTCAAGGATTATTCCTATCTGGCGCACTCTTTCGGTACGGATTCCGAGCCGTCCGGCCAGGCGTTCGACGCCGGGCAATCGATCTCGCTGACCGATACCGACAACACGATCTCCGGATTGGTCGGCGCCTATGCCGAGAAAGCGCTCGCAGCCGGAAAAGGCGACGAGATCCTGCCGGAAGCAGCACCGGACGGCGATATGGACGCCGAAAATGTCCGCCTCGAACTGTTGAGGGACCTCGACGAGGGCCGCGACAAGGCGCCCGAGGATGCCGCACGTGCCCAGGCCGATTTCGATTGTTGGATCATGGACCGCCGTGTCGATACCCTCGCCGCCGCCGCGGCGACCTGCCGCCGATCCGTGACGGCATCGCTGGCGCGCCTGGAACGCGATCTCAATCCGGCCCCTACCCCATCAACTCCGGCGCCGGCCCCGTCGACTCCGGAGTCTGCCGCGACCACTCCGGCGCCGTCGACTCCGGAATCTGCCGCGACCACTCCGGCCCCGTCGATTCCGGAATCTGCCGCGACCACTCCGGCGCCGGCCCCAACCACCCCGGCGCCCAGCGCTGCGGCGCAGCCCGTGGAATTCACGGTCACATTCGGCTTCCGTTCTGCCACGATCCCGCCTGAACAGTTCACAACGATCGCCCAAGCCATCGCCACCGCGCGGGCGGGCCGGCAGACCCGCATCACCGTCGTCGGCCACTGCGATACGGCGGAGAACAGCCAGAGGCTCTCGCTCCGGCGTGCCCAAGCAGTCAAGGATGCGCTGGTCATGCAAGGCGCACGCGCCGATGCGATCGAGGCGACAGGGGTCGGCAAGGACGATCTCGCCGTCCAGACCGAAGACCACGTCAAGGAACTCAAGAACCGCAGAGTAGTCATTTCCCTGCTGCCCTGACGCTGACCCGATCGAATCGAGGCACGCTTCGGATTCCCCGGTTTGGCGCGACGCGGCCGGACCTTTGCGTTATGCTTCGCAAAGCGCATCGCCAGTGTGGCCGCCATGAAGGCATATGATTACATCATCATCGGCGCGGGAAGCGCCGGTTGCATGCTGGCGAACAGGCTGTCGGCCGATCCGGCAATCGAGGTTCTGCTGATCGAAGCGGGCGGACGCGACAGATCGCTGATGATCCATATGCCGGCGGGAATCACCGCGCTCCTCGGCAGGCCCCAGGATGGGCAACGACGCCGATGCCGTCGTCGATCCGCGATGCGCCGACCATCATGACTGCGGAAAAAGCAGTGGACACGCTTCTCGGACATGCCGCGCCGCCGCGTGAAACATAAGCGTCGCGGAGACGTTGTAGACTGGAGAGAAAGGATACAATTGTGCAGACGATATATGTGAGCGTCCTTGCGGGACTTGCCTTGGCGATGATAGCCGCGCGCGCCGAAGCCCAAGCCGGGACTGGGGCTGAGCCATACAGGCTCGAAGAGATGAATTTCGACATGTGGTGCCAGGAGGAACGGCATTTGCCGCCCGAACGCTGCGACAAGCGGCTGCCGGCGGATAACGCCGAGTATGAGGCCTATGTCGCCAAGATCGAAAAGTATGAGGTTCCCTATCTGCAGCGCCGCCGCGACGAAGAGAGGTTCAACCGCGTCATCCTGCACAACGATCCCGTCGATCGTCCGACCGAACCATCCGTGCCCGGCCCGAACCAGCCGCCTCCGCAGAATTAGGGCACATTGCGCGAAGCACGAACCTACTTCACCAGCACCATCGACGGCTGGACGACGATATCGAGATTCTTGATCAACGCCTGCATCGTCTCGCCCATATCGAAATTCACCGACATCGGCCTTTCGCGCGACACGACCAGACGCAAATGCGGCGCTTTGGGGTGGCTGCGCAGCGCCGGCGGCGGCGGCGGGGGCGGCGGCGGAACGAAGGCCGAGAGCGGTTCGTCTTCGCGCACGAATTGCGACGCGACAAGGCGCTGAAACGCGATCGGCTTACCGACGAGCGGCGCGGAATCGTTCAACATCTGCGTCATGCCGAGGAAGCGTGTGGGTGTTTCATCGCCGCACGCGATCGGCGCAAGAACGGTTTCCATCTCGATGAGCGTGCAATCGGGCGTCGTGCCGAGCGAGGAGATCGCGACCGGCTGTTTCATTGCCTGAGCCTGCTTGATGAGAAGGCTGAGCGACGCACGGCTGCCGGCTTCCCAATGGGCGAGGAAGCCCGTGCCCTTGAGTTCGAACCCGAAGCGGTCGCAGAGCGACGTGCCGGCCAGCCGATAATGGGGGTGCTGCGGATCGGCAGCATCGAGGATGAAGACGAAAGAAAGCATCCGCTTGATGGCACGCGGATCAATGTCGGATTGATCAGGCACCTCGCGGCCGCGGCGCAATCTGCTCCAATATCCAACCAGGAGATGGCTGTTCCGGTGTTTCATCGCGTCCTTGCTCCGCTTGGCTCCCCGACGGCATTGCGCCAATTCGAGACGGCGCTTGGCCGTTACCGGGCCAGGGGAGCAGAAGCCGTGCCAGAGGAATATGAAGGCGGGACGGGAATGTTCCCACCGCCAATCACCCCCACGGTCCGCGGCGGATATGGCCGAAGAGCGGATAGTCCGAGGATTTGAGGAAAGGCGTCAGCGCAAGTCCCGCGGCGAACCCGCCCACATGGGCCCACCAGGCGATTCCGGGCTGATCGGCATGGGTGGCAGCCGCGCTGAAAAGCTGCACCAGGAACCAGAAGCCCACGACCCACACTGCCGAAATTCTGAAGGGAAAGAAGATGATCCCAAGCGGCACGATGACGGTCACACGCGCGCGCGGAAACAACAGCACATACGCCGCCAGCACCCCGGAGATGGCACCCGAGGCGCCGATCATCGGGATGGCAGGATCGATGGCGGCGAGCGTCAGCGCCGCGGCGATTCCGCAAACCAGATAGAACAGGATGAAGCGCAAATGCCCCATCGCGTCCTCGACATTGTTGCCGAATATCCAAAGGTACAACATGTTCCCCGCAACGTGCAGGATCGAGCCGTGCAGGAACATCGAGGTGAGAATGGTGGCACCCGGCGGCATTTGGCCGATTCCTGCGTTCGGCGTATGGCCGGCGCGCAGCGATGCAGGGGTAAATCCGAAGGCGACGAACACCGCTTCCATGTCATGCCCGAGCGAACGCTCCCACAGATAGATGCCGACGCAGGCGATGATAAGCGCCCAGGTGATGACGGGTGTGCGCCGCGTGGGAATATCGTCCGAGATCGGGATCATGCCATTGCCCGCTCTTGCCGCGTCATACGACGAAACTGTGCCGATTTGGGTCGGTATGGCCGCGCAAACCACGCCCGATCATGGCATGTTTCATGAACCTCCGCCTTCCGGTGATTAAGGCCTGGGCCGCGTTGCGCGCCCCCGCGCGGGGTTTGCGTCCAATAGGGCAGCCGGTAAGGAGCGTATGCGATGACGCTGAATCCTCTGATGACCTTTGCCGCGGCGGCGGTCGGCTCCCTGCTGGCGGTGATGCCGTTCGATCCGGCGCTCGCCGGCGGCTCATCGCATTTCGGTACGATGTCGTCCGGTCCCAATTGCAAGACCGGCGGCGGCAGCACAGTCATCATCAACAAGCCCGTGAACATCAACAAGCCGGTCACGATCTACAACCCGGTCACAATCAACAAGAGCATCAACGTCTACAACCCGGTTACCATCAGCAAGAACATCGACATCCAGAACAACGTGACCGTCAACAAGAGCGTCAACATCGAGAAGAACATCACCATCAACAATGGCGGTGGCGCTTCGGCAATAGCGACGGCTACGGCCATGGCGCAGGCCTTTGCCTCGGCACAGGCAGGCGGGATCGTTGCGGCGAGCACGGGCCCGATCTATTACGGCAGCTACTACGAGGAGAACGTCATCTACAAGGGCGTGGGCGGCGATCTCGGCAGCATCAGTGCGGGGCAAGCCTGCGAGATGCAGGAAGCGACCGTGATAAAAGCGATTCACGCCGTATGCGTCGCCTCGGACGGGCGCGAATTCCCGGCTTCGCACATGACTCCGGCGACCTTCATCGACACCTCCTATGAGGGCGAGATTGCCCGCTGCATTCCCGGTGCGCGTCTCAAGCTTGTCATCGGCGACGTGGTCCAGTCCGATTCCGGCATGGCCGGCACCTACGCGCATGGCGCAACGCTGCTTTGCGGCGAACACGAGGCCGTGCGCCACTACAAGGACGGCATGCTCAAATGCGAACAAGCGGTCCCCGTAAAGGACTGCACCGAGCGCACGAATTTGCGCAAATACGGCACTGGCGACATGTTCTTTTCGTACCGCAGCCAGGTCTGCGCCACGCCGGCGCGCGCCGCCGGCGCCCACCCGGTCGAAGTCACCGGCATGACGCTGGAAGGCGGGGTGGGCGACCCACACTGAGCGCCGGCTCCGATGCGCCTCATAGCTTGCGCCGAGTCAGCTTCCTCAACATGCAAGGGATGCCATCTGATGTACCGACATTGATCAGATGCGGATGAGGGGGATGAGGTGCTTCGGGGTGGTGCCCGACGCCACGTGATTGGTGATATCGTGAAGGTGGCGGAGGAACGGGAGGCGCAAGGCCCCGATGATATGCAGCGTCCATGACATAACCGTCAGCATGCTCATCGCGGCGGTTTCCACTTTTTTGATTGTCCGGGTTATCCGCTTTGGACAGGTTTCGCCGGGGCACGCATGGATGACGATCGAGCGATCGCTCGATCCAGTGAGTTTTTGGGCAATTACCGCATTGTTTGCAGGCGTTGATTTGGCAGCCCTTGTTGTTCTGTTGCGCGCATCTGCAGCTTGCTTTCCCGTCTAGCCCGATCCCCTCCTTGACCCGGCGGTCGCCGTCAGTATATTGCGCCCCTTCCGCGCGGGGGTCCGCCCGGAAAAACCGTTTAATTTCGAGGATTCCAGCCATGTTCGCGGTCATCCGCACCGGCGGCAAGCAATATAAGGTTGCGACAAACGACGTTCTGTCGGTCGAGAAACTCGTGGGCGAGGTGGGAAGCACCCTGACGCTCTCCGAAGTTCTTCTGGTCGGCGGCGACAGCCCGAAATCGGGCGCACCGCTCGTGGCCGGTGCTTCGGTCGAGGCCGAAATCGTCGAGCAGGGCCGCGGCGACAAGGTCATCGCCTTCAAGAAAAGGCGCCGCAAGAACACCCATAGGAAGCGCGGTCACCGCCAGCCCTTCACCAAGGTGAAGATCACCGCGATCCACGCGAGCTAAAGGACATTTCCCATGGCACATAAGAAAGCCGGCGGCTCCTCGCGCAACGGGCGCGATTCGGCAGGCCAGCGTCTCGGGGTGAAGATTTTCGGCGGCCAGGCCATCGCGGCCGGCAATATCATCGTGCGCCAGCGCGGCACCCAGTTCCATCCGGGCGAAAATGTCGGCATGGGCAAGGACCACACGCTTTTCGCGCTCTGTGAAGGCAAGGTCGCCTTCCACGAAGGGTTCAAGCGCCGCACCTACGTATCGGTCATTACGGCGGCCCCGGCAAAGGACGCGACCACATAGGCGGCTCGAAGACATAGGCCGCCAGGAATACCGGCGGCCCATGGAGGCGAGGGAGATGGTCCGCCATCTCCCTTTTTTGTTCCCTCGCGAACGGAGGGAATGTCATGTCCTGCTGCAGGTTGGAAACCGAGCGCCTGCTGTTGCGACCGCCCGAGGCGGGCGATATCGCGCGGATCGTGCCGCTGCTGGGCGACTATGCCGTCGCCAGGAATCTTTCGCGCGTACCCCATCCTTATGGCGCCGAGGATGCGCAATCCTTCATTTCGCGCGCAGCCGAAGAGCGCGCGCTGGGCCAGACCCATGTGTTCGCCATCGTGCCGAAAAGCGACGGCGCGCTGGCCGGAACCTGCGGCCTGCATTTGAAGGACGACGGCGTCTTCGAATTCGGTTATTGGTTGGGACAGCCTTATTGGGGCCGGGGCCTCGCGAGCGAGGCGGCGCGGCGGCTGGCGGCATTCGCGTTCCACGACCTCGACGCACCGACGCTGAGGGCCGGCTGGTTCCACGACAATCCGGCCTCGGGGCATGTGCTCGACAAGCTGGGCGCGGTACCGGCGGGCGTCGAACACCGCGATTGCCTTGCGCGCGGCCACGCCGTCTATTGTCATATGGTCGTGCTCGACCGCGAAAATTTTCGACGCAGGCAGCGAAAGCCCGGGCCATGAAGTTTCTCGACACCGCCAAGGTTTATATCGCATCGGGTAGCGGGGGAAACGGTTGCGTCTCGTTCCGCCGCGAGAAGTTCATCGAATTCGGCGGCCCCAATGGCGGCAATGGCGGCCGCGGCGGCGACGTATGGGCAGAGGCGGTCGAGAACCTCAACACGCTGATCGATTATCGCTATCGGCAGCATGTCAAAGCGCAGAACGGCCAGCACGGCATGGGCAAGGAAATGACCGGCTTCAACGGCGAGGATGCGATCCTGCGCGTCCCCGTCGGCACGCAAATCTATGAAGAAGACGGCGAGACGCTGATCTACGATCTCGCCGCGCCGGGCCAGCGCGTGCTGCTGCTCCGGGGCGGCAATGGCGGCTTCGGCAATGCGCATTTCAAGAGTTCGACCAACCAGGCGCCGAAGAACGCCAATCCCGGCCAGCCGGCGGAGGAAAAGACCATCATTCTCCAACTCAAGCTGATTGCCGATGCGGGATTGATCGGCCTGCCCAATGCCGGCAAATCGACCTTTCTGTCGCGCGTCTCGGCTGCCAAGCCGAAGATCGCCGATTACCCGTTCACTACGCTCAACCCGCAACTCGGCATGGTGCGGATCGATACGATCGACTTTGTCATTGCCGATCTTCCCGGATTGATCGAAGGCGCGCATGAGGGCGCCGGCCTCGGCGACCGTTTCCTCGGCCATGCCGAGCGCTGCGGCGTTGTCCTTCATCTTGTCGACGGCACGCAAAGCGAAATCGTACGCGCCTACAAAACGATTCGCCGCGAGCTCGAAGCCTATGGCCATGCGCTCGGCGAGAAGCCCGAAATCGTCGCGCTCAACAAGATCGACGCCATTCCGAAAACCGCTCTCGCGCGCAAGATCGCGGCGCTCGCCAAGGCAAGCGGCAAACGCGTATTCGCGATGTCCGGCGTCAGCGGCGAAGGCGTGAGCGATGTGCTGCGCGCGCTTGGCGCCGAAATCGCCAAGGGACGCAAGCGCGACGCGCCGAAACGAACCCGGGAAAACGCGTGGACGCCATGAGCGATCCGTTCAAAAAATCCAGGCGCATCGTCGTCAAGATCGGTTCGTCGTTGCTGATCGACAAGGACAGCGGCACGCTGCGCCGCGACTGGCTTGCGTCGGTGTGTGCCGACATCGCAACTCTCAAGCGCGACGGCAAAGACATCATTGTCGTATCGTCGGGCGCGATCGCGCTCGGCCGCGGCGCACTCGGCCTGCGCAAAGGACCGCTCAAGCTGGAAGAAAGCCAGGCGGCTGCGGCGGCGGGACAAGTGCGTCTGGCCGAGGCCTATGCCGAAAGTCTCGCTGCGGAGAATCTGGTCGCCGCGCAGATTTTGCTGACGCTCGGCGATACGGAAGAACGGCGACGCTATCTGAACGCACGCGCCACGCTGCGCACGCTTCTTTCCCTTGGCGCGGTGCCCGTCATCAACGAGAACGACACGGTGGCAACCGCCGAAATCCGTTTCGGCGACAATGACCGTCTGGCAGCGCGCGTGTCCTCGATGATCGAAGCCGACCGGCTGATCCTGCTCTCCGATGTCGACGGCCTTTACACCGCCGATCCGACGCGCGACGCGAACGCACGCCACATCGCCGATGTCGCCCACATCACCCCCGAGATCGAGGCCATGGCGGGCGAATCGGTGTCCGGCGTCGGTCGCGGCGGCATGGCCTCCAAGCTGATCGCGGCCAAGATCGCCACCGCTGCCGGCGCCGATGTTCTTATCGCACGCGGCGCAATTGCCAATCCGCTCGCATCGATCCGCGATGGAGCGCGCGCCACGCGGTTTCGCTCCGGCGGGACGCCCGCCGCCGCGCGCAAGCGCTGGATTGCCGGCAACCTCAAGGCACAAGGTACGCTCGTCATCGATGAAGGCGCGGCGCGCGCACTGGCCCAGGGAAAGAGCCTGTTGCCGGCCGGCGTCAGAGCGATCGAAGGCGCCTTCGAACGCGGCGATGCGGTTGCGGTACGCGATGCGCAGGGACGCGAAATCGCCCGCGGCCTCGTCGCCTATGGCGCGGCCGACGCCCTGCGCATCGCCGGCCGCAAGAGCGTCGAGATCGAGACGATCCTGGGTTATCGTGGGCGCGACGAGATGATCCATCGCGACGATCTTGCCATGACCGCCTTGTCCGAAAAGGTCGCAGTCGAATGAGCGATGTTGGACCGCGCGCGAGACCTGCGCATGACAGTGATATGCACACGAATACGGGCGGGACGCTCAAAACGATTGTCGACACATCTCAACAAAGCATGTCATTCCCGACCGAGCGAAGCGAGGGGAAGGGAACCCAGGTAAATATGAAGTTCTCGGTGATGCCAGAGCGAATTTATTGCTCAATTTTACCGAGCTCGAAAACTCGACGGCCTGGGTCCCCTTCCCTCGCGCTGCCGGCGCAGCGCTCGCCGGGGATGACACGCTTTGTTGGTGTGCTTTCAGCAGCGTATCGCGGAGCCATTGCACAATGAGTGGGCTGAACATCGAATCACCGCATGCCACAATCGCCGAAGAGCTTCTGCGCATGGGCAAGGATGCTCGTGTGGCCGCGAGCCTTTTACGCCAGACGCCGCGGGAACTCAAAGACGCCGCCTTGCGCGCGGCGGCCCGCGCCTTGCGCACGCGCGCGACGGCGGTCCTCGCCGCAAATGAAGAAGACATGCGCGCGGCGCGCGCACACGGCTTGAGCGGCGCACTGCTCGACCGCCTGCTGCTTGACGAAAAGCGCATCGAAGCGATCGCCAAAGGCGTCGAAGACGTGGCCCTGCTCGCCGATCCGGTGGGCCGCTCGCTGGCGCGCTGGACGCGGCCGAACGGGCTCGACATCGAACGCGTGGTGACACCCATCGGCGTCATCGGCATCATCTATGAAAGCCGGCCGAACGTGACGGCGGATGCGGGCGCGCTATGCCTCAAATCGGGAAATGCCGCAATCCTGCGCGGCGGCTCGGAATCGGCGCGTTCTTCCGCCGCGATCCATGCCGCGCTTGTGCAGGGCCTGTGCGAAGCGGGATTGCCGCCAGCCGCCATTCAGCTGGTGTCGACTTCGGATCGCGCCGCCGTGGGCCTAATGCTGCAAGGCTTGGACGGCGCGATCGACCTCATCGTGCCGCGCGGGGGAAAAAGCCTTGTCGCGCGCGTGCAGGCCGAAGCGCGCGTTCCCGTCCTCGCCCATCTCGAAGGTATCTGCCACGTCTATGTGCATGAGAAATCCGATCTCGCCATGGCACGCGCCATCGTGATCAACGCGAAGATGCGGCGCACGGGCGTTTGCGGCGCGGCCGAAACGATCCTGATCGACCGCGCCGTTCTGCGGTCGCATGGCGTGCCGATCCTCGGCGATCTGGCGAAACTGGGTTGCGAAATCCGCGGCGATGCGGAAACGTGCGCAGCGTTTCCCGGCTGCGTGCCTGCCACGCAAGAGGATTGGCGCACCGAATATCTCGATGCGATCGTCGCCGTGAAAACCGTAGACGATCTCGACGCCGCCGTCCGGCACATCGAGACCTACGGCTCGCATCACACCGAAGCGATCGTAACCGATGATGCGCGCGCGGCCGAACGCTTTCTCGCCAGCATCGATTCGGCGATCGTGATGTGGAACGCCTCGACGCAATTCGCCGATGGCGGCGAGTTCGGCATGGGCGCGGAAATCGGCATCGGCACCGGCAAGCTGCATGCGCGCGGGCCGGTGGGCGTCGAGCAACTCACGACGTTCAAATATGTCGTGCGCGGCAACGG
>JBAVOL010000112.1:0-20434 GCA_049692035.1 Rhizomicrobium sp.
TTCAGATCAACACCCTCATGAACGAGATGTCGCAAGCCGCCCAGCAGCAATCGACCGGTATCCAGGAGGTCAATACGGCGGTATCCCAGATGGACCAGGTGACGCAGCAGAACGCCGCCATGGTCGAGGAGAGCACCGCGGCCTCGCGCAACCTTGCCTCCGAAACCGGCGAACTCGTCCGGCTCGTCGCGTTTTTCCGCGTCGGCGAGGAGACTTTGGCCCCTCGCCAAACCGTGCATGCACCGGCGGCGACGTCGCGTGCCGCCCAGCGGCCGGCGGTCAAATCCGGTTCTTTCAGACCCGCAGCCGCATCGCCTGCACTGGTTCACAAAGGGCGGGGCTCCGGAGCGCTCGCAGTTGTGCCGGCGCCACAAGGCAATGCCGAGGACTGGAAAGACTTCTGAACTGCGGAGACACAGAAGACGGGAAATCCCCAAGGAGCCAAAGATGCATGATGAATCCGCCGACTCGCACGAACGCCGCCAGTTCATCGCCTTTTATTCGGGCGACCAGCCATTCGCCGCAGATATCATGGCGATCCGCGAAATCCGCGGCTGGACGGAAACGACGCCGCTGCCGCACGCACCGGACTACGTGCGGGGCGCGATCAACCTGCGCGGCATCGTCCTTCCGGTCGTCGATCTCAAGGCGCAGCTCGGCCGCGGTCTCACCGAAGTAACCGCCAAGCATGCCATCATCGTGGTAACGGCCGCAGGACGAAGCATGGGACTTCTGGTCGATGCCGTCTCGGACATCCTGACGGTCAAGGCCTCCGAAATACAGCCGGCGCCGGATCTTGCGCGCGCCGAAGCCGCCGCGTTCATCGAGGGCATCGCAGTGCTGGGCGAAACCATGGTGACGATCCTCAGCATGAAGCAATTGATGGCCTCGCTCGGCGGTGACGCACCCAACGCCATTGCCGCATAGAGGCAAGGCGACCATGCGAATTCAGGTGCGTACGGCGCGCAGAAACACCGGCACGCCATGCAGCGCTTTCGCTTCGTAGCGCGTCTGCGGCCAATCGGCGGGACGGCTTTGCCAATCTTGCGCGCGGCATGCCGTCCATTCGAAAGCCGGATGGGCCATGAGGCGTTCGAGCGTCCAGTTCGTATAATCCCCATCATCACTGGCGAAACGCAATTCGGCGCCCGGCTTCATAACCCGGGCGAGCGTATCGAGCAGCTCCATCTGCACGAAGCGGCGTTTGTGATGGCGCTTTTTCGGCCAGGGATCGGGAAACAAAATGAACACGCGTCCGAGCGTAGCGTCGGGCAGCGCCTCGATGATGTTGCGTGCGTCGTCGTCGTGGATGCGGATGTTGGAAAGAGCGTCACCCCCTCCGCCGGCTTCGCCGGCACCTCCCCCGTAAACGGGGGAGGAAAGAGAATGTGCCCCATCATCGCTTTCCTCCCCCGCAAGCGGGGGAGGTGGCGCGCGCAGCGCGACGGAGGGGGGGCCGCTGGCGCCACAAACCATCTTCGACAACAGCTTTGCCACGCCCGACACATAGGGCTCGGCCCCGATCAGGCCGATGTCGGGGTGGTGCTCGGCCTGCCACAGCAGATGTTCGCCGGCGCCGAAGCCTATTTCGAGCCAGACGTCGGATACGGGGAGCGGAAAATAGCTGCGCGGATCGGCGCCAGGTCGAAGACTCAGGCGCAGCCGCGGCAGCAACGTCTCCAGCAGCCGCGCCTGTTGCGCGGACAGCTTGGGACCCATGCGACGGCCATAGAGCTTGCGTCTTTGCCGTTCGCCCGCCGGCGCGGTTGGCGGCGTCACACCAGCCCTCAGAAGGCGCTCTTCAATTGCGGCGCCAACAGGTCGGTTTTTTCCCACGAAAACCCGCCTTCGGCGTCGGGCGTCCGGCCGAAATGGCCATAGGCCGCAGTGCGCGCATAGATCGGACGGTCGAGGCCGAGATGCTCGCGGATACCGCGTGGTTTGAGGCTGACGAGTTCCGGCAGCAAGGCGGCGAGCCTGGCGTGGTCGACCTGGCCGGTGCCGTGCAGGTCGACATAGAGCGAAAGCGGGTCGGAGACACCGATCGCGTAGGAAATCTGAATGGTGCAGCGTTCGGCGAGGCCGGCCGCCACGACGTTTTTCGCCAGATACCGCGCGGCATAGGCCGCCGAGCGATCGACCTTGGTCGGGTCCTTGCCGGAAAATGCGCCGCCGCCATGGGGCGCAGCGCCGCCATAGGTGTCGACGATGATCTTGCGGCCCGTCAGTCCGCAATCGCCGTCCGGCCCGCCGACCACGAAAGCCCCGGTCGGGTTGATATGCCAGACCGTCTTGGGCGTGATCCAATCTTTCGGCAGCGCCTCGCGGATATAGGGCTCGACAACGCTGCGCACGTCGGCGGAGGTCATGCCCTCGTCAAGATGCTGGCTCGACAGCACGATCTGCGTCGCTTCGACCGGATGGCCGTTGTCGTAGCGCAGCGTCACCTGGCTTTTCGCGTCGGGACCAAGCTTCGGCTCCTTGCCCGATTTGCGGGCAATCGCCAGCAGCTGCAGAATCTTGTGGCTATAGGCCAACGGTGCCGGCATTAGCTCCGGCGTTTCGCGACAGGCATAACCGAACATGATGCCCTGGTCGCCCGCACCCTCGTCCTTGTTGCCTGACGCATCCACGCCTTGGGCGATATGCGGCGACTGCGCGTGCAGCAGGACTTCGATCCGTGCCCTGTTCCAGTGAAAGCCTTCCTGCTCGTAGCCGATATCGCGAATGGCGAGCCGTGCGGTATGGGCGATCAGATCGGCCGTCAATTCTTCGGGGCCCCGGGTTTCGCCGGCGATGACCACGCGGTTGGTGGTCGCCATCGTCTCGCAGGCGACGCGCAAATCCTTGGGGGCAAAGCCGTATTTCGGGCCTTCGCGGAAGAACAAATCGACGATCTCGTCGGAAATGCGGTCGCAAACCTTGTCGGGATGCCCTTCGGAAACGCTTTCACTGGTGAAAAGATAGCTTGCACCCGACATAGGGGACCCTCGACGAATTCCGGCCGAACTCCTTGCAAGGAACGCGGTCGGGGTCAACCGCTTCATGCGTGGGTGTCTGGCTACAGAATGAACTTGGACAAATCCTGGTCCCTGGCGAGGTCTTCGACGCGCGAGCGAACATAGTGGCTGTCGACGACGACGGCCTCGCCGGTCCGTTCGCTGGCCGAGAAGCTCACCTCGTCCAGCACCCGCTCCATCACGGTCTGTAGCCGCCGTGCGCCGATATTCTCGACCGTGGCATTGACGAGGGCCGCAATGTCGGCGATGGCGCCGATGCCGTCCGCGGTGAAATCGAGGGCCACCCCTTCGGTGTTCATCAGCGCCACATATTGCTTGACCAGGCTTGCCTCGGGCTCGGTGAGGATGCGCTGCATATCGTCCCGCGTGAGCGCCTTGAGTTCCACGCGAATGGGCAGGCGGCCCTGCAGCTCGGGCAGAAGGTCGGAGGGTTTGGCGGCATGGAACGCACCCGAGGCGATGAACAGGATGTGATCCGTCTTCACGCTGCCATGCTTGGTGGCGACGGTCGTGCCTTCGATCAGGGGCAGAAGATCGCGCTGGACGCCTTCGCGGCTGACATCGCCGCCGCCCTTGAATTCGCTGCGGGCGCAGATCTTGTCGATCTCGTCGAGGAACACGATGCCGTTCTGCTCGACGGTTTCGATCGCGTCGCGGATGATCGCTTCATTGTCGAGCAGCTTGTCGGCTTCTTCGGCGACGAGCGGGTCATGCGCCGACGCGACCGTGATGCGCCGTTTGTGCGGTTTGCCGCCGAATGCCTTGCCCAGCATGTCGCCGAGATTGACCATGCCGATCTGCGCGCCGGGCATGCCCGGGATCTCGAACATCGGCTGGCCGCCCGCCTCGCGCATTTCGACTTCGATTTCCCTGTCGTCGAGTTCGCCGGCGCGCAAGCGCTTCCTGAAGCTGTCGCGCGTTGCGGAATTGGTGCTTCCGCCGGTCAGCGCATCGACGACGCGTTCCTCGGCGCGCGCTTCGGCTTGCGCCTGGACGTCGCGGCGGCGGCGCTCGCGCAGTTGCGCAATGCCGGTCTCGAGCAGATCGCGCACGATCTGCTCGACGTCACGGCCGACATATCCCACTTCGGTGAATTTTGTCGCTTCGACCTTGAGAAACGGCGCCTGGGCGAGCTTGGCCAGCCGGCGCGAAATCTCGGTCTTGCCGACACCCGTCGGCCCGATCATCAGAATATTCTTGGGCAGCACTTCTTCACGCAGTTCGGGCGCGAGTTGCTGCCGGCGCCAGCGATTGCGCAGCGCAATGGCGACCGCGCGCTTGGCGTCGCCCTGGCCGACGATGTAGCGGTCGAGTTCGGAAACGATTTCGCGCGGCGTGAAGGAGGAACTCATCGGGCGGCAATGCTTTCGAGGATGATGTTTTCGTTGGTGTAGATGCAGATGTCGGCGGCGATCTTCATCGCGCGCCGGGCGATTTCGTCGGCCGGCAGATCGATCGGCAGGAGCGCGCGGGCGGCCGCCAGCGCATAAGGACCGCCCGAACCGATGCCGGCGACGCCGTCCTCCGGCTCGACCACATCGCCGGTACCCGAGAGGATCAGCGAGGTTTGGGCGTCGGCCACCACCATCATCGCCTCCAAGCGGCGCAGATAACGCTCCGTGCGCCAATCCTTGGCCAGCTCGACGCAGGCCCGCGCGAGATTGCCCGGATGCAGGTCGATCTTGGATTCCAGCCGTTCGAACAGGGCGAACGCGTCGGCGGTCGCGCCGGCGAACCCGGCGATCACCTCGCCCTTGCCGAGCCGGCGCACCTTGCGGGCATTCGCCTTCATCACGGTCGTCCCCAGCGTCACCTGCCCATCGCCGGCAATGACGACGGTGCCGCCCTTGCGGACGGCGAGAATGGTGGTGGAGCGCCAGCGCTCTTCTTCGGCAGGGTGTTTGGCCATGGTCGCCCAATCCTATCGGGTGAGGCTCACATAAGACGGCCAGGGCCCTATCGCAACCATCCGGGGGGCGGGCGCCGTCGAGCGCTCGCACCTTTCGCCCCACCGCGCCGCTTGGTATCAAGCGCACCGATACCGATGCGGGAGTTTGACCGCCATGCGCACTGCCACCGTCGAACGCAAGACGCGCGAGACCGAGATTGCCGTTTCCCTCGATCTTGACGGGGCGGGCGATTGCGACATCGACACCGGCATCGGCTTCCTCGACCACATGCTGGAGAGCTTCGGCCGCCACGCGATGATCGACCTCAAGGTGAGGGCGCAAGGCGACCTCCATGTCGATTTTCATCACACCACCGAGGACACCGGCATCGTCATTGGCCAGGCGGTCAAGAAGGCATTGGGCGACTTCGCCGGCATCATGCGCTTCGGCGCCGCCCTCATCCCCATGGACGAGACGCTCACCCGTGTCGCGATCGATGTTGCCAACCGGCCCTATCTGGTCTGGCGGGTGAAAATGCCCGCGCCCAAACTGGGCGACATGGACACGGAGCTGTTCAAGGAATGGTTCCAGGCATTTGCGCTGAATGCCGGGCTGTGCCTGCACATCGAAAATCTTTATGGCGAGAACAGCCACCACATCGTGGAGAGTTGTTTCAAGGGCGTGGCACGGGCGTTGCGCCAGGCAATCGCGCCCGACGAGCGCCTGGAGGGTGCCGTTGCATCGACAAAGGGGATCCTGTCGGATAATTTATAAAAATATAACAAACTCAAATAGTTGATGCCGCGCCACAATTTATGACGCATACGTCATCTTTATTGACTTTTGACAATGGATCGCCATACTCGGTTGCATGGGCGATCCGGAGATTTCTATGCCGCAGATCACCAAGGACGCTGCCTACGACGCCGTGGCGCCGGACGACTTCCCGGCGATGATGGAGGTCGAGCGCTATGGCAGGCGCAGCGCGGCGTTCGACAGGATCATTTCCGCGACCCATGATCATTTCTGGGATCCGCTCGACAAGAAATATATCGACTTCACCGAGCCGTTCGACACCGCGACGCAGCAGATTCTGCCCGAAAAATTGTTCCCGATCTTCAGCACCAGACTGGGCGAAAATCTCGCCGGGCCAGCCCGCATCCGCTTCGTCAATCAATCGGCGCGCTGGATACTCTCTTCGATCCTGCATGGCGAGCAGGGCGCGCTCGCGCTGTCGGCTTCGCTGTGCCACATCCTGCGCGATCCCGGCGCCCAGGAATACGCCGCCAACCAGGCGCGCGAAGAAGCGCGTCACGTCACGGCATTCGGCGCCTATATCAAGGCACGCTGGGGGACGCCGTTGCCGGTCGGAGCGACGCTGCAAACGCTCCTGACGGACATCGTGCTGGCGCCCGAAGTCTACAAAAAAATCGTCGGCATGCAGATGCTGGTCGAGGGTCTCGCCATGGGCGCCTTCGCCACGCTGTTTCAGAAATCGCGCGACCCGCTGCTGGTGAAGCTGTGTCAGCTGGCGATGACGGACGAAGCGTTCCATCACAAATTCGGAAAGATCTGGGCCGACCGCACGATCCCGAAACTCACGCCGGACGAGCACGCCATCGTCGAGGATTGGGCCGCGCAAT
Organism: Rhizomicrobium sp.; assembly: GCA_049692035.1. Taxonomy (GTDB): domain Bacteria; phylum Pseudomonadota; class Alphaproteobacteria; order Micropepsales; family Micropepsaceae; genus Rhizomicrobium. Next base: position 6,553 of record JBAVOL010000112.1, read on the forward strand.
GTTTCCAGACGCTGCTGTTCAATCTCGTCAATCCGGAGCAGATGAAAATCGTCTATGCCGAAGCCGGCCTCGACTGGCGCGACGCGATGGACGCGATCTACGAAGCGTTCGGCGACACGCGGCAACGCGAAGAAATGAAGGAATCGGCGAACATATTCCGTGTACTGACAAAGACGCTGCTCAATGCCGGCATCATCACCGATCGCACGCGGTCGTTCTACGGCATGTATGTCGACCTCGACGAGCTGGCGGCGGAAGGCGAGCGCATGATCGGCGACGATATTGCCGAAGAGGGCATCAAATTCCTCCAGACCATCAATTTCGGCGACAACGCCAAGACCGTGCGGATCGCCGCGGAGTAGCCGCCGATTGACACGCCTGTTCCCTGAATGTTCCAATGCGCCATGCAGACCGCAGCCGATGTCGCGCGCGGGGTTTCGCGCGTTCTGATCCAGGAGGGTTTCAGCCCGATCCTCGAATTCACTCTGGCCAATGGGCGGCGCCTCGACGTGGCGGCGCTGGGGCCGGACGGCACCATCATGGGCGTCGAGATCAAGGTCGCGATTGCCGACCTCAAGGGCGACACCAAATGGCCCGACTATCTCGAATTCTGCGAGCTGTTCTATTTCGCGATTCCCCCCGACTTCCCCGACGAGCTGGTGCCGCCGGGAACCGGCCTCATCGTCGCCGACCGCTATGGCGGCGCGATTCTGCGCCCCTCGCCGCTCGCACAAATCCATGCGAGCCGGCGCAAGGCGGTGACGCTGCGCTTTGCCAAGGTGGCTGCCGAACGGCTCGCAAGCGTGCTCGAAGTCGCAACCGATCCGGCGCGTGCAGCAGGAGACGTTTCGGAATGAGAAAGCCCGGCGACGAAAATTACCGCGGGCTTCTCTTGGCGAGGATGCGCTGCAATGTACGCCGGTGCATGTTGAGGCGGCGCGCCGTTTCGGACACGTTGTGGCCGCACAATTCGTAGACGCGTTGAATGTGTTCCCAGCGCACGCGGTCGGCCGACATCGGATTCTCGGGCGGCTTGGGCTTGTGTCCGGGCGCGGCGAGCAGGGCCGCAAGGATGTCGTCGGCGTCGGCGGGCTTCGGGATATAATCGATGGCACCGTATTTCACGGCGGCGACGGCGGTCGCGATATTCCCGAAACCGGTCAGCACGACCACCCGCGCGTCGGGCCTCACGCCATGAAGGGTTTCGACGACGTCGAGGCCGCTGCCGTCATCAAGCTTCAGATCGACGACCGCATAGGCTGGCGGCGCATCCTTGGCGCGGGCGACGCCCTCCGCCACGGTCTCGGCTATCGCGACCGTGAAACCGCGCGCTTCCATGGCGCGCGCCAGGCGTTCGCGAAACGGCCGGTCGTCTTCGAGGATCAGCAGCGTCCGGTCTTCGGACGGCGATGGGGTCATGAGATATCTCCTTGCGGGCGCGTCGATAGCGCCACTGCGACATAAGGGCAAGCCTTCCGTCACGAATATGCTAAAGGATTGCGGCGCTTCCGGGCGGGCGTTCGCCATCGATGGCGCCGCGCGGCCAGCGCAAGGCGACCCGCGCGCCGCCGCTGCCCAGATTGCGGACCCTCACGCTGCCGCCGGTGCGCTCGATCAGCGTCTTGGCGATGAAAAACCCGAGCCCCATGCCCTGCTGGCCCGTAAACGCCTCGCTGGGCCCCAGCTCGGTCTCTCCCAGCGCATAGGAGCCCGGGCGCGAGGTTACATAGGGCTCGCCGATGCGCTCGATGATTTCGGGCGCGAAGCCCGGGCCGTCGTCTTCCACAGCCAGCCGCAGCTCGGTCGCATTCCAGCGGACATGGACGCACACCCGTGACGTGGCGAAATCCGCCGCATTGGCAATGATGTTGCCCAAACCGTGCTGCACCTCGGGCACCCGCCAGACCTTGGGCTCGGCTTCGCGTGCTGCATCGGTCTCGAATTCGATGACGATTTCGACGTCGCCACCGCGATAATCATTGGCGATTTCATCGAGCAGGGCGCCCAGCGGCAGGCGGTCGGCGGTGCCGAGCACGGTTTCTTCGGGCCGCGCGAGGCGGGTCAGAATCCCCCGGCAGCGTTCGGCCTGCGCGCGCAGCAGCCTTGCATCCTCGGCTTCCGGAGAATCGGGCGGCAGGGCGCGCTCGAGTTCGCGGGCGACGACGGCGATTGTCCCCAGCGGCGTGCCCAGTTCATGGGCCGCCGCCGTCGCCAATGCGCCCAACGAGGCCAGGCGATGATCGCGGGCCAGCGCCAATTGCGTCGCCGACAAGCCGGCCTGCATGCGCACGCCTTCGCTCGCGATGCGCCATGCATAGATGGAGGTAAAGCCTATGCCGATCACCAGCGAGGTCCAGATGCCGCCCAGATAGAGCGGGGGCAAGCGGATCGTTTCATTGGCAGCCCACGGCAATGGGTCGTGCGTGATCGCGATCGCCGAGACGAACATGAAGGCGAGACCCGCCAGAATCAGCGTGTTGCCGAGATTGAGCGTGGCCGCGGCGATCACCACGGGCACCAGGAACATCAGCGAGAACGGATTTTCGATTCCTCCGGTCAGATAGAGAAGCGCCGCCAGCTGCGCGATGTCATAGGCGAGGTAAAAGGTGGCTTCGCGATTGGTCAGCCGATGGGTCGCCGGATAGCGGAGGGAGAGCACGACGTTGAGCAGGGCACTGAGCGCGATGGCGACCAGGCACGGCTCCAGCGGCAGACGGTAATCGAGCCCGAACCGAACCGTCAGGAGCGCGGCGGACTGGCCCGCGACGGCAAGCCAGCGCAAATTGCTGAGGGTGCGCAGCCGCACGCGGCCCCGCACCGCCAGCGAAGTGCCAAAGCGCTCGCTCTCGCGGGCGGCCCGCCACAGATTCGTCCAGCCACGCCATCTTGCAGAAAGGTTCAGGTTCATTCCAAGTGCCCAGAATTGCCACACTCCCGGGCGACCATTCGCGCCTTGCGGGTCGGGCGGCCAATACTATCTAGTCCGGGCGCAATTTGTCGCGTTCATCCTGGGAACAAGCTGCGATGCAAAGAGCTTCGATCATTCTGCTGGTCTGCGCACTCGGGCTCGCACTCGTCACAGGCGGGTTTCTGTGGCGGATGGGCGAGCAGGCTCCCCCGGGCGCCGCGCCGTCTGCCGCCGTGGGAGGGCCGTTTGCGCTGATCGACCAGAACGGCCACCCCAGAACCGACAGGGATTTTCACGGACATTGGGTGCTGCTCTATTTCGGCTACACTTATTGCCCGGACGTGTGCCCCACGACACTCGCCCTGATGGCCAACGTGCTCGACAGGCTGGGCGCGAAATCCGAGCGCATCGTTCCGCTTTTCATCACCGTCGATCCCGAACGCGACACGCCGGACGTGCTCAAGAAATATCTGGCGGCGTTCGGACCGCGTTTCGTCGGCCTCACCGGCACGCCGCAGGCAATCGCCAAGGCGGCGCATGCCTATCGCGTCTATTACGCCAAACACAAGCTCGCGGGCGGCAGCTATTCCGTCGATCATTCGAGCGTCATCCACCTGCTCGATCCCGACGGCAAATTCGTGAAGACCTATGACGATGCGGCCACGCCTGCTTCCATCGCCGACGATCTCAAGGCGCAAATGTGATGGCGTAGGCGAGAACCATAATGTCACGGCCGGGCTTGAACCGGCCGCCCATCTCGTGCGCGTCGGCGCGCGATGACTCAATCAATTTGATGGGTGGCCGCCTCAAGGGCGGCCAAGACAGATGAGGGAATACGAGCCACAACTTACGCCCGCCGCTATGAGAGGTTTGCGAATGCGTCGAGCCGGGCATTCAGGGCGGCCGTTTGACCTTCGATTTCAACGATCTTGATCCGCGATTGCGCGCCGCCGGCGATGCGCACCGCGGAATTCGCCACGCCGAACGTCTTTGCCAGCAGCCGGATCAGAGCCATGTTCGCCTTGCCGTCTTCGGGCACGGCGCTGACACGCGCCTTGAGGAGTCTGGCGCCGTCGGCACCGATCATCCATCCCTCGACGCAATCGCGCCCACCCTTGGGCGTGAGTCGCACCGCGAAACGCAAGGCCTTGACGTTGCGGTGCGCAGCGCCGTCCGCCATGGTCACAGACGTTCTGCGACGATGATGATTCCCTGCATGAGCAGCTGCAGCAGGAAGTACAAGAGCAATGGCGAAAGATCGAACCCGCCGATCGGCGGAACCACGCGCCTGATCGGACGGAACAACGGCTCGGTCACCGCGTCCAAAAAACGCACGAATGTGCGGGCATAGGGATTGAAAGTATTGATCACCCCGAAAGCGATGAGCCAACTCACCACCACCGCCGCAATCACCACATACGTATAAATGTTGATCAGTTCGACCAGGTCGAACAAAAGCACGATAATGAAACTTTGAGCCATGTGGCAGGATGCCTGTCTTCGGAATGCACGAATCGAGTTATTCGGCGGCACCTTGTAGCCGCCACGGACCGATCCCCGCAAGGCGCGTAAAGCGCGGGCGCAATACTGAACGCTGTGGTGAACAGCGCCACGCCGATGCCCTTCGATACGGCGGACGGAGATGAAGAATGACGATGGCGTTGCGTTCGCATTTGCGCAGCGTTGCTGGCGTATTGGCGCTGGGAATGGTTGCGGTTGCGCCGCACCCCGCATTCGCTTGGGGTTCGACGGGGCATTGCATCACTGGCGAACTGGCGCGCGAACCCGACCGTTCGCGCGGCGACACGCGAAGATTATGACAGCGCGTTGCGCGCGGTGGGCTCCGACGAATACAAAGCCGGCTATTTTCCTTATTCGATCATCGACGGCTGGCAGCAGCTGGTGAAGGATTTCGCCTATTGGCGCGCCAATGCCGCCGGCGAGAAATTCGCCAGGAACGACGCGCAGCGCGCCTGGTTCGTGCGCGACCGGCAAACGCGCGAACAGCTCACGATCCGCGATCTCGGCTATTGGTCGCATTTCGTCGGCGACGCCAGCCAGCCGCTGCACGGGGAAGACTAGAACGGTCTTTGATCGGAAGGGGCCCTAACGATCAATTTACAGCGGCGTGTCGAGCGGAGCCACGCTTTGCCCGATGGCGATCGAGACGCGCCCGTTCCAGCACACGATGCGGTTCACTTGCGGCGGGTCGATGCCGTCGAGCGTGAAATCGGCTCGCCAGACGAGCCCCCATTTCGCACTCTCGGTGATGTGGGCAACGCCGATCCTGGCGCCGATCTGGCTGGCGAGCGGCCCGATGGCGGTGATGCAGGAGGCGAAGGACTGGCTGGACGCGGCGATGGCGGGGATTTCGCCGATGGGCGCCAAAGGCGGCATCTCCGGCGCCTTGGGGGCGTCCTGCGCCCAGGCGGGTATTGCGCCGGCAAGCGCCAACACCGCTACGAGTCCGATCCGCGTCATGTGCACCCCTTGTTCCAAAATGGTCCGGCACCAGGACCAACAGCAGATTGCGTGCCGCTATTGGAGCGTCAATTCGAATTTGAACTGGCTCGCCAAACGGCGCGCTCAGCCTTGACGGGCCTGCCGCCAATCCCTAGAACAACGGCCCTCGCGGCCGATTTCCGCGCGGCTGGGGCTGTAGCTCAGTTGGGAGAGCGCCTCGTTCGCAATGAGGAGGCCAGCGGTTCGATTCCGCTCAGCTCCACCAGTCTACGCTGCTGCGCAGCTACGCCTGGCAAGCCGGCGCCACAGGCTGCGCAGCAGCGTAGACTGCCCGGCGTAGCCCGAAGGGCGAAGACGGGCTTCCCGCATGTTCTACGTCTACCTCCTGGAGAGCCTTGCGGACCCGGCGCAAATCTATGCCGGTTTGACCGACGATCTTCGCAAGCGCCTCAAAACTCACAATGCGGGAGGATCGCCGCATACATCGAAATTCAAGCCGTGGCGACTGGTGACCTATATCGCGTTCAGCGACAAGCAAAAGGCGGTCGCATTTGAACGATATTTGAAGTCGCATTCCGGGCGCGCATTCGCAAAGAAGAGACTGCGATAGCTGCTACGCAGCTACGCCTGGCAAGCCGGCGCCACAGGCTGCGCAGCAGCGTAGACTGCCCGGCGTAGCCCGACCTGTCCGCCATAGCGCGCGGCGCGACGGCGGAAGGGCGAAGACGTCTCATTTCCCCGTATAGGACACCCGCCAGATCGCTTTGCCGGCGTCGTCGGCAATCAGAAGGCTGCCGTCCCTGGCGATCGCCAGCCCCACCGGCCGGCCCCAGACCTGCGCCGGCGATGTGTCGTCGACATGAAAGCCGGTGACGAAATTATCGTAGCCGCCTTGCGGTTTGCCGTCCTTGAATTTGATGCGAACGACCTTGTAGCCGGTGGGCTTCGACGAATTCCACGAACCGTGCAGAGCGACGAAGGCATCGCCCCTGTATTCGGCGGGAAACTGATTGCCGTCGTAGAAGACGAGGCCCAAGGGGGCCGAATGCGCCTGGAACAGCAGATCGGGCGTCTTCGTCCTGGCGACGAGATCGGGCCGCCTGGCGCCGTAATCGGGATCGGGATGCGCGCCGATATAGGCATAGGGCCAGCCGAAAAAATCGCCCTGGGAGATGTGGGCGAGATAATCGGGCGGCAGGTCGTCGCCGAGCCCGTCGCGCTCGTTGACCGTGACCCACAGTTCATCCGTACCCGGATAAAATGCGATGCCGACCGGATTGCGCAATCCGCTCGCGAAGGTCGAGAGTCTTCCATCGGCGCCGACGCGTTGAACGCTCGCCCGCGGCAACGGATTTTCGCCGATATTGTCGCGGCTGCCGATGGTGAGATAGAGTTGGCCGTCGGGCCCGAAGGCGATGTCGCGGGTGAAGTGGCCGCCGGTCAAGCCGAACGAATCCTTGCTGACCCGGATGCGCCTCCCGGCTTTGAGCGCACCGTTCCTGTAGCCGAGCTTCCAGACGGCGGTCGTGTCGGCCACGTAGAGCGCGCCGTCGTGAAACGCCAATCCATGCGGCTGGGCAAAGCCTGTTGCAAAAGTTGCACGCTTCACGCGTCCGGCACGTTCGCGCAAGACGGTGATCTTGCCGAAATCGGATTCGGCGACGAACACATCGCCATTGGGCGCGACGGCCATCCAGCGCGGCTTGCTGAGCCCTGCGGCGAACAGCGACGCGGTAAAGCCAGCGGGGACCTCGGGCAGCGCATCGGCCGGGCGGGGAACGACGATGGAATCATTGGCGACCGCCGGCGTCGCATGCGGCTCGGGCAGGCTATCCGGCGCGATGTCGAAATGCTGCCCGGGCCGGTCGAGCGCCGAAGCAGCGAGCGGCGTCAGCGCCAACAAGCCGGCAAAAACCGTTGAAATTCCTCGGAACCGCAGGGTCATGGTGTCCTCGATTAAACAAGGGGTGTAAACGCAATATTTACCAAAAGGCGCGTATCCAAAGCAGGAACGCGCGGAAAAGCCCATGCGATCCTATGTCCTCGGACTCATTCTTTCATCGGTTTTGGGGGCCATTTGGGCACGGCCGGCCGCAGCCGACGATGCCGCGCAAATGCCGCTGCACAAGGTCACGCAATCGGAAAGCTACGTCATGGTCGCACCGATGTATGCGACCATCATGGATGCGGACCGCCCTGCCGGCCTGCTTCTGGTTGCCATCGGGCTCGACATTCCCGAAGCGAATTTGCGCGCCGATGCCGAACGCGCCATGCCCCTCCTGCGCGACGATTATATCCGCAGCCTGATAGCGTTCGCCTGGACCCATGTGAGCCTCGACCAGCAACCCGATGTGGCCGCAATCGCCGCGCGGCTGCAACATGTAACGGATCGCGCGCTTCGCCGCACCGGCGCGCGCGTGCTTCTCGTCGAGGTCGCTTCGCGGATCACGCAGTAGTCGGGCGTCAGAAGTCAGAAATCGGAAGCCAGAACATTCGCCGGGGCCTCGATACCGGAGCTTCCGACCTCTGATTTCCGGCTTCTGAATTGCGACCACATCACATCGCCGAAATGCCGCCATCCACCTTCAGTTCGGCGCCGGTGACGAATTTGGATTCATCGGAGGCGAGGTAGAGCACGGCGTAGGCGATGTCGTCGGGCTCGCCGATATGACCGAGCGGCACCTGGCGGCCGAGCTTGGCATAGCCTTCTTCCTTGCCCGTGTGCTGGATCAGGCCGTCGAGAATCGGCGTCGCGATGAAGACGGGGTGCACCGAATTCGAGCGGATGCCGTAGTTCTTGCGCGCGCAATGGAGCGCGACCGATTTCGACAGATGCCGCACCGCGGCCTTGGCGGAATTGTACGCCGCCAGATTGTGGCCGGCGATGATGCCGGAGATTGACGAGATGTTGACGATCGAGCCGCCGAGGCCGCTCGCCTTCACCGTCCTGGCGATCAACTGGAGCGACAGCTTGCAGCCGAGGAAAACGCCGTCGAGGTCGATGGCATGGACCAGGCGCCATTCCTCCAGCGTGAGGGCCTCGACGTCCTTGGTGAGGACGATGCCCGCATTGTTGACGAGCACGTGCAGCCCGCCGAAAGCGCGTTCCGTTTCCTCGAGCGCCCGAATCCATTGATCTTCTTGCGTCACGTCATGGGGAATGGCGATGGCCGCGCCGGCGCGCGTCTCGTTGATCGATTGCGCAACCTTTTGCGCGCCGTCGGAATTGATATCGGTGACCGCCACGCGCGCGCCCTCGGCAACCAGCATGCGCGCCGTCGCCTCACCCAGGCCCTGCGCGCCTCCCGTAATCAGCGCGATCTTGCCTTCTACCCGTCCCGGCATGTCTTGCTCTCCCGAAAATCGTCCGGCCTAACCTCGACCGACCGGTGCCAAAGGGCAAACGGCCGTGAAAACGGGGCCTGGCCACGCTGCGCGGCTCACAGCCCGAGTGCGCGCCATAATGCGTCTTCCATGTCGGCCGCGGAGGCCCCGTCGAAGACGAACCGGCCGTCGCGGGAGAATTTGAGGAGGCCGGCGGCGGCACCCCAGATCAGGGCCGTCGCCAGGGATGAGGAGAGCGCAGCGTTCGCGCCTGTATCGCGCGCCCGGGCGATGAACCGTTCGGTTGCAGCATGGTCGGCGTCATCCAGGGCCAGGCTTTCCGCGTCCAGGTAAGGCATATGATGGTGCAGGTAGAGAAAACGCATGGCACGCGGATTGGAACGGGCGAACAGCATCATGCGCTGCCAGCGGAATGCAAAATCCTGCCTGGGGCTGAAATGGACCGGCGCCGGGGCCAGGACGATCTGGTTATAGGCCATCTTCCAATGCCGGTAGAGGGCGTTGACGAGCGCCTCCTTGGTTTCGAAGTAGCGATAGATCGTGCCGGTGGCGACGCCGGCCGCGTTGGCAATCTCCGGTACCGCTACGGCGTCGAAACCGCGCGTTTCGAAAAGTTCGAGTGCCGCCGCCAGCAGACATTTCCGCTTATCGAGCTGATTTTTGGTTTGCAGTTTATTTTGCTGGCGAATCATGACGAATCATAATGAATGAACATTCATTCATACAATAATCAGTATTCAATATAGGCTCCATGATTGCCGCGCATGCGATCGGGGACATGCCAAGCTTCAGCCTGCATGTACAAATGCGCGTCGGGGGATAGCCGCGGCCGCGGCAATCTCCTAACGATGCGACGCAAGAGCATCGCGGAGAAGTGTCATCATTTTGCCGGTACTCGTCATGAGCGTCGCCTTCGGCACGTTTTGCGCCACCCTTCTGGGCGGCGTCGCGGCATTGCATTTCCGCGACCGGCTTCACCTGATTCTCGGCTTCAGCGCCGGCACGGTGGTTGCGCTGTCGTTTTTCGATCTCCTGCCGGAGTCGCTGCACCTCGCAGGAAACCATTATGCGGCGCAGACCCTGCTGGCTGTCGCTGCACTCGCCTTCTTCGGCTACACCGTGCTCGACCGCCTGCTCCTGGCGCACGGCGATGACGGCCGCGGTCAACGCCATGCGCCGGGACGGGCACGGGCGGGCGCGGGAAGCCTGTCGGCTCATAGCCTGATGGACGGTGTGGCGCTGGGCATGGGATTCCAGGCGTCCACCAGCATCGGCATCGTTGTCGCCGTCGCCATCCTGACGCATGACTGCTCGGACGGAATGAACACGGTCAGTGTCGTGCTCAAGAATGGGGGTGCGCGGCGCGAAGCCATGGTCTGGCTTGGCGTCGATGCAACCGCGCCGCTTGCGGGCGCTGCGGCCAGCCTGTTCGCACGGCCCTCCGAAAGCGACCTCGCGCTGGTGCTTGCCGCCTTCGCCGGCTTCTTCCTTTATATCGGGGCAAGCGATCTGCTCCCCGAAAGCTTTCATACGCATCCCAAAATGCAGACGACCCTCGCAACGCTCGCAGGTGCGGGAATTCTCTATCTCGTCGTGCAGCTGGCCCAATGATGACGACGATACGGCCGGCGGACGAACTGCATCTTTCATTTGGGGCGGGTTCGCATGCTAGACTGAATCGAACGGCGGAAGCATGTGACGGAAAAATAACGCCGCGCTGGAACAGTGCATGAGGGTCGGGGCAAAATCGGTCGTTACCTGGGCGCTCCCGCTTGCCATCCTGGCGGCGGCCGCGATGATCGTCGCCGACGATCCGGGCGGCATCGCTACGCGAATTAGCGGCGTCGAATTCGATGCCTATCAGCATCTGCGGCCGAGACCCTATCAGGACACCGCGCTCAAGACCGGCCACGCGATTCGCATTCTCGATATCGACGCTCCCAGTATCGCCCGTTTCGGACATTGGCCGTGGTCGCGCAACGTGTTGGCGCGCCTCGCCGGCGAACTGAAGAAGGCGGGGGCTGCAGTACTGGTTTTCGACCTGCCGTTGGACAGGCCCGACGCCGCGTCGCCGGCGCGCCTTGCGGAACTCCTGCCCGACACTGCGCAATCCGCCAGCCTGCGCACGCAACTGGCGCAATTGCCCTCGCCGGACGATGTCTTCGCAGCAGCACTGACAGGCACCAAATCGGTTACCGGCTTCACTCTGGGAGAGTCCGGACGCCGGCCGGTTCCCAAAGCCGGCTTCGCTTTCACCGGCGCAGCCAGGACCTTCGGATCGCTCCCCGATTTCTCCCTCGCCTCGGGCAGCCTGCCGCGAATCGAAGCAGCGAGCGCAGGGATAGGTGCCCGCAACCTGCCCGCGGACCCGGACGGCAAGGTGCGCAGCGTGCCGCTGATCTTCCGTCTCGACGGTGTGCCCGTACCATCGCTCGAAGCGGAAATCCTGCGGCTGATAAGCGGCGACTCCGACATCGCCATTCACGCGGACGAGCCGGGTCTGCCGCGTCTCGATGCGCGCCCCGTCGTCGTGGGCGCTTCGGCCGGAGCTTATGACTTCGCCCTGCGGCCCGACGGCGCGCTGCAGGTGTATTACGCGGGACCGCGCCCGGAACGGCTTGTATCGGCGGCAAAGCTGGATGAAGGCCGGATCGCACCGGCATCGCTCAAGGGCGCCATTGTTTATGTCGCACCACCGAACGCCATGATCGAAACACCCGATGGCCCGCGCAGCCGCGCCGAACTGCGCGCCGAAGCGCTCGAGAACATGCTGTTGGGGGCAGAACTGAAGCCCGGCTCGACGCCCGAAGCGTCGCTTGCGTTTCTTATCATCGTCGGCGCGGGGCTCGTATATCTGTTCGCGCGGGTCGGCGTTCTGTCGGCCGGGGTGCTCGCGGCCGCCGCCATCCTCGGCATACAGAGCCTGGCGTGGTTCCTGTTCGCCAACACGCAAATACTGCTCGATGCGGCCAACCCATCGGTCGCGCTCGCAGTGGCGTTTATCGCGGGATTTTCGGCGCGGCGGCTTGAAGTATCGCGGGCGCGCAACGGGCTGAAGTCCTCGTTCGCCGACAGCCTGCCGGCCAGGGCAATCCAGGCCATTGCAGCGAAACCTTCGCTCCTCAGGCTCGACGGCGAAACGCGTAACGTCACCAGCCTGTCATGCGGCCTTCGCCGTTTTGCCGCGATCGCCGAATCCTTTGCCGACGATCCCGCCGGCTTCACGCGGCTGATCAATGCGGCCATAGCCCCTCTCATCGAAGATGCAATCCACCATGGCGGCATGATCGCCCGTTTCGACGGCGAGGGCTTCACCGCCTGCTGGAACGCACCGCTCGACGATTCCGAACACACGATCCATGCCTGCGAAGCGGCCAACCGGATGACGGTGACGCTGGCCGAGGTCAACGAGCAATTGGCGCGCGAACGCCGCCTCGACGGCACTTCGTTTCAACCGATCGAAATCGGCATCGGCATATCGACGGGACGCGCCATCGCCGGCGGCTTCACGGCGCATGGCCGCACGATCTATTCCGTGACGGGCGACAGCACGGTCATGGCCGATCGTATCCGCGCATTGTCCGCCCAATACGGCCCGGCGGTGATCGTGAGCGAGGACGCGCGCAAGGCGGCGCAGCGGGGCTTTGCGTTCCTCGAAGTGGATTTCATCGTCGCCGGTCCGCGCGACGAGCCGACCAAGCTCTATGCGATGCTGGGCAATCCGCTGGTGCGCGCGAGCCCGAAATTCCGCGCGCTGGAAACCTTTCACGAGCACATCTTCCAATCGCTGCGCCTGCAGCAATGGGAGAAGGCGCGCGGCCTGATCGACCAGTGCCGCAAACTCTCCGGCGCCAGCCAGAAGATCTACGACCTGCATCTGGCCCGCATCGACTATTTCGAAGGCAATCCGCCGGGCGCGGACTGGGACGGCGCATTTCGGCCGATTCTGGAGTAAAGGCGAGCAGCGAACGGCGAATAGCGAGTCGACAGCCTCTATTCGCTGCCCACCATTTGCTATTCGTCTCTTCGAGCTACGCGCTTTTCGCATCTCCATGTTGGTTTTTTCTTCCGATGCCTTAAGATGGGAAGTTGCGGATTGCCCGAAGCCATGGCCATGACCGAAACGCCCGAACGCCATTTCCCTGCCGATTATCGCTCGGCCCGCGCGGCGTTTGTCGAAGCGGCGCAAGCCGCAGGCCTCGGCGTTACCTCCCGCGTGCATCCGAAAACGCATGGCGCCGACGGCAAACCGCTCTTTCTCGACGTGGCGAGCGCCGGTCCGCGCGATGCCAGACGCGCCCTGCTGCTGATTTCGGGTACCCACGGCGTCGAAGGCTATTTCGGCTCGGCGGCGCAGACGGGCCTGTTGCGCCAGGGCCTTGCGGCGCGCCTGCCCAGGGGCGTCAAGCTCGTGCTGCTGCACGCGCTCAACCCGTTCGGCTTTTCGTGGAACCGGCGCGTCAACGAACACAATGCCGACATCAACCGCAATTTCGTCGACCATGCGCACCCGCCCGCCAACGAAGTCTATGACCGCCTGGCCGAGGCGATCGCGCCCCGGACGCTTTCGCCCGGGGCGATCCGGCACGCCAACGCGACGTTGCGCGACTATGCCGCCAAGTACGGCTTTTTTGCGCTGCAGGAAGCGATCAGCCGCGGACAATATCGCCATCCCGACGGGCTTTATTTCGGCGGCACGCAGGAGAGCTGGTCGGCGGCCATGCTGAAGGACGTGTTCCGCGAAGAGCTGCGCGATGCCGACGAACTTGTGGTCGTCGATTTCCACACCGGGCTCGGGGCGTCCGGCGCGGCCGAGATGATCAACGAAGACCTGCCGGGGTCGGAGGCTTACGCGCGCGCCAGGAAGATGTGGGGCGATCTCGTGCGTTCGAGCGAGGCGGGCGAATCGCTGTCGACGCCGCTGTGCGGCACGCTCGATTCTGCCATGGCGCTGTGGGCGAAGGGCAAGGCGCTGACCTTTGCCGCGCTCGAAGTGGGTACGAAGCCTGTGCGCGACACGTTCGAGGCGCTGCGCAGGGACAATTGGCTGCACGCCCATGCCTGCCTCGATCACCGCAGCGCCCGCGCGATCAAGCGGAAAATCCGCGCCGCCTTTTATCCGGATACGGACGAATGGAAACGCAAGGTGTGGCGCACCGCCGAGAA
>JBAVOL010000113.1:0-3374 GCA_049692035.1 Rhizomicrobium sp.
TCCACCACAATGTCGCCGCCGCCGCGGATCACCATCACTTCGGTGTCGCACACCGCACTCTTCAACCTGCTTCCGGGTTTCATCGGGTCCTCAAATCACAATGGTAATTCTGGCGTCAATCTGGCCAGCGCCCCCAAGCGATCATAGCTTTGGCGATCACGCCTCCGGCCATCGCCCATCCGCGCGCGCCCGTCAAGCGATCATGTCAAACGCATGCCAGCCGCTTGCGCCTCAGGCGATCACCCCGGCATTTTCCAAATCCAGAATGCTCTGGAACGGCGCCCACTGCCCCTTCAGCATCTTCAGATGCTCGCGCCAATCGGGCAGGCCCACATGCTCGAAGGTGTCGCGGATGCACGGGCCAAGCATCAGGATGCACGGATTGATCGTGCCGCGCGACAAGCCCTTTGTCCTTCGTTTCGCCAGGATGCGCGCAATATCCACATCCTTGTCCTGTATCCTGCGCCGCTATTCCGCCTCCGCACACACTCCTTCGCCATTCCTCGCAAGGCAAATGGGGACAGAAGAAACGCCTTCAAGATTTGACAGCAAAGGTTTTGCCATCGAGCGAAGGCGCGGCTCGCGATCAGGCAACCGCCTTGAGCAGATTGATCTTGATCACTGAGACCACGCCACCGTGCGTGATCCATTCGATCCTTCGACGGTGCCGCCAAGATCGGTCATGACGACGGCCCCGCCACACGTGGCAATATCGAACGCACTGCCCGCACCGGTTACGATGACAGTGCGGCCTTCAAAGGAAATGGAAGCGGTCCTTCTCTGCTCGCGCCCATGCGTTGCCACGTCAGGGACGGCTTTGAACGCCGAAACGGCACGAGCGGCGCAGGGTCGTCTCTGCGCCGCCAGATCTAGCACCGATCCGAGTTGTAGAGCCGGTCGCCTATTCGATGACGCCGAGGACGGTGCCGACCTCGTAGACCTCGCCTGCCGGCTTTAAAACCCGGAGCTTTCCGCTCGCCGGCGCTTCCACCTCGTTGGCCGATTTCTCGGCCTCCAGGAGAAAGAGCGGCTGGCCGGCAGTGACCGACTGGCCGTCCTCAGCCAGCCACTCCTTCAGCTCGCCTTCATTCATTGCAAAGCCGATCTTCGGGAGCAAAACCTCTGTAGCCATGGTCAGTTCTTACCTTTGACGAGTGCAATCGCCGCATCCGAAATCTTCTGCGGGCTGGGCACGAACGCGCTCTCCAGCGGCTTGGAGAACGGCACCGGCGTGAACGGGGCGGCTACGCGGGAAACCGGCGCCTTGAGCTTGCCGAAGAAATTCTCCGAGACCGTGGCGGCGATTTCCGCACCGGCCCCGAAGGGCTTGACCGCTTCATGAACGACCAGGCAGCGACCCGTCTTCTCCACGGAAGCGAACACCGCCTCCTTGTCCCAGGGCGAAACCGTGCGCAGATCGATGATCTCGCCGCTGACACCAGCCGCCTTCATCGCTTCGAGCGCGGCAAGGCATTTGTGCACCATGCCCGAATAGGTGACGATGGTGATATCGCTGCCTTCGGCGGCGATACGCGCCTTGCCGATCGGCACGCGGTAGCCTTTCTCCGGCGCGTCCATCGGCATCCAGTAGATCGGCATGTTCTCGACGAAGATTACCGGATCAGGATCGTCGATGGCCGAGCGCATCAGGCCATAGGCATCGGCCGGCGTCGACGGCGCGACAACCTTCAGACCTGCCGCATGGGCGAACCAGGCTTCCAGAAAATCGCTGTGCTGGCCGGCGGTCGAGAAGCCGGCGCCGGTCATCGTGCGCACGACGATCGGCACATTGGTCTGACCGCCCGACATGTAGCGCAGCTTGGCCGCATGATTGAAAATCATGTCCATCGCCACGGTCGTAAAGTTCATCAGCATGATTTCCGCGACGGGCTTATAGCCGCCAAGGCTAACCCCGATCGCTGCGCCGATGATCGCCTGCTCGGAGATCGGCGTGGTGCGCACGCGGTGTTCGCCGAAACGCGTGGAAAGCCCCTTGGTCACGCCGGTGACGCCGCCCTCTTCGGGATCGGCGATATCCTCGCCGAGCACCAGCACTTTCGGATCCGCTTCCATCGCATCTGCCAAGGCCTGATTCAGCGCTTGGAGAATCGTGGTCTGGTTTGCCTTGGGTTGTGCCTGGGATCGGGGGTCGCTCATGCCACTTCTCCATAAACATCGCGGGTTAGCTCTTCAACACCGGGGAACGGTGCATCCAGCGCGAATGCAACGGCCTCGTCGAGCGCCGCCTCGAATCCCGCCTCGATCTCGGCAAGCTGCGCCTCGGTTGCGACGCCGTCCGCTATCAGCTTTGCCCGGAAGGCCGGATAGGGATCGGCCGCAACCGCCGCGGCCTTTTCGGCCGGATCCATATATTTGTCGGCATCGCCGAAGACGTGCCCGTGGAAGCGGAACGTCACCGCCTCGATCAGCGTCGGCCCTTCGCCGGCCCGCGCCCGCTCCACCGCTTCGCGCGCCGCAGCGTACATCTCGATCGGGTCGTTGCCATTCACATGTCGGCCGACCATCCCATAGGCGATCGCCCGGTCTGCGATGCGCGCCACAGACGTCGCTTTGGCGTAACGGGTGTGCTCGCCATAGCGGTTGTTCTGGCATAGGAAGATGACCGGCAGCTTCCACACCGAGGCCAGATTCAGCGCCTCGTGGAAGGCGCCGATGTTCGAGGCACCGTCGCCGAAGGTTGCAACCGCCACCCGGCCGTCCTTCGACAGCTGCGAGGCCCAGGCCAGCCCATTGGCGATCGGCATCGAAGAGCCGACAATGCCCGTCGTCACCATGACCCCCTTGGCAGGGTAGGTCAGGTGCATCGGGCCGCCCTTGCCCTTGCAGGTGCCTTTGACGCGACCGGCAATCTCCGCCCACAGATCCTTGAGCGGCAGGCCCTTGGCCAGCATGTCATGGATGCCGCGATAGATGGTGCAGAGATAATCCTGGTCGGTCAGGTTCGCGCACATCGCAGACGGGATCACCTCCTGCCCGCGATAGCTATAGTACGGCATCACCAGCCGCCCGGCCGTTATAACCTTACGGCTGCGCTCGTCATTGGCCTTCAGCAGCGCCATGCGGCGGAAAATCTCCACCTGGGTAGGCCCATCGGGCTGGTTGGTTATCGTCAATGCTCCCTCCACGGATTTGGCGCCGACGGTTGCGGTCTGCCATGTCTCGGATATCGATTGCCGACGCGGATGGTGCCGCGCTGTGGCATGTTTTTTTAATCTGCCGGAATTCCCCTAGCCGCGCCAGCCCCTCATCCGGTTTCCCGCATCGCAGCTCACGATCTCACACGTGATGAAGCGTGCCTCGTCGGATGCGAGAAAGAGGCCCAGCGACACGATATCTTCGGCCGTGCCGTGCAG
>JBAVOL010000114.1:0-4480 GCA_049692035.1 Rhizomicrobium sp.
TCCACCACAATGTCGCCGCCGCCGCGGATCACCATCACTTCGGTGTCGCACACCGCACTCTTCAACCTGCTTCCGGGTTTCATCGGGTCCTCAAATCACAATGGTAATTCTGGCGTCAATCTGGCCACCGCGCCTCCGCGCGCGTCCGTCAAGCGATCATGTCAAGCGATCATGTCAAGCGCACGCCAGCCGCTTGTGCCTCAGGCAATCACCTTGGCATTTTTCAGCTCTTCGATCCGTTCCCATTCCAGGCCCAGCTCCATCAGGAAGGTTTCGGTATGCTCGGAGGCCTGCGGCGCCCTGGTGGTCTTGACGGGGGCATGATCGAACTGCACCGGCCCGCGCACCAGCTTGATCGGCGGCCCGCCGTCGGTGGCCTCTACCTCGAAGAGCATGTCGTTGGCGAGGGCCTGTTCGTCGGTCGTCAGATCGAGCAGGCTCTGAATGGGCGCCCATTGGCCCTTCATCGTCTTCAAATGCTGGCGCCAATAGGCGAAAGGCTTCTTCGCAAAGGCGTCCGCGAGGAACACGCCCGCCGCTTCCGCGTTACCCATAAGCGCTTCCACGGTGGCAAAGCGCGGGTCGTCGGCGGCTTCGGGAATGCCGAGATGCGTGAAAGTATCGCGGATGCATGGGCCCGGCGTCAGGATGCACAAATTGATCGTGCCGCCGTCGGCAGTCCTGAAGTTCCCCATAAAGGGATTGGTCCGCGCGCCGCCGGAGAACGGCATCAGGTTCCGCGACGCCACTCCCGTCTCGATGCATTGGTCGACGCCCGCGCCGGCCGCCCACCAGGCGGTGCTGAGGAGGGAGACATCGAGTTCGACCGCTTCGCCGGTTCGTTCGCGATGGAACAGGGCGGCCGCGATGCCGCCGGCGATACTCATGCCGCCGATCGAATCGCCGAAAGCGGGAATGCCCTGCGTCAGCGGACCGCTGAGCTCCGCCGGGGTCATGGCATAGGCAATTCCGCTGCGTGACCAGAAGGCGGTGCCATCGAAACCGCCTACATCCCGCTCGGGTCCCTTGTCGCCATAGGCGCTGCCGCGCACATAGATGATATTCGGATTGACCTTGCGAATGTGCTCAATGTCAAATTTCAGCTTCTGGCGCACCGAAGGCAGATAATTGGTGAGGAAGACGTCGGACGTCTTCGCGATTTCGTAGATCAGCGCCTGACCTTCAGGCGTGGAGAAATCGACGCCGACGCTGCGCTTGCCGCGATTGGGGTGCTCTATCAAGGTGTGGCGCGCCGGATTGACCTTGATGCCACCGACATTGACGAAGCCCCGCTGTGTGTCCCCGCGCACCGGATGTTCGATCTTGATCACATCGGCGCCCCAATCGGCCAGCAAGCCCCCGGCCGCCGGAACGAAGGTGAACTGTGCCACCTCCAGCACCCGGATACCTTTCATCACCTGTGTCATGCCAACTCCTTCCTCGTCCCCAGCCGGGCACCCGACAACGGCTCGGCGCCAGCCCACGGGGACAATCCGCCCAAGGGCGATCCGGCTGGGACAACCGCCAAGTCACCTATAGCGTCTTTTTTTCCGATTGCACGCCTCCTTCGGCAAGCCTGCCGCCCTCACACAGCAAGACATCGCCGCAACGATGCGTCCGAACTGGGCATACGCCCCCGCGATATTACTTGCGGCCGCAACCGCAGGCTTGCTGGACCGGGGCCCCCCGTGCCACAGGTGCCGAAATGAAAGCCTTGGGATTCGGGCGCTGCCCAATGACCGAGCAAGAGAAAGCAGGATAATGAAGATCGATTCGTCGCTTGCTGCCGTCGTCACTGGCGGCGCGTCGGGCTTGGGCCTGGCCACAGTCAAGGCCTTGCGCGCCGAGGGAGTGAAGGTGGCGATCTTCGACATGAACGAAGAAACCGGCCAGAGGGCCGCCGCCGAGACCGGCGCCGTCTTCTGCCGCTGCGATGTGCTGTCCGACGAGAGCGTCGACGAGGCATTCGCCAAGGCCCGCGCGGCGCAGGGCCAGGAGCGCGCGCTGGTCTGCTGTGCGGGCGGCGGCAATGCGATCGCGACTGCACGGCGCGACAAGAAGACCGGTGCCATCACCATCTTCCCGTCCGACCAGTTCGAATGGGTGTTGCGGCTCAATACGGTCGGCACCTTCCGCTGCATCACGCGCTCGGCCGCTGGTATGATGACGCTGGACCCGATCGACGGCGAGCGGGGCGCAATGGTCAACACCGCCTCGGCCGCAGCTACCGACGGGCAGATGGGCCAAGCAGCCTATTCGGCGGCGAAGGCCGGCATCGTCGGCATGACGCTGACCATTGCCCGCGACCTTTCGCGTGAGGGTATCCGCGTCAACACGATCCAGCCCGGCATCTTCGATACGCCGGCCATGGCCCGCGCCACCCCGGAGATGCTGAAGGCGCTGGGCGCGATGGTGCCGTTCCCGCCGCGCCTCGGCCACCCGGAAGAATATGCCGGTCTCGCCCTCGAAATGATCCGCAATGGATATTTCAATGGCACGACCGTGCGTCTCGATGGCGCCATCCGGATGCAGCCGCGTTGAGCCGGCAGCGTTCGCAGCTGCGCCTTTGGGCCTGGTGCAGCAGGCAAATCCGAGTACACCTGCATGAACATTGTGCCGCATGCTGCAGAGCAGCATCGCGCTTGACAGTTGAACATATGAGATACTAACCTAGCTTAGTAATGTGCCGGACGCCGCTAAACGCGTCCGAGTGGGGAGAAGTTGCATGAAAAAATTGTCGTTATTCGTTCTGATGTGCGCATTGGCTGTGGTTCCTGCAGCAGCACAAAACGCGGCCCCGTCCGCCACGGTAGCCCCCGCAGTCACCGCGTCCAAGGGCCAGATGCTGCACGACGCCGATGGCGGACGCCTGGCCCCCGTTTACCGGGTTACCGACGATGGCTCGGTGCAGATCATCTTCTACGGAAAGGTCGTGACAGTGCCTCATGCCACGCTCTCCATGGCCGATGGCGAGTTGAAGACCAGCCTCACCAAAGATCAGGTGCTCAATCTTCACTGAATTCTGCCGCTGAATCTCCTTTTGTGCGGCAGCCGCGCGGAGCTGCAACAGACCAGTCTGTAGCGTTGTACCAGCCGCAGCTCTCGCGAGGCGTCCGGTTCCACGGTGTAGTGAAGTGGATTTAGCCTGAACCGATTTGGTTCTGGCATCCTGGCTTTGCAGATGTGCTCGCAGGGCGCGAGCCCTCTCAGGGTCCTGATGCGCTTGGCAAGTTGCAGGCAATGAGGAAGGCTTGGCCGCGCGCTTTGGAGCGACGTGCGGGTACGAGGATGCGGCCGATCAAAGGATCGAGAGCATCGCAGCAATTGCGAAGCAAGCGGCCGATACCCTACTGACCCCGCACGGCCCCGACATTGCGGGATATCACATCCAGCAAAGCCCCCAGCTTCTCCATATCCTTGTCATCCAGGCCAGCGAATGCCTCGTCGGTGTGGGCCGCCGCAATTTCTCTCAATCGGTCCAGGACGGGGCGCGCGGCCGGTGTCAGATAGACGCGATAAGAACGCCGGTCATCCGGATTTTCGCGCCGCTCGATGTAGCCATCTTCGCAAAGCCGGTCGATCAGGCGCCCTGCCGTAACATCGGTCACGTGGAGCGCCGACGCGATCGAGCGTTGCGTTGCACCAGGATTGCGCGCAACTGCGGCAATCAGCGTCCATTTGGCTTGCGTCACCCCGATGCGTTCAGCGCTCTGATTGAAGCTCAACCACAACAGACGGCCAATCGCCGTCAGCTTCATGACCAGCAATCGCTTTGGATCGTCCAAAGCGGCCGGGCTCCGGCCGGGGCCCGTCACACGCGCTCGATGATGATTGCCGGCGTCATGCCGCCGGCAATCAGCAGATCTTCCGCACGCGATCCGATTTGTCCCGCGGCGAGATTGACTGCGGTCAGCCCACTACCGCAGAAGCGGTCGAGCGTGACGCCGCTCACCCGCACATCGAAGCCCGCATCGAGCGCCGCCATGCGCCCCATTTCCCCGCCCTGCAAGTCCATCTGGGCGCTCGTTCCCCGGATAACATCGTCGATGTCGGCGGAGTCGATGCCGTTGCGATCGACGAGAGCTTTCATCACCGTCGCCGCCAGATATTGGGGATGCAGCGATGCCAGCGCGCCCTTTCCGGCCTTGCCGATGCCGCGCGGCGTGCGAACAGCGTCGATAATATAAGCTTCGGACATTTTATTTTCCTTCGTCGGTACGACATGCCGCGGATAGCAGCCGCGCTTGCCTGTTTGGCACAGGCCGGCAGTCAAGAAAAGATTTGGCTCCCCGGGCCCGGGAACATCTGCCGTCTGAAACATATCGCCGCATCCAAACGCGGCAACTCCTCAATCTGCACGGCACGGCCGAAGATATCGTGTCGCTGGGCCTCTTTCTCGCATCCGACGAGGCACGCTTCATCACGTGTGAGATCGTGAGCTGCGATGCGGGAAACCGGATGAGGGGCTGGCGCGGCTAGG
>JBAVOL010000115.1:0-15648 GCA_049692035.1 Rhizomicrobium sp.
GTAGTAAATGGCTGGAGCACTGGACAAAAAGGTTGCGCTCGTCACCGGTGCATCGTCGGGTATCGGCGAAGCGACAGCGTTTGCATTGGCGCGGGCGGGGGCGACCGTCGCCGTTTCGGCGCGGCGAGCAGACAGGCTCGTTGATCTGGTGAAGCGTATAGAGTCGGCAGGCGGCAAAGCGTTGGCCCTACCTGGTGACATGACGGTGGAGCAAGAGGCGCTAAAGGCCGTCGAAGACACGGTCGCCAAACTCGGCCGCATCGACATTCTCGTTAATTCGGCCGGCGTTATGCAGGCAGGCGGGATCGAGGGCTGCGATCTCGGCGAATACCGCCGCGTCATCGACATCAATCTGCTGGCGACGGTCTATACCTGCAGCGCGGCGGTCAAGCATATGCGCGCCCAGGGCAGTGGCGACATCATCACCATTTCGTCGCTGGCCGGGCGCAAAGGCGGTCCCATGACCAACGCCTATTCCGCCAGCAAGCACGCAGTCAATTCGATGACCGACGCCATGCGACAGGAAGTGGGCGGTCATAATATCCGGGTTTGCACGCTCATGCCCGGCGCAACCACGACCGAAGTTGCCGAAGGCATCAGCAATCCCGCCTGGCGCGACGCCATCAGGACGCATGTTAGCAAGGAGGGAGCAGTCTCGCCTGCCAGTGTCGGAGACACCATCGTGTTCATCCTGTCGCTGCCGCGCAATGTGAATATATCGGAAATTTCTATCCGTCCGACTATCGATACCACGGCTTGAGCTTCTGCGGCGGGCGGAGCTGCACG
This sequence comes from Rhizomicrobium sp., assembly GCA_049692035.1. Lineage (GTDB taxonomy): Bacteria > Pseudomonadota > Alphaproteobacteria > Micropepsales > Micropepsaceae > Rhizomicrobium. The sequence goes on from JBAVOL010000115.1 coordinate 787, forward strand.
CCAGATCTCGTGCGCCGTTGGCACAAACCGAAAGTTCGGCGTCGGAGTACGAACTGTCCATTCAAAGCAGTACGGTTCTTACTCTGACCCCGAACGTCCTAGCGGGAACAGGCCATCGCCTCAGACGAAATAGGCGGTGACCAACGCGACGACAGTCAGCCCGAGCCATGCGTCCGTCAGATGCTTCAAGCGGGCGGGCGCATGTCTGACGTCCATGAATTCCCGGAAGATGACGCGCACCTTGATCGCCGCGATCGCGATGACGCCGAGGAACGCGACCGCGTCGGGTTTTGCGAAGCCATGATCGTACTGCGTGCCGATCCACCACGACGCGAACGTGATCGCTGACAAAGCCAGCCAAACCAGTGCGAGCCTTGCCCGAGACAGGATACCCATCCGATCACCTCATTACGTAAAGCAGAGCGAAGATGATGACCCACAGGAAATCGACCATGTGCCAGTAGGTGGCGCCGGTCTCGATGATCTCCTGCGAGCGACGTGCCGGGCTCCAAAGCTGATACACCACGACGCCAAGCACGACATACCCCATCAGCACGTGGAGCAAATGTATGCCGGTGAGGAAATAGTAGAAGGTGAAGAAATCATTCGTCCCGAAATACATCCCCTGATGCATCTCGATGGACCATTCGTACAATTTGGAGGCCGAAAAAATCATACCGAGCAGAAGGGTCAGGAAGACATTCCTGAGCGCGGCGTTGTAGTCGCCTGCGCGGGCACGATTGACGCAGCGGGCGATGGACCACGAACTGGCCAGTAGCATCAGCGTGTTGACCAGGCCGAACTCCGGTCTGAGATGAGACTGGGCTTGCAGATAGAGTACAGGGTTTCTCGCCCGCCAGATCATGTAGACGACGAAGTAGCTGGAGAAGATGAGCGCCTCGAACAGAACGAGGACCCACATATCCGGCTGTCCCGGCGTTACGGGCACGGCGCGTTGTTCTTCGTCCGCGCGGGAGCGCAGATCGCCGCTGGAACTGCCGATGCCGGCGTTGGCGACGTTTGTCATCGCGTGCTCTTTCTCGGTTTGGTCGCGAATTATGGCCGTTGCGTCTGGGGTAAATCCGGCATCACGCCGGTTCCGAAGTCCTCGCGTATGATCATGTTCCTGAGGAGCGTGATGAAGGCGCCGGTGTAGATCCCGAACACCACCATGTTGATATAAAACGCGATCACGCCGTCCCAGGCCAAGGGACCGCTCTTGAACATGCAGCACGGCGCGACCACAAATTCGGTCAGTGCATTGCAGAGGTTCAGATAGCCGAACCATTTGGGCAGGACGCGGTTGTTGTCGATCAAGATTGCCACGCCCCAAACGAGCGAGCCGATCAGGAAGATGCCCATGGTGCCGCTGAACGACAGAAAGCCCATGTCATAGAGCAGTCCGATCAGCTTGGGATTGCGGTCCGGGCGCATCGCACCCACCACCAGCGCGATGCAGGTCAAGAGCATTCCGGGAATGCCGGCGAGTGAATAGATAATCAGATAGGAATAGGCGAAGACCGGACTGACCGACATGCGCCGCATCGAATAGGCGATGAGCGCGTTGGCGGTTAGACTGAAACCGGCGACCAGGAACATCATCGCGAAGCCGATGAGGATGCCGGAGTGATTGTGATTGAACCATTGGACGATGTGCGGCAGAGCCCACCAGGCCTTGGGCGGCGGCTGGGTCCGCGAGAGCACGAAGAAGGCAATGGTGAAGACGTTGTAGAAGGCGATGATCACCCACCACGCGATCCACATTTCCAATTTGGGGTCGTGGCGCGATTGCCGGGCCGTGGCGGCGGGGCGTGCGCCGGTCTGCGTCGCCGTGGTGCTCATGCGAGCACCTGACCGTCTCGCCTGGCCGTCTGACCTTCACGCCGCTGCCGGTAGATCGTCGTTCCGAGAACGATGCCCATCACCACGATCCAAACCGCGATGGCGGAATTCTTGACCCAGAATGAGAGCACGCCGTTCCAGGCAAGAGGGCCATCATGTGCCAGCGCGACAAAGGCGGCGGGTGCCATCGCAGCGGCGGTCAGGAGATTGAAGTGCCCAACCCAGGGACTGAATACCGGTCGCACCTGACGGTCGAGATAGATGGCCAGTGCAAGAAACACGTTCTGCGCGACGAGGAAGCCGACCTGACCGGTGAAGGTTACCCATGCAAGGTCATTGAAGAGTTGAATCAGCGCGGGGTCCCTGTCTGGACGGAAGGCGGCGAGCAGCCAGAAGAGGTCCGCCACGCAAAATAGCGTCGGTCCGCCGGCCACGCAGCCGATAAAGCAATAGGCGAAGACGGGCGTGCCATGGGCCATTCTGGTGATCTGCGTCGCGATCAGGATCAGAAACGGGATCAGGGCGACGCCGAACCAGTTGAAGACAACCATGCTGATGCGGATACGCGCCAGATTCTCGGGATTGCGATAAAACGCGGCCACCTGTTCGGCCGACATGTCCGGCGACATCGGATGAACGAAGCCGGGAAAAGTGAGGAAGGCCGCGATCCAGATCAGACCGATAACCGGCAGAGACCAGAACAGAAGAAGCTCGCCATTCATATTTTTCATCGCGCAACCTCCGCGCCCTGCCGATGCGGCGCCGCGACAGGACGTAACTTCACCGCGGTACGGGTGACGAATTTTGCTCGCATCACGCCCCCTGTGTCGTGGAGGGCAGTCGCCCATCGGCCCCGTCTGGGGTCGTGCCACTGGAACGCGGCGGGTCGCAGGCGCACAGCCTGATCCTTCGTACCCATTTGCTTCCTCCCCCGTTTGCGACCGGACATCACCGGCGGACGCCGGTTTGGTGCCGCTCCTCATGCCCAAGAAACTATGGCACATTATATCCTATATGTGCAATTGTGATGTATAACTAACAATGTGATCGTTAGAGGCTTGTTTGCTCCAGCGCGCCGTGACATGAGCGGAGCCGGTCCAGGAACAGTTGGATGATGCATTTGGCCCCATGTGATGAGTGACCCCGCCCCATTGCCGCCCGATGGTCCCCAAGCCGACGGCCGGCTCGATCCGCGCATCCGCCGCACGCGGCGCGACCTGCGCAAGGCGCTGCAGGACTTGCTGCATGCGGTGCCGTTCGATCAAATCACCATTCGCGATATCGCCGCTAAGGCCGAGGTCGCCTACACCACCTTCTTCCGCCACTATCCGAGCAAGGAAGCCCTGCTGGCGGATTTGGCGCAGGACGAAGCCGCACGCCTGCTCAATGCGTGCTGGCCGCAGCTTCGGGCGAGCGATCCGTATGCGTCCTGTCTCGCGCTATGCCGCCATGTCGCGGACAATCGTGCCGTGTGGTCGGCGCTTCTGTGCGGCGGCGCGGAGAGCGCGGTCCGCACGGCGCTCATCGATGAGACGCTCGGTCGCGCGCAGGACTGGCCGCCCGCCCTCGAATGGCTGCCGCACGATATCGGTACGAAACTGACGATCGGCGTGATCGTCGATCTGCTGGCATGGTGGCTGGGCCAGCCTGAGGCCGATCCGCCCGAGCGCATCGCCGGCATTCTCGACAAGCTGCTGGTCTCGACCCTGGTCCGGCGCTGATGCTGCTCCGCGGGTGATGATGCCCTGAGTTCGCATTCAGGCCACTTCTAAGAGCATTGCCGCCAAACTGCGGGCGGGGCTGCACTCCCGGCCTTCGCCTCTGTTTCGATCATCCCTTCAGACTCCAGCCGCCTTCCACGCGCAGGACTTGCCCGGTCGTGTAGGTGCCGCGCATCAAATAGAGATAGGCTTCGGCCGCCTCGGCCGGTTCACCAACGCGTGGCAGCAACTGGCCCGCCAATCGTGCCTCCTGAACCCGGCGGAAAGCGTCCGGCACCGCGTCCCATGCTTCGGTGCGAATGGCTCCGGGACAAACGCCATTGACCCGGATGGGCGCAAGCTCGACCGCGAGCCCCAGCACCAGATGTTCGACCGCCCCTGCCATCCCGGTCGCTACGGCAAGCCCCTTTTGCGGGCGGTGGGCGGCCATGCCATTGGTCAGCGTGATCGAACCGCCGGGCACGATGCATTTCGCGCCATGTTTGGCGACAGCGAGCGCGCCCCAGAAACGTACCTGGAACAATTTCGCGGCGGCGGCGAGGTCGATATCGGTGAAACTGGAATGGTCCACCTGGCCCCAATCCGCCGCCGTGAACGCGATGTGATCGAATGCGCCGGACGTAGCGAAAAAGGATTGGACCGCCGTCTCCTCCGTCACGTCGAGGCACACGCCATCGGCGCCGTCCAGCCGCGCGACCGCGCCGCGCAGCTTTTCCGCGCTGCTTGATGCGATGGTCACGCGCGCGCCTTGTTCGAGCGCTGCCCTTGCCACCGCGAAGCCGATGCCGGACGAGCCGCCAATGACGAGAACATGGCTGCCTTCGAGATTCATGATACCTTTCCATTTTATCGGGTCCAAGGCACCGATGATCGCGCTTCGCTGACAAACAGCAGACGATTTCGCTCTAATCCGGTGACAGGTGCACCATTGCGCTGCACCGCTGCGACGACGGGGTCATCTCGCGGGATTGCTCGCTGGGCCAAAGCTTAGCGGTCGCGACCGCGCGGGGCAATTTTGCGCGCCGCAAAAGAAAACCCCCGCTCAGTACTCCTCGAGCAGGGGCGAGTTAAGGTGTCGGAGGCTAAACAAGAATCATGAACAAGGTTTGACCGTGAGGCCCGGCGGCGCCCGGGTCTCGGCATCGCCGCAGGCTTGGTCCAATTGCTTCTGGGTGAGGCCTTTGGCGCGGCTCAAATCGGTCCCCTTGACGCTTGCGATCGTCAGGTCGGCGCCGGTCAGATCGGCGTCATCGAGCCTGGCATGGGCGAGGTTGGCGCCTGCGAGGTCCGCGTCGCGGAACGAGGCGCCGGTGAAATCGGCGTAAGACATGCACATCAGCACGAGGCGCGCATGGGTGAAATCTGCGTCCTCGAGATCGCCGCCCTTGACGCACTGATTGGTGAGGTCGGCGCCGGCAAGGTTGCAATGGGCGCAATCGTGATGGCCGGCCTTGATGCTGGCGACAGCCTGCGCATCGGCGGCGAGGAACGCAGACGCCGCATGGGCGTTGCTCAGCAACGCGTATAGAAACGCGAAAGTCAGGGCATTGGCGGCAAGGCGAAACATGGCGACCGTCCCGTTTCGATACAGGTAGCCATTGCGTCGCAAGGCGCGTGCCGGGGCTTTTTAAGTTGGGTGAGGGGGCCCCTCAACTACACCCGCTCGTGCCGCCACAGGTGTTGCACTTCATGCAGGTGCCGTTGCGCACGAGGGTGAAGTTGCCGCAAGAGCCGCAGGCATCGCCTTCGAAGCCCTTCATGCGGGCCTCTGCAGCGCGTTGCGCGTAGGTTTCGCGCTTTCCCGTGGTGATCGTCGTCTGGGAAATTCTTGTCCCCAGTGCCGTCATCACGTCGCCCACCGGGTTGCCGGCGCTGACCTGCGCGGCCTCGAGCACGCTCGCGCGGATTTCGCTCAAGGCTTCCGTCACATCGTCGTCGCCATCATCGACGTAAGCGTTCGTCATCGGTGCGTGAGCGTGATCGTGCTCTTGCTCGACGAACATTTTGGGGGCCGCGCCGCCGCGCACCACGGCGAGGGACTTGATATTGCCGCGGACATAGCCGGTCGAAGTCGCGCGGGCCAGGTTTCTGGCCATGTCCTGCTTGTCATCGCCGGAGGTGCTTCTGTCGCCGTGGCCGAGGTCCTCGTCGTGAGCCGGCGGCACATGGGCAAGATCGTCGCGGCCGAGATAGGACACCGCGAGCTCGCGGAAAATGTAGTCCAGCACGCTCGTCGCGTTTTTGATCGAATCATTACCAAGGACCAGGCCCGCCGGCTCGAAGCGCGTGAAGGTAAAGGCCTCCACGAATTCTTCCAATGGCACGCCATATTGCAGGCCGATCGAAATGGCGATGGCGAAATTGTTCATCAGGCTGCGGAAGGCGGCGCCTTCCTTATGCATGTCGATGAAGATTTCGCCGGGCCGGCCGTCCTCGTATTCGCCGGTGCGCAGATACACCTTATGGCCGCCCACGACCGCCTTCTGTGTATAGCCCTTGCGGCGCTGCGGCAGGCGCTCGCGCTCGCGGCTGACGATGCGCTCAATGACCTTCTCCACGACCCGTTCGGTGATGACGGTGGTACGTTGGGCTTGCGGCGCGGCAATGATTTCGTCGAGTTCGTCGTCCTCGTCGTCGAAGGCGAAGACCTGGCTCGCCAAAGGCTGCGACAGTTTCGAGCCGTCGCGATAGAGCGCATTGGCCTTGAGCGCCAGCTTCCACGACAGCATGTAGGCATCGCCGCATTCCTTGACGCTCGCATTATTGGGCATGTTGATCGTCTTGGAGATGGCGCCGGAAATGAACGGCTGGACGGCGGCCATCATGCGGATATGGCTTTCGACGGACAACGCGCGCTTGCCGATGCGGCCGCACGGATTGGCGCAGTCGAACACCGGCAGGTGCTCCGGCTTCAGATGCGGTGCTCCTTCCAGGGTCATCGCGCCGCAGACGTGTAAATTGGCAGCGTCCACATCGGATTTGTCGAAGCCCAGCACTTTCAGCATGTCGAAATCGGGTGCGTCGAGCGCCGCCGGATCCAGGTTCAGGGTTTCGGCACAAAAGCTTTCACCCAAGGTCCATTTGTTGAAGACAAAACGGATATCGAAAGCCGCTTCGAGCGCGGCCTCGATCTTGCCGAGCTGTTCCGGACCGAAGCCGCGTTCGCGCAGCGCCGCATGGGTGAGACCGCTGGTGAGGGTTTCGAGCGTTCCGTACCCGACTGCATAGGCGACGATGTCGTCGATCTGGGCCTCGTCGTAGCCCAGTGTGGCGAGCGCCTCCGGCACGCAGCGATTGATGATCTTGAAATAGCCGCCGCCGGCGAGTTTCTTGAATTTCACCAGTGCGAAATCGGGTTCGATTCCCGTGGTGTCGCAGTCCATGACAAGGCCGATCGTGCCGGTGGGCGCGATGACGCTCGCCTGCGCATTGCGGAATCCGAATTCTTCGCCCTTGGCCAGCGCATCGTCCCAGGCGCGCCGAGCCGCTGCGGCAAGTGCTCTGTCTTCGATCGCCGGATGGTCGAGCGGCACGGGATGGGTGGAAAGTCCCTCATAATTTTTCGTCTCGCCATGCGCCGCGCGGCGATGGTTGCGGATCACCCGCAGCATGGCCTCCTTGTTGGCGCCGTATTCCGGAAATGCCCCGAGTTCTCCCGCCATTTCGGCCGAAGTAGCATAGGATACGCCAGTCATCACCGCCGTGATCGCTCCTGCGATCGCGCGGCCCTCACGACTGTCATAGGGAATGCCGGCAGCCATCAGCAGCCCGCCGATATTGGCAAAGCCCAAGCCGAGCGTTCGATAATCAAAAGAAAGCTGTGCAATCTCCTTGGACGGGAACTGCGCCATCATCACCGAGATTTCGAGAACGATGGTCCACAGCCGGACCGCATGTTCGAATGCTGCGACGTCGAAGACAGTGTGTCCGCCGTCGTTCTTCCGGAATGCCATCAGGTTGAGCGACGCCAGATTGCAGGCGGTGTCGTCGAGGAACATGTATTCGGAGCACGGATTGGACGCCCGGATTTCGCCGCCGGCGGGGCAGGTGTGCCAATCGTTGATCGTCGAATGGAACTGAATGCCCGGATCGGCGCAGGACCACGCCGCGTAGCACACCTTCTCCCACAACTCGCGCGCGGGAAGCGTCTTTGCCGGTTTGCGGCTGCCGCGATAGGTGAGATTCCACTCGCCATCCTGTTCGACCCGTCGAAGAAATCCATCGGTTACACGTACGGAATTGTTGGAGTTCTGACCCGATACCGAAAGATACGCTTCCGAATCCCAATCCGTGTCGTAGGTACGGAAATCGATGTCCTTGTAGCCTTGGCGCGCGAAGGAGATGACCCGTTCGATGTAATTGTCCGGGATCATCGCGGCGCGGGCGCGCTTGACCTCGCGGCGCAGCGCCGGATTTTTAGTCGGGTCGAAGCAGTCGTTGCCCGAGCCTTCGCAATTGACGCAGGCCTTGAGCACCGCCTTCAGATGTTTCTCGGCGAGTTTCGAGCCGGCCACGAGGGCGGCGACCTTCTGTTCCTCGACGACCTTCCAGTCGATGAACTGCTCGATGTCGGGATGGTCGATGTCGACGACGACCATCTTGGCTGCGCGGCGTGTGGTGCCGCCGGATTTGATGGCGCCGGCGGCGCGGTCGCCGATCTTGAGGAAGCTCATCAGGCCGGAAGATTTGCCGCCCCCGGACAGTTTTTCATTCTCGCCGCGCAAGCTCGAGAAGTTCGTGCCCGTGCCGGACCCGTATTTGAACAGACGCGCCTCGCGCGTCCACAAATCCATGATGCCGCCTTCGTTTACGAGGTCATCCTTCACACTTTGGATGAAGCACGCATGGGGTTGCGGATGTTCGTAAGCCGAGTTGGACTTCTGCAACCGGCGGGAGAGAGGATCGACGAAATAATGGCCCTGGCTCGGGCCATCGATCCCGTATGCCCAGTGCAAGCCGGTGTTGAACCATTGCGGCGAATTGGGCGCTGCCTTCTGCGCCGCCAGCATGTGGCACAGTTCGTCGCGGAACGCGCACGCATCTGTTTCGGTATCGAAATAACCGCCTTTCCAGCCCCAATAGGTCCAGGTGCCGGCCATGCGATCGAAAACCTGCTTGGCGGAATTTTCACCGGTGCGTTCGGCTCCATCGGCTTCCCGCCGCCACAGGAACGCCGGAACGCCTTCCTCGGGCACAGCTTTCAGGACGGCCGGCACGCCTGCCTTGCGGAAATATTTTTGCGCCAGCACGTCGCACGCAACCTGGCTCCAATCCGCGGGGACTTCGATGTCGCTTTGTCGAAAGACGATTGAGCCATCCGGATTACGGATTTCACTCGTCGCATTGCGAAACGCGATGCCTTCATAAGGCGAACGACCATCGACCGTGAACTGACGCCGTATACGCATGTGACCCCCGACGAACCTGAAGTTGATCCAGTGGTCGTTCCGCCGCATCCGTTCTGGATTTTGAAGACGACAATCCCATCACCGGAAACCCAGCTAAGCGAGGGGTTTCCGGCGGCTAGAACTTGTAGCTTCCGCCAGATTTGGTGTCGCGACGGGCGACAGGGCCTAACTATGCCAACAGGGCACGCCGATACGCAAGGGCTAAGTGGTAAACGAAACATTACTACCACATCTTGTAGACTTCATGACATCAAGGAATCTCAAAGATTCCCGAGACTTGGTGGTTAATGCGAAGTTGTGGAACGATCGCAAAACACTCACTGACAGTTTTGTGCATAAAATGTCGGACGGCTTTGGACCAACCGGTCCAGGCCTCCTTTTATGGTCAAATCCCAAGCGTTACGGGCACTGTTTCAGGGAAGCCAAAAGAAGCCAAAGAAGGTGCCCAAGGATGGGTAAACGCAAGATGCCGAGGCGAGTCGCGCCCGAATATCGCGGTTTTTTCGCGTATCTGTCCGCTTGGCGCGAGGGGCGCACGCTTCTATAGTCCGGTCGAATCTCCGCATAGGCGAAAAACGCATGGCGTTGTTGCGTTTGCTCTTCATCTGGTGGCGCGGTGCCACGCTTGGCACGCTGGTCACGACGTGGCGCTCAGGCCAGCTCGTCGGCAAAGACGAGTTCGGCAACCGTTACTACCAGAACAAGAACGGCAGCCGTCGCTGGGTCATCTACAATGGCACGGTTGAGGCATCGCGGGTTCCGCCCGACTGGCACGGCTGGCTTCATCACACTTTTCGCGAGCCTCCAACTATCGCGCCGTTCAAGACGAAGCCTTGGGAACGCTCGCATATGCCGAACATGACGGGCACGAACGGCGCGCAAAGGCCCCAGGGAAGTCTTGCCGCCAAGGGCACGCGCCCGCCTGCGACCGGCGATTATGAAGCCTGGAAGCCGGAATAAATGGCGAATTCGCCGTGACAGGTTGGGGATAGGAACTTATGCAGAACAACGCTTTCGAAACGCTCATTGGTGCGCTGGTCGTGGTCGTGGCTGCGGGCTTTCTCTTTTTTGCCTACACCTCGACGAGTAGCGGCAACATCAATGGCTATGATCTGAAAGCCTCCTTCAGCAGCGCTGACGGGATCGTGACCGGCGGGGACGTGCGCCTGCACGGCATCAAGATCGGCACTGTCTCATCGATCGACCTGGATCCCAAGACCTACCAGGCGATCGTGCACCTCTCGATCCGCAACGATGTCCACATACCGGACGATTCCTCGATCAAGGTCGTATCGAGCCTGCTTGGCGGGAATTCCTATCTCGCCGTTCAACCCGGCGGCAACGACACAATGCTGGCGGATGGTGGGGTCATCACCAATACTCAAGGATCCATTGATTTGATGAGCCTGATCGGACGGGTAATCTACGGCAATACGGGTTCCAAATGACGACGCGGTCGCTGATCTTCGCTGGTGTTTCGGCCGTGGCGCTGGCCACGGCGGCGCTCGCGCAGAACGGCACGGACGTCGCCCTGGACTCGGTCATGCCTCAACATCAGCTGTCCGTGGCCGACGCCATTCCCGGCAAGGACGGGGTGAAGCGCGCGGTCGTGTTGCGTGGCCTCGACAAGATTTCGGGCCAGGCGGTCAACATTTTCGCGCCGGTCGGCGTGCCGGTGAGGTTCGCCACACTGACCATCACGGCGCGCTATTGCTATTCGACGCCGCCCATCGAAACGCCGGAAACGACGGCGTTCATCCAGATCGAAGATCATCGCCCCGGTGCGGCGGCGCACAGTGTCTTCTCGGGCTGGATGCTCGCGTCAAGTCCGTCGCTCAACGCCCTGGATCACCCGCTCTACGACGTCTGGGTGATCAGCTGCAAGACAAACCAGCCGGGCCAGGTCGCGCCGGCGGTGGCCTCGACCGCGCCGGTGAAAACGGTCTCGCCCGATGCCGGCGCCTCCGAGGATTTGCCGGAATTGCCCGAAGGTTCCGGACAGTAGAATTGCGCCGTCTTACGCAGCGCCGCAGCCAGTTTTTCGAGATAGGCGGCCTGGGGAATCGCGACCGCACCGAAGCGCGCCAGATGCTCGGTCAGGAATTGTGCGTCGAGCAATTCGAAGCCGCCATGGATCAGGCGGCCGACGAGATGGACAAGGGCCACCTTGCTCGCATCGCGCTCGCGCATGAACATGCTTTCGCCGAAAAAAGCTCCGCCAAGACGCACGCCGTATAGTCCGCCCACCAGCCGTCCCGCGCGCCAGCATTCGACGCTGTGGGCGTGCCCGCGGGCATGAAGGGCCGTATAGGCGTCAAGGATTTCATCATTGATCCAGCTTTCCTCGCGGCCGGGCGCCGGTTCGGCGCAGGCGCGCATGACGGCCTCGAACTGGGTATCGATGCGGACTTCGAAACGGTCTCTGCGCACGGTGCGCGCCAGCCGGCGGGAGACGTGAAAGGCGCCGTCGAGCGGAATGATCCCGCGCATCTCGGGCGCAACCCAATAAAGTGCCGGATCGTCGCGGCGTTCGGCCATCGGAAATATGCCGCTGGCGTAGGCCCGTAGCAGCAATTCAGGCGTCAGGCGCGAATCGCCATGCATCGCGGTCAACCTTCCTTGCAACCAAATTGATCCCGTCGCGATGACAAGTCCATGGACCGCTGCGTAAGGGCGGATTGTCGGCAACGCTTCATTCGTAACGCAGCGCGTCGATCGGGTTGAGGTTGGCGGCCTTACGGGCCGGATAAAAGCCGAAGAAGATTCCGACAGCCGCCGAAAAAGCAAAGCCGCCGGCGATCGCATCGAACGAGACCTGGGTCGGCCAATGGGCGACCGAAGAAATGACGAACGATACCGCCACGCCAACCACCATTCCGGCGACGCCGCCGGTCACGCTGAGCAGCACGGCTTCGAGCAGAAACTGGAGCAGCACCTGTATGCGACGCGCGCCGATCGCCATGCGTATGCCGATTTCCCGGGTTCGCTCGGTGACGGACACCAAAAGGATATTCATGATTCCGATGCCGCCGACGAGGAGCGAGATGGATGCGACCGTGGCCAGAAGCGCGGACATGACCTGACTGCTGCTCTCCTGCGCTTCGGCGATCTGACTGAGGTTGCGGACGGAGAAGTCATTGAGTTGGCCCGGTTGGATTCGGTGACGTTTGATAAGCGTCGCCGTCACCTGCTGAATTGCGGCGGTCACGACATCCGGTCCGCCTGCCTGGACATAGATGCTGTTGACGTATCCGGTCAGGCGCGCGGTGAGCCCGAACGCGTTGGGCGCGGGTGGATAATTGGCGCTGACGATGTCCTGAGTCGTGACCGGCGCGGCGACCCCCAGCACTTTGCGCTCGGCTGTGGTGAACGGGATCATCACCAGATCGTCCTGATCTTGCCCATAGCCGGTCTGTCCCTTGGCGACAAGGAGCCCGATCACGCGCACGGGCACGCCCTTGATCAGGATGACGGCGCCGACGGGGTCCTCGCCGGGAGGGAACAGGTTCTGGTAGACGGTCTGGCCGATCAGGCAGACCAGCTCGGCGGAGTCGTTTTCCGACTCGGTCATCGCGGCACCGGCCGCGATGCGCCAATTGACGATATCCAGATAGCTCGGCGTCACACCCTGAATGTTGGTGCTCCAATTCTGGTTGCCGTATTCGACCTGGCCGGCCTGGCGGGTAAGATAGCTGACCCGCTGGACAGCGGGGTCGTCGTGCAGGATCGTTTCGGCGTCGGTCACGGTTAGTGTGGACGCGCTGCCGGCCCCCGCGCGAATGCCGCCGGCCGTCGTGGCGCCAGGCTGGACGACGACCATGTTGGTGCCGAGGCTCTCCAGTTGTTTTTTAACCGCGGCGCTGGCGCCGTCGCCAACCGCCACCATGGCGATCAACGCGGCCACGCCAATGAAAACGCCGAGCATGGTCAGGGCCGAGCGCATCTTGTTGCGCGCCAGGGCTTGCAAGGACGCGAAAAAGATCATCGACAGGAAGGCCATACGAAAACCCGCGACGGCGGCCGGAGCGGTCGGCGCCGCCGCACGGACGAGGGGCAGGTGTGGCGTCCCGGCGGCAACCTGGTGCTCGTCCGATAAAATCCGTCCGTCGCGCATGACGATCATGCGGTCGGCATAGGCGCCGATATCGGCCTCGTGAGTCACGACGATCACTGTGACGCCCTGCTCGCGATTGAGCTTGCGGATGATTTCCATGATCTCGTGCGAGGTGCGCGTATCGAGATTGCCGGTGGGCTCGTCGGCCAGTAGCACGGCAGGCCGGTTGATGAGCGCCCGGGCCAGTGCAACGCGTTGCTGTTGTCCGCCCGAGAGCTGGCTGGGCGTGTTGTGCGCGCGCTCCGCCAAACCGACACCGGCGAGCATGTCACGGCCGCGGTCGTTGCGTTCCTTTGCAGTCAGCGCCGCGGCGTCGCCGTAAAGCAAAGGCAGCACGACATTTTCCAGTGCGCTGGTGCGGGCAAGCAGATTGAAGCTCTGGAACACAAAGCCGATGCGTCGGCTACGAATGTCGGCGAGTTGCGGTTCGGACAGATGGGCCACGTCGCGGCCTTCAAACACGAACTGGCCGCTGGTCGGCTGGTCGAGGCAGCCGATGATGTTCATCAAGGTCGATTTGCCCGACCCCGAAGATCCCATGATGGCGACGAATTCGCCGCGATCGATGGACAGGTTGATCCCCTGCAACGCATGAACCTCGGTATCGCCAAGCCGGAACGACCGGGTCAGATCGATTAGGCGAATAACGGGCTCGTCCATACCGCGCCCCCGTTTACAGGCGCAGCGAAGGAGTAACCGCCACCTGATGGGCGGAACTGCTGCCAGCCGTCGCGGCAGACGTAACGATGCGGTCTCCGACCTTCAGATTGCCCGATTTGATCTCCGCGAAGCTGTCGTCATCGAGCCCGATGGTCACCGGGACCGCGACCAGCGCGCCGGAGCGCACGACCCAAACCGTACGTTGCTTGACTTTGGCATTGTGGGCGACCGCGAGCTTGGCAGCGCCCGCCGGCGTGAACCGCAGTGCCTGCGACGGGACTCTGAGGACGTTGAGCGCCTGGGCCGTGGCGATCCTCGCGGTCGCCGTCATTCCCGGCTTGAGCAGCAGGTCGGAATTGTCGACCGTGACCACGACGTCGTAGGTGATGACGTTCTGCACGCTGATGGGGGCCTGCCGGACCTGGGCCACGATTCCGTGGAAAATGCGTTTCGGAAAGGCGTCGACCGTGAAGCTGGCGTTTGCCCCTTCGACGGCGCCGGCGATATCGGACTCGCTGACATTGGTGTCGACCTGCATTTTGGTCAGATCGGTGGCGATGAGAAACAGGGTGGGGGTCTGAAAGCTCGCCGCCACGGTCTGGCCGGCCGTGACATTGCGCGATACCACCGTGCCGTTCACCGGCGAGACGATGTTGGTGTAATCCAGGTTGATCTGTGCGGCCTTCAGCGTCGCGGTTTTCTGGGCGACCGTGGCCGCATCGAGTTTGACGAGCGCGCGCGCCTGGTTGTTGGCGTCACGCGCGGCATCGTCGGCGTCGTGAGATATCGCGTTCTCACTGAGCAGGATGTCGTCGCGCTTTTGGGTGATCTCGGTATAGACGAGATTGGCCCTGTCCTTGGCGAGCTGGGCCCTGGCCACCGCCAAATCGGCCTGATCCTGATCGACGACAACCTGATAGGGTTTCGGGTCGATCTTTGCGCAGAGCTGTCCCTTGTGGACCTTGGTGTTGTAGTCGCAGCTGAGGGCCTCGATCGGGCCCGAGACATAGGTTCCGACCTCGACGATGATCACCGGGTTGACCGTTCCGCTGGCCGTGATGGTCTTGACGACGTCTCCGCGCGTGACCGGCGCGGTGAGATATTCGACCGGGCTCGA
>JBAVOL010000116.1:0-7844 GCA_049692035.1 Rhizomicrobium sp.
TGAGCGATGCAACAGCAGGGCTTCCAAGCCCTGACACGCTGGCCGGAAAGGCCTGGCAATATGCCGATTTCATCACGGGCATGACAATAAGGGCCAAGCAGCCCGGCTTCACGCGGGCAGCCTGGGACGAACTGGCCGAAATGGTCGCTGTCAATGACTTCGTGCGGGTGGGCCGGTTCAAGGAAGTGATGGACTGGCAGCAATCCGTCGACCTGATGGACCAATTTGCGCGGATCGCCGAATTCCACAATGAGATAGTGCGGGTCAACGAGGTAGACAACGTGGTCTTCCTCGAGCTGCAAGAGCGAAACACGATGAACGGTCAGACCATGGAAATGGTCACGATGACGGTCTTCGAATTCAACGAGGCCGGCAAGATCACCCGCCTGGACTTCTTCCAATAACATCGCTCCTGATTGTGAGAGGACATCCGATGACGAACACAAACGCGGGAACCACAAATCCCGGCCAGCTTTCTCAAAAGGTCATCGAATTCATCGACACCACCGCGCGCCTGGTCAAGCGGGCCAAGCAGCCGGATTTCAGCCCGGATGAATGGAACGAGCTTGCCGCGCTTGTAGCTGTCGACGAGTTCGAAAGGGTCTCCGCCAACAAGGATGGCAGGAACTGGCAGGAGGACATGGCCCTGCGCAGCCAGTGGTCGGCCAATGCCGATTTCGACAGCAAAATCCGGCGGATCAAGGAGGCGGGCAACCTCGTCTACATGGATATAGTCGAGAACGTTACGGCGAACGGCCACACCAACTCGGTCAACACGCTGGGGATCTTTGAATTCAATGAGGCCGGCAAGCTGCGCAAGGTGACAGCCTACCAGCAGTTGGACCGCTGATCGCCGTTTCGCCGCCACGGATGCCGTAAAATACGGTTTGCGGTTCCAGCCTTATTGCTGCTGCTGTTGCTGCTGGTGATACAGCCGTTCCGCCGCGGCGGCACTCGGCACCGCCTGTTTCAGCGGACGCGCGACACGCAGGAATTCCTCATGGCGGACCGGCGCCTGCGTCGGCTCGACAGACAGCGCGATGGCGAGTTCGGATTCGGCGTCGCCCTTGAATGTGCCGCGCGTCGGGGGCACGTCGGCATAATCGCGCCCGACCGCCACGCGGATATGGCGTTCGCCCGCGTCGATATCGTTGGTGGGGTCGATCCCGACCCAGCCCAGGCTGGGCAGATAGGCTTCGACCCAGGCATGCGTTGCATCCTCGCCCGAGCGATCCTGGCCCTTGCGGCGATGATAGAGATAACCGGAGACGTAACGCGTCGGGATTCCCCAATTGCGCGCGATGGCGATCATGATGTGGGCGAAGTCCTGGCAGACGCCGCGATTCTCGGCCAGCGCATGGTCGATCGGCGAATGAACCTGGGTGATGCCGACCTCGTAGTCGAACGCGTCATGAATCGTCTTGCTCAGACGGCGCAGCGCCGTCAACGGATCGCCCTGCGGGCTGACGAGATCATGCGCTGCCGCAAATTCGCTCAACGCCGGCGAGGGGTGGGCGAATTTCGAAGGTTCGAGCAGATCGAAATGGTCGTCGGCCAGATTGTAGCGATTGTAACGCTGCCATTCGAGCGGATCGGAGGCAAAAGGCAGCGCCGGCATCGGCGATATCTCGACGACGGCCTGGACGTCGATGCGCAATTCCTCATGCGCGCGCAGCACGTTGAAATGATAGACGGCATTGCCGAGATAATCCGTATACGCATAAAGCTGGGCGCGCGGATTGGTCGCGATCTGGAAGCTCCTGAGCGCCTGCGGGCCTTCCGAGCGCGGCTGCATGCGCAGTTCCATCACGCTCTCATGCACGGCTTGCGAATAGCGGAAGCGGGTGACGTGGCGCAGCGAATAGAACATCACAAAACCTTCGGGTTCACAACACGGTCTCCGCCCCATAGGCGATGTAGGCCGCATAGACGGCCTCGTGGATATGCTCGCAGTGACGCGAAATCTCGCTCAGGAACGCGTCGATCGAGCCGCCGATCAATTCGTCGATCTGGCCGAAATCGACTGCCGCCTTGAGCCGGCCCGCCAGCCTCTCGCAGGCGGCGCGGCGCGCGGGCGGAGCGCCGGGCGCGACGTGGGCGAGGGCTTCGCGCATGCGATCCACGGCGAATTTTACCGAATGGGGAAATTCGGCATCGAACAGCAGGAACTCCGCGATGCGCTCGGGCTTGATCGCCGCCGTATGCTCTTTGCAATAGGGTTCGAAGGCCGTGCAATATTTGAGCAGCGCGAGCAAGTCGGCATATTTGAGCGGTTTGGCCGATTCGCCATGCGCCTCGGTGCCGAAATGGATGTCGAGCAGGCGGCTGACGAGCTGCGCGCGCTCGATATAGCGGCCGAGTTCGAGGAAGTACCACCCCTCGCCGTGGCGCAAGGTGGTGAAGATGACGCCGTCGAGCATATAGAGATTTTCGAGCGTCTCGCGAAACAGCTTTGCCGGCTGATGCCCCCAGATCGAATCGACCGTGACCGGCTGCAGCCTCAAATAGAGGCGGTTCAGATGTTCCCAGATGTCCGTGGACAATTGCTCGCGCACCTGCCTTGCATTGTCGCGCGCCAGGCCGAGAGAATTGAGGAGAGACGAAGGATTGTAGCGCGCCAGCGACAGCGCGCCGGTGATCGCAAAGGGGTCGGACGCCCGGTCCGCAAATTCTTCGGCGGAGAGGGCGGCAGCCACGCGCGCCCAGGAGCGGCTCGCATCGTCCTTCGATTGCTCGACCATGGATTCGAGCCGCACCGCGAGCATCCGGCTCGTGTGTTCGGCGCGCTCGATATAGCGGCCCATCCAATAGAGACTGTCGGCGACACGGCTCAGCATCAGGCGCTCAACACCCAAGTGTCCTTCGAACCGCCGCCCTGACTCGAATTGACGACAAGACTGCCGCGGCGCAGCGCCACCCGCGTGAGCCCTCCGGGCACGATCGTCGTGTTCTCGCCATGGAGAATGAACGGGCGCAAATCGACGTGGCGCGCTTCGACACCGCCTTCGACGAAAGTGGGCGCCGTCGACAATTGGATCGTCGGCTGCGCGATGTAATTTTCGGGGTCGGCTTTCAGCTTCTGCGCGAAATCCTCGCGTTCGGCCTTGCTGGCATGGGGCCCCACCAGCATGCCGTAGCCGCCCGATTCGCCGACCGCCTTGACCACCAGTCTGTCGAGATTGCCAAGCACATGGGCGAGCGATTGAGGCTCGCGGCACAGGAAGGTTTCGACATTGTCGATGATCGGTTCTTCCGACAGGTAGTAGCGGATGAGCCGCGGGACATAGGCGTAGACCGCCTTGTCGTCGGCAACGCCGGTGCCCAGCGCATTGGCGATGACGACATTGCCGGCGCGGTAGGCGTTGAACAGGCCGGGCACGCCGAGCGCGGAATCCTCGCGGAAGATGAGAGGATCGATGAAATCATCGTCGACGCGGCGGTAGATGACATCGATTCGCTTCAGCCCCGAGGTCGTCCGCGCATAGACGACGTTGTCGTTGACGAGAAGATCGCGCCCCTCGACCAGTTCGATGCCCATCTGCCGGGCGAGAAAGGCATGCTCGAAATAGGCCGAATTGAAGACGCCCGGCGTCAGCACCGCAATCGAGGCGTCTTCCTGGTAGGGCACCAGCGATTTGAGCGTGTTGAGAAGCTCCTGCGGGTAATGCTCGATCGGCTGGACGCCCGTGGCGCGAAACACGCCCGGAAAGGCGCGGCGGACGACTTCGCGATTGGCCAGCATGTACGAGACGCCCGACGGCACGCGCAGATTGTCTTCGAGCACGACGAAGGCGCCGTCTTCGCGCCGCACCAGATCGGTGCCGCACACATTGACATAAGCGCCATGCGGCATGGGCAGCCCATGCATCTCGCGGCGGTAATGCTTCGAGCCGTATATCATCTTGCGCGGGATCACGCCGTCCTTGAGCACGCGGCCATCGGTGTAGATGTCGCGCAGGAACAGATTGAGCGTGACGATGCGCTGCTTGAGGCCCGCCTCGACCCGCGCCCATTCTTCCGCCGTGACGATCCGCGGCAACAGATCGGTCGGGATGATCCGCTCCGTCGCCTGATTGTCGGTGTAGACGGTGAAGGTGATGCCCTGATGGAGGAAGGACTGTTCGCAAGCCTGCTGGCGGCGCGCCAATTCTTCCGGCGGCAGAGTCGAAATCCGTGCGTGGAGGGCGGCGCATTGGGGGCGCACGCAGCCATCGGCCGTGAACATCTCGTCATAGGCGCGTCCCAGGACGTAGTCCTTGAAGGGCGCATCACGGCCCGGCCTGGCGCCCGCGGAAGCCATCGCCTCGGGCTCGTTGTCGTCGATTGCTGCTAACGCTTCATGCTGCATTTGCGAAATGTGAGACCTACTCCTCCCCTTTCGTCAAGCGCTGGTTTGAACTTCCATGACTTTCTGCCCTGCGTCCCGCCCCGAAAGGGCTCAATCGAGCAGCGCGAGGAGTGCGTCCTGATCGGGGTGCGATGCAACGCGGACCGCGCGAAATGCGACCGGCGCGAGCGCGTCGGCCGTTGCCTGGCTGATGCACAGGGCCGTGACGGCACGGCAGGAATCTCGAAGACCGGCACGCGCGAGCAGCGTGGCAAAGATGCGGGCGGTGCGCGGCGAGTACAACAACACCGCATCGAGCCGATTTTCAGCCAATGCGTCGGCGGCACGCACGGGCAATGCCTCCACTGGCACGGCCTCGTAAAGAACCTCTGTGCGCAGCGTGAAGCCCTTTGCCGCCAGCGTTGCAGCGAGCGCGCCGCGCGTCTCGGCTCCGGCTGCGTGAAGGAGCACGCCGTCCCCGGGCGCCAGCTGCGCCGCGGCCAACGCCGCAAGCGCCGCCGCGTCGCCGGCCGCATGCTCCACATCCGTAAAACCGGCATCGCGGGCAGCACGATTCGATTGCGCACCCACGGCGAGGACTTTGACGTCGCGCCGCAGCGCGCGTTTTGCCAGCGCGCGAATGCCGTTGGCGCTGGTCACGAGGATGGCTTGAACACCGTCCAGCGCGATTTCGGCGCCCGCGCGGTCGCGAATGTCGAGAAGCGGAGCGATGACGGCTTCGTGGCCGCGCGCGCGAAGGATTGCCGCCGTTTCTTGCGCATCGCCACGCGGTCTTGTGACGAGGACGCGCATGGTCTAGACGGCAAGCCAGCGCGCCGCGCGCGGCTTGAGCGCGAGGCCCGCATTGAATCCCAGCCTATGCGCATCCGCGATGTGGGTGCGATCATCCAGCTGAGCATCGAATTGCGTCTCCACGAAGTCGCTTCCGTCCGGCGCCAGTACTTCGCCCCGGAACTCGAGACGGCGGCCGGAAAAGAGCGCCAAACCTGCTATCGGCGTGCGACACGTGCCGTCGAGCGCCAGCTGGAACGCGCGTTCGCAGGCGAGTTCGACCTGCGTTGGAATGTCGTCCAACAGATCGACAGCTTCATGTGCGCGGTGATCATCGTGACGGGTTTGCACGCCGACGGCGCCTTGCGCCAGCGCCGGCAGCCAGTGCTGCAATGAAAGCAGCGAGGTGACCCGCCCCTGAAGGTGCAGGCGCCGCAATCCGGCGTAAGCCAGAATGATAGCGTCATATTCGCCGGCATCGAGCTTCGCCAGGCGGGTGTCGACATTGCCGCGCAGCAGCGCGATTTCGAGATCGGGGCGAGTGCGTGCGATCTGGGCGCGCCGGCGGACCGAACTGGTGCCGATGCGGACGCCGCGCGGCAATTCTTCGAGCGTCGGCGCGACGTTGGAAATGAAAGCGTCGCGGGGGTCTTCGCGGGGGAGCAGAGCCCTGATCGCGAGCCCGTCCGGGCCGGTCACCGGCACATCCTTCATCGAATGCACCGCAAGATCGACTTCGCCGGCCAGCAGCGCATCTTCCAGCTCCTTGGTGAACAGCCCCTTGCCACCCATATCGGCCAGCGAGCGGTCCTGAATGCGGTCGCCGGAGGTTTTGACCACAACGATTTCGCAGGCGACACCCGCGCGTTCGGCCAACAGATTGCGCACCATTTCGGACTGGGTACGGGCGAGCTTGGAACCGCGCGTTCCGAGGCGAAGGGGCGATTGGCTTTGCGGCATCGCGATCTTCAGGTTACAGGGCTACAAGACACTACCATGGCAAATTTGTTGCACCCATTCACCGTCCTTGGCCTTGAAACAAGCTGCGACGAAACGGCGGCCGCCATCGTGCGCGGATCGGCACCGGGGCCGGGCGAGGTTCTCTCGAACGTCGTGCTGAGCCAGCTCGAGGAGCATCGCCCCTATGGCGGGGTCGTGCCCGAGATTGCCGCGCGCGCCCATATCGAAGCGCTCGATGCGGTGATCGAACAGGCGATGGCGGAAGCGCAATGCGATTGGGCCGACCTTGATGCGATCGCGGCGACTGCAGGACCGGGGCTGATCGGCGGCGTCATGGTAGGGCTGACGACGGGAAAGGCCCTGGCACTGGCCTCGGGCAAGAAGCTGGTCGCCGTCAACCACCTCGAAGCGCATGCACTCACCGCGCGGCTGACCAATGGCGCCGAATTTCCGTTTCTGCTTCTGCTGATATCCGGGGGACATTGCCAATTGCTCGCCGTGGAAGGCGTCGGTCATTTTCGTCTCTACGGGACGACGATCGACGATGCCGTGGGCGAAGCCTTCGACAAGACCGCGAAGCTTCTGGGATTGCCCTATCCGGGCGGACCTGCGATCGAGGCATTGGCGGCCCAGGGCGAACCACGGCGTTTCGCCCTGCCGCGGCCCATGCTGGGTCGCCCCGGCGCGGATTTCTCGCTGTCGGGTCTCAAGACCGCCGTGCGCCAGGTGGCCAGGGCCGCGGGATTTGGCGGTCGCGACCGGGCAGACCTCGCGGCGGCGTTCCAGGCGGCCGTCGTCGATGTCCTGATCGATCGCACGGGGGCTGCGATGGAACGCTTCGGCCGGGAGTTTGGCGATAACCGTACGCTGGTCGTCGCGGGTGGAGTAGCTGCCAATGGCGCCGTCCGAGGCGCTCTTGCCGCGCTATGCTCGGAGCGGGGATTTGCGATAAAAATCCCCCCGCCCGGGCTTTGCACCGACAACGGGGCGATGGTGGCCTGGGCGGGGGTTGAACGTAGCCAGCTTGGACTTTTCGACGCGTTTGGGGTTGCGCCGAAAGCTCGCTGGCCGCTTCAGGGCATGCCGCCGATGGGGGGGGAATCACCGTCGGCACGCCCGGAAAGCCTGCTTGCGCGCGTCCTTAAAGCGCCGTGAGAGGCGAGAAGGACAGAATGCCGGCGAGGACGACCATCGCAGTCATCAGCGCGCCGACGACCACGACATTGAAGCGGGACGTCTGGGTGGGGGCATGGCTGAAATCGCGTGTCATGATCTGATCTCCTGCTTGTTTACGGCAGGGTTATTCGCCCTTCGCCGTCTTGAATTCCGCCGATCCATCCCGGCGTTCCAAGAAGGTATATAGGCCACTCCTGACGGAAGTGCAATGAATAAATTCGGAAGTATTTACTGATTAGCATTTCTTGTGCATCGCATATATTTGGTATCTCATTGATATGATTAAGTGATTGTGCATTTGAAAAAAATCTATGCTGCATACGCATAATAGGGTTGAGGAAGAGGCATGGCACCTATATCGAAACCGGACCCATGAAATCGTTGGCGAATTTCGAGCATTGTGCGGCGCAACATTGCCACGCCGGCGCCTGCCTCGATCGTTGGTGGTGGGTGCGGCAAATCGCTAAGAGTCTGTCCGGATAGTTTATGAAGGATTGCAGAGCTTTCTGAGCATGAGGCGGATTGAGGCGAAGTGCAAGAAAGCGAGCGCCTTGCGATTGAGATTCTCCCAATCTTTGGCTAGGCGCCT